>JAEXCH010000008.1 GCA_023402275.1 Methanobacteriota archaeon
GTTCGATGCAGCGGATGTACTCGGAAGGGCTGGGATCAACATAGATTACGGATACGCATACAGCGGAAAGGATTTTGAATCCCTGTTCGTAAGGGTAGATGATGCTGAGAAGGCCGTAAAGGTACTGACGGAAGCAGGGATAAGACTGATCAAGAGATCGGAGATCTGAACATGGGCAACCTTAATGTTGCTGTTCTATGCGCAAAGGACCTTGCCGATAAGATAGGCAAGAAGGGTACTGTCACGGATATGACCTTCTTTGAGATAAAGAGAGGGAATGATTCCGTGACGCTCATAGAACCGTCCAAATATCCTGAGAAACTATCATCGTTGTTCTATTCTTTGGGAATGTCGGAATTCGCAATACTTGTTGTTGATAAGATAGACTCATTCCTCGGGGAATCCATTGTTATGACTGATACCTTCGGAATAGGTAAGGGTTGGATCATACTAAGGAACTTCATACAACCGGAACAGCTTGCCCCCTTGATCGCAGGAACATCGCTTGAAGGATACACCTACATCGAAGAGGATCACGTTAAGATGAGAGAGGACCTCCTGGACCTGGCTCAGAATGAGGGCAGGAAAGCAGGGGACGGAACATGTGGTTCATGTCCTGTGGACAGCCATTTCAACGTGAAAGGGGTTGGAACAGTGGTTCTGGGATCAGTCATAGACGGACATTTCAGGAAACATGATAAGATGCAGGTCCTCCCTCTGAAGAAGGAGATCGTCCTCAAATCCATACAGAAGCATGACATAGATGCTGATGATTGTGTCAAGGGGGACCATGTCGGATTGGCATTGAGGGGAATAGATTCCGAGGACCTCGACAGGGGTTATGTACTCACTACCGACCCCTCCATTAAAATGACCAAGAACGTTTCCGGAAAAGCAACATTGGTGAAATATTGGCCTTCCGCATTGAAAGAGGGTATGGTGGTCCATATGGGACACTGGATGCAGATGGTCCCATGCAGGATAACATCGGTTTCCGACCAGGGGGATTTCCGTTCTCCGGATCTGAACATAGAACTGGATTCCGACATCATACACAAACCCGGTGACAAAGGTATAATGATGTACCTTGAGGGCGGGAAACTGAGGATAGTCGGTTCGATAATACTTCAGTGATCCGTCTTTCAGGTAAATATATAAGTAACCTCTACCTCACACCGTGACAACGAATAGCACGACCAAGTGATACCATGACCTTCTGGAACAAAGAGATCGAGACAATGCCGCGTGCGGAGCTTGAGAAGCTTCAACTGAGCCTTCTGAGAAAACAGGTCCGCAACATGTATGACTCATCTCCATTCATTCACGAGAGGATGAAAGCCTCCGGGATATTGCCTGAAGATATCACGGATCTCGAATCATTCAGAAAGATGCCGTTCATGGTCAAGTCCGACCTTAGGGACAATTACCCCGATCGTCTGTTCGTCAAACCGTATCAGGATCTGGTCAGGGTGCATGTCTCATCGGGTACCACAGGTAAACCCACCATTGTAGGATACACGGAGAAGGACCTTGACGATTGGGCGGAATCCCTAGCAAGAGGCATGGTGTCATTCGGAATGACCGACAAGGATATGATGCAGAACTGCCACGGATACGGACTGTTCACAGGAGGGCTCGGGGTCCATTATGCCGCAGAGAAGATCGGTGCCACCGTTCTTCCGACGGGGACAGGCAACACGGACCGTCAGATACAGTTGATGAGGGACCTCCCTGTCACTGCCTTCGCCGGAACACCGTCATATCTTTTCCATATTGCCGATGTATGCGACAGTATGGGTGTTGATATGAGAAAGGATACAGGAATGAAACTCGCCATAGCCGGAGGAGAACCTTGGTCAGAGAGCATGAGGACTAAACTCCAGGCCCGTACAGGAATACGTGTTCACAATTGTTATGGGGCCAGTGAGTTCTATGGTCCGTCATTCCTGGAATGCGAGAAACAGAACGGGATACACGTTTGGGCAGACATATGCTACATGGAAGTGCTGGATAAGAACGGTGACCCATGTGCGGACGGCGAAAGAGGGGAATTGGTCGTTACTATGCTCCAGAAGGAAGCATTCCCAGTGATAAGATACAGGATCGGGGACATCTCCGCCCTTGACTGGGAACCATGCGAATGCGGAAGGACCCACCCCCGTTTGATGAGGATATCTGGAAGGACCGACGACATGCTTGTTGTGAGAGGGATCAATGTGTTCCCATCGCAGATAGAGAGCGTCATCGGAGAGATACCATACCTCAGTACATTCTACCATATCACTCTGGAGAACGCTAACTACATGGATGATATGGTCGTAGAGGTGGAACTCAACGAATCATCGCTAACAGACGATATGGTGGAGTTGGGAAGAATGGCGAGACATGTAGAGGAGAGGCTGAAGAGCGTCCTGAACATCAAGACCAACGTCAGACTTGTGCTGCCGGGGACCCTGAAGAGATTCGAGGGCAAGGCACAGCATGTCACAGATAACCGCAGTTACGATTGATCGAGAACTGCGATAACATCATCGATCTGATCATCGTATTCGCCCATGGATATCTTATCCTTATCGGCGAATTCCGCTCTTACATCTCCCAGATAATCAATGGAGAAGAACTCACAGAACTCCTTCATTCCATTAACGGCGAAATCCGCCACTTCCTTCTCTGCACCCATTGTCAGGAGGAGGATCATCTTCTTACCGGCCATCTCATTATACTTGAAATCACTTGATTGGCACAGGCAATGAAGTCTGTTCAAGAATGCCAGTGTACAAGGGGTCATCTGCCACATGTATATCGGACTTGCAAGGATTATCAGATCGGACCCTATGAACATGTCATAAAGGGATGACATATCGTCCTTCACAGTACAGTGCGATACAAGAACGTTCTTTTGACATGCACCGCAGTTCGTACATCCCTTTATGTCCATTTCGAATATGGAGATTGTATCGATATCGACCTTGTCTTCGATCCTATCGTTGAATATTCTTACAAGTTCGGATGTGTTTCCGTTCTTGCGCGGGGACCCATTGATCAACATTGCCTTCATGTCATATTCCAGAACATCTCTGTATATATCTGTTTCAGATAGTTCTGGAGAACGAAGCACATTGTATTGCCATTACCGCAGTGCCTATGTCCAACGGATCGTGGATTATCGCTTTGGCCCTCCTCTCCCCTTCCTCATCGAATGGATAAGGTATTCCCGGGGACGATATGATCGAACCTTCTTTGATACACCTTCCGTCTATCATGGCTGGAGCGGCATTGAATACCAACATGTGCTCGGACAAAGCCGAACAGATATCTGTGGCCATTTTTGAGCCTGTGCTGATCGATAATGATCGTGCTTTTTCAATATCGACATCGTATACGGTCACGTTAGCACCTATCGAGGTCATCAGTTCAGCTGCAATGCTCCCGACCCTTCCTGCGCCGAGGACAAGCACATCCTTTCCTTCAAGACCATCTGCAGCACCTTTCAATGCAGATACATAGCCAGCGGCCGTAGAGAATGAATTGTTGGAGAACTCTCCGTTCGTGGTATTAAGAGCTATGAACTGGACATCGTCCGCCATGAATATCATCTCTGCACCATCATACAATGCCTCGGTTATTCCTGTTACATCTGCCGCATCTGTCACGAATGCATCCATACCGAGTTTCCTTACTATCTCTGTGACCGATTCTGAGAATTTCTTTATTATCCCAAGACCCGAAGTTATCGGTACCACTCCTACCTTGAGATCCTTGAGATCTAGCATGTCCGGTGTTAGACCTATGGCATCGCATGCCAACTCCAAAGTGCTCATTCCGGTGAGGGACATCAACATCTCATTCGTACCATCCAGAGAAACGATTATGTCCTTTACCATATCGTCTGTGAGTCTTGTCATCATATCATCCTTGGTGATCTGTCTATGTACTCATCAAGACCGCATTCATCCATTACTTCCCGTATGAATTGTTTTCTTCTCTCGAGTACATCAGAGGGACTTTTTCCCTTGGTCATTATCGTGGCTCTCCACTCGTTCTTGTTTGGATCATAATCGGTTATGGCCTCATCGGCACCAAAGAATCTGTCATCGAATCTTGGATCCCTTATCCTTCCGAATTCCTTCTCCCCGCATGTCATTAGATTCCCGTCTCGGATCAAATAGTGCTCATATGCAGAGCATTCGTTCCTGCTGACCTTTGATGTTTCCTTGCCCAACGCAGAGAATACCATCTCTTCAAGAAGATTGACATCAGTTGCGGCCCAGACCGCAGCGGGGGTCTGACTGGGAATGCGGGCATCTATCTCAAGTACCCTGAGACCTTTTTTTGTGTATATGGCTTCGACATCCATCAGTGCTTTCAGATCGATTCCGCTGGCAATGTCCTCTCCGATCCTTTTGAAGATATAGTCATATTCCTTTGGGATCACATTGGGTTCGCAAAGGACCATCTTGCAGTCATAATTGTCATTCAGTATCACCTCTGTCGTGAAGTATGATCTGGAATCCTTTCCATCACCGATCACCTCTATCGATACGCTCTTCCCTGACACGAACTCTTGGATAATGGGCACATCATTCAGATCCTTGACCTCTGATATCGCCTTTTCCAATTCCATCTCGTTGTTGACGGCGGAAACCCCTACGCTGCCGCTTTGAGAGGACGGTTTCACAATTGCGGGATAACCGCATTCCGGCCAAGGTATTGGAAGAGGGACATCCAGTTCACGCATTATCTCATTGGACCTTTCCTTTGATGATGATATCCTGTATGAATCCATATCGAAAAGGAAAGGGATCTCTGATCCCTTCATCATTCTATCGAGAGCTATCAGAGCATCCATTTCCTCGAATGCAGGAAGAACGACATCACAATCCTGAAGGGCCTCCAATGTTCTGGATCCGCCTTCGGATATATCGAAGACCTCATAGGAATCTGCCAATGATATTGCAGGTGCATCCTCCTTCCTATCTATCACCAGGGTCTCGAACCCCGCTTTCTTTGAAAGGAATACAGCCTCCATTCCCTGAAGTGCACCGCCGATTATGCCTATCCTCATCATATCTTCCTTTTCATATCGTTAAGGAGGCTGACATACTCTGTATTGGTGGCCACTCTCCTGCCCATCTCATCCAGCAATTCCATTACGTGATGAACGGACCTGTTGCCATTCTCTATATCGAGTTCATGCTGGGCCACACCTGCCAAGTTCTTATTTGGTGGGACAATGGATGTTATCACATTAGCTCCTGCATCCAACCTTGTCTTCAGACCTGCTATACCTTCCACATCAAGGGTAGCGGGGATCAGTTTGTCGGGATACAGCAGCCTCATGACCGCGATCGATATCAGTTCATCAATGGTCTTTGTGGGCTCCATGTTCTCCATAGGGGTTCCCTTTTGAGGAACGAACGTCATAGCTCTGACCTGCTGGCATCCAAGCTCCCCCATCCTGAATATAGCTTCTGCCCTGTCCTTCATCGTTTCTCCGAGACCGACCATTATGCCATCCTCTGTCAGTAGTCCCGATCCCCTTGCCCACACCCTCTGATCGATCCTGTAGTCAAAGTCCTGTTCCAACCTGAGTTTTGCGAATAGCTCTCTGTTGTATGTCTCCTGATAACATGCGAACCAGTCTGCCCCCGCGTCTCTGAACTTCGGGAATATATCCTTGGGCATAGCACCGGGGGATACCATTATCGAGATGTCTATCTCATTCCTTACCCTCTCGACTATGTTCAGGAACTCCTTGTATCCATCCGCCCTCATTACTGGATCCTCACCCATGGTCAGATCGACAAGGTTTATTCCGGCATCTTTCAGACTTCCTGATAGCGCCAATACCTCATCCTCGTTCTTCCTGTAACGGTCTAGCTCGTTCGTCCTTCTGAAGTAACAGAACGCGCAGTTGTTCCTGCAATATGTGGAAAAGTAAACGAATCCGTAGATGAACACCTTGTCGCCGAATCTACTGTCCCTTACGGACCTTGCTGCCGAGAATAGATCGGAGATATCTTTCTCACCTTTCACCGAGAGGAGTTCGACCACATCATCGACGGTCGCATTGTTATTCCCCTTTACCCTCTCAATCGTATCTATGATACTCAATTGTACACCTTCAGTTTATCTTGGCACCGTTAAGATAGCTCAGGCTCCTTCCTGTCTTCTTTACGCTGCCTTTCTCATTCATTAGCATAAGTAATCTTTCCAATCCGAACCCGACACCGCTCCACGGCTCATGGACATCATGTGCCGGATCGAGGATATGCGGACCTACGGCCCCGGAGGATACTTCGGTATCCCCTATCATTACATCGAGCGTTTCTTTGTAAACGTCGGATTCTTCCCTTGATAGGGTGTACTCCAGACCTGTCACCTTCATGACGTCATCAATGTATTCTTTCAAGGCTTCCGTAGCATCCCTGTCCGGACCCATCTCCACAAGATTCAGCATTGTGAACTCCTCGAGGTGAGCACCGCTGTGAGATTCCTTCCTGAAACAGGAACCTATCTCGAATATCTTCACCGGCCCGTCGGTGTGGTCCCTCAGTTTCCTCATCACGTAGTAGAGATTCGGCGCGAGCATAGGGCGCAAGCATCTCTTCTTATCGATGAAGAACACCTGTTTGTACAAAGGATGGTCAGGTGTGATGGTCATCTTCTCCAATGCTGCCGCGGAGATTATGGATGGTGTTCTGACCTCTATGAATCCTTTCGATATCAGAACCTTGGAGATATCTGATTCCAGTTGTGTAAGATAGTGTCTTGAGGGCTTTTCTATCATACCCTTTATGGATCTCTCGTTCATCGATACAAGATCGGACATTAATTTTGAGAACGCTTTGTCTCTATCTTCAGAACTTTCAAATGTTGAGGAATCTCGGGGATCATCCCCGAATTCCCTTAATTTCTGTATCTGTGAGTCAGTGAAACCTACATTGATATCATCACCACCGACATTATAATGGCGAGAGACCGGGGAATCGAACCCCGCTAGTTCGGCTTTAGAGGCCTACCGGTCCCAGACCGTCCCCCGTTCCATCAACTATGCAATTGGGTTAATGTTGAATCTAATATAATACTCCTATGAATATCTGGGTTTATTGATCGATTCGGTATGGACCTGAAACAAAATAATAAGAATATGTTGGTCCCTGTCCGCCTCATCTAATCGATAAGGAGGAGGAGTAGAACGCCCGTTGGCGGACAGGTTCCTCGGTTGATTGTCAAACGAGGTTGATCCTCTACGGGGAGGATCTAGTTTCAATCACTGTATGGGTATACAGTAATCTCAGCGAAATATCGATTGTAATGTTACTATATAATAGTGTCTATTGTATCTACTTAATTTGTTGATTTTATATTTAACATTAACTATATAGTAATTGACAGCTATAAAAAACTATTAATACTATATTATATAAAAACTGTATTAAACGATTCAGGATATCAGGAACTCAGGAAGAAGAGCATTATGTTCAGTTTAATGGCTTATGTTTGGCTTATCATCGGGGGACTGCTTGAGCCCGCCTGGGTATTGGCCATGAAGAAATCGGAGAACTTCAAGAACATCCCATGGACCATAATAACGGCCATTTTGGTTATTGCCAGCCCATTCTTCCTTTCTCTGGCAATGAGGGAGATACCTGTCGGAACAGCATATGCAGTATGGACAGGGATCGGGGCCATCGGCGCAGTTGTCCTTGGGGTATTCCTATACAAGGAACTGGTCGAGAGGATGCGCATGTTCTTCATTTTCCTGATAGTCATAGGTTCTGTAGGTCTTGCTTTGGGAGGTGTGTGATATGACGCCTTGGATATGGATATTGGTAGGAGGGGTCTTCGAAACGGTTTGGGCATTGTCCATGAAGATGTCGGACGGATTCAGTAACATCCCGTGGACCATAGTTACGTTGGTGTTCATATTCCTCAGCGTATACTTCCTGAACTCCGGTATGAAAAGGGGACTTCCAGTTGGTGGAGGTTACGCTGTCTGGGTTGGAGTGGGTGCGATAGGCAGCATAGTCATGGGGATAATACTCTTTGGAGAATCCATAGCCCCGATGAGACTGATATTCGCTGCTTTGATTGTTGTCGGAATAGTCGGTGTGGAACTCACATGTAAACCCGGCGAGGGTGAGACCGAATGCAAGAGATGATCAGGCCATTTTGAAAGGCGTTATTCTCAGAACACTTTCCGGACATATCCTCTCGCATCTCCTGCACGCTGTTCCGGCACATCTATCAGACATGATCCTTCCGTATATCTTACCGCCCTCAGATACGATCGTTATTGCATCCTCTGGACATTCTTCGACACAGTTCTCACATTGAATGCAACCCTCGACCTCTCCGGACAATATGGTCCCGGAGTCCTTGAGCATCGTTATCTTCCTTCCCTCAGTGTCGGGAAGGTCCGTAGCCGATACCCTCTTGACCTCCGGATCGGATGTAGGCTCAGGTATATGCGGGAGTCCGTAGACATCCATCATGTTATTGTATTCGGATGCCGGCATCCCCTGTGACCACAGAGAATACTCTATGGAATAGATGTCCTTGAATGCCTTTGCGGTTGCGAACATGCAGTGTGTGGCCCTAAGACGTTTTGCGAATTCCCTGAGACTCTCGATGCTTACCTTTCCCATTGCAAGCCTTCTTGCAAGTTCTATGGATGTGTTCCCGAATTGTACTATCCTTTCCGCGCCTGGAACTACCATACCTATCTTCAATGCCTTCTTCGCATCAACGTACAATCCGGATGCGCCTGACATGTATGCCAATTTGATGTCGTCCGTCCACATGCCTGCTTCGAGAAGCAGAGTCAGGAACCCTGCGCGGAGGGCACCTATTGCCTTACCTGCCTCATCCACATCCCTGGAGTATATGTTCACACCATCTTGAAGGTGCAATGCACCGTCCGGACTTTCGATCATAGGGGGTTGGATCATCCCGGTCTCGATACCGCAGTATATCGATGCTACGACCCCGGTCCCGGTTATCCCTTTGGCCTTGCCGTGCATCTTTCCTTTGTTGACCGTCTTACCGGTCAACGGATCCACGGTATCTCCCGGGGTATCCTCCATAGAATCATTGAGGACCGTGCATTCCCAACCATCATCCAAGATGTCCACATCGGCTATCGCTCCCGGTGAGGCCAGCATTCCCTTTTCTATCTGCTGACCCTCCAATGCCGGTCCTGCTGCTGCGGATCCGGTGTATATGTTGCCGTTGACGACCAATGCCATCTCAGCATTAGTACCATAATCCACTACCAAGCACGGTTCCTTGGATTCAAGAACATCAGTTATAAGAAGCATTGCGATCGCATCCGCACCTATCTCATGCGTGACCGCAGGTGGTATAAGAACATCCGCATCGGGCATGCCTAACAATCCCAGATCTGATGCTTTCACTATATCCCCATCCCTGGGAGGAGATACCACTCCCATCGATTCAAGAGCGTTCTTCCCGGCGTATGCCAGGTCCCTTATCTCTATATTCTGAAAAAGCGACAATTGGAACGGGTTACCGCATACAGCTACCTTCTTCACTAGGGATAGGTCCACACCGAACGACTCGAACAGCTGGTTGGCCGCTTTTATTATCAGACCGGTGGCCACATCGGGCCCGGATGTTATGGCGAAGTTGACATGGTCGATGACATTCATTCCGGGTATGGGATGACGCGGGGTTATTGATGTGGCAATAGTTTCGCCTGTTCCCATGTCCAATATCTGTGCCCTCAACCCACTGGTACCAATATCCAATGCAATACAATATTCCGTCATTTCACACCTTCAGACATCTATCCCGCATCTGCTGAGTGTCCTCAGCGCCCTGTCATAGACATCCAAGTATTCATCTGTAGGCTTAATTTCTTTTACATCATAACAGTCTTGGAAACGCTTTCCTGTGGGCGGTTTGGAATAATTATCGCGGTATGTTGAGACGATATTCTCCAATATCCTGTTGACCTCGGATATCTCCATTCCGGCCGCAGCGGATGCGGCCTCTCCTATCATCCTGGCCTCCATTCCTGTGGTCTTATCCTTCACCACACCCTTCGATGATGCGGATCCGGAGACAAGTTCCCTTCCTGATGCTGTATCAGTTATAGACTGAGCAGCGACCTCAAGAAGGCACATCTCGGTGCATGGTCCTGCCATCGTGTAGTATTGGTTGGCGAGCAGGAGGTCCGTGTTCCTATCCAAAGCGGCTGCCGCGTGGGCCGCGATCTGCAGCGTCTCCCTTGTTGTGGTCGTTCCCCATCTTATGTGGATTGGACCATCCAAATGTATGTCGCAGTCAAATAGTGCGAAAGAACCCAACATCGTTGCGACATCACATATCGCGGTCTCTTCCACTCCTCCGGAATACCCGCCGAATATGGGCATCTGTTCCATCATTATGATATCGTCAGCGGTGGCCCATCCTGCGATCATGTTCATTCCGCTGTTGTCTATCTTCAATTCATTCAGTTGCGATACCTCATGGGCATCGTATGACCTAAGACCGTATTCCGAAAGATCCGAGGATAACCTTCCCGCTGCGGACAGAGGGGTCTCCGGACCCTATATTCCCATACCGGGTCTTCCAACCATGCTGCAGGCTTCCCTGACGTATCTTATCTCGGCAAGTGTCGCTTTGATCTCCCATGGGGTGTTTGTGGTGGCCGGTCTCCCGCTGACAGTGTTCAGCACTCCGCTGACCAATGTATCCACGGCCGCTTCCTGAGCATAGCTTTGCATCATGTTAGGGAAGATCTCCTCGGACACTGGTGCACCTGTGGGACCTCCTTGGATTATGGGTTTTCTTTTTGAGTTTCCCCTTCTAGCTTTGCAGCTGACCCTTTCATTGCCTCTTCCGAGCTTTACCTTCTTAGGGGCCTTCTTTATCCCCTCTATGATCTCATCCTCTGATACTGATAATGCTCTTCCAAGGTTCGTATTATAGAATCCTGTGCATGCAAGCATCTCAAGCCCTGCAAGGAACAATCTGTCAGAAAGATCTTCGTCCTCGGGGATTATCAGGTCATCAAAATTGATATTGTATTTCTCTTTCATAGCTAAGGCATTCGTAGGTACCGTAACATAGTCCCACGTATCCTCTCTTACCTTCTTTCCAGAGGTGAACCGATCGAATGATTCGTAGATGTCCAGAGCTCTTGGTGCAACCATGTTCATTAAGAGCTGATATTGATATTAAAAGATTTACCTTAAAAAGAAATTCAGTTTAAATAATGTGCTGAAAACTTTTTATAAAAACATATTTAGATAGTATAGCCAGATGAATAATCGATCATAAAAATAAAAAGGAGGAGGAAATCGGGGCGTTAAAACCCCTATGGTTTCAGCCTTTGACGACCGAGGTCAGTCTGTTAACGGCATCGGATGCGTTCTCGGAATAGACATCTGCGCCTATCTCGTCTGCCCATTGCTGTGTCACAGGTGCCCCGCCGACATTCGTGATCAAAGAGTCCCTGATCCCTGCTTTCTTTAACATCTCCTCAAGGGTCTTCTGATGGACCATTGTGGAGGTCATGAGTGCGGATGTCCCCACTCCCATGGGTTTCTCTTCCTCACATGCTTTCACTATCTCTTTCAGAGCAACGTCCCTTCCGAGGTTGACGACGTTGAACCCTCCTACTTTGAGCATGATCGCGACTATGTCCTTTCCGATAGAGTGTATATCTCCTTCGATCGAACATATCAGGAACTTTCCGAGACCTTCATCGGCCTTTCCGCCCTGTGCCTCCAGCACCGGTGTCAGTATATCCATTCCTGCTGTCATGGCGGCTGCTGCAGCCATGAGATGGGGGAGGAATATCTTCTTGTCCTCATACAACTTACCCACGTCGGTCATCACCTTGGTGAATCCGCCGTTAATAAGTTCAATGAGATCCACGCCCTCTTCGATCGCTCTGTTGGCTACATCGACCGATTTCTTTGCATCATATGACAAAACTGCCTGTATTGCCTCTTGTTGAAGTGATTCCAATGACATTATTACATCTCCTCTTTTCTCTTATTGAATTCTTCGTCTGCTTTCTTGACTATCTCTTTCATTACCTCGAGCACATCGTCATCTATTGGTTTGACAACGTGGTTCTGCATGACATCGAGGACTATCTCGTGCGCAACATCAACTGCGCTCTTCGATCCTGCTGATTTCCAATCTCCGATCATATATCTGTCGAAGATCATGGGGTCCGACGGCAACTCAATGTTCTCCATGGTGGAGGGATGTGCAAGGAAATCATTCCCAACACCGATCTGTTTGATGGCCTCGATCGCCAATGTCTCATCGTTGACAACGATGCCTTCCATTGCTTTCTTCTCCATTAGGATTATATCGTTATCCAGTACCAGTTGTTCCATCGAGAACGTCTGTCCGAGCTCCAACATACCTGATCCGTATATCGTGTTGGCCCCTGCAAGTGCTGGGAAGATGGATGTCAACGTCTTCTCATGCGCTGCCTGGGAATCAGGTATCTTGGCATCGGTCTACATACCGGCAACATAAACGGGCATACCGTAGAACTGCCCGAGTTTGGCAACTGCCGCACTGATCAATCCCAACTCTGGGGATCCCACAGGTGCGGTACCGTGCTTGAGGTCGAATGTCGTTGTTGAGCTTCCGTACCATGCCCTTGCACCGGGACAGGCTATCTGACTCAACACAAGTCCTGCAAGGATCTCCGCATTGTGCGTGACCAGTGTTCCTGCGAGGTACACTGATGATGATCCTCCTGCCATTGCCATACTGAGAACGTTGACCGGGATTCCGTATCTTGCCCCCTTGATTATGACCTGTGCAGCGTTGTGGCTGATCTCCAGAGGACTGGTAGGGCACACAAGCATGGACATTATTGGTTTTTCCCTAGCGAGTTTCTCATTGCCGTGGTAGTATGCTCTTACCATGTCCCTGTAGTGTTCAACATTCTCTGCAACAGGGTCGATGTGGTGGAAGTGCTTTGTGGTGTTCGTTATCGCAGTATACATCTCGTGGACATCCTCTGCTCCGATGCCTGCCCAATCCCTTGATGAGACAGACAATGCGAAGTAGCTGATACCGTCTGCCCAATCACAGAGTTTTGCACACTTCTCCAGATCGGCCTCTGTTGAATCGACGGTCTCGTACTTTCCATCTCCTAAGTAATTACACATCTGGATACCGGTTCCGAAACAGATGTAGTGGACACGTCCTTTGCATTCCTGCGCAACTGTGCGGTGCTCCTCTCTCCCATAGATGTAGAATTTGGAAGGTGCTGTCATCAATGCCTTGCGCACGACCCCTTCCGGTATCTTGACCATCTGTGTATCGAAATCCACGTCGCAACCGGCCTCTTTGAAGAGTTGGAGGCCTTCTTCATCTGATACCTGTACACCGTAAGTGTACAGTACATCCATTGTTGCCCTGTCGATGGCCTCTATCGCGTCTTGTGACAGAAGGTTCAATTCGACACCTTGCAACATATTCTTTCCAGGATACTGGTTTGGTTTCATTTGTTATTCTCCTATTAATGGGTTTTAACTAAAGGGTTTAGTGACCGACCTCTCATTCCGGATCTTGTTCCAAGAATGAGAGGTGCGGCATGGAAATTCATTTGGTCATTTGCCTGAAGATCTCACAGCTGTTGATCTTGATATCGAGGAGTTTCTCGATATTCATCTTAGCTGCAATACCTCTGGGTGCTCCGGGCACTCCGGTAATGACTCCGATCTTGAGTTCCTCTCTGAGGTCCCTCATTATGTGTTCGTCCGCAATGTCAAGTGTGGATATCCCCAGCTTCTTGGCGACATATTCTTTGGCTTTGCCCACTTTCATGTTCTTGCCGTACTCCATCCTTGCAACGAGGTCACCTGCGGATCTTATACCTCCCATTCCTGATGCTATGTAGTGGGGGACCGCCATTCCGGCTGTGTCTCCCACTCCGCACTAGATACCGTCCACTTTGGCGATCTCCACCATAGCTTTGTTGCATCTTGTGACCGCATCGAGAGGTGCGGTCTCGCACATTGGTATACCGCCAACACCCATTCCCATGTTTGCGTGGATGGGGATGGTAGCGGTTTTGGAACATTCCTTTATGAATGTTACTGAACGTCCGAGATTCCATGCGAGACTCTTGCTGGTGTTCGTGTTGACCACTGCACCGAAGACGTTAGCTCCGGCCTTCTCTGCAAGTTTTACCTGCTGGTGAGGATAGAGTCCTGCCACTACTTCTCCGGCGTATTCTATTGATCCGTGGATACCCATGACGGATTCCCCTGCCATTCCAAGGTTTATGTATGCATCCGGGCATGCTTTCCTGAGAGCTTCCACTCCTCTGAATGTTCCTACTGCATCAGCATCACCGGCGGATCCGGTTGTATCGAAGTTGAAACCGTCAGCTCCTGCTGCGATCATCCTTGTTGCAACGTACTCGATGTCCCTTGCAAGGTGGTCCGCTGTGAGCTCAGCCGCCTGCATTGCCTCATCGATCTTGAACTCCCTCATCAGGTCTGCCGGAT
This sequence comes from Methanobacteriota archaeon, assembly GCA_023402275.1. Classification (GTDB taxonomy): domain Archaea; phylum Thermoplasmatota; class Thermoplasmata; order Methanomassiliicoccales; family Methanomethylophilaceae; genus Methanoplasma. The sequence goes on from JAEXCH010000008.1 coordinate 14,520, forward strand.
TCCCATATGGTCCGTCCGGAGCGTAGTATAGTCCTGCGTTGGGCATTGCGCCGTAGAAGTACGGTGCGATGATCTCGTTCTGGATCTCTTCCATGGTCTGCATCTCGTTCGAGATGACAGGCTTGACCGGTTTAATGCTATAATCAGCATGTGCTAATTCAAATGTGTCTGAGCCCAATGCTCTCTCATGAAGAAGTGCTGACTCTAACCTTCCGACATCCACACCGTTACCGCTGTTTCCGTTGTCACCGGTGAAGTCGAGCTGACCGATATCGTATGTGAGTACGACCTCGTTCCCGGGCTCCACACCGACGACCCTGTTCTTATTTGCGATTATCTCCAGAAGCATATCTATATCGTCTGCGGTAAGTTCGGGTATACCACCCATATCCGCCGCGTCAGCACAGCCTGCGTGTATGTCTTCCAATATCTGTTCTTTGGTCATGGTGACCCTTTTTCCGTCACCCATTCTTGTATAGAATTCTGCCATTGTGTTCCCTCAATTGACCATGGTCTTCGCCTTGTTGGTGGTCTCGCTTGCGGATTCTCCGTAGATGTCCGCTCCGATCTTGTCAGCGTATGCCTGTGTGACCGGTGCTCCTCCGACCATTACGATTACCTTATCTCTAAGTCCTTCATTCTTCAGAATATCGATGACGTCCTTCTGGATGGTCATTGAGATGCTCAAAGCTGAGGGCATTCGTGACAAAGTAATCGTAATGGTTGGAGGAGCACCGGTCACACAGGCATATGCTGACAAGATCGGAGCGGACATCTACGGAGAATCCGCAAGCGAGACCACCAACAAGGCGAAAGCGATAAGCAGCTGAGGCGATGTAATGGCAGAATTTTATACAAGAATGGGTGACGGAAAAAGGGTCACCATGACAAAAGAGCAGATCCTTGAGGATCTGAACGCTGGTATCGCAGATGCAGCAGACATGGGCGGAATACCTGTTCTGACCGCGAATGACATAGATATGCTCTTGGACATAATATCGGACAAGAACAGGATAGTCGGTGTGGAGCCCGGGAACGAGGTCGTACTCACATACGATATCGGTCAGCTCGATTTCACCGGTGACAATGGAAACAGTGGTAACGGTGTTGACGTTGGAAGAATGGAATCAGCACTTCTACACGAGAGGGCTCTCGGTGCAGACACCTTTGAGCTTGCTCATGCAGACTACAGCATTAAGCCGGTCAAGCCTGTCATCTCGAACGAGATGCAGACCATGGAAGAGATCCAGAATGAGATCATTGCTCCGTACTTCTACGGAGCAATGCCCAATGCAGGACTATACTACGCTCCGGATGGACCTTACGGAAATCCGGCAGACCTGATGAGGGAATTCAAGATCGAGGAGGCAATGCAGGCCGCGGAACTTACCGCAGACCACCTTGCAAGGGACATCGAGTACGTTGCAACAAGGATGATCGCGGCAGGAGCTGACGGATTCAACTTTGATACCACAGCGTCAGCAGGAGATGCTGATGCAGTAGGAACATTCAGGGGAGTGGAAGCTCTAAGGAAAGCATGCCCAGAGGCCTACATCAACGTAGGTATGGCAGGAGAGTCCATCATGGGTATCCACGGTATGATCGAGTATGCAGGAGAGGTCGTTGCGGGTAAATACCCCCACGAGCAAGTAAAACTCGCAGAGACTGCCGGAGCTAACGTCTTCGGTGCAGTGGTGAACACGAACACCAGCAAGAGCCTCGCATGGAATCTCGGCCGTTCAGTAACATTCATAAAGGAATGTGTGAACAAAGCCACAATCCCAGTTCACGCAAACATGGGAATGGGTGTTGGCGGTATCCCAATGTGTGAGACCGCACCCCTTGATGCAGTAACCAGATGCAACAAAGCTATGGTCGAAGTAGCAAAAGTAGACGGTATCTAGTGCGGAGTGGGAGACACAGCCGGAATGGCGGTCCCCCACTACATGGCCTCCGGAATGGGAGGTATAAGATCCGCAGGTGACCTCGTTGCAAGGATGGAGTACGGCAAGAACATGAAGGTCGGACCGGCCAAAGAGTATGTTGCCAAGAAGCTAGGCATCACCACCATGGAGATCGCAGACGAACACATAATGAGGGACCTCAGAGAGGAACTCAAGATCGGAGTCATTACCGGAGTGCCCGGAGCACCCAGAGGAATAGCAGCTAAGATGAATATCGAGAAACTTCTCGATATCAAGATCAACAGCTGTGAGATCTTCAGGCAAATGACGAAGTGATAACCTGTTAAAATGGTGTCGTGGACGATAGTCTGCGACACCGAAACCCCGATCTAAAGAGAGGTGGCATCTATGTCTGAAAACGTAGAGGTGACTGGTCAGCTGGCCAGGACCATCAACTGGAAACAGGGTCTGATAGTAGCACTTGGTGTGCCTATGCTGATCCTACCATCCTTGTATGATGTCGCAGGTATACTGTGGGCATTCTCCATCCTGATGTGGACGGTCTGTGTTCTTCAGGGATTCCTTCAGAACACGGCATATGGTGAGATGGTAACCACTTTCCCAAAGGCGACCGGCCTTCCCGGTTGTGCTCAGATAGTTTTTACACCTGAGAAGAGAACGAAAAAATACGATATCGGTAAATTCATCGGTGCGTTCTGCGCATGGTCATATTGGTTCGCATGGACCCCTGTAGTGGCCATATTCACTATCTTGATGGGAAACTATCTGATAATGTTCATCGATCCGCTTGCCGGTGTTAACCCACTATTTGTTTACATAATATTGGGAATAGTGATAATCTCGGTCATGATCCTAATCGGATCCCGCGGATTGTCAGGTGGAGCAACGATAGGTCTCATACTGGCTTTGGTGGCAATAGTGCCGCTGGTGGTCATTCTGGGAGCAACGTACTTCACAGGAGTGTTCGAATTCAGCAACATTACGAATGAGTGGCTTCCCCCTACATGGGAGTGGAGTGCCTTTGATATAGTGATGTTGATGGGTTGTTTCGGTCTGGCTCAATGGAGCGGATGCGCGTGGGAGACCGCTGCGGTCTATGGGCCGGAATATAAAGAACCGGGAAAGGATGTGCCAAAAGCACTGTTCGCCTGCGGATTCATATGTTTGATCCTATACTTCTTTGTATCAGCGACCGTCTTTGGTTCACTGGGTATTGAAGGTATAAATGAAGCTGGGACCGCGACTCTGGTTCCGATCGCAAAAGCAGTGTTCGGAAACATAGGCGGGTCAGTGGCATTGATCCTTCTTATGGCAGCAATGGTCTTGATCATCCAGACAGGATTCCTTGGATCCTCAAGGACACTCCATTGTATGGCTGAAGAGGGTAACTTACCAAGTTTCTTAAAAAAACTCAACAAGCATGGGATGCCCTTCATGGCAATGTTGACTGTGGGATTAGTCAATCTGGTATTGATCTTCATAGGTAACCCCGTAGAGATACTGGCTGCCTCTGGAATCGCTTACTGTATAGCTCACGTCATAGCATTATCCGCATACGTAAAATCCAAGACGAACCCCCGTTTCAAGGATCTGGAAAGACCCTTCTCGGCACCTCGCGGATGGAAGTATGTTGCGATGGTGCTTGTGGTATACGAGCTATTCGTGTTGCTGCCTTGTTTGTTCTTCTGGAGCATAGAGGTCTACCAACTGGTACCAGTGATGGTAGGTATGGTCATACTATTGGTGTTCATACCCATCTGGTTCCTTACACAGGGAACTAACAAGGAGGCACTCGAAACAGCAGAGAGCTGATGCTCTCTCAAACAGACAGCAGCGATGCTGTCTTTAACAAAACCCATTAAAAAATAGGAGGAAAGAAATTGAAACCAAACCAATATCCTGGAAAAATCATGATGCAGGGTTTGAAACTTGACGTCTTCACAGAGGACGGCATTCAGGCCATCGATCGTGCTACCATGGACGTACTTGCGAACTATGGGATACAGGTATCCGACGCAGAGGCCATAAAGGTCTTCGAGGACGCCGGATGTACTGTCAACTATGAGACGCAGATGGTAAAGATACCGACCGGCGTTGTGCGCAGGGCACTTGCATCCGCACCGTCAAAGTTCTATCTTTACGGAAGAGACGAAAAGAACACCATCGAACAGGAACACAAGGGACGTGTACACTTCACAAACTTCGGAACCGGTATCCAGGTATGTAACTACCTTGGAGACGGAAAATACGAGACAGTGGACTCCACAGGAGAGGACCTTGCAAAGAGCGCAAAGCTCGTCGATTGGGCTGAGAACCTCAGCTATTTCTCACTCTCCGTTTCCGCAAGGGAATGGGCAGGAGTGGGTGCAGAGGATGTTCACGAGCTCATGATCTCGATAGAGAACACAAGCAAGCACTTCCACCACATCGACCCTGTCGCTGAGAACGTCGAGTTCTACAGGGACATAGTCCTTGCATATTACGATGGTGATCAGGAACAGGCATACAACAAGCCTATCATGTCAATGCTCGTTTGTCCGACATCCCCGTTGGAATTGAGCCGCAATGCTGCACAGGTCATAATGAAGGGAGCAAGATACGGAATACCGGTCAACGTTCTCAGTATGGCAATGGCAGGAGGATCATCATCAGTGTACCTCGCAGGAACACTTGTGACGCACAGCGCAGAGATCCTTTCAGGAATAGTTCTCAGCCAGCTTGTACGTCCGGGAGCAAGGGTATTCTACGGAAGTTCCACAACGACCTTCGATCTGAAGAGAGGAACAGCACCCGTGGGTTCACCTGAACTCGGAGTGATATCAGCAGCAGTAGCAAAACTCGGACAGTTCTACGGTCTGCCCGTGTTCGTAGCCGGTATGTAGACTGACGCCAAAGTACCTGACTCCCAGGCATCGCACGAGAAGACGATAACATCACTTCTCCCTGCACTCTCGGGAGCCAACTCGATCTACGGATCAGGTATGCTTGAGCTCGGACAGACGTTCTCGATGGAACAACTGGTAATAGACAACGATATCATAGCAATGGAAAAGAAAGCAATGGAGGGTGTTGTCGTCAACGATGAGACCCTTGCCGTTGAAGCAACAAAGGAGATCGGAGTAGGGAATGACTTCCTCGCTCACCCCTCCACGATGGCTAACATAGACCTTGCATCAGACCCAATGATCTTCGACAGATACATGTTGGGAGACTGGAAGGCAGCAGGTTCAAAGGCTGCGGTCGATGTTGCTCACGACATTGTCGTCGATGTGATGCAGAACCACCAGGTCCTGCCTATACCCGAGGACAAACTCAAGAAAATGCACGAGATCGTAAAGAAGGCCGATGATGCCTTCAAAGCAAGACAGGAGGAGTGATATCAATGTCAGCAGAAACATTAGCAGAGGAAGCAAGAACAGCGGTCAAAGCGTATGACGCAAAGAAGACCGTTGATGTGGCCAACAGGGTCATAGCAGAGGGAGCGGACATAGTGTATGTCATAGAGAACGGTTTCACCAAGGGAATGACCGAGGTAGGAACACTCTATGAAGAGAAGAAAGTGTTCTTGCCACACATCATGGCGGCAGCAGCAGCCATGACAGCAGCAATGGACATACTCACCCCCGAACTCGAGAGACAGGGCGGAAAGGCCGATGAAGGTCTTGGAAAGTTCCTGATATGCTCGATCGAGGGAGATATACACTCTATCGGAAAGGACATCGTTGCGATCATGCTCAAAGTGGCAGGATTCAATGTTGTCAATCTCGGAAGGGACGTTGCTCTCAAAGAGATCGTGAAGGCCTGCGAAGAGCAGAAACCCATGGGTGTCGGAACATCCGCACTCATGACCTCCACAATGGTCCATCAGAAGACCCTTGAGGAGATGCTCACCAAAGCAGGGATCAGGGACTCTTTGATCACGAACGTCGGAGGAGCACCCGTCACCCAGCAGTGGGCTGATGAGATAGGCTCGGATGTCTATTCCGAGAATGCCTCCGATGCAGTGAACAAACTCACTGCGGTCGTAAAGGGCTGAATAAACAAGGGGTGTGAAACACCCCTTACTTAACCATACATCAAGGAGGCAAAATTTAATGGATGTAGATGAACAAAGGATTTTGAACCACCAGAAAAGGGTCAGATATGGATATATGATGGCTCTCTTCTGTGCCCTGTTCTGGGGTATCTGGTATGTGCCAGGTACGTTCATTTGGAACTTTGAAATTGTAGAGGAGTTCCAAGGTATTGTTGGAGAGAGGATCGGAGAGGATCCTGCTTTCCTCGTAGCCGCTATTTTGATAACTGGTCTTAACGCAGCGTTCGTCATGCTCGCATACCTCATATGGAACTTGTACCTCGGAAAGGCGAAGTTCTCTGAGATGAAGAGGAGCTTGGTCGAACTCAGAGCATGCACGAAATATTACATGCTTGGAGCCATCTGCGGAGGGCCGCTTGCTATATTGGGTTCGTTCATCGCGATGGGATACATCGGCGGTGCGTTCGCTGCAGTAGCAGCTTTGGCATACCCTGTCATTGGAACATTGTTGTCAACGACATGGTTGGGACAGAAAGTTTCCAGAAGAGCGTTATCTGGAATATTGATCATAGTCATAGGTAGCATAACCATCTATGCAACAGGTCTTATCACAGAGATACAGGCCGGCGGATCCCTTGTGGGGTACATCGGTGGACTGATGGCCTTGTGCGGATGGGGTATTGAAGGAGCAGTAGCAGGAAAGGGACTTGATGTTTCAGAACCTGATATCGCCATCACATTGAGATTTGGTCTTGAGAACGTCATATGGTGGGTAATAGCCATCCCTGCACTTGCATTGATGTCATTCCCAGTTTACGAGTACGCTTTCAAGTTGCTTGCAGATCCGGTCATACTGCTGTCATTCGTGATGCTGGGATTGACGTTTGGTTTCTGTTATGTCACGTGGTACAAATCGTTCCCACTCATAGGTGTGGGGAGAGGTCAAGGTATAGGAAGTCTGTACGGGATATGTGCGGTCATATTCCTGATATTGTTCATCGGTGTCGATGCTGCAATAGGGGTGGATATGACAAGCAAAGTATCACTTATCGCAGGTGCGATATTGTGTACGGTAGGTACGTTGATAATGTTCACTGAGAAGACCGACAGTGTTCAGTGTTTAAGAGATACGGGGGATGAGGAGGAGTCCTTATGATGGAAGGACGTCCATTTAAATTCCGTATCTTGGAGATACTGAATGATCAGGGTCCAATGTGGAACAGTGATCTGGTTAAACAACTCCAGAATGAGTACAACATGCCCACAGACTACAACAGAGACTGCCTAAACTTCGATCTGATCGAGGTCGCAGCATCAGGAATGATATGCGAGCTTGATGCAAGGATCGATGAAGAGGGAACATACAGACAAGGTCGCCTGCTTACCCAATATAGGATCACTCCGGTAGGAGTGGCTCAATTGGAAGAGCTTAAAAGAAAGGTAAGACCAAGGAAAGGTGAGTGAGATGTCCAGCTGGGATACAGTTGTTACCTTCTTCCAGGACGGCATAATACCAAAGTCCGAATATGTCTACATGGTGGTCATTATCGGGCTTTGTATCGTGGCGTTGTGGAAAGCACGTAAGATGGTATCAGAAATTTAAACAATTTCAGCGGCCGCAAGGCCGCCATAACCACTTCATGCGTTTGCATGAAGGATAACAATTTTGAATATATCTAATAGTAAAGGTTTAATGTAAGAACGACTGAGCGGATACATCCAACCATTATGTTTAAATATGATGTCTGGGTCCCCGCTGAATCTATAGATAAAGATTAAATATTTGAATCGTAATAATAAAACTACGTTCGAGATGCTAGTGAAACTATTATCGAGTTGAACAAAGCGCGTACTACAGGAGGAAGAACATGGGCAGGGATGAGATAATCAATGACCTGAAAACAGCGGTTGAGACATGGAATGTCAAACTTGCGCAGGACGCAACAAACGCCGCTATAAAGGAAAAAATAAGCATAAAGGACATAATCGAGCTCGGTCTCGGAAAGGGAATGGAACTCGTTGGAGAGAGATTCGATAAAGCAGAGATCTATCTCCCACAGGTTGTGGCAGCATCAAAGACAATGGATGCGGCCATCAAGATCCTCGAACCCCTGATGAGCGCCGGCGACGGTGCACTCAGGGGAACCATAGTAATGGGAACTGTAGAAGGAGATATCCACGAGATCGGAAAGAACGTGTGCTGCGCCATGTTGAAAGGTGCAGGTTACAACGTCATTGACCTTGGACCCGATGCATCAGCACAAGCATTCCTTGATGCAGCAGAGGACAACGAGGCAGCAATACTTGGTGGATCCGCACTTATGACCACAACACTCGAGGCTCAGAGAGAGCTTGTTGAGGCGGTCAAAGAAGTAGAGGGACCTTACAAGTGCATATTCGGTGGAGCACCTTGCAGTCAATCCTGGTGTGACGAGATAGGTGCAGACGGATACTCCGCAACAGCAGCCGAGATAATCGAACTTGTCAATGAATTGATCAACAGGTGATAATATGGCAGCAACAAGAGCACTCAGAGTATCTGATGTATACGAGAGATTCGTGAAGGGAAAGAAGGTCGCAGAGAGCGATTGGGACTACACAATAGTTCCCACAAAGCTCACTGAGCTTAAAGAGAAATACAAACTCAACTTCGGGGACAAGTTCATACCCGAGGACAAAGAAACAATCAATAACCTGTTCAATGCAGGACTTGAGATGTTGGTAGAGACAGGATACTACTGTACCGACCTCGGACGTGTCATGAAAGTGACAGAAGAGGAAGTATGGGAAGGCATCAAGAAAACGCCAACCAAGATAATCTTGGGAGAGGGAAGGGACATCGCCCGCTTCTACCCAAGGCGTGGAAACAGCCCTGTCAAACCCATAATCCAGGGAGGACCTACCGGATCACCTGTATCTGAGGATATATTCGTGAAGGTCATGCAGTCCTATGCTCAGGAAGCTGTCATCGACGACCTCGTCAACGGTGTCATGACCACGATCGAGGGAAAACCAGCCAAGACCAACACACCTTATGAGATTCTCGCTACAATGGCAGAACTCCGTGCAACCAAAGAGGCACGTATAAGGGCCGGAAGACCCGGCCTCGGTGTTTAGGGACCAGAGACTCCCCTGTCAACAGCGGGACGTCTCGCAGCGGACATGGTCAACGCAGGCCACAGGATAACCGATGCACACGAGTGCTCACAGCTCAATGAGTTGAAGATGGATATGGTCGGATTGAACATGCTCGCCGGATGGACAACCAACGGCGACACGATCATGGTCGAGCAGATGCCCATATTCGGTGGATACACCGGAGGACTCGAGGAGACCGCGATCTGTGATGTCGCAACGACACTCGGATCATTCGCTCTCTTCAGCGCCAACTTCCACTTGGACGGACCCATCCACATAAGATGGAATGTCACAACAGCGAAAGAGACCCTGCAGGTAGCAGCACACGCAGCAGCAGCCATCGATGCCAACACCGATCTCCTGCTCGCCAACCAGTACTACCCCGCAGCAGGACCCTGCACAGAGATGTGTCTCCTTGAGACAGCGACCCAGGCAATGAACGATACCGGAGCCGGAAGAGAACTCCTCTCTGGTTCAGCAGCAGCCAAGGGAGTTGTACAGGACAAGACCACAGGTATGGAAGCAAGGGTCATGGGAGAGGCAGCAAGGACCGCAGCCGGCATGAAGGTATCGGACCTCAACGAGATAATCGGAAAGGTCCTGTCCATCTACGAGAAGGGATTCGTCGATCCCCCGCAGGGAAAGACGATCCGCGAGTGCTACGATCTCACGACCGTCAGGCCTACCCAGGAATACCTGGAAGTCTATGACAAAGCCCTCAGCACCCTCAGGGACTGCGGCTTCGACATAAAGCACTAAACCTAAAGATAAAACGTGGCTGTAAAGCCACTTCTTTTTTTTTAAATTTTCCTTTATTGAAAAGTGCGACTTTTTCTGTATTGTAGGTATGTTTGTTTATAGCTTACGCTGATAACTGCCTGTATCTCATCCTCTGTCATGGAAGGAATATCTCAATTTCCTTTAGGCGGC
>JAEXCH010000006.1 GCA_023402275.1 Methanobacteriota archaeon
GGATATGATAAGGACCGAAGAACTCGATCGCTGGATGATATTCCTGACAAATCAGGGTACCGATGACCACATCATACATGATGCAACGGAACTGATACCGAACAGATCATATTATGTCGAAGGGAAAGTGTTGAGAAGCGCACACATCCCGGGCGGGCATGTTATGACGGACATCATAACAAAATATGGTGAAGTGACCGTCGGAGCCTATGAACCGTCCAAGGAATTCCGTTATCTCTTCGATAATCTGTCCGAGGGGGACATCATAGGCGTGATGGGGGAATTGAGAGAGGAACCCAGAACACTGAATGCCGAAAAAGTGAAGGTCATCAGTATCGCCGATCGTATCGATAAGATATCCAATCCGATCTGTCCTGAATGCGGAAGAGCCATGGAATCTGTCGGAAAGGGAAAGGGATACCGTTGCAGAAGATGTCACACATCTTCAACGGAACCAAGGACCGAACCATCCATTCGTTGGATAAGGGAAGGATGGTACGAGCCTCCAACGGCAGCAAGAAGGCATCTTTCCAAACCCCTTAAGAGGATGGGATCGGAACAGCCTGTTGAATTCGTCAATAGACGTATATGAACACCGACACCAATATATACTCTCTTTCTTACTTACGCCTATTCTATTAAGAGGTAGATCAATGGAAGAAGTAGTAATTCTCAGCGCGGTAAGAACACCTATAGGAAAATACGGAAAGACGCTCAACGGTATCAAAGTCACCGAACTCGGAGCAGCGGTCGTCGGAGAGGCTGTCAACAGAGCAGGCCTTGCCCCTACGGACATAGAGGAATGCATAATGGGTAATGTTGTCTCGGCAGGTCTGGGACAGAACCCTGCAAGACAGGCCGCGGTCGGAGCGGGATTGCCGGTGGAGATAGGGTCATACACAGTGAATGATGTGTGCGGGTCCGGTCTGAAATCGGCCATGAACGCGGCAGACGCGATCAAGGCCGGAGAGTACAATGTCATTGTAACCGGAGGAATGGAGAGCATGAGCAACATTCCTTACATAGTGAACGGTGCCAGATGGGGATTCAAGATGAATGACCAGGTCATGATGGATGCAATGGTCCACGATGGCCTCTGGGATATATTCAACGATCAACATATGGGATTCACCGGTGAGATCGTCGCCGAGAGGTTCAATGTCACAAGGGAAGAGGCGGATCAGCTGTCTGTCGACAGTCATAAGAAAGCTGCAGCGGCACAGGCCGCAGGCAAGTTCAAGGATGAGATCGTCCCCTACACAATAAAATCCAGGAAAGGCGACACGGTCTTTGATGTGGATGAGGGAGTAAGGGCAGACACGACCATGGAGTCGCTCGGATCCCTGAAACCAGTGTTCAAGAAAGATGGTGTCGTCACAGCAGGGAACTCGTCACAACTCAGCGACGGAGCATCCGCAGTTGTTGTGGCATCGAGGTCATGGGCAGAGGAACACGGCATAAAACCGATGGCAAGCATTGTTGCGTACGGAGAGAGGGGAGTTGCACCTGAGCTGATCATGGAGGCCCCCATACCAACCACGGAGCATGTGATGAAGAAAGCGGGAATGACCATCGATGATATCGATCTCTTTGAGCACAACGAGGCATTCGCAACAGCATCATGCGCTGTCAAGAAGGCACTGAACGTTCCGGATGAGAAATTCAATGTAAACGGCGGAGCCGTTGCGCTCGGACACCCGATAGGATGTTCCGGTTCACGTGTACTCACAACACTGGTACACGCACTGCAGGACCGCCAGAAGGAGACAGGACTCTGTACCCTTTGTCTCGGCGGCGGTAACGCAGTCACCATGATCGTCCGTAGGGAATGATCATAAACCATTTCTTGAAAACCCTTTAAACATCTCTTTTCTTTGATAGGAAATATATTATTGGCTGCAGTCTATCTCAGTCCGATGGAACTCAAGGACATCCTGAGCATGATCGACAGGTCCCGGGAGGATATGGTCGACGTGATGTCAGAGATGATCAGGATACCCGCTCTGGCCCCGATCAACGGCGGGGACGGGGAGGGGGAAAGGGCCGATATGCTTACGGGATATCTGAATGGATATGACAGTATCGTAAGAGTGGATGTCCCTGATGATCATGACCCGAAGGTCCTGAGGCCCAATATCCTTGCTAAGAAGAACGGTAAGGGGAAGGGTACGGTATGGATAGTTGCCCATATGGATACGGTGCCAGCAGGCGATCTGAAGGATTGGGGCACCGATCCCTTCGAACCTGTCGTAAAGGATGGAAAGATATACGGAAGGGGGACAGAGGATAACGGACAGGCGATAATATCTGCCATGTTTGCATCCAAGTTCATCCCCAAGGAAGAACTCTCAAAGATGTCCATCGGTATCGCATACGTTGCTGATGAGGAGACATCCAGCAAGATGGGCATAGATCACCTCATAAAGGAAGGGCATTTCTCCGAGGATGATGTGTTCATAGTTCCTGACTGGGGGAGCCCGGAAGGCGATCTGATAGATGTCGCAGAGAAGAATCTGATCTGGTTGCAGTTCAATGTTACCGGAAGATCCACACACGGATCCACTCCGAATAAGGGAATAAATGCATTCAAGGTAGGAACGAGATTCATGACAGACCTTGTCGGTAGGTTTGAGAAAGAGTTCTCAGAAAGGGATGATGTGTTCGATCCCCCGTTCTCAACATTCGAACCGACAAAGAGTCCCGGGACGGTCATGAACGTCAACACGATCCCTGGCAACTTCGAATTCTCCATGGATATCCGAGTACTTCCGGAACATTCATTGGATGATGTTGCGGCGTTGGCAAAAAACGTTGCTTCCGAGTACGAGAGGGAGACGGGCGTAAGGATAGATATAAAGGAGATACAGAGACACGTATCCGGGAAGATATCATCCACAGACGGGCCGGTCTTCAATGCATTCATGGATTCCATCGAATCGGTAATAGGCAAAAGACCAAGGCCGATCGGTGTAGGCGGAGCGACATGCGCCAACTTCTTTAGATTGAAAGGTCATGATGCGTATGTTTGGGAGTATGGCGGCGGAACGCTCCACGGTCCCAATGAGTATGTTGTCATCGATAACATAGTGACGGACGCTAAGGTCTTTTCCACACTTTTCTATAAATTATGCGTTTGATTCTTCAAAAAGACGTTCGAGCATCCATTCGGAGTCGAATATCTGGAGATCTTCGTAGTCTTGCCCATCTGATACGAAGGCTATCGGCTTTCCGATGGTGTGCGCAATGGACAATGCGGCACCGCCCTTTGCGTCCGTGTCTATCTTTGTAAGGACTATGGCGTCTATCCCTATCGCATTATCGAACACCTTTGCCTGTTCGATGGCGTCGTTGCCTGCCAAGGCATCACCGACGAATATCTTCAATGCAGGCTTTGCGATCCTGGCTATCTTCTTCATCTCATCTATGAGATTGTTATTGGTCTGCATCCTTCCCGCAGTATCAATGAGGACGACATCCCTCCTCTTCGATCTGGCATGCTCTATGGCATCGAATGCGACAGCAGAAGGATCAGCATCCTGACACTGTTTCACGATCTTGACGCCGAGTCTGTCCGCGTGTATGCTCAACTGTTCGATCGCACCCGCCCTGAATGTGTCGCATGCTGCCATGACGACATTCTTTCCTTGATCGGTCAGGCGTTTAGCTATCTTTGCTATGGTGGTGGTCTTGCCTGTTCCGTTGATGCCGACGAACATTATCACAACAGGCTTTTCCTGTTCCTCGATCCATTCATCGAAATTGAATTCGTTGACCTTCAATACATCCCTTACCGATTCCCTGACGGCGGTCTCAACGACCTCTTCGAGGGTGTATTGTCTTCCGTATTTCTTGTTCACGAGGTTATCCCTTACGCCAAGGATGACATCCTGAACAACAGGATATGCGACATCCGATTCCAAAAGAATGACCTCTAGCTCATCCAGAAGGTCATCCAGGGGGTCCTCTTTGATCCTCTTTCCCGAATCTCCGACCATCTTGTTGACCTGTGGTCCGGTATCGGCAGGTTTCTTTTTCTTGTCGATCTTCAGCTGTTCCTTCCTGGAGAGTTGTTTCTTCTCTTCTTTAACAGGCTCGGGAACAGCCTCTATGGGTTCCTCCACAGGTGTGGATTCAATAATTTCAGGTTGCTTTTCGATCCCAGACTCTTCGTAGATGCTCTCAGAATCCAACTTGGATGACGATTTATTGAAAACGTTCTTCAGTTTGGATTTGAGGGAGTCGAACATGGGATCACTGCATTGATTCCTGTCTCATCTGATATTCGCTTTGAACGGCCATGGTCAGCTCTGTGGCCATCTTCTCGATCTCCTCGAGAGTGCTGAGCGCCCTTCTTAGGGTCTCTGATACCTCTTTGCTGTTGCCGTCCATGAATGACATAGCATCATCGAGTTCCTTCTCTACAGCATATCTGTTCCCTATGCCGACGAGAGCGGTCTTCTTACCGGTGACCTTTGCCTGAATGAAGGATGAGGCACCTATCGGGACGAGTATGTCATCCCCTTCCTTTGCTTCGGTCAGTGCTCTAAGGGATTCCCTAGCTCTTGTTGTCTCCTCCAAGGTTGACTGAAGGAGTCTGACCTGTCTTTCCAAGGACTCCATCTGGGCATTGTAGGCGTCCAATATCGCCATTGCCTGACGGAGCTCGCCGTCGTCCATGTTCACTCCCCGATCTCGTATTTTACGACGGGATTCGTGACCTGGTCGGGGGAGAGTTCGGTTATCTCTGTGATATCGATCTCCCATCTCTTGAGTTTGTGCTTGCTGCCGAGTGTTGACAATGCCCTCTCTCTGACCGCGGTCTCATCCTCTGCGGACATCTCGATGGAGAAAGGCTGCCTCTTCCTTGGGTCAGCGTATGAACCTGCTACACGGAATGCTTTCATATTCGTTCGTGAGTTATATTTAATTAATAAAGCTTTGGTAGAGCATCGTATCAGAACAGGGATTCCTTCTTCTCGGATAGGTGACCGTGATCCGCCACCTTCCTGCCTATCAGGAATATGGCGGCGAATTCCGGGGCTTCCGTCTCTCCAGACAGTTTGAACGTCTCTCCCTTCATCTTGAACTCGAAGTCCCTTCTCATGGTTATCCTCACAGGTTCATCGGAATATGAGGATGGGACGGCATCCTCAAGAGGATCGAAATCCGTAAGCTGCTGTCTTGTTATCGGGGTCACCCTCAATCCGGTCTTACCGTGAACTGAGCCAGGCAACCTGATCAATCTCTTGATATCCGGGGTGACAGGTTTATCGACCTCGGCAGAGAGTGTCGGAGCAACATCCTCCTTCATGACCTTTACCAGCATCTCCTGGCTGTTGCGGTTCATTGTGGCCATGGTGTTCTTCTCGAAGATGACCTTCCTTGATGACCGTATATCCTCCTGGATATTGATTATCGTACTGGAATTCGATGTTATCGAGGGATATGCTCTTCTGAGTATCTTCGGGTCGAGATCACAGAAATCATTCACAACATCCATCAATCCCATCCTCATCTTTCCTCTCCATCCTCCTGCATCCGCAGGGGGGACCAATCTGTCCTTTGCAACATTGGTCCTGCTTCCTGTTGAAGTCTTGAACTGTGATGTAGCGACCTTCTGGAATGGGAAGATCCAGTCGATATTGAGGCCGGAGCATGTTATGTAATCCACAAGCTCCCTCCTCTCATGTGTTCCGAGAGTCAGTACGTCCTTGGAAGGTATGTGGGCATGATATCCCCTTCCGCCTGAGAATGTCAGATGGATATCCTTCTCGCCGAAACCGAGGTCCGCGAAAAGGAAGGAGTCCGAGAGGTTCATCATCTCCTTCTTTATCTTCTCCATCATCTCCGAGTATGACATGTTCTCGGCACCTTCAAGGTGGTCCGCATCCAGGTCGAAGATCAGATCGGCACCTAACCATTCCTTCTCCTCCATGGTCGGTGCGCCAGGTTTCCTATAGTATGCTGTCGAATAGTAGCTGTGGCTAGGCACCTGTGCGATCATGAATCTCCTGAGTTCATCCGTATTGGGAAAGCCCATGTGCCTCTGCACGATCTGTCTGTCAAAGAACATGAATCCGAACTCCCGTTTGGTGAAACGCTCCGGCATTATCGGAGAATTCTCTTTGTAATATTTCCTGAACGACTTGAGCAGGAAACGGGAGTTTTGGTCCATATAACAATCAGAACGGGTAACGTATAATTATATTGTCCGTCACTTAACGTATGTGACCGAACTCCCGATATACGATAATCATGTACACATGGACCCTGCAGGAAGGAATGTCGATGCCCTTAAGGAATTCCAGGCCGCAGGAGGGACCGGGGTCACACTTGTCACCCTGCCTTACAGGCAGGTGATGATCAACAAGGGTGAGGATTTCGGCAGATCGTATGAGATAACATTGGAACTTGCTGAAAGGGCAAAGGCCGAGACGGATATTGAGATCAATATCTCGATAGGCCCGTATCCTGTTCTCATAATGCCGTTGACAGAATACCATGGCATCGAGAAGGCCGAGGAGATGATGTTGGAAGGAATGGACATCGCAGCGAAATTGGTGTCAGAGGGAAAGGCATCATCCATCGGAGAGATAGGCCGTCCTCATTTTGAAGTGTCCAATGATATCTGGGAGGCATCCAACCGCATCTTGGAGAGAGGGATGCAACACGCAAAGGAATTGGATTGCCCGGTGATCATACACAGTGAATCCGGTTCCACTGAGACCAATCGTTCCCTCGCAGAGATGGCAAGGAAGGTCGGTCTCGATCCTGGACTGGTGGTCAAGCACTCCTCCCCACCCTTTGTCACCGAGGAGGAGACATACGGGGTCATGCCATCTATACCCGCATCGAAGAAGAATCTCAATGAAGCCTTGGATAAGGGAACGACTAGGTTCATGATGGAAACGGATTACATAGATGATCCTGAAAGGCCCGGCGTCGTGATGTCCATAAACACCGTTCCCAACAAGATAAGATCTCTGGTCTCCACAGGCAGATTGGATGAAGAGTCAGTGTTCAGAATATGCAAGGATATTCCGGACATGCTCTATCATCGTTGAAAAGTTATTCAACCAATAACAACATTACATTATTGGAGGATAAGATGAAACTTAGGATGACCAGCGTCTACGATGAGGGCGCGATCGAGAATACGTCCCTGATAGGGGCAAAGGGGTTTGCCGTTATGATAGAGGTGGATGAGCAGAGGATACTCTTCGATACAGGCAGAAGAGGAAGGTACCTCATGCATAACTTCATGTTCCTGGATATCAAAGCGGACGATATCGACAAAGTGGTCATCTCTCACGGAGACGCAGATCATACCGGCGGCGTTGAGGATCTTCTAAGGAGCAGGGAGAACAGCATTGAGATATATGCCCCATCGTCAGCGATGGGTTCCAAGAGACTCATCGGTTCCAGCGGCCTGTATGTACCGGATGATCTGAAGGACAAGGCTGAGATCAAAACGATCGATGACTGGATCGAGCTCAGCGAACATGCATTCATATCAAGGCCGATGGACATCGGCAACGGACGGGAAGAGGTGTTCATGGTGATCACCACCAGTAATGGTCCGGCGGTCGTCACAGCATGCTCGCACTGCGGAGTGGATGTTGTGATGGAAGCAGTGAAGGAGAGATTCGGAAGATATCCAAGGACATATGTCGGCGGGGTCCACATCGGAAAGAAGGAGAAACAGAAGGCCGAAGCGATAGCGACCCTTTTCGCTGACAGGAACTGTCTGGACCTCCATCTCAATCACTGCACCGGCGTCAATGGCATAATGTATCTGAGGACGGTGTTGGGATTGAAAGGTGTTGATGATTTCTATGTGGGCGAGATCATAGAGTATGATCTATGACCTACAACACATCAGTGCCAGATAAAAGAATCTAAATATACCGTTACACTAAAGATAAGGGCGTGATATTATGAAATGGCGTATAAGAACAGCAGCGATGTTCGTAGTTATGACCCTGATACTACTCGTAATAGGTTCATTCGTAGGATATCTGTTCAACAGTATGTGGCTTGGTTTGTTCATAATGCTGGGGATATCGATAGTCTTCAACCTCTATGCGTACTTCTTCTCAAAGAAAAGTGCTTTAAGAGCGAACAAGGCCCGCATCGTGACCGAAGCTGAAGAGCCCAGACTCTACGCCATTGTCAGGGGCGTCGCCGATAAAGCGGGAGTGCCGATGCCGGAGGTTGGGGTGTCCGAGATGTACATGCCCAACGCCTTCGCGACAGGAAGGAACCCAAAGGACGCGGCGGTCGTTGCAACGCGCGGTCTGTTGAATCTCCTTTCCGATTCTGAATTGGAGGGAGTGATAGCACATGAGATGGCACATGTAAAGAACAGGGACATACTGGTGATGTCCATAGCATCCACTATGGCAGCCGTTCTGTCATATCTTTCAAGATATGCGATATGGATGGTCATGGCCAGCAATAACAACAGGAATGCCGCGACGTATGCCATAGCGATAGCATTGAGCATAACGGTCCCGATAGCAGCGATGCTCGTTCAGTTGGGAGTGTCCAGAAACCGCGAGTATCTTGCGGACGAGACCGGTGCAAGGTTCACCGGGAATCCAAGAGCGCTCGCAAGTGCCCTGAGGACGATAGAGACCGGTGTCGGGTCCCCGAAGAACGATTACAACAACAATAGCTATGCTGATATGTGGATATCCAATCCTGTCAGGAGCAAGAAGAGCTGGTTCTCAAAACTCTTCAGTACCCATCCGCCGATGGATGACAGGATAGCAAGGCTGAATGCCCTGGCTGATAAGATGGACTCCTCTGGTGGCAGGATGCCGCCACAGCAGCAACAGGATCCGTTCAAGAAGACAAAGAGAAGATCATCGTCCGACGTATGATCATTTTACGGGTTCCCACTTTGCAAGTTCGTTGACCTTGGAAAGTGTGGAACCTCTTTTTATCTCCTCTCTGGTGCGATTCTCCCTTTCGTTGACGTCCACGGTCCTGTTGGCGACCTCGACGGCCACTTCTTTCGGTATGACCATCAATCCGCATTCGTCGCCTACGATCCAATCACCTGTGTGAACGATCTGACCGCCGATGTTGATTTCCATCCCGATACCGCCGTAACCCTTAGGTTCGCCGGCACAGGGTACAACACTCCTTGCGAATGCCGGGAATCCTATCCTCTTGATATCGTCGATATCCCTGATGGCACCATCGATCACGACCCCGTTGACACCCATTGTGATTGCCGAATGGGATGCGAGCTCCCCCCATACTGCTACAGGACAATTGCCCGCATCGATAACTATCACATCTCCGGGCTTTGCTTTGTCTATCGCTTCCACGGGTTTTGCCCAGTCGCCGTTCGCTGTCTGCACGGTCAATGCCCTGCCTACCATCCTGACCCCTTCCTTTATGTATGGGTTAAGGCCCATTATGACGCCGCGTTTATGGAATGCGTCTGATATGTTGCATGTGGAAGCCTTTGAGAAGGCCTCGAATAACTCATCCTCTCCGTATTTCTTTGAGAGTTCATGATCGACCTTGGCACCTGATAGTGCCGATACTATGTCGGCCGCGGACCCCTTGATATCTGCGGCCTTTATGATCCCGCCGCCCACTATGACGATGGATGCCCCCGCCTCGACATATTTTGACGCTGTTTCGGTGGTTATCCCGCCTGCAACTGCAACAGGGATCGAAGTGTTCTTAACTATCTCTTTGAGGACATCTATCGGCTGACCTTCTCCTCTCATCTGGGAATCTATGCCCATGTGCAGGCAGATGTATGCGACACCGAGTTTCTCCACCTCTCCAGCACGTTTAACTCTGTCCGGAACGTTGATCATATCGACCATGACCTCGGCACCGTACTTCCTTCCCGAGGATACCGCTTCTGATATTGTGGAATCATCGGCAAGACCCAGTACCGTGACGATATCCGCGCCGGCCTTTGCCATCATCTCCACTTCCAATCCTCCGACGTCCATCGTCTTCGTATCGGCGATGATCTTGTGTTGCGGGAATTCTCTCCTCAGTGTCCTGACGGCTTCGGCACCGTCGCTCTTGATCAAGGGTGTACCGACCTCTATCCAATCAGCACCTCCTTCGACCGCCTCGTGTGCTATCACAACCGCACGATTCAGCTGCATCAGGTCTAAAGCGACCTGCAGGATAGGTCTCATGACCGTTTATCGATTGGCGTTTATTTACATTTAGTGGAAAGGATGCCACTCAGCTCGCCCGTCTATCATCAGACATCAGCTCGAAAATGTTCATCATCGTGGCATATCTCAATACGCAGGGAAGATAAAATGATTGTCTGTAAGCAAGTGCTAAATCCAATCAGGGAATATCATGGAAGGAAGGCGGTCGAATGTTCGGGAAGAAGGAAAAGAAACTGCGTGTACTGTTCATAGATGAGAAGAACGATGTCACATCTCAGCTTGCGGAATATTTCGCCAAGGACCTCTTTGATAACCTGTACGAAGTGTACAGCGCAGGCCCTCAGCACGATTTCGTTGATTGCGAGATGATCTCAGTGATGTATCAAAAAGGAGAGGACATGAGGCGTCAGGTATCGAAGGACTTCAAGGACAGGGACCACCTTAGGGACGATGAGGATTACGATGTTGTCGTATTCCTAAGACAGAATGTGTTCGATGAATGGGCAAAGAGAACACCTTGGCAGGGAAAGCAGATGATCTGCGATCTTGGGTCAACACAGGATTTCGATGCTACGGACGATCTTGAATTGGCACAATGCTATTCCCAACTCATTGACAAGGTGAAGGCATGGGTCAAGGATAACATGTCAGATCCCGAGAAGCTGAGATCGATGATAAGCGCATGATACCTGTGATAATACACGACAAATGTCAATGCGACCCTAAGAAGTGCACCGCAAAGAGGATGCTCAAATTCGGTCTTGGTAAAGAAGCTAAGACGATAGCATCTATCCCTCCAGGCTCCGTTGTGCTTTCCCCATTCTCAAAAACCGCACTCTCTCCCGCTGATATCAAACATGCGAAGAAAGGTCTGGTCGTAATGGATCTGACATGGACGAACATCGATGAATTCCCCAAAGTAAGGAAAGCTGAGGAAAGGGCATTACCATATCTTCTTGCCGCCAACCCTGTCAATTGGGGAAGGCCCATGGAACTCAACAGTGCCGAGGCCGTAATGGCATCCCTCATAATATTGGGTGAGAGAGAACAGGCCGAGGAATTCTTAGGGAGGTTCAACTGGGCACCGGAATTCATACGTCTGAACGGGGATCTGTTGGAGGATTATTCTAAAGCAAGGGATAGCAGAGAGGTGATCGAGATACAGAACGATTATCTTGAGCAGATACTCAATAAGGAGTAACTCGAAACCCCTTCATTTACAGTGAAATTATTTATCACACTCGAGAATATAGAAGGATGCAATGGTCGACGACGTCGTAGTGCTTATTTGGAATGTCCTCGGAGAGGACCGTTTGACCACCAGAGAAGCAAGCGACAGACTGGACCACCTGTTCAACTATCGATGTCCAGACGATATCGCCAAGACCCTTTCCAAACTGAGGAAGGCGGGTCTGATCAAAGGCGAGATAAGTATGGAGGCCGGAGGATGGATATGGTGGGCAGACGAGGAATGCCGTTGCAAAAGGTCTGAGGGGAAGTAATAATGGTCGTTAATTTTCAGGATAGTGAGGTACAGGCAGGATGGGAGGACATTCTGGGGAAGGACAAATATCGTCTTATGTTCGCCGACGTTGCCGCCAGCTATCCTGAGAAGAGGAGCATCTACGTCTCGTATGATGACATCGATGCATACAATACGGATCTTGCGATGTACTTCCTAGACCATCCCGACAAATGTCTGGCAAAGGGGAAGGAGGTAGTCAAAGCATCCCTTCCCCCGACGTGGGATAACAAGGATGCCGTGAACCTCAGGATAACCAATCTTCCAAGGGACGCAAAGGTCGAAATAAGACAGCTCAGGGCCAAGCATCTGGGTAAATTGGTCGCTGTCGAAGGTCTTGTGAGGAAGGCCACAACGGTAAGGCCCAGGATGACATATGCGATGTTCACATGTGCAAGATGCGGCGCAGAGATGTGGGAGGAGCAGAGAGGCATACTCATGAGAGAGCCGCTGATGTGCTCCAACCCTGACGGAAGCTGCAACAAACAGGCAACACATTTTGAATTGGACCCGAAGATGTCCGTTTATGTCGATACTCAGAAGATCGAGATCCAGGAAAGTCCCGAAGGCCTAAGGGGAGGAGCCCAGCCTGAAAGGATGACCGGATTCGTCGAGGACGATATCGCAGGTGTCATAACCGCAGGTAACAGGATAACGATAAACGGGATAATCCGTTCCGCCGAGAAACCCGACAGGGACAAATCAACAGTATTCGACATATTCATGGATGTCATCTCTATCGAATTCGAAGAGCATGAGTACGATGAGATACAGATAACCGAGGAGGACGAACTGCAGATACTGGAGATGTCGCAGGATCCGATGCTATTCGATAACATCATCGCTTCGATATCACCGACCATCCATGGTATGAACGAGGTAAAGAGTGCGATCGCCCTGCAGCTGTTCGGCGGATGCAACAAGGAGATGGATGACGGTACCACGATCAGAGGTGACATGCATGTTCTGTTGGTCGGAGATCCTGGAGTCGCTAAATCCCAGATCCTCAGATATATGAGTGCACTTGCCCCTCGAGGGATATATGCTTCAGGTAAATCCGCATCTGCGGCCGGATTGACGGCAGCAGCGGTTAAGGATGAGTTCGGCGACGGAAGATGGACGTTGGAGGCAGGTGCGTTGGTGCTTGCCGATAAGGGATTGGCATGTATCGATGAGTTGGACAAGATGACGTCCCAGGACAGATCGTCCCTTCACGAAGCGATGGAATCCCAGAGGATATCCGTCGCGAAGGCAGGGATAACCGCCACCCTGCAGTGCAGATGTTCGATGCTGGCAGCGGCAAATCCTAAATTCGGAAGATTCGAGATGGACGGTTCAACGATAACCAATCAGATCGATCTTCCTCCTGCGCTAATGTCCCGTTTCGACATGATCTTCGTTCTAACCGACAAGCCTGATGCTAACAGGGACCGCAACCTGACGGCACACATCCTGAATGTTCACAGGAGGGGAGAGGTCAGACAGCTCGGGGAGGAAGCACCGTTGGTCGTCGGTGTCGATATCAAAAGGATAAGGAACGAGACCGCCAATGTCAGACCGGTCTATGAACAGGATATACTCAGGAAGTATGTTGCATATTCCAAACGCATGACCCCTGTGATGTCGGATGAGGCAATAGATATCATACAGGACAAATACCTTGAGATAAGGGCCATGGGCGCTGGGGATAACGCATCCGTCCCAATAACAGCAAGACAACTGGAGGCCTTCGTAAGATTGTCCGAGGCATCTGCAAGGATGAGGCTCAGTCAGGTCGTGACACTGGAGGATGCCACAAGGTCGGTAAATCTCATCGAGTACTATCTCGGAAAGATCCTGGCACCGGACGGCGGTCAATGGGATATCGATAACATATCATCCAATTTCACAAAGAAGGACCGCGATAAACTCGGTATTGTCCTCAACATCATAAGGAACTTCGGCTCTCCTGCGGATGGAATATCCGAGGAAGAGATAATATCCCACGCGCTGAACGAGGGATTCTCCGAGGAAGAGACAAGAAGGCAGATAAAGATCATGAAGGGCAGTGGAACATTATATTGCCCAAGAGATGGATTCTATAAGGAGGCTTAAATGATACGCTGCAAGATCCACGTACACGAGAACGAGAGGATATTGGCCGCCTGCGATGAGGAGATACTTGGTATGACGTTCAGAGGGGACGGCATCAAGATCAAGGTATCCGAGACATTCTACGGAGGGGAGGCCATAACCGAGGACACATTCATAGAGAGGACCAAATCCGTAACAATAATGAATCTGGTCGGGAACAGGGTCGTTGAAAAGGCGATAGAGGAAGGTCTGGTCTCCAAGGATAACATAATGATCATCGGGGATGTGAAACATGCCCAAGTGGTGATAATGTGAGTTTCTGTGTCAAATGCGGCAAGGACATCGATAAAGGGATCGACGGCCTATGCATAGACTGTTTCCTTGACGGAAGGAAACTGACGACTCTGCCGCATCATGTCGATCTTCAGGTATGTGCGAACTGCGGTGATGTCAGATTGGGCGACAGATGGGTCACGAAGGATCACCAAGAGGCGATAGAGGATGCTGCTGTTGATGCTTTGATGGCGATCAAAGAGGCGAAGATCGTAGATCTCGAGGTCTCATCGTCCGAGCAGGAACCAAGTACACACGTCGTTGTGATAGATTCCACCCTTGACATAGACGGCAACCTAGCGAATGATGCTGCAGCAACGATTGTCAGACTGAAGAACACAGTATGCAAAAGATGTTCCAGACAACTCGGTAATTACTATGAGGCCATAGTTCAGATCAGGACAGGATCGAAAGAACTCTCGAACGAACTCAAGAGGGAGACATTGAACAGGGTCGAGAACCTGGTGGATGCACAGTCAAGGAACAACAGGCAGCTCTTCATAACAAAGGCAGAGGAGGTACAGGGCGGGTTGGACGTCTATCTGTCCTCGATATCTCTGGGAAAAGCTGTGGCAAAGGACCTGTCCGATACGTACTGTGCAGAGACCAAGGAGGCCGCCAAACTCGTCGGACAGACTGATGACGGACAGGACATGTATCGGCTCACCTATCTTGTAAGACTCCCCGATTTCCACCTTGGAGATGTAGTTCAGTTCGAGAATCGCTATTACAAGCTGTCAAGGGTCTCCAACAACGGAGCTAAGATCATCGATCTGAACAATTTCAGGGAGAGGTCCGTAAAAAGATCCGACATGCCTGATATTAAGGTCCATGAGAGGCACGGCGAACTCAGGGATGCTACGGTCGTAAGCATCGGAGAAGGGGAGATACAGGTACTTAATCCATCCAACTATTCGACGATAGACCTGAGGGTCCCTGAGGATTCGGAGATCGGGGATACCGTAAAAGTGACCGATATCGATGATGTGATGTACTTCGTACCTTGAGTGCATATTTTAATCAACGATAGCGATAGAGGTAGCATGATAAAGCTGCCGGAACCCGTCGATCAGATAGTGGTCAACCTTCTGAAACTGGCGAACACGAAGTTACCGTCCGATATAGGTTGGGCGCTGGAGGCCGCCGCATTATGGGAAACGGATCCCCGAGCACAGATACAACTTGGAGCTATAATGGACAATGTGAAGAAGGCGGAATCCCTGGGAAGGCCGATGTGTCAGGACACAGGGATACCTATATTCTATGTCAAAGGCAAGTTCGATCATACAATAAGGGAAGGGATAGAGGAAGGTCTAAGGAGAGCCACGGAGGAGGTCCCGCTCAGGCCCAACACCGTCGATCCCTTGACAAGGGAGAACCCAGGTAACAACCTCGGAAAGGGGATGCCCACCATACATTACATACCGACGGACGATGACTTCACCGAGATAACCGTTCTGATAAAAGGTGCGGGATCGGAGAACATGACCCAGCTGGGTATGTTGAATCCCTCGGATGGGATGGACGGGATAAAGAGATTCATAGTCAATTCAGTTCTGGATGCGGGAGGAAGACCATGCCCTCCCGGAATAGTCGGGATAGGGATAGGCGGTACGGCCGACGAATGTGTTGCGATGGCAAAGGAAGCACTCGTCTCCCCTCTGGATTCGGAGAACCCCGATCCAACGCTCAAGGAGCTTGAGGAAGATATATTCGTGAAACTTAACAGCAGCGGCCTCGGCCCTATGGGATTGGGAGGAGCCACGACCGTTCTTGGCGTGAAGGCAAGATCCGCATATTGTCACACCGCAAGTCTGCCTGTCGCGGTAAACATAGGGTGTTGGGCGACAAGAAGGGCATCCGCGCGCATGACCGACAATGATGTCGAATATTCTCAGGGGGCGGACCTTTGAAGGAACTGATCGCACCGTTGAGCGAATCGACAGTTCGCAACCTGAAACTCGGGGATATCGTGTACATCTCCGGACCTATGATAACCGGACGTGATGAGATGCATATGCGCGCTATGGAATATTCCGAATTGGGAAAGGGTGTCCCTAAGGATATCAACAATTCCGTTCTTTTTCACTGCGGCCCCATAGTCGTGGATACATTTGACGGATGGAAGATAATAGCAGCAGGCCCTACAACAAGTGCCAGGATGAATTCGTTGGAACCGGACATGATAAGAAAGTTCCGAATAAGGGCTATAATCGGCAAGGGAGGCATGTCCGAAGAGGTCGGTAAGGCCATGGCAGAGGTTGGTTGCGTATACCTTGCGGCAGTAGGGGGCGCGGCGGTGTCAACGGCAGAGACCCTGAAGGTGACAGGCGTTGAATGGACGGACCTTGGGATGGCAGAGGCCATGTGGAAGATGGATGCCGAGAGATTGGGACCGCTCATTGTCGCAATGGATTCCAACGGCGGCAGTCTTTACGATCAGGTAAAATGGTCCCTTGTCAGGGATATCTGACGTCATCGTCCTCTTCCGAGGCGCTGTCATCAACTATCTCAAGACGATTGGGTCCGTTCATACGTTGACTCAGGAACCATGCCGAAACAGCCAATACTATGCCGACTATGACCCCTATGAGCATCAATATGTGGGCCATGTCCAGACCGAGATATTTGCGAATATCACTCTTCTCTATTGTAATGTAAAGGGTTGTCGGACTACCGGTAATGTTAACGAAGGTGGGTTCGCTGTCGTCGAATCCCTTACAACTCACCACCATTGTATACATCCCGATCGGGCAGTTGATCTCATATCTTCCCGAATCATCGGTCGTGGCGGTCTGGGTCTCGTCACCCTCTAATGGTTTGAGTGTGACCGTGGCGTTCTTCACAGGCCCTTTATCGTATGAGACCACTCCTCTCACTATACCATCCGAAGCTCCCATGAAAGCGCACTGCATGTCATCGATCGTGGATGTCATTGTGTAGGTGTGGGTTATGCTGTTGTAGAAGTCTGCGGACAATCTCAATTGCAGGTATTCGGTTCCTTCCTGCTTGGTCGTGTTCGGACATGTCTGTATCGAATAACCGAAAGCTGTGAAGAGGATCATCAGGTTGGTGTTGCTGTTTATGCCGACCTTGAAGTATCCGTTCTCATCGGTCCTGTCCTCATAGAAGTACCCCTGAGAATCCATAATCGTCACGGTAACATCCTCAAGAGGGAGCTTTCCCGCCCCTCCTCCGACCGCTACGTATCCTTCCACATAATAATTGTAATTGTCAAGTTCGTCTCCGTCGATGGACGCGGCCGGTATGGTAAAGATCATCACCGCAACGGCAAGAACGGCCAGAAGAGTCACTTTTCTCATTGTCCTTTCAATGGATATACCTCATTTAATATCTTTCGTCATCTAACAGCATCTATCGATAACTTGGTCGTATAGATTAAGCTAAATATATCCTGAGTTTAATGAGAAAGGATTCATGGTGAGATATGTTGGAAAGAGTGAATAAAACGCATACAATGGAAGAAGTCATGGAACTTATGGAGCCTTTGATCTCCACTTGGTTCAACGAAAGATTCGATACGCTTACTGAGCCGCAGGCAAAGGCGATACCGGAGATCCATAAGAGAAAGAACGTCCTTGTCTCGTCCCCAACGGGGTCCGGAAAGACATTGACGGCATTTACAAGCATCATCAACGAGCTAACCCGTTATGCGTCGGAAGGAAAGCTCGAGGAGAGGATATACTGTGTATACATATCTCCGCTGAAGGCTCTTGCCAACGATGTAAATAGGAATCTCAACACCCCGCTTGCGGAGATGAGGGAGGTCGCTGCCGCACACGGCATGAACATCCCCGACATCAAAGTGGCAGTAAGGTCAGGGGACACGCCTCAGAATGAAAGGCAGAAGATGGTCAAACATCCTCCCCACATACTCATCACCACTCCAGAATCCATGGCCCTGATGCTCGCGGCCCCGAAGTTCAAGGAGAACCTCAGGAACGTGGAGTGGGTCATACTCGATGAGATCCATGATATCTGTGATTCAAAGAGGGGTGCGTTCCTTTCATTGACATTGGAACGCCTGAAGGACCACTGCGAAACGGATTTCACCAGGATCGGTCTGTCTGCGACATTGGCACCCATCGATGCGATAGCAGGTTATCTCGTCGGTTCCAACAAGGATGGGAGCTCAAGGGACGTCACCCTCATTGAGGCAGACTCCAAGAAGGAATTGGATCTCAAGGTCATATGTCCGACAGACGATATGACGACCTTATCATCAGACATAGTGAACTCCATGATGTACGATACCCTCAAGGATCTCGTGGATGAACACGAGACCACGTTGGTATTCACGAACACGCGTTCAGGTGCGGAGAGCGTCGTATACAAACTCAAGGAAAGAGGATTGGAGAATATTGAGGTACATCACAGCTCTCTCGGAAGGGAGACAAGACTGGATGTGGAAGAGAGGCTGAAGAGGGGGGAGATCAAGTGCGTGGTCTCATCGACCTCATTGGAATTAGGTATAGACATCGGGTCTGTGGACCTTGTGTGCCAGATAGGTTCCCCCAAATCCGTTGCGAAAGGTCTCCAAAGGATAGGAAGGAGCGGACACAGTTTCGGCAAGGTAGCAAAAGGAAGACTCATCGTGTTCGATCCGGACGATCTTGTCGAATGTGCCGTCATGTGCCGTGCGGCGCACAGAGGGGACATAGACAGGGTCGGGATACCCGAGAATTGTCTCGATGTCCTGTCCCAGGCTGTTGTGGGAATGAGTCTCGATCAGAGATGGGATGTGGACGCTGCATATGATCTTGTAAAGGGTTCATATTGTTACAGGAATCTCACCAAGAAGAGTTTCATCGATGTCCTAAGATATCTCGGAAGCAAGGATGAACATGAGGGAGTGTACTCGAAGATATGGTACGATGAGGAAGAGGATCAATTCGGCAGGAAGAAAGGTGCCAGGATGATCTATCTTATGAATCTTGGTACGATCCCGGAAGAGGCGAATTATAGAGTGGTCACCAACCACGGTACCACTGCCGGAGAACTGTCCGAGAAGTTCGTAGAGAGACTTGCACCAAGGGATGTGTTCGTACTAGGAGGAAGGTCCCTGGAATTCGTCAGGTCCAAAGGTATGGTAGCACATGTGAAAGAGGCTACCGGCAGGAAACCGACCGTACCTTCATGGGCGGGAGAGATGCTGCCTAGGAGTTTCGACCTGTCAATGGATGTCGCCGTTTTCAGGAAGGAGATGTCCGACCTCATAGACCATGAACCCAAGGATCTCATTCCTAAACTGAGTTCGGAATTCGATATAGATGAGGGATCGGCCAGAAGTCTCGTTTCTTATTTCAAGGAGCAGAAGGCGGTGACAGGAAGCATTCCGGATGTGGACAGACTTGCGATAGAGGAGTACATAGACCCATCCGGCAACCAGAGGATAATATTCCACTTCCCGTTCGGCAGAAGGGTCAATGATGCATTGTCCAGAGGATACGCTTACAGATTGTCGAACATGATCGGAGCGAACGTATCCGTCACGATGTCCGATGACAACTTCATGATCGGGACGCCCAGGAAGATCGATATAAATGAGATACCAGGTCTTTTGACATCCAGGGAATTGGACTCCATCCTAAGGAAAGCGATCAAGGACTCGGAGATATTCAAATTAAGGTTCAGACACACCGCGGCACGCAGCTTCATGATACTAAGGAACTATCTGGGGCGTCCGATTTCGGTGAACAGACAGCAGGTACGTTCATCCTATCTCCTGGATATGTTGGAGAACATGGAGAACGTCCCTGTTATAGATGAAACGTACAGGGAGGTCCTTGAGGATGATATGGACATCAAGAATGCCACGTTCGTTCTTGAAGAGATAGAGAATGGGAAGATGGGTGTGGAGCTGTTCCAATTCAGCGGTACACCTTCCCCGTTCGCACACTCCATAATATTATCCGGATTCTCGGACATAGTCCTAATGGAGGACAGGTCCGAACTTCTGAAGGAACTACACCGTAAGGTCCTGTACAGGGCGCTTGGTGACTCCGTCAAGGAATTCGAGTTCGATGAGGATCAGGTCATCCCGTACTTCAGACAGAAGATCGGAAGGATAGCATCGAAACAGGACATAGTCCCGATGCTGATGAGGACGGGTCCGCTTCAGGCCATAAGGGAGAGGGGCCGCAACATCTACGCCTACTCAGATGAGGACAAGAAGGTAGTGGATGAATGGGTAAGGGAACTCTTGAAGGAGGGTGCCATAGGAACGGTGTTCCTCGACGACCCACACATAATGGTGAAGAGTGAACTCCCCATCTATGCCAATGCCGTTGCGAAGGACCGTGAGCTCAATGATATCGACAAGAAGGTCTATGAGCAGGTCGGGGATAGGACCGCACTCAGCGACATAACATCCGCATTGGAGATAAGTGAGGATGTGACCTTCAGATCGATGAGGAAGCTGGAGTCAATGTATCTTGTCACCAGAACAGACCTCACTGCCAACAACAAATGGTACTTCTCAAAGGTCGATTATCCGAAACTGGACAAGAACAAATGTCTTGATGACATAGTTCTGAGATATCTGGAATGTTTTGCACCCGCAACAGTTCCGGAGGTCGCTTTCTCACTGTCAATAACCGAGGAGGAGGCGCAGATCGCTCTGGATTCGCTTGTGAACAGCGAGGAAGCGGTCAAAGGTCAATTCCTGATATCAGAGAATCCTCAATACATGAGGATGCTTGACCGCATGAGGCTTAGGGCGGGCAAGGAGAACATATACGATCACGACACGATCGAGGAATACAGAAGGACAAAGGGAGAGAAGTTCGATTCCATAATAGATTACTTCAAATTCTACGGTTCCGCAGGAAGCGAGATCGATGCGTTCAACAGGGTCAAGGACTTCAGCCTAGATGAATGGTACGATCTCCGTGAATCCGAGAGACTGCTTCTGGGAAGGTTCGTAAGAGGGAAGGTAAGATATGTCCTTGCAGAGGACGGGGACAGACTTGCAAGTCTCAGACCATTGGAGATGACTCAGTTCGACGCAGACCTTCTGAATGTTATAGACGGAATGGGTCAGGCCACAATGAGGCAGCTGGTGTCCGCAACCGGACATGATAAGAACGCGGTCAAGGAGTCGATACAGAGACTTGACAGGTCGCTCATGATCATACGCGCATTCGATGAAAGGGAGGACTGGGGCACAGAGAATGTGTATGAGCTCTATCATCCCAACAAACCCGAGGCGGATCCCACAGAGGACCTTGTCCGGGAATCAATAAGATCGTACGGACCGATACCGGCTCAGGCCCTGCGTTTCCTCATAGGTGTCTCGTCAGAGGATATAGAGAGATATGCAGCATCCATCGGCGCCGAGACCATATTCGTAGGAAACGGACAGAGCCAGATGTATGTCATGCCCGATGAGATACCGAAGATCAAGAGGTCCAGGAAGAGGGTCGAGAAGGTCACGGTACGTTCATTGTACGATCCCGATCTGGGATCCAAATGGTCGGAACTGTCCGCAAGATACGGGGACAGATGGATATACCCTATTACGAAAGGCAACAGGGTCATAGGTGCTGTAGAACTTTGGGAGATGTCAGGATGCATCGAGATAAGGAGCATGGACATAGATTCCCCGGAACTACTCCCTGAGGTACTTACGGCAGTGGACCGCATGATGGAGTTCTTCAGGATGAAAGGTGTCGATATCGTCAGGATCAGGGAGATCCTGGGGACCGATGCCGCAGAATTGGATGAGGAGAAGGTAAATGCTCTCAAAGAGAGCGGATACGAGTTCGTTAACGGATTCTATGCGAAAGGGGATTTCATAACAAGGACGATGTCCGACGATGAGTATCTGAATTATGTGTTCCAGAAACAGAGGGTCTCCAAAGCAAGGAAGTATTCCACTGTCGATGAGGCGGTCAAGTTCAGAGGATACATAAGGAACGATCAGGAGATGGTCACAAGGGTGGTCCAGAAGGCCCAGTTCAAGAAACTCTTGGGCAAAGGAGGGTTGTTCAGGATGTCCCTTCTTCCCGCATTCATAGGATACACCACAACGGATTTCGCGTCCGTGTACCGCGCAGCGAAATCCACGGAAACTGAACAGGACGCAAGGATAATGGTCGAATTGGTAAGGGACAGACAGCCCGTCTCCAGAAAGGAGATCATAGCGAACTCACCGTTCTCGGAGGAAAGGACCTTGGAATTGGTATCTGAGTTATCCAAGGCCTCGATGCTGTATCAGGACCACGATTCGTATTATTATGTCATACCGTCCAACGGAATGAGCAGGGACGAAGCCCTAATGATGTTGCTTAAGATGCATTTCCGCGACTTCGGCATATTCTCCGCAGAAGGACTGGCACAATTCCTGGGAATGAGGATGGGAATGGTAAGGAAGGTCCTTGCCGATCTTGAGAAGGAAGGATTCTTGGTAAAGGGATTCTTGGTAAAGGATGATCCTACACTCAGATGGATACTGGCAGAGGATCAGGACATGATCCCCGAGAGGTTCAGTGAGATGTTGCTCCTGAACACACAGGACAATCTTCACATCTACCTTAGGGAGATGATCAAGAGGGAATGCGGTTCATCCGAATGCGTCATATTCGACGGTACCAAGATAATAGGATGTTTCAACGGAAAGATCTCCTCCTCGGGTACCAAGGTGGAGAATTTCCAAGGAAGCGACAAGGCCCACAAGTTCATCAAGGATGTAGCTAAATCCCTGGGGGTCAGGATAGAGGAGACAAAGGCTCAAGAGGATGAGGATTGGGACGTGTCGGAATTCTATCTCAAGACGAATCCCGGTGCGATTTAAGACGAATTGATGATATTGCTGTGATAAAGGAACTCTTGAGCGTATCCGGCATATCTTCCGAACCTCCTCCTACCGAATTCCGACATCACCTTGTAGTTGCCGGTAACGCCGTACATCTCGTTCAGACACTTGGAGATCCTGGCATCCACGGGAAATGCCTCAAGGTGTCCGAAGCCGAATAATGCAACACAATCGGCAACCTTCGGTCCGACCCCGTTTATGTCCATGAGTTCGGTGATACATCCCGAATAATCGAGTTCCTCGATCCCGGGGATATCGATCTCGCCATTATCTATTCTCTGTGCCAGCTCTATGAATCGATTCTCTCTGTACCCCAACCGGCATATCGATATCTCATCCTGTTTGTCAAGGATCTCCTTAGGAGTGGGGAAGGCACGCCTCTCTCCAAGGTCCTTACCGAATGTGTCGCAAACGGACTCGACCATCTTGGCTATCCTTTTTACATTGACGTTGGTTGCAAGCACATATGTTGCCAGGCATTCCCAGGGTTCTTGTTTCAGTATCCTCATTCCCGGACATGCTGATGAAAGGGATGCCACATACGGATCGGCAGACGATATTTCCCTGATTATGGAATCAAGGTCGTCATCGCCCCTGAAATATTCAAGGACCGCTTTCTTGTCGGGATATCCCTCGATATCAAAACCCTGCTGATTCTCTGTGATATCGACAACGTGATCCTCCAATACTCCGTTCCATTTATCTCCCTTCTTTACCCATCTGTGGGCCTGACCGCATCCTAGGGTGGGGTCAAGGGAAACATCGAGTTCTATCTGCACGATGGGGACATACACATAGTTGGCTAAATCGTTTACCTTATGACCTGTTCTTTGTAATGTGATACATCAAGAAATCTGATATATCTGTAACATGATATCTGGCTATGCGTTTCGGTCCAGCAGGATACCCCAGTAAAGGAAAGACCCCAGAAGGTTCTCTGCAATACACCAGGGACATCGGCCTCGATGCTTTGGAAGTGGAGTTCGTAAGAGGTGCCAGAATAAGCCCTGAGAGGGCGAAGATCGTTGGGGACTTTGCGAAGAAACTTGACATAAGGATGAGTTGTCACGCCCCATATTTCATAAGTTTCAATTCTGACAATCCAGAGACCAGGGAGAAGAGCGTAGGTTGGGTCATGGACACGGCAAGGGCCGCCCATAACCTTGGGGCCTACATAATAGTCATACATGCCGCATCATACGGTAAATCGCCGGAGACAGCTCATGATTCCGTCGTCAAAGGACTGACCACATGCAAGGACATGATGGATGATGAGGGAATAAAGGATGTCATTCTTGGTGTGGAGACAATGGGAAAGAAAGGTCAGTTCGGCACACTTGAAGAGATATCCAAGATAATGGATGAGGTGGAGGGAGTGAGACCCGTACTCGATGTCGCACACGTTCATGCTCGCGAGGTAGGCGGGTTGAAGACGAAGGCGGATATGGCATCACTGATCGATGAGTTCTTCCCACTGTGCGGAGATATAGCGCATTTCCACATAAGCTGCATAAAATATGGGGAGAAGGGAGAGATATCACATCTTCCGTTGAGCTCCAAGGATCCCGACATGCAGTTGCTGGCAGATGTTCTTGTGGATTCAAAACAGGATTGTACCTTCATCTGCGAATCCCCCTTGATAGAGGAGGATGCAGTAGTGTTCAGGGGCATGTTCCCCAAATATCGGAAGTAAACCTTTTTATCTTAGGGTTCAATCAAAGGTTGACCATGCCACTGTGGCTCAGCGGTAGAGCGGCAGTTTCGTAAACTGTAGGCCGGGGGTTCGATTCCCTCCAGTGGCTCCATCAACAATTCTCGGTCTTGTCATCATCATGTTTCACAAGATATCTGTTGACTATCTTGACCGCACAGACATCCCCGCACATCGAACATCCGTCCTCTTCTTTGGTGCATCCTCTGGACCTGTATCTCCTGGCCTTTTCCGGATCGATGCATACCTCGAACATTGTATTCCAGTCCAATGCCTTCCTTGCCTTTGCCATCGTGGTGTCCATTTCCCTGTTCTTTCCTCTTGAAAGGTCCCCCACATGTGCTGCGATCTTTGATGCTATGACCCCTTCTCTGACATCATCCTCATCTGGAAGGGATAGGTGTTCCGCGGGTGTGAGGTAACAAAGGAAATCGGCCCCGTTCTGAGCCGCAACCGCCCCTCCTATCGCACCGACGATGTGATCGTACCCCGGAGCTATATCGGTGACCAATGGTCCGAGAACATAGAATGGAGCATCGTGACAGAGCCTCTTCTCCAGCTGCATGTTCATAGGGACCTGGTTCAATGGGACATGTCCCGGGCCTTCAACCATGCTCTGGACACCCGCTTCTCTGCACCTTTTAACCAAATGACCCAGAGTCATCAATTCTGATAACTGTGCCTGATCAGATGCATCATCTATGCAACCCGGTCTGAAACCATCACCTAGCGAGAGTGCGAACTCATACTTCTTTGCCATCTCCAAAAGATAATCGAAATTCTTGTACAGGGGGTTCTCCTCTTCGTTATGGAGGATCCATGCTGTTAGGAACGATCCCCCCCTCGACACGACATCGGTTATCCTGTCGCTCTTCTTCAGCCAAGAGACCGTTTCCTTTGTTATGCCGCAATGGACGGTCATGAAATCGACACCGTCCTTTGCATGTTTCTCTATACCGCCGAAGATATCATCCTCGCTCATATCCACAACAGCATCCTTCCTGGCTGCCGTCAGGCCGGTCTGATAGATGGGGACAGTACCCATCATTATAGGTGACCTTCCTATGATGGTCCTTCTGATATGATCTATGTCCCCTCCAGTACTGAGGTCCATGACCGCATCCGCACCGTATTTGATGGCGATATCCAGTTTTCTTAGTTCGCTGTCAAGGTCCACCATGTCCCTGGATGTCCCGAGATTGACATTGACCTTGATGCTCATCCCATCACCTATAGCGGCAGGTTCGGGATCATGTATCGGATTGCAAGGCACCACAATGCGTCCGGAGGCTATTCCGTTCCTTACGAACTCCTCGCTCACTCCCTCCTTCTCTGCTATACGTTTGATCAGCGGGGACGTTCCTCTGCGTGCCTCTTCCATTATGGTGCTCATGACGGTGAGCATCAGTTATCGGTATTTCAGAGTTTTCAGGAACATGTTCCTGCGAATGATATCCGAGAGGTTTCCTTATGAATTGTGCCATTGCGCGCGTGCGCGTACACGCGTATAAATACGTGCGTCGCATATGGTGCAATAGAGCAAATTTTCTCTTGGAGTTGCAGAAATGGATGGGAATGAACAGCAGGGACTATACGATGCGGACAGCATAGTGGCCCTCAAAGGTTTGGAAGCGGTCAGAAAGAGACCGGGAATGTATATCGGAAGCACGGATTCCAGAGGACTCCATCATCTTGTCTACGAGGTCGTTGACAACGGTATCGATGAGGTGATGGCAGGATTCGCCACAAAGGTGAGCGTTTACATCAATGAGGATGGTTCGGTCACAGTTGTCGATGACGGAAGGGGTATTCCTACAGGAATGAACAAGGAAGAGGGAAAGGACGCCCTCGAGATGTGTCTGACGGATCTTCACGCAGGAGGTAAGTTCAACCAGAACTCGTACAAGGTATCTGGTGGTCTACATGGCGTAGGAGTATCAGTGGTCAACGCCCTGTCCAAGAGTCTCGTCGCGATAGTCGAGAGGGACGGAAAGAAGTTCAGACAATCCTATAAGATAGGAATACCAGACGGCCCGGTGGAGATGATAGGGGATTCAGATAGAACTGGTACTACGATCACGTTCTATCCCGATGATGATATATTCGAGACGATCGAGTTCGATTACGAGACACTGCAGAACAGATTCAGGAACCAGGCATTCCTGAACAAGGAAGCGACGATATACTTCGAGGACAAGAGATCCGGGAAATCCGAGACATTCCATTATGATGGTGGGGTCTCCGAGTTCGTCCAGTATCTCAATAGGTCCAAGAAGCCCATACATGAGCCGCCGATAGCCATAGCCGGGGAAAGGAACGGCGTCCTGATAGACATCGCATTGCAATACACCGACGGTTACAATGAGGCGATAGATTCCTTCGTTAACACTATCTACACTCCCGAAGGCGGAACACACCTTACCGGATTCAGGACATCGCTCACAAAGACGATAAACGATTACGGGAAAGCGAACGGTCTTCTGAAGGACACCACGCTTGAGGGTACCGATGTAAGAGAAGGTCTGACAGCGATAATAAGCATAAGGATGCCAGATCCTCAGTTCGAAGGGCAGACCAAGGCAAAGCTGGGGAGCAGCATAGCACAGAAAGCGGTGCTTGCATTCATGAATGAGAAACTCGCCGAGTACATGCTGGAGAACCCCGCCGTTGCAACAATAGTTGTCAAAAAAGGGATATCCGCCCTTGAGAGCAGAGAGGCTGCCAGAAAGGCAAGGGACGCGACAAGAAGGAAGAGTGCATTGGAGTCCTCGAGTCTTCCTGGAAAACTTGCCGATTGTTCGGAGAAGGACCCTGCGAAATGCGAATTGTACATAGTTGAGGGAGATTCCGCAGGAGGAAGCGCCAAACAGGGAAGGGACAGGATGTTCCAGGCCATTCTTCCGCTGAGGGGTAAGATCCTAAATGTGGAAAAGGCAAGACCCGACAAGATGCTTGACAATGAGGAGATAAGGAATCTTATGATCGCGATCGGAGGCGGCATCGGAAAGGAGTTCGATGCCACGAAGATCAGGTATCACAATGTTGTGATAATGACGGATGCCGATGTGGACGGAGCCCACATAGGAACGTTGTTGCTCACATTATTCTACAGGCAGATGAAGCCGTTGATCGA
This sequence comes from Methanobacteriota archaeon, assembly GCA_023402275.1. Taxonomy (GTDB): domain Archaea; phylum Thermoplasmatota; class Thermoplasmata; order Methanomassiliicoccales; family Methanomethylophilaceae; genus Methanoplasma. The sequence continues at coordinate 27,769 of JAEXCH010000006.1, forward strand.
GAAAGGCCATGTATACATGGCAATGCCCCCGCTGTACAGAGTGTACAAGGGAAAGAAGGAGATATACGCTTACACCGAGGATGAGATGTCCAAGGCATTGGAGGAGCTGGGTCAGGGCGCGAACATAAGCAGATACAAAGGTCTCGGAGAGATGAATCCCCAGCAGCTTTGGGATACAACCATGAATCCCGATACCAGGGTAATGAAGAAGATCGAGATCGAGGATGCGATGCTGGCCGATCAATTGTTCTCCATACTTATGGGAGATGACGTGGAACCCAGAAGGGAATTCATAGTCGAACATGCCCACGAAGTGGTCAACCTGGATGTGTGATAGCATGGAAGAACATGAAGAGCGCAAAAAGGTAGTGAACCAGAGCATAGAGAGGGAGATGAAGAGGTCCTACATCGATTACTCGATGAGCGTCATAGTCGGAAGGGCACTTCCAGACATCAGGGACGGACTCAAACCGGTACACAGGAAGATCCTGTATGCGATGTCTGAGTTGGGTCTCCCGTACAACAGACCACACAAGAAATCCGCAAGGGTCGTCGGAGAGGTCCTGGGTAAGTATCACCCCCACGGTGATTCCGCAGCTTACGAAGCAATGGTGAGGATGGCCCAGCCGTTCTCATTGAGATATCCGCTGGTCGACGGACAGGGTAACTTCGGATCGGTCGACGGGGATTCCCCGGCAGCCATGCGTTACACCGAAGCACGTCTTTCCAAGATATCGAGCGACCTGCTTGCCGATCTTGATAAGAACACCGTAGATTTCGTGGACAACTTCGACGGCTCCCTTAAGGAGCCAAGCGTACTTCCGGCAAAGTTCCCCAATCTGTTGGTGAATGGGTCGGACGGTATCGCAGTGGGAATGGCAACGAAGATGCCCCCCCACAACCTCAATGAGGTATGTGACGCGATAATCTATTCGATAGACAACCCGGAAGCCGAGATATACGATCTCATGCAGTTCATAAAAGGCCCGGACTTCCCGACGGGAGGGACGATATACGGCCTTAACGGGATACTTTCAGCTTACACGACCGGAAGAGGAAAGATGAAGGTAAGGGCAAACACCCATTTCGAGGAACTCGGCAACGGAAAGAGCAGTATAATCATCGATGAGCTTCCCTATCAGGTCAACAAAGCATCGCTGATCGAGGCGATAGCCGAACATGTGAAGAACAAGGTGCTCGAGGATATAACCGACCTCAGGGATGAATCCGACAGGGACGGTATGAGGGTGGTCATCGAACTTCACAGGGATGCAATAGAGAATGTCGTACTCGAGAATCTGTTCAAGAGGACACAGATGGAGGTCACATACGGAGTGATAAATCTCGCACTTGTGAACAACAAGCCGACGCTTCTCACTCTGAAAGAGATGATCCGATACTACCTCGAATACAGGAAAGAGGTCATAGTAAGAAGGACCCAGTATGATCTGGAACAGGCAGAGAAACGCCACCACATCCTGGAAGGTCTGATGAAAGCATTGAACATGTTGGACGAGACCATCGCTCTGATAAGGGCATCCAAGGATGCGGCGGAGGCGAACGAAGGTCTCAGGACCCTTCTCACCATAGATGAGGATCAAGCCAAGGCCATATTGGACATGAGACTTCAGAAACTCACAGGTCTGGAGATAGATTCGATCAAGGAGGAATACGATCAGTTGATGGAATTGATGAAGGACCTCCGCGACATACTTGCCAACGAGAGCAGGGTGTTCGCGATCATCAAGGAAGAGCTCAACGAGATGAAATCCTCGTATGGAGATGAACGCAGGACCATGATCAACGAGAATGCTCTTGACATAGACGAGGAGGACCTCATCCCAATGGAGGATGTCGTGATAACCATATCCGCCGATAACTACGTCAAGAGGATACCTCTGAACACATACAGACAGCAGGCAAGGGGCGGTGTCGGTCTGATAGGAATGCAGACCAAGGAGGAGGACCATGTGTCAAGCATGTTCGTCACATCATCGCATGATTATCTGATGTTCATAACGAATCACGGAAGACTCCACTGGTTGAAGGGATACAGGATACCGGAGGGAAGCAGACAATCGAAAGGGAAACCGATCGTAAATCTCCTTCCCGATCTGGAACCCGGAGAGATGGTCGAGAACACGATATGCGTTCACGATTTCCCCGATGACAAGTATCTTGCATTCTGTACGAAGAATGGTGTGATAAAGAAGACCCGTCTAAGTGCATACAGCAATGTCAGGAGCAGAGGCATCAAGGCCATCAAACTGGAGGATGACGACGAATTGATAGAGACGTCCCTTACCGATGGCAATGAGCAGATAATCCTTGCAACCAAGAATGGTCAGGCAGTGAGGTTCAATGAATCACAGGTCAGGGCCACCGGTAGGGATACGATGGGTGTCAAGGGAATGACGCTCAGTGCCGGAGACAGTGTCGTTTCCATGGCCGTCGTAAACAAGGATGATAAACTGCTGACCGTGACCGAGAATGGCTACGGAAAGATATCCGAGGTCAACGATTACCGTCAGACAAAACGCGGTGCGAAAGGTGTCATAACCATCAAGACCGATGAAAGGAACGGAAAGGTCATCTCGGTCAGGAAGGTCACGAACGGCGATCAGCTGATGGTCACCAGCATGCACGGTAAGATGATACGTATGAAGGTCGACGAGATCAGGGAGACCGGACGTAACGCAAAAGGGGTCCGCATAATGGATATGAGGAACGGCGATAAGATAACCGCCGTCCAGCCCATATTGCCGGATGACGATGAGGAAGAACTGGAATGACATCCTCTCAGGGGACATGGCTGTTAGCGTTGATGGTGTCCGTCATAGCGACGATACTGTCAACACTGGCAGCCGTGCTATCCTTACTTGACGACGAGATGTTGCAGGCCGCTCTTTCCACCATATCCGCGGTACTCTTCCTGTTCTGTGTCTTACTTATATTGAGGATAAGGACGAATCTCAAAGCGGCCCTCGAGACCCCGGACGAGGTGGATTGTCTCAGACTCAAGAAGGCCGGTATCGAAAGAAGTGAGGAGATAGTGCCAAAGGGCAAGATGCCGAAGGAATGACCGCATGGCCGGGAAACTTTATAATAGAAAACCAGCAATAGGGGGAATTACGCCGTGGTAACTCAGTTGGGAGAGTGCATGACTGAAGATCATGAAGTCGCTGGTTCGAGCCCGGCTCACGGCACCATACACTTTTTTCTCTCCAATACAATGACCATAATGAGGTATCCGAATGGAATCCGATAAGATCTTCATCGATATCAGGACAAGCGAGCTAACCTTGGCACAGGTCCTGCAGGAGATCAAGAGGATACAGGCCGAGAACCCGGATTATGAGATATTCCTTGACGGTGATGCACATGCGATAGCCGGAAGGAGAAGGATAAGGAGGGATTGATATGGGAAAGGGAAGGATGACGATAGCTCTGTACAATTCATATGACCCAAATAAGTTCAGGGAGCCTCATCGCAGGGTCCTTGCAAGGGCCGGCGGATTGGCTATGGCGTTCGATATGAATCTGGCTCTTCTCGGATTCCCGATCCCGGATGAGGTCAGGACGCCTGTCGAGATAGCGGAATTCGTTGCTGGGACCACAAGCATAGGAGGTCACGGTGACTATTTCATGCAGCTTGCCGAGAAAGGGAGGTTCAATAAATTCCCGTACCCCTCGAAAGGTTTCCCTCCTCAGTTGGGAGAACCCATACTCACTACAAGCAAACCTGTGGAAAAGAGATCCATAACAATCGATGAGGTCGCAGATATGGTCAGAGGAGGCAACAGCATCCTTCTTGTATTCGGGATAGGGCCTCATGGTGTCCCAAAGGATGCGGCAGCCATTCCAAAATACAATCTGGATGTCACAGGAGGAGGATTCTCCCTGGAGACATGCACTGCGTTAGGTGCTGTGTGCGGTGCACTAAGCGCAAAACTGGATCAGTAATTCTCGTAGAGTATGTTCCCGGGTTCAAGCAGAACACCGTTGCCTTTCTCCACCCTTCCGATTATGTCGGCATTCGGATATCTTTTTACGATATCCTCCGCATCGGATTGTGGCGCGATGATCATGAATCCCATGCTCATGTTGAGGGTCTGGTATATCTCTCTGTCCTCGACCTCTCCAAGTTCCTGAATGATCTTGAAGATCGGAGCAGGCTCAACAGGATCGCTTATGACATATCTCAATCCCTTCTTCATTCTGAGTATGTTCCTGAGTCCTCCGCCCGTTATATCGATAAGGCCGTGGACCTCATGTTCCTTTGTTATCTCAAGGACCTGTCTGACATATATCTCGGTAGGGGTCAGGAGCTCCATGCCGACCGTCTTTGAAAGTCCTTTGTGTTTGTCGGTCATCGATATGTTTGAGGATTCGAGGACCTTTCTGGCAAGTGTCAATCCGTTCGAGTGTATACCGGAGGATCTCAGACTTACTATGAGATCGCCTTCTTTACAGGTCTCCCCTGTTATCACTTTATCCTTTTCAACATAACCAAGACATGTTCCTGACAGGTCCACTCCGTGCACCATCTCCGGAAGTACTGCGATCTCTCCGCCGACTATCTCCATGTTGGACATCTCGGCACCCTTCTGCAGACCGATGCCTATCTCCTTGGTTATCCTATCATCAGGTTTGTCTATCGCAATGTAATCAACGAAGGACATCGGTTCTGAATTCACGCATATGGTGTCGTTGACATTCATCGCTATACAATCTATCCCGACCGTGTTCCATATGCCCAATTCCTTTGCGATCAGTAGTTTGGTACCAACCCCGTCGGTGGCCAAAGTAAGGTATCTGTCTCCGAAATCGATCAAGCTGGCGAACAATCCGGGAATACGGACCATCTGTCCGATCCCCTCTCGTCTGAAACCTATCTCATTCACAAGAGAACCTATCGCCTTCGATTTATCATCGATATTTACTCCAGCTTTCGAATATGTCCAACCTTTCGACATGGCCTTCGACCTATGATACAGGCTCTTGCTCTTATTAGTTTCCACACAAAATGGTTTATCATTTGATATCATCACCGACAATAATGTCTTTGCATGATCGTTGGGTCCAAGAGAGGAAGCACGAGCATTATTACAAGTTAGCAAAGAAGCTTCACTACAGGTCCAGAGCATCATTCAAACTGATGCAGATAGACGATCGTTTCAATATCTTCAGAGAAGGGGACGCCGTCGTAGATCTGGGAGCATCCCCGGGAGGATGGCTACAGGTAGCAAAGGAACGTGTAGGTGAAAGAGGCAAGGTCGTCGGTGTGGATCTGAGACACATAAGACCTCTTGAAGGCGTCACTACCATAATCGGCGATATCACGGAGGACAGCACAATGAAGACACTTCTGGATACATTCGGAGGTAAGGCGGATGTTGTACTGTCAGACATGGCCCCCGATATCGGTGGTAACTATTCAACGGATCATGCAAGATCCGTGGACCTTTGTATGTATGCGGTCGCGGTCTGTGACAGGATACTGAAGAAAGAAGGCAAGATGGTCGTAAAGGTTTTCATGGGGGATATGATGGATTCTTTGATAAAGGAACTGGAATCCAGATTCAGATCTGTCAGGATACATTCCCCTGCCGCATCCAGGGAAACTTCGTCCGAGGTCTACATAATATCAAAGGGGTTCCTTGCTTCACGCAATGTCCCGCTCAAGGATTTCAAAGAGGAAGAGAAGAAGACCGAGTTTGCTTCCAAAGGCAGTAACTTCTGATCAGTCCCAGAATCTTTTGTTCTTTGCGTAAAGTATCTCTGCGTTCATGATATCCCTGAGGAAATCATCCTCATCGACATGCATGCTCCTAAGGATCCTGGATGCGCTGTCGGGACCGATGCCCCTGCCTGCAAGCACTATCGCCGCTCTTTTTCCGTGTTCATTAACAAGATTGGCGTTCCTAGATACTCTGAGTGCATCCTTCTTCTCCTGTTCGTTCCTATCCTTGATCCTTATGCTCTTGATGCTTTCTCTCTCATATCCTTTCAGAAGGGCGATCATGTTCCCCCCGCATTTTGGACAGATGAATCTGTTCGGAGCATCCGCAACTCTGACCCTCCATTGGTTCAAACAGTTCAGGCACGAAGCGTAAAGGACCTCGTCCTCGAGTCTCTTCTTCAATGCCATCAGTATCGAATGGTCGGCACGGACCGGCTGCATGAGCTCTTTCGATCTAACTATCCCCTCAAGACCGATGTGTGATATACCGCACATCTCCAATGCTATGTTGCCTTCTGAGATCATCTTCACGACCAGTTCGGTGTTCTTTATGTCGAGGTCCTCCCAAAGGACCATGTTCACAGCCTCGTCATAGGCAGGAGTATCCTTATGCAGATCGAACAACCTGTTGAAGTTGATGAAACGGTGGTCTGCCCCTTTCTCGATTATGCCGAACTTCTTTGCTACGTGGACGAATCTCCATTTCAGGTAGGTCGAGTTAAGTATGGTTATCCTCGCAAGTGCTTCGATCGTCCCTGGTCTTATCGATCTGAATGTATCTTCCAGTATCCGTTTGTCAACGTTCCTAGGAAGTTCAAGTATTATGCGGTATGCATCGGTCGAAACACCGATGCTCTCACCCAATCTGGCGGTTATCAATGCTGAGTATATCTTTCCCAGGGTCTCGTTGACCCTGCTTCCGAAACAACAGTTCACGATGGCCAGTCTGTCCCCTGTTTCCAAGGTGATGGTCTTGTCGGAAGGGATCGGCCATCTTTCCTTCTGAGCTGTTACGTACTCCCTTACTCTTTTGTAACAGCTCTCATCACCAGGGTATTTCTCGAGATTCATCTTGCGACGCATCCTGCCGACCTCCATCGCAACCTCGAACGGCACAGGTATATCGGAACCTGCCCAGGATGGTACTGATCCCACATCCCTTGCCTCCTCGACAAGGAGTTCGTCCTCTCTCATCTCCACGATCCTCCAAGTTCTGCCTTTGGCGATGAACATTGCGTAGGGTTCGGCGAATGATGCAACGAAACTCTCGTCCAAAGTGCCGACTATGCCTCTTGTGCTGATGTCCCTTATGAGATATGTTCTCTCATCAGGTATCATGGATATATTGTCGTAGAAGTACTGCATCCCTTTCCTGGAACGTCTGAACCCGTTGTCATCCTCGAAGATCATCTTTATCGATTTCAGTTGTTCCAGTACTGCATCCATATCAGAACGGGGCAATGTCTTGAATGCATTGGAGCGTCTGAATATCTTGTATGCCAGGTCCCTGTCGGTGCGACCGCTCATGGTCATTGCAATAAGTTGATTGGCAAGGACCGTGAACGGGTTATCCCTTCCTCTGAAATACTCCAGCTCCTTGGCATCGCTCCTCCTCGCTATTACCAGTGCCTCAGCGACCTCATCCGGTGCGGTAGCAAGTATCACTGATCTTATGACCTCTCCTATTCTGTGACCTGCACGACCGGCACGCTGTATCATCCTGGATACCTCTCTCGGTGAATTATATTGTATGACCAGGTCTGCGGATCCTATGTCGATTCCCAGTTCAAGGGATGATGTCGCTATGACCGCTTTCAGATCCCCTGCCTTGAATTTATCCTCGATGTCCATCCTGTTCTCCTTCGAAAGGGATCCGTGATGTACGTCTATCGAAAAATCCTCATCCCAGAGATGATATCTTGCCGCAAGCCATTCTGCCGTCTCCCTGGTATTCACGAACAGCAATGTCGATCTGCTTCTCTCGATCAGCTGTCTTGCCCTCTTCATGACGGCCAGGATATCAGGGTCGCTTTGCAGTCTGTCCTGAAGTATGGAATCGTTCTCGTCTGGCACCGGACATTCGACAACAATATCGAATTCCCTATGTGTATCATGTTTGCACAAGATGACATTCCTGTTGACCCCAGAAAGGAATTCCTTGACATCCTGAACATCACCCACTGTGGCTGACAATCCTATCCTCTGATACTCTCCCGCTATCTCTACCAGTCTCTCAAGGGCAACGCTGAGCTGCGCACCCCTTTCCGTGCTGGAGAGTTCATGTATCTCATCGACGACCACCCATTCCACATTCTTCAGATGTTCTCTCAGCCTCTTACCTGTGAAAAGCACCTGTAGTGTCTCCGGAGTTGTGATCAGCACCTCAGGTGCTTTCTGGGATTGTTTGTTCCTTTCCGCTTGTGTGGTATCGCCGTGCCTTACACCAACGGATATGTCCAATGCATTTCCGTAGTCCTCCATTCTTTTGAGCATATCACGGTTAAGTGCCCTCAAGGGAGTGATGTACAAACATCTGAATCCGCCCTTGCCTTTGCTCCTGAATATAGAATCGAATATTGGGAGCATTGCAGCTTCGGTCTTTCCGATCCCTGTGGGAGCGACCAGAAGTACATGGTCGCCCTTGAGTATCCTTGGAATGACATCCCTTTGCGGTTCGGTAGGACTGATGATGCCCCTCTCGTTCAGAACCGAAACGAGTTCTTGACTTAATCCATCAAATGACATTATGAAAAATGAATGTGCCGGGAGATCCCGGCAAATTGGTTTATCTCCTCTTCTTCTTTCCGAGGGTCTTCAGGTTCTCTTTGACGGCTGTCCTTATGTCCAGCGCCTGTGCCTCTCCGTCGGTGATGTCCGACTCAAGGAACGAGAGAACGATCCAATCATCCTCTTCCAGAGAGGCTTTCGTCTTTGCATCGACAGTCCCCTCGGTCAGGATGTATACGGCGACCTTCGGTTTGACAAAGGCCACAGGTATGTTGTGCTCTCCGTAGTCCCTTCTGCATCTAAGGCCCTTATTCCAAGCCGCCCTCCTGACAAGTGCTTCCGGCGAGTTATCGGTCCAGACATCATCGCCTGCTTCTTCATCATCCTCTTTATCGGATGATACGGCAGCCGCCTTTGGCTTCTCGACCTTCTTCTCTTCGACGGGCTCAGGCTTTCCTTCCTTCTGTTGGACAGGTGATTGAGGTTCGGCTATGATGACGACCTCCTCTTTCACTACCGTGACCTCGATAGTACAAGCGGGCTCTGCTGCCTTGGCCTGAGGTGGTTCGGGCTTTGTTTCCTCCACGGTCTTATCCTCGACCGGTGCGGTGACATGCATAAGAACCTCCGAGAGGTCCATGATCTTTATCTTGGAGCCTATCTGTTTGGCCCCCTGTGTGAGGTTGACCACACAGAACGGACAGCATGTGACCAGTATCTCTGCGCCTGTCTCTTCGGCATCCCTGATTCTCTCCGCTGCTATGTTGACCGCCATGTCATTATATTGACTCTTGTAACCGCCGCCTGCACCGCAGCATCTGGAATTCTCCCTGGTGCGGTCCATCTCCACAAGTTCTATGCCCTTGATCTTCTTCAGAACGTTCCTGGGTGCATCGAACACTCCCATGTGCCTTCCCATGTGGCACGGATCGTGGTAGGTGACCTTTGCTTTGAACTCGTGATTCAGAGGAAGTTTCCTGTCCGCTATGAGTTTCTCTACGTACTGTGAGAAGTGATAGACGTTCTGTCCTGTCTTTGCATAGAATTTGCCGAAGTCAGTCGATACCGTCTTGTAGCAACCGGAACAGGTCATTACCATGTCCTTGGCACCCATTCCGTCCGCTCCTTCAACCGTCTTCTCTGCGCATTCAAGTGAATATTTGTGTGTTCCTGTTCTAAGAAGAGGTGATGAACAGCACCACTCCTCAGGTCCAAGCGTGTTCATTGATACGCCGGCCCTTGACAGTACGCGTACACCCATCTGAGGCAGGGTCTGCTGCCTGTACGCTCCCGTACATCCTGCGAAGAACATTACATCGGGAACATCTGCTTTCTCAACATCCTCGGGCCACCAATCCCCTCTCTTTGAGGGCGGTTCGCCGTATGGGTTGTGCACCTCTCCGACCTTCTTGGCCATTCCCTTGTGGGCGGGCATAGGTCCGACACCTTCGTCGACCATCCATTTCCTTACGGTCTCCCAGAATTCGACAAGGGGTATGTTGGCGTGGCATACTGCTTCGCAGTTACCGCATCCTGTACACTTGTACATCGCATCTACGAAGTAGGGATTGAGACTGACCTCTCTGTTCAGAAGTTTGTCGACCCCTCCTGCGCTGCTGAGCTGGTTTAGGTAGTAAATCTTCCCCCTGGGTGTCACCGACTCCCACGGGGTCTGGTCGTGAGCTTCACATACACTGATGCAGTAACCGCACTGCAGGCAAGCGGTAAGTTCCTGCTGGATACGCGGCATCTTCATCATCTTCATGCCACTTTTCATTTTCGAAAATGGGCTTTCTCTAGCGGCTTTCATGATAAAATAAGAAAAACGCACGCACCTATATTAAGGCTTTGAGTTAACCGATGTGCCACCATTGTTTTTTCATCATACTTTTTGCCAATATGGATGCATTCCATCCAACAATGGGCGATAAGACAATCAAATGAAATAACTTGAAGAACATTCTGAATTACAATGGGTAAATACCTTGAGCTTAAGGTCGCAATGGCGAAGAGGCAATCCGAGGCAGGATACGGCAGAGCGAGGATAGATGCCGAATCAAGAAGATATCTCGGATTGGATCTGGGTGATGTCATAGAGATCATCGGCAAAAGGACCGTGGTCGCAAAGATCTTCAAGGGTGAGCCCGGCGACGACGGAATGAAATTGATAAGGATAGACGGACCCACGAGGACAAGTGCGGGAGTGAGTGTCGATGAAACGGTCCGAATACAGAAATGCGATCCGGTTTTGGCGCAGAAGGTGACCCTTTGTCCGGATTCATCCGACGGGAAGAAGATGATATTCGAGGAAGGCTACGAGAATATCTTCAGGAACGGTCTTGTGGGCAGACCGCTGATAAAGGGTATAGACATAATGATCCCCAACATCGCATTGATGGGAAGCAGGACGATATACAATGTCGTGTCCACTATGCCGAGCGGGCCGGTACTCGTGGGACCGGAGACCCAGATCATACTGGAGAGTGAACCTGCAAGAAAGGATTCGGAGGTACGTCTGGGTCATACCACATATGATGACATAGGAGGTCTGGATGATGAACTCCAAAGGATCAGGGAGATGATCGAACTCCCTCTCAAACATCCGGAACTGTTCGACCGCATGGGGATATCGGCTCCCAAAGGCGTACTGCTGTACGGACCTCCCGGAACAGGCAAGACCCTGATTGCCGAGGCCGTTGCCAATGAATCCGGAGCATCGTTCTATTCAATACGCGGCCCAGAGATAATGGGAAGATACTACGGTCAAAGTGAAGAGAGGCTAAGGAAGGTGTTCGAGGATGCCGAGGAGAATGCACCCAGCATAATATTTCTGGATGAGATAGATTCGATCGCTCCGAACAGGGATTCGACCTATGGGGAAGTGGAGAGGAGAGTGGTCGCACAACTCCTAACCCTAATGGACGGAATGGGCGGCAGAGGGGATGTGATAGTCATCGGTGCCACAAACAGGGAGGACTCGATCGATCCCGCACTGAGAAGGCCGGGAAGATTCGACAGGGAGATCGAGATAGGCGTTCCAAACAGGTCGGGAAGGAAGGATATCCTTGAGGTCCATACGAGGGACATGCCTTTGTCGGATGATGTAAGGATAGAGGAACTTGCTGCAATGACCCAGGGATTCGTAGGTGCGGATCTGGCATCGCTTGCTAGAGAATCCGCAATGAAGTGCCTTAGCAAACGTATATCCGAATTGGATCTCGATAAACCGATCCCTCAATCCACACTTGAGACCATGAAGGTCTGTATGCCTGATTTCGCAGAGGCGTTGGCAGACATTGAACCAAGCGGTATGAGGGAGGTCTTCGTAGAGATACCGAAGATAACATGGGAAGACATCGGAGGTCTGGAATACATAAAAAGGGAGATCGAGGAGGTGTTCGTCCCTACCGAGGAGCACAAGTCCTTTGAAAGATTGGGGATAGATCCGGGAAAGGCCGTCCTGCTCTATGGACCTCCTGGAACAGGTAAGACCCTGATAGCTAAGGCGGTCGCGAACGAATCCGGAGCGAACTTCATATCGATAAGCGGGCCTGAGATCGCCAGCAAGTGGATGGGAGAGTCTGAACAGGCAATAAGGAAGATATTCAAGAAGGCCAAGCAGATGGCCCCGTGCATAGTGTTCTTTGATGAGATAGATTCCATTGCACCGATAAGAGGTGAAGGGGATTCCCAAGCATGGGAGAGAGTGGTGGCACAGCTTCTGACGTCAATGGATGGCATCGAAAGCATGAACAGGGTAATGATAATGGCGGCCACTAACCGTCCAGATATGATAGACCCAGCCATCCTGAGGCCCGGAAGGATGGACCGTATGATATTGGTCGGGAAACCGGATATCAATGCGCGTAAGAGCATATTGAAGGTACACACATCCAGAATGCCGCTGAAGGATGTCGATCTAGATCACATAGCAAAGGATACGGACGGCTATGTCGGGGCTGACATAGCTGCATTGTGCAGGGAAGCGGGACTCTTGGCATATCGCAGGGATAACTCCGCGGAGTTCGTCACAGGAGAGGATTTCAGTAATGCCATGGGATTCGTCGGACCATCCGTGGATGAGTCCGTGTTCGAGAGATATGAGGCACTCAGCAAGGAGATGAGGAAACTCAGCACAGGCTGGAATGACAGTCCGTTCTATGGGTGATGCGATATGGATGGAAGGATGTTCAGCAAGGAACTGATAGGAAAGGAAGTAGAGACCATAACCGGCAGATCGGTCGGTGTGTTGGAGGATATGGTAGTTGATACAGAGGACGGTTCTTTGAAATATCTTCTGATATCGACATCCGGTAAGGTACTGAACGATGCCCATAGGATAGATGAGAATGGGAGGATAGTCGTTGAGACGAACAGGATAAGGATCGACGGCGACCGTCTGATAATCAATTGAGATCCTTCACCATATATGGTCTTTCCAATCTGTATCCCAGGGATTCATAGTATTTTCTCACTCCGATACCGCTGGTGATCCTGATCCTTCTCTTCCCGTCCCTGATCGCAAGGTCCTCTGCCTCCGCCATAAGTTCCTTACCGAAACCTCTATGCTGCCAGTCCTCTCCGTCGGAACCAATTGATGCGATCTTCCCGAACACCTTCAATTCCCTGACCGTGGCAGTATCGCCCTGATCTGTCCTGAGTCTTACATATCCGATCAATGAATCCTTGTATTCCAAGGATATGAATCTCTCCGTTCCGCCGCTTGCCTCATATTCCATTATATCCTTTTTTACGGAGTTCGGATCGTCAAGGATCTGTCCGGTGTGGCCCACTTCCCTGCATCTTATGCAGCGGCAGGATCTTCCCTGGACCGCCATATTGTCCTGTACGAGCTGTCTGATATTGCTTTTCAGAATGCCTGCTGTTATCTGAGGTGCAGGTATGTCCCTCTGTATTCGTTGGATCCTTGCATATTCAGGAACAATTGATTTCATCTCGGAAAGGAGTTCAACAGCAGTATCCACATCGTACGGCGTGTACTCTCCATTCATCCACATATCATATAGTTCGGTTCCTGAGACAACGAGCGTCGGATAGAATTTCAACATATCCGGACGGAAATCCGGGTCGTCGAACACCCTCCTGAAACATTCAAGGTCCTTCTCGGGATCCGATCCCGGCAGCCCGGGCATGATATGGTAGCATACTTTCAATCCGTGCTCCTTGCATGATCTGGTGGAGTCAATGATCTCTTTGACGCCATGTCCCCTTTTGGATATCGAAAGAACCTCATCATCGAGTATCTGTACTCCCAACTCGACCCTGGTGGCACCCAACTCCATTGTCAGTTCTATCTGTTCGTCACCAAAGACATCCGGTCTTGTCTCGACCGTAAGTCCGATGCATCTGTGATCCGATGTCTCATTCTTCCTCTGTGCGTCCTCCAAGTTCGAGGAGTCCTCTTCATTCATTCCGTCAAGACATCTTCTGACGAACCATTCCTGATAATCCCTGTCCCTGGAAGTGAATGTACCTCCCATTATTATCAGATCGATCTTGTCGGTCTTGTGGCCTATGGCAGTCAACTGTTCTATCCTATCCCTTACCTGAAGATAGGGATCGAACTCATTCCTTTCGGCACGTCTTGCAGCCGGCTCCTTTCCCGTGTATGATTGCGGGGACCCGGTCTCCACACCTCCCGGACAATATGCGCATTTACCGTGTGGGCAAGGATGGGGGGAGGTCATGACCGCAACGACCGCCACACCGCTCATTGTGCGCATCGGTTTCTTTATGAGAAAGGGTTCCAGAAGTTTTCGGTCTTCTTCCTCCACCTCCTGGAGTATCCTTGAATTCGGAGGTACATCCGTAAGATGGAATTCGTTGCAGAGTGTTATCTTGCATCTCTGGAGCTGGTCACGGTCCTTGATATCTCCGCTCTTGATCAAGGATATGATACGAAGGCTTAATTCTGAGAGCGGGTCCTTTGTGTTGCGGATCATTCGTTCTCTTCCCTCGCCAGGGATTGGAAGTGGGACACTGTTCGTTTGTAGTTCTCCATGGCCATGTTGACATTTGCCTCGGTGAAGCTCCACGCCTTTGCAAGGTCACCGTATCTTATACGGTATCCTTTCCTCATTGCCCCATCGAACTCTACATCGATGCTTTCCAAAAGATCCATGGATTTCAATTTGTTGATATGACGATAGATCGTAGGTTTCGTTGTGTCTAGGAGAGCTGCCAATTCCTCCACTGCCCATGCCTTGCTGGCATTCTTCATGAAGAATTCCATGAAAAGTCTGTATGGTACGCTGTCCCTGACGCTTGTCGCAGATGTCTTGGGATCATACCCTTTGGGTATGTATCCTATCTGTACAAGAAAGGTCTCTGCAACGATGTCCTTGTCCATCACTGCATTCATTGGGGTGTTGCTTACGACTTGAAGTTCGAACAGTGTAACATCTCCCTGCTACGGTCAATCTATAGTTAAGCTGGTATTTTAATTTGTTCAGACCAGACCTTTAATGACGTCTAGGGCCTTAAGAACACTTCCCAGAGGCATCACGGGAGATACCGGGATCCTGATTATCTTCTCAACGGTAAGTGCTATTATCGGTGCACATACAATTGCCAATGCCCCATCCCTCTCTGCCCTCACCGCAGCTATTATCGCATCCTCAACTGTCGAAATGGTATATTCCTTGATGGTGATCGTCCTGCCGTCCACATCCATTGTCCGGGGTAAGGATTCCATGAATGTTGATGATGCGATCACTGCAACGAAGTTGTCGTTGCCGGTCTGATTCATGATATTGAGGGCATGTATTATCTGCCGTATGGTACGGAGATTAGGCTCTCGTTTCTCCTCAAGGATCTTGTACATTGTGCTTTGCGATATCCCCGATATGGAACAGAACTCGCTAAGGGACATCTCCAATTCTTCATCGAGTATATTTCGGAAGGCCTTCTGGAATCCCCCCTCCTCCCTGAGCATACTTGCGATCAGGTCCTCAACGGTCATGTTATCATCTTTACATAATCCGCAGCACTGAGTCCAGCTTTGGCGCCATCTCCGACCGCCTTGGCCAACTGCAGGGGTCCGCCGGTAACATCGCCGCAGGCGAATATACCTTTGACCGATGTCTCGCCGGATTCGTCCACTTTGACACTGTCATCAGCCTCCGGCATGATGCCCAGGTCCATAGCTATGTCCGAGGACGATCTTCCTCCGAGCTCGATGAACACACCATCCACCTCTACCTCTGCGCCGCTCTCGAGAACAATGGATCTGACGACATCATCCCCTTTGATCTCGGTAGGCCTTGTCGATAGTATGCTGACCCCTGCATCGACAGCTTTCTTCATCAATCCTTCATCTGTGGATATGTTGTTGCTTATCCAGAAGACCTCGGATGCATACTGTGTCATGAGCTCCGCAGACATTGCGGCCTCGGATTCATCACCTATGATCGCGACCTTCATCCCTTTGTAGAAATTGCAATCGCATTCCGCACAGTAGCTAACTCCCTTTCCCAGGAATTCCTTCTCTCCTGGTATGTTCAGTTTCATACGGGAGGTACCGGTCGCAAGGACCACGGCCTTACATTCTATCTCCTGTCCGGATTCCACGGTGATCTTGAACCCATTTCCGTTGGGGACCGCCTCAATCACATTCTGCTCGATGTGTGTGCAGCCGAAGGATAAGGCCTGCTTCATCCCTGTTTCCAAGAGAGCGGCACCGTTGTTCTTGCCTTCGGCACCGAAGTAGTTCTCGACGTGTGCGCTGTAAAGTGCACTGTTGGTCGGCTTCCCGATCAATACAGTGTTCACTTTCTTCCTTGAAGCATGTATACCGGCCTGCAGACCTGATGGCCCACAACCAATTATGACTACGTCCGCATCCATCTTACATCGTGTCAATGTATTCGATTATGTCCTCTTTGCCCCTTAGCCCTACCAAGGTCTCTGCAAGGACGCCGTCCTTGAATATCAGAAGCGTGGGTATGGCCCTTATACCGAATCTTACAGAGATGCCGTTGTTCTCGTCAACATTCAGTTTTGCAACACCGACCTTGCCTTCAAGCTCGGTCGAAAGTTCCTCCATTATCGGGGTCATCCTCCTGCATGGTCCGCACCAAGGCGCCCAACAGTCTATTATCGCTATCTTGTTATCCTCGACGAATTTATCGAAATTATTGTCAGTGAGTTCCGTTACCATTTCATTCACCTGATATGTTCCAACATTATTATGTGTGGTTAAATAAGTTTAGCGTGAACAGATTATCGGGTCAGGCCCAAATCAGTGATTTATTGTGAATATACATAGGTCGAACGTCCTTGCTTCATACTGATCCCCGTACACAATATGCATGGGTCCGGGTCACACCGCAGTTATCGAATTGATGTTTGGAAGGTATATTTAACAAAGGAAACATACACAGATATCACTGGGAAGGGATCATGCACAATGCTTGAAAGTCTGGATAACATCAAGGGCCTGGAGATATACACTCCGAAGGGTATCTTCGTAGGGATCGTGGACGAGGTGTTATTGGACATCCCCAACATGAGGGCGGACGGATTGTTCGTCGCTGATGCCAATCCTGTCCTTGTAAAGGAGAACACATCGATAAATATCCCATTCAGATGGATACAAAGCATAGGGGATGTCGTAATACTGAGCAGATTCCCTGAAGAGATGATCGGGCCCGACTCAGTTTAAGAATCGTTTAAGATCCGGATACTCCCCTATTATCTCAGGTATGACGTCCAGATCCATCCCGTAGAGTTTCGAGAGTTCCCAGTGTAGTTTCTCCATTCTTTCCGCACCCCTCAAAGCACCTTTGTTCCTGAGTTTCTCAACAGAATGGGTGTGACCTACCACCCTATTGTCGCTGACAAGGTTATCCGAATGGGCGACGATCTTCTCCTCGAGTGTTCTGGGCATGTAGTCCCCTGGAGGCAGTCCCATATCCATGACGTCCGCATCGTCAAGACCTGCACCCGTGTGCTTTCTGACGATCTCCATTATCTCCTCTGACACTCCCATCTTCTCCAGGATCCCGCTTCCGATGTTCGCATGGGCGATCCCGTTATCGATTGACCTTCCTATGTCATGCAGCAATGCGCCTGCGATCACCAGATCCCTATCGGCATCCTTGATCCCGTTGAGCATCTCCTCTGCTACAGCACCCACTGTGCAACAATGGACGATGACCCTCTTCTTGCAACCGGCATCGCGGAGCATCGAAATGCATTCCGAACTATCAGGGATCCCTTTCGACAACTGTCTTCCCCCTTTCGTTCGGTATCACGGTCATCTTACCGTTGCGGTCCTCGTATAGTGCTTTTCCTTCTGTATATCTGTCAAGGAATATCGCCAATGCAGCTATTTCGGAGTGAGGCTGATTTCCGACAGATATGTTGAAGTCTGCTGCCTGATACACTTCAGGCGGTACCTTCTCTGCACCAACGACTATCATCATATCCTTATCCTTAGGTATCTGAGGCATGGCCTCATCCACCCTTTGCCCGTACATGGTGAGGTGGACAACGACTCCGTCAAAATCCTTCAGCATCTTCTTGGTCGAGACGCCGGTCCTTATTCGGTAATCCCCCCCGAATCTTCCGACAACGCTGTTGATGTTCTCCTCCAGGGTCCTGTCCTCTGTATCAACATATATGCCGCACGCACCAAGTGCGCGGGATGATAATGCAACATGTGTGGTCACCCGCTTATCTCTCTGGGGGCGGTGACCGATCCTCAGTATCCAGATATCAGGCATCTTACTCTTCTCTGATAAGTTCGATCCTGTGGCCCCTGTAATCCATCTTAACGGATCTCCTGACGAGGCTCTTTAACATTGTAGATGAAAGACCCAGAGCTTCGGCGACATCACCGGAGAACCTTCCGCCCTTGCCTACTTCGGCAAGTATCTTGTTCTCTATCTCCGAGTACTCTTCTTCGTTCATCATTGCGGCAGCGAGAACATCGCTTATCTCATAGACAGGCCATTGTGCATTGATATTGAAGGAGGTGTAGTATGTGTGGTAGGATTTCTCAGGGTATCCACCATTGACGGAAAGCCATCTGGTCTCAACAAGCTTCATCTTCTCAAAGAAGATTATGGCATCCCTGCCCTCCGGACCGAATTTCTTTTCGATATCGTCGGCGGTCTTCCACTCTAAGGTCACCTCTTTGAGTACGTCTCTTTTCACTGGCGTATCTACAGATCGGAGCATCGGAACAAGTTCTGATGGCTCGTTAATGACCTTAATCCTGTTCATAAGATTTTTCCTAATGGTGAGAAAACTATATAACGGTTGCTTGGTAAATCGGTCATTTCTTATATAGGAAGGATAGCCAAGATTTATTAATGGATGTGTTAATCAGGTCCCAATGGCAAAAGAGAAGCCTCTCGAACTAAGATGGCAGTGCCTCAACTGCTACAAGACCCACCGCGGACCTGACGCTGAGAAGAAAGCACTGGATTGTTGCGGTTCATTCATACAGGGATACTGGAAGAACTACAACAAGTGGGGAAAACAGAAGTGGTACGGTCGCTGAAAGCGACGCATTTTCCTTTCTAGGGACCCATACGCATCCTTGATCGGACAGTATGATTAATTACAATCAAGGATATCTTATTTCATGGCGGAAGAGACCTCTATGTTCGATCGTGCCAAAGAGGAGATCGATCTTATAGAGAGACATATTGAGATGCTCAAGGTCACCAAAGAGCTGCAGCCGATCGGTATAATCAGATTATCCGAGGCATTGAACATACCGAAACACAAGGTACGTTATTCCCTGAGACTTCTGGAGAAGGATGGTCTGATAATAGCCACCAATGAAGGTGCTATGGTATCGGAAAGGTACGATGAGTTCATGGAAAGTCTTCCTGACAGGTTCAATGGGCTTATCGAACACATAGAATCCATAAGATCCGAGGCCAAGGATTAACGTAACCATTTAATATCCGTCAACCTTTCGCTTGTTCCACAGGCCGTCGTAGCTCAGTTGGTAGAGCGTGTGACTGTTAATCACAAGGTCCACGGTTCGAGCCCGTGCGACGGCGCCATACTCCCTTATTACAAAAGGGCTCATAGCTTAGACAGGTAGAGCGCCTGGCTCATAACCAGGTGGTCGCTGGTTCGAATCCGGCTGGGCCCACCACTTTCCTTTCATATGAATTGGGGAGATTTGGGCCCGTGCGACGGGGCGAATACAGAGATATGAGCGTTTGCCTCCTAATCCTCTTTCCTATCTCTAAGAGGTATTATATACAATGAAGGGTTCCTTCCGCATTACAAGCTTTAAGATATCTATGGGCCTGTAGCTCAGCTAGGTAGAGCATCTGACTTTTAATCAGGTGGTCAAGGGTTCGAATCCCTTCAGGCCCGCTGAGAATCTTCATGAGCGATCAACGGCAGATCAAGTATGAGGAAAGGAATGACAGAAGCGTATTTCTTAAACGGGTTTCCCGCTGACCGGGAGCGGGGCATTATTACTGGCAGGTGAACATTTGGCAACAGAAAATATCTCATTCAATGTACTCAAGCACGACCTCGTGCCTGAGCACCATCTCTTGTCTGAGGAAGAGGCTGATAACATTCTCAAGGAAATGGGGATGACGCGCGATCAGCTTCCGAAGATAAGGAACAACGACGCAGGCATCAGGGTGCTGGAGACCATCCACGGACCCATTGCAGAGGGGCGCGTCGTAAAGATCGTCAGAAAAAGCGAAACAGCGCAGGAGTTCGTAGCCTATAGGCTCGTGACCAAAGGGTGATGTTTTGAGGGACTTGGTTAAATTATATTTTGCAGAGAAGAACATCGTGAACCATCACATAGCATCTTTCGATGACTTCCTAGCATCCGGCAGCAATCCCAGCAGCAGGATGCAGAAGATCGTGGATGATATCAGGGTTCCGACGGATGATGCTGAGCGTGGGGTCATTAAGCTTGATCCGGAACGCACAGGCGGCAGGAACATCGAGATAAGGATTGGGAGGAAGAGGGACGAGAATGGGAACATCGACCCTCAGGCAAAGCCCACCATCAGGATAGACCCGCCTAAGACAATGGAGGCCAACGGATACAGTCATGAACTTACTCCGATGGAGGCCAGATTGAGGAATCTCAATTACATGTCTCCCGTATTCGTAAGATTCGAGGTCTACGAGGACGGCATCGAGAAGGATATGTCAGAGGGAGAGAAATGGGTGCACGTCGGAGACCTTCCGATGATGGTCAAATCAAGCGGATGCAACCTGAACAAGAGTGTACTGGAACACAATCTCGACCGCAAACTGTCGGAAGATGAGTACGGCCAGGAATTGGTCAGACAGAGAGAGGACCCCAGGGAGCCCGGAGGATACTTCATCATCGGAGGTACCGAGAGGGTCCTGATAACATTGGAGGACCTGGCACCCAACAGGGTCATGGTCGAATACAACGAGAAGTACGGATCCGCAGTGGAGATCGCAAAGGTGTTCTCCCAGAAGGACGGATACCGCGCCTTGACACTTGTGGAGAAGAAGAAGGACGGAATGGTAATGGTATCCGTTCCGGTAGCATCCGGTTCGATACCTCTGATAGCTTTGATGAAAGCACTCGGAATGGAATCCGATGCCGAGATCTATGATACCATAGTCTCGGACGAGGCAATGGCCAACATAGTCTACGCCAACATCGAGAACTCCCTTGACAAGAAGAACTATCCTCCGAACGGTTACCACACCAAAGAGGATGCGATACTCTTCCTGGAGAGGAACTTCGCCGCAGGACAGGCAAAGGAGTACAGGACAAAGAAGGTCGAGAGCATCCTTGATCGTTCACTTCTCCCGCATCTCGGAGACACCGAGGCCGACCGTATGAAGAAGGCGATATTCCTTGGACGTATAGCCCGCTCCGTTCTTGAGTTGTCACTCAAGAAGAGGAAGGAGGATGACAAGGACCACTACGCCAACAAGAGACTGAAGTTGTCAGGGGACCTCATGGAGGATCTCTTCAGGACAAGTTTCAGCAGCCTCATGAAGGATCTCAAATATCAGTTGGAGAGGAACTGGGGAAGGAAGAAGAGCGAATTCAATATCTCTTCCTCCATCAGGCCCGACCTCCTGACGCACAAACTCCTTCACGCATTGGCAACAGGTAACTGGGTCGGCGGAAGGGCAGGAGTGTCCCAGCTTCTTGACAGGACATCCAACATGTCTGCGATGTCACACCTTAGAAGAGTGACATCGTCACTCACAAGGAGTCAGCCTCACTTCGAGGCCCGTGACCTCCACCCCACTCAGTGGGGAAGACTCTGTCCCTCGGAAACACCCGAAGGACAGAACTGCGGTCTGGTTAAGAATGCAGCGTTGATCATAGATGTCTCAGAGGGATACCCCGAATCGGACATCAAATGGATGCTGAAGGAACTCGGTCTCGGGTCCGTCAAGGACGATGGGACCAGGGTGTACGTGAACGGAGACCTCGTAGGTACCCACAGGGACGCCGATAAACTGGTGGCCGAGATAAGGGACCGCAGAAGATACGGCCTCCTGTCACACGGCATAAACATAAGATTCGACGAAGAGATGAAAGAGGTCATCATCAACTGTGATGAGGGACGTCTCAGACGCCCGCTCATGATCCTCAAGGACGGAAGGACCATGATAACCAGGAAGCACGTGGAAGGCATCCGCGACGGAAAGGTATCATGGAACGATCTGTTCCGCGAGGGTATAATCGAGTGGGTGGATGCAGAGGAAGAGGAGGACGCACTCGTCCTTGTGGACGCTTATGATGTCCCGAAGAGATGCGAGTGCTGCGATCATGCCCTTTCCCCCACAGATGTTGACTGGATGAATCCGGGACAGGATGAGGACCCAGTCCTCAATTGCAAGTGGTGCGGTGACAACATCACGGTACCTTCAAAGATCACGAAGGAGCACACACACATGGAGATCGACCCGATGGTCATACTCGGTGTGGCATCCGGTATCGTTCCGTACCCGGAACACAACTCGGCACCCCGTGTAACTATGGGTGCGGGAATGGCAAAACAGGCATTGGGTATTCCTGCGGCCAACTATCGTATCAGACCTGATACAAGGGGGCACATAATGCACTACCCCGAGGTTCCGATGGTACAGACCCAGACAATGGATTTCATGGGATACAACCACAGACCGGCAGGACAGAACTTCTGTGTTGCCGTACTGTCATACCATGGATACAACATAGAGGATGCACTTGTCATGAACAAGAGCTCCGTTCAAAGAGGTCTCGGAAGATCATCATTCCTCAGATCATATCGTGCAGAGGAACGCCGCTACCCCGGAGGACAGGAGGATCATTTCGAGATACCTTCACCGGACATAATGGGAGCGCGTGCCGACTTCGCATATGCATCATTGGGAGAGGACGGCCTCATATCGCCTGAATCGGAAGTGACGGGAAGTGATGTCCTTATCGGAAAGACATCCCCGCCCAGATTCCTTGAGGAGGAGACGGATTTCCTGACCCCTCAGAAAAGAAGGGAGACATCTGTCACCGTAAGGCCGGGAGAGAGAGGATTCGTGGATTCCGTCATGGTAACGGAATCGGAGAACGGATCCAGGCTCGTTCGTGTCAAGGTAAGGGATGAGAGGATACCTGAGCTCGGCGACAAGTTCTGTTCAAGATTCGGACAGAAAGGTGTCGTCGGAAGGCTCGTTGATCAGTGCGACATGCCTTTCACAGCGGAAGGCGTGACTCCAGACCTCGTTGTCAACCCGCACGGTATCCCGTCGCGTATGACCATTGGCCACGTCCTTGAGATGATAGCCGGAAAGGTCGGTGCGATGGAAGGCAGGATAATCGACGGAACGGCATTCTCCGGAGAGAGGGAAGGCGCCATCCGTGATGCTCTCGTCAAGAACGGATTGGGAATGCACGGAAAGGAGTGCATGTACGACGGTAAGACGGGAAGGATGATACAAACTGAAGTTTACACAGGTGTGATCTTCTATGAGAAACTGCACCACATGGTAAGCGGTAAGATGCACGTGCGTTCGAGAGGACCCGTTCAGATACTCACAAGACAGCCCACCGAGGGACGTTCCAGACAGGGAGGTCTCAGATTCGGTGAGATGGAGCGTGACTGTCTTATCGGTCACGGTGCAGCGATGGTCATCAAGGACCGTCTGCTCGATGAGTCAGACGGAACACAGCAGTACATCTGCGGAAACCCGACATGCGGCCATATCGCAATAATGGACAGACACGGATCGTTGTACTGTCCGGTATGTAAGAACAACTCGAGCATATACCTCGTTCAGACGTCATACGCATTCAAACTACTGATGGATGAGCTTCTGTCACTTGGTGTTGCCATGAGACTTCAACTGGAGGACCTGACATGATGCGCGGAATAACGAAGAGGATAGGATCGATAAAGTTCTCATGCGTATCACCGGATGAGATCAGGAGGATGTCCGCCACGAAGATCATCACGGCGGATACCTACGATGACGAAGGTTACCCGATCGAGATGGGATTGATGGACCCCCACATGGGAGTCATCGAACCCGGACTCAGATGCAAGACATGCGGCTGCAAGGTGGATGAATGTCCCGGACACTTCGGGCACATCGATCTCGCTATGCCTGTGATACACGTCGGTTTCATAAAGGACATAAAACTGATGCTCGAGAGTACCTGCCGCAAGTGCGGAAGGATCATGCTAACAGCAGAACAGATCGACACCCGCAGGGGCGACATGTCGGACATGAAGGACCTCGGAGGAGGAACCATCGATCTGAAGAACTTCTCCAAGGAGACCGCAAAGGATGCATCCACAAAAGGGATATGTCCTTACTGCGGAGAGGAACAGATAAAGATCAAACTCGACAAGCCCACAACCTTCAGGGAAGTGGACGATAACCACAAACTAACTCCCAAGGAGGTGCGTGAGAGACTCGAGCGCATATCCGACGAGGATCTCAAGACCCTCGGAATGGACCCTGCAACATGCAGGCCGGAGTGGATGGTGCTCACAGCACTCGCTGTTCCTCCTGTTACCGTAAGGCCGTCGATCACACTCGATTCCGGAGACAGATCGGAGGATGATCTAACACACAAGCTTGTGGATGTACTCAGGATCAACCAGAGGTTGAGAGAGAACCGTGACGCAGGTGCGCCGCAGTTGATCGTCGAGGACCTTTGGGAACTTCTGCAGTATCACGTAACCACATACTTCGATAACCAGACATCCGGGATACCGCCCGCAAGGCACAGGTCCGGACGTCCGCTCAAGACACTGGCACAGAGGCTTAAGGGAAAGGAAGGACGTTTCAGATCCAACCTTTCCGGTAAGCGTGTTAACTTCTCTGCCCGTACGGTCATATCGCCGGACCCACTGCTCTCTATAAACGAGGTCGGGGTCCCTGACAGGGCCGCAAGGGAACTGACAGTTCCGGTGCATGTGAACGAGCACAACATCGAGAAACTCAAGGAGATGGTCGCCCGCGGACCCGAGCCGCCAATGGACAAAGGGTATCTTCCCGGTGTGAACTACGTCATCAGATCCGACGGAAGAAGGATAAGGGTCACCGAACGCAACGCGGAAGAGGTGGCAGAGAACATAGACATCGATTACACTATCGAGAGACAGCTCATGGATGGGGATGTGGTCCTATTCAACAGGCAGCCCTCACTCCACAGGATGTCCATGATGGCGCACCGCGTAAGGATAATGGACGGGAAGACGTTCAGATTCAACCTCTGCGACTGTCCCCCGTACAACGCTGATTTCGATGGTGATGAGATGAATCTTCATGTCCTGCAATCGGACGAGGCACGTGCCGAGGCACGCATACTCATGCAGGTCCAGGAGAACATCCTCTCGCCGAGATACGGCGGACCTATAATCGGTGCCATCCACGATCACATAACGGGAGCATACTTCCTGACACACGAGAATCCCAGATTCGACAGTTTCGAGGCGATGAACATCCTCTCGAAACTTCCGGACATAGAGATCCCGGAACCCATGATCGATGATGAGGGCAAGGAATACTGGACAGGAAAGCAGTTGTTCTCAATAGTCCTGCCGGATGATTTCAGGACCACCTTCAAGGCCAATATATGTCAGAACTGTGACGTATGTACCAAGGAGAACTGTCCGTACGATGCATATGTCAAGATACGCAACGGACAACTCCTCTGCGGTACCATCGATGCCAAAGGTATCGGTAACAGCAAGGGAAAGGTCCTCGACAGGATAGCTCGTGATTATGGATCCGACAGAGCGGCAAGGTTCATCAATGAGGTGACCAGGCTTGCTTTGGGAGCGATAATGAACCATGGTTTCAGCACCGGTATAGGTGATGAGGACATACCCGAGGAAGCGGCATTGCAGATCGCGAACTACAACCAAGAATGTATCAACAAAGTGTCCGAACTCGTGGAATCATATCAGGACGGTACACTGGACCAGATGCCTGGACGTTCCCTCAGGGAGACGTTGGAGGTGGAGGTCATGAAAGTTCTCGGACAGGCCCGTGACGAGGCAGGACGTGTTGCAGGGAAACATCTGGGTCTTTCGAATCCGGCTGTTATAATGGCAAAGTCCGGTGCTCGTGGTTCGATGCTTAACCTGTCACAGATGGCAGGTTGCGTCGGACAGCAGGCGGTCCGTGGTGAGAGATTGTCCAGAGGATACTGGAATAGGACCCTCCCCCACTTCCACAAAGGTGATCTGGGAGCATACGCAAGAGGATTCTGCTCGAATTCATACAAAACTGGTCTCAACCCGACAGAGTTCTTCTTCCACGCAATGGGAGGAAGGGAAGGGCTGGTCGATACCGCGGTCAGGACGTCAAGGTCAGGATACATGCAGAGAAGACTGGTATCTGCTCTGGAGGATCTCAAACTGACATCCGACGGCACCGTAAGGAACACTGTCGGAACTGTCATACAGTTCATGTACGGTGAGGACGGGGTGGACCCGTCAAGGACGGTCAGAGGAAAGGCCATAGATCTGGACGATCTGTTCGCAGAGGTCCTTGGTGATGAGGCGGACTCACTCCTCCACATCGACGATCTGGATGTAGGCGATGACTACGGATCCAGAGAGAAGGATGAGATGGAGTACACCGAGGAAGAGGAGAGCGAGGATTACGACGATCTTGACACCGACTATGATGGAGGAGGTGAGTGATCTGGCAAAGAAAGATACGCTAAAGGCACTGATCAACAGGGACATAAGCGAAGAGGTCGCAGAACTCCTGTTGACGAAGTACAACACCCTGGGATCCATATCGGATGCTCCGGTCGAGGAACTGGTCGATCTAGGTCTGTCGGAAGAAGAGGCGGAGGCCACCATCTCGAAGATCGGAAAGCGTGCCGCACGTTCATCCTCCGGAACGAAGACCAAGAAGGTCGTCCCGGAACAGAAGATCGAGCCTATGGAGGAAGTGTTCCACGAACGTGTGTTCACTCCTGCCGAGATAAAGCTCAGGGGCATAGTCGAGAAACAAGGCGTCTATCTTCCAATGAAGATAATCACCGACATAGCGAACATCGTTGAGAACGCTGAACTTGAGGAGGAAGTGTACGAGAAACTGATCGCAACAGCGAACAGGATGTACACCTCCCACCTGATGGACAAGAATGAGTCCACTGGGGTCATGGCGGCACACTCCCTGGGTGAGCCCGGTACGCAGATGAACATGCGTACCTTCCACTACGCGGGAGTCGCTAACATAAACGTTACGCAGGGACTTCCCAGGTTGATCGAGATCGTGGATGCCAGACGTGTCCCAAGCACTCCTTCCATGGAGATCCCCCTCACGGGTATAGCCGCAGAGGACGAGAGTGTTGCAAGACATGTCGCATCAGAGATAGAGGTCACATCCCTCCTTGACATAGCTTCAGTTGAAACGGACATAACCAACATGCGTCTGATCATCACACCGAACAGCAGGAAGATGGCAGTCCGTAATCTGGAGATAGAGGATGTAGTCGAGAAGCTGAACAAGGTCAAGGCGGTCCGCGGTCTCGTTAAACAGGCGGACTTCAAGATAGAGATAACAGCGGATGAACCGTCATACAAGAGATTGCAGACGATGTATGATGCCGTAAGGAATGCCAAGATCAAAGGCATAGACGGAGTTGCGAGAGCAGTTCTGAGCAAGGCCGGAGGATCCTGGAAGATCATCACCGAGGGAAGCAACCTCAAAGAGGTGTTGAAGATCGAAGGCGTCAATGCCAACAAGGTCATGACCAACAGTATACTGGAGGTCGCGGACGTTCTTGGTATCGAGGCGGCAAGGAACTCCATCATCCATGAGGCCATGGGAACTCTGGGAGAAGCAGGTCTGGATGTCGATATCAGACATATCATGCTCGTGGCCGACCTCATGACCAACGATGGTCAGGTGAAGGCCATAGGAAGACACGGAGTATCCGGAAAGAAGTCATCCGTCCTTGCAAGGGCGGCCTTCGAGATCACTGCCGCGCATCTATTGCATGCGGCCATGGTCGGAGAGGTCGATCACTTGGAAGGAGTGACTGAAAACATCATAGTAGGACAGCCGGTAACGCTAGGTACCGGTGCAGTGAACCTTATTTACACACCCAAGAAGGGGGAGAATGAATGAGCGAGAAAGTAGATATAAGCAGAGCATTGAAGGCCGCGATCACCACCGGCAAGGTGGAGTTCGGGGTCGATCAGACAGAGAAAGCGATAAAGACAGGAAAGGCGCAGATGGTCATCCTGTCCAGGAACTGCCCCAGCGAGATGCTGACCGGGGACATCGATGTGAAAGTGCACGTTTACGAGGGTAACAACATGGAGTTGGGCGCCCTCTGCGGAAAGCCTTTCTCAGTGTCCGCACTGGCGGTCATCGATAAGGGTTCTTCTAACATCTTAACGTTGTGAGTTCTATGTCGACGGATATCGTACTAAATGAGGATACCCTCAGATACATAGCGCTGTTCTCAGCCATAACGAAAGCTAGCCCGATCGACTGCATGGATGCCGATGATAAGTTGGTGTTCGTGGTGGAGAAAGGACAGGGGAACATCGCCGTAGGAAAGAAAGGGGAACACATGATAAAGCTCAAGGACAAGACCGGGAAGAACATCCAGGTCGTAGAGTACTCTGAGGATCCTGAGCAGTTCGTAAAGAATGTTTTCCATATTTACAATCCTCAAAAGGTCGTTATCGAACAACGCGGGAATATAACCCACGCCACGATCACGGTGGATCCCAAGCTCAAGGGACGCGCGATCGGAAAGGCCGGAAAGAATCTGCGTATAGCAAGGGACATCGTGAACAGACATCACGAGATCCAGAGCATAAGCGTTGACTGATATCTCCCCCATCCGGTGTGAGAAACCCTTTAAAAATACCTTTACTTTTTACTTTTAAGCGGTATACGCTCAACTTCCATTCTGTCCGATGTAGGGTATTCCTCGACTATGTAGCAGGGAGAACAGAGTTTCTTAGAGATCCTTTCAAGCACCCACGGGGCGATCTCCACTCTGCCGAGATCCCTGTTGATCCAGATAAGATGAGACGGGACCCTGTACTTTGACATCAGGAGCGAATGCATATCATCAAGGTCATCTGCGTATACAACACCCTTCAATATGGTGCCGTCCTCGGTTATTACCTCATATTCCTTGGCCGTCACATTGGCCCTCCTTATGAGTCTGTTCCTAAGCTGGACACCGTCCTTGAATGTGGATGAACAGAAGTGTATCGGGATATCTGGGTATTTTATCATAAGGTCCAGGGCCATCTCCTCGGAGCCATGTATCGCGGATGAGAGTTCATCCTTTATCCTGAATCCACGATCCTCCATCATGTTCCAGTTGCTCTCAGAGAATTCGAACTCGTTTATGTTGATGAAACCGATGCCGGCATCATTGACAGAGAGTACCAACCCCTCAAGTTCCTTCTCGTATCCAGATATTGCGGGCACCTCTAGGCCGACATCCATTCCAGTTCCTTCAATGATACTTCTCAATCCATCTGTGTCAAAACTTTCCCATTGGGACATGGGAGGGTGGAACCTAATCTCATCCAGACCAGCTTCGTAAAGTGCAAGTGCCTTCTCCGGGTCGACCATCGATGTGTATAGGTGGATATGATGCTCCTTACCGAAATGTTCTTTCAGCATCCTTATCGCCTCTACCGTACGGTCCATCATGATAAGGGGATCCCCACCGGTTATTCCTGTTCCAGTGGCATCCATGGATTCGGCCTCTTCCAATGCTTCTCTCAGCTGTGTGATCCTTCTCTCATTCGCATAGATGACATCCTTTCCCTTCTTCTCGGGGGATATTGGGCAATAGAAACAGTCTGTGCCGCATATGCCTGTTATCAGCAGGACCATCTTCGATCCATTGACACAATGTTCGCATCCTTTGGGAAGGGGACAGTTGGAGGCCGATCCGTATTCGTAGTTCCTCAATTGTATCGATATACCATATGATGCGATGTCTTAATAAACATTGGAAGGCTAAGAGATTCGCATGAGAAGGGACACAGGACTGATACTTGCGCTGGATGAGATCGATGCGAACAAAGCATTGGATGTAGCAAGGTCAGTATCCGATGTCGTCGACGCTATCAAGATAAACTGGCCGCTGGTACTTTCTGCGGGTCCTGAGATGATAACCCGTCTTTCGGAGTTCTCCGATGTCATATGTGATTTCAAGGTGGCGGACATCCCTAACACGGTAAGGCTGATCGTCGAAGGCTCAGTTGCAAGAGGGGCCTCAGGAGTAATAGTACATGCATTCACCGGGGAGGATTCCCTCAAGGAAGCGGTAGATGCGGCCGGCAATGCGGAAATATTCGCAGTAACGGAGATGAGCCACCCAGGCGGCGTGACTTTCACCGCTAAGCACGCAGAGGAGATGACATTGATGGGAGTAAGGGCCGGGGTCGCAGGGTTCATAGCACCGGCAACAAGACCCGACAGGATAAGGATGATAAGGTCCTTGGCGGGAGACCTGAAGATCCTTTCTCCAGGGGTCGGGGCTCAGGGCGGATCGGCGTCAGCAGCCATATCGGCAGGTGCCGACCATGTGATAGTAGGAAGATCGATATACGAAGCTTCAGACCCACATTCCGTCGCATATTCCATAGCCACAGAGATAAGATCCCTTTTGTGACCGTCAAATCTTGCATTTTATTATAATATAGCGCGCCTGCCCGTAAACCTATAAATAGACAATTGAGCATGAGCCAATACTCTAATCAATGGAGAAATCAGAATGCGCAAATTTGGAATTAGGTCAGCCAAACCCACTACAGATGGGGGCTTCCTGCCGGCATCAGATGACGGCCAGGGGGTATGGTTCAAGAGAGAATGGCGCCTGATTACACTGTTAGCGATCATGATCGTGGCTTTTGTCATCCGATTCATTTTTGCCTACGGTGTATCCGCTGACAACGGTTTTGCTTTGTCAGGCGGAACAGGGGCATCAAGTCACGCTCATATAATCGAAAGCATCCTCAACGGTTCATTCGCGTTCACGGATCCCGCCCTCAACTACCCATACGGGGCCGTTAACATCTATCCACCGTTGATGGACTTCATACTTGCAGGTGTGGCAGGGTTGGTTTCCCTGTTCGGAGTATCTGCAGGTACAGCCGCAGCAGGCACATTGGCGTTCGCAGCGCCGATATTCGCAGCCCTGACATGCTGGCCGGTCTACTTGATAGGAAGGAAGATGTTCAACGACGAGAAGATAGGTCTTCTCGCAGCGCTCTTGTACGCATTCTTTGCGCTGATGATCATGACAACTACCTTCTCGAATGGTACCGAGTACGCATTCGTAGGGTTCCTGTTCGCGTTCATGGTGTACTTCCTGCTAAAAGCGATGGAAGACTGCGACAAGATACAGCCGCATGGGTTCAGAGCTATGCTCGAGAACAGGGCTGTACTGAAGAACGTGCTCATTGCAGGCATATTGTTCGCAATGATCGCGTTGTCATGGAATCAGTTCAATGTCATACTTCTGATGCTTGTGTTCATGATGGTGGCGCAGGCATTGGTCGATCGTTTCAGATCAAGGGACATGAAGACGACCGTCGGAATATACTCCGCGGTCATATTGCTGGGAATACTGATCTCAGCACCATACTACATACTCGCGGGCCTGTGGGACCTTGTGTTCTCAGGTCCATTCATAATAGCACTGATGGCGGTCGGTCTCACGCTCTTCTACAGCATGACGACCGAGAGGTCATGGGTACTGATGTTGCCCGTTACGATCCTGATCGCAGTTGCGATATTCGTCGTGCTATTCTTTGCAGCACCCGACCTCTTCTCTGCGGTCGTTAACGGGAACACAGTATACGCAAGCGGTCTGATGGCGGACCTCGTATCTGTGACAAGACACACATCGATATCATCAATGGCAGCATTCTTCGGATGGGTCACCGTCTGGCTGCCTCTCGTGATGTTCCTGTACATGGTATACAAGTACCGCAAGAACATGGATTCCAGGAAATACACATTCACAATGTGGTGGATCCTCGTCATGTTCTGCATCGGATGGTTCTCAACATCATACGCTTCGATAGCCGGAGCAGGATTCGCAGTTGCATCCGCAGCAGTGATCCTGATGGTCATCAGGGCGGTCGATCTTAAGACATACTTCTCCGACATGAGAGGCAACGGCATCAAGGCAGGTCTCAGAAAGGCCCTCAAACCGATACCGTTGGTAACGACCATCGCTATAGTGGCTTTGGTCGCAGTTCCAAATGTCGTATACGCAGTGGATGCAAGCATGCCTACAAACTCGGAGAATGACGGATACTTCGGAGGTCTGGGTTACACGATAATGACCGACGATGTGAACTCTATCAACAAGATGTGGCACGAGTTCGAGGGAGTCGACAAGGACGGCGCACTCATAACATGGCTCAGCTACTCTACGAATGCAGTGACGGACGGAGGTTTCAGTTCGGTCACAGATCCATATGGAGGCGGAACATCGGCAATGTCATCGATACTGTTGGCCAGCAGCAGTGCGGCAGCAACAGCGGCAATGGCGATACGCCTGATGCTTGCGAATGATATTGGATCTTTCAGAGCAGCTATAACAGCGGCCGGTCTCAACTATGACAGGATAGAAGGATACATCAACGACCCCTCCACAGCAGTGCAGGAGGTCAAGGACGATGTCGATACATACTCTGGAATAAACCCCAATGTGACAGAGGAGAACGCGATCTACCTTGTTCTGACGAACTACATAACAAACACTATATCGGAGAATCAGGTCAATTCACTCTATGATTCCGTCTGCAACATAAGCGGAGAATCCATAAGATATGTGTCAGTGGACAGGAGCATGCTTCCGTTGTACTATAATGACGGATCATATTTCGCCAGTGTCGCATACCTTGGAAGCAACACAATGGATGCATACGGAGCACCTGTGAAATACTTCTCATACAACACCAGCACGGGATATGCGACATACAAGGATCCTTTGTATGACACATTCTTCTGGAAATCCCTGATAGGTATGTCCCCCACAGCAGCGGGATACACCTCATCCACAGCCTACCTGAATGCTCTTGCATTGAGCGACGGATCCGTTAAGGCTAACCCCGGATACGGACTCGCGAACTACAAGGTAGTGTACTGGCATGTCATGTACAACCCCGACGATTCCGCAACAGGCGCATCGTCCGGATGGGAGGAGATGGATGCATACGAGGCAATGGCCCTTCAGGAGGCAGAAGGCGGACTGATCAACTATGTCAACGGAGTCGTTCTCATGGAGTATGATCCGACCCTGACCGAATCAAGGACAGGAACTGTCAACTACACCTCATCTGACGGTGTAGTCGGAGCAGAGGGCATACAGGTATCCGTATTCGTCGAGACCGATTACGACAACTCCGGAATAGCAGGGTATGTGAAGAAATCAACAGTATTCACAGACGCTAACGGACGCTACACCATATCGGTGCCCAGCAACGCCAACTATTACGTTGTGTTCTCGTCGGGATCGACAACGCTTGCCACTGGATCCGTGATAAACACGGTCTGGGACAGCATACCTAACGGATACACACTGAACATACCTTCGACATCACTCACAGGAAGTGTCGTTGTAGGCGACGGACTGTATGGCGAGAAGTCATACGTCATAATGGAAGGGACAGCATCCGGTAAGAAGTATCAGGTGGATGTTTTGAACGGTAACTTCACCGTCAACAACGTACTGCCCGATGTCTACACCGTGACAGTCTACTCTCCGTCAGGAACGACGATAAACAGCAAGACCGTTACCATAAACTCCGGAGCGAACGAGGGTGCACGCATATCCGCGACCTCCGGAACAATAACGGTCACTGTAACGGATGTGTTCGGTGCAAAGGCAACGTCGGGAACGATAGTTGCGATGGACTCCACCATAGGTGCGATGTTCACTGCACCGATAGAGGAGGGACAGGCGAAGATATCTGTCGTACCGTCAACATACACTGTGTTCGCAACAGGCAACAAGGCATCTGTATCGAACCCGTCTGTGACAGTTGAGAACAACGGGAACAAATCAGCATCATTATCTGTGTTCGACGCAAGGAACATAAGCGTCTCCGGGGCTCCGTCAGGAACCCTGATATCGATAATGTCATACGGTTTCGTATCATCGTCCTCAGTGTCCAACACCTTCTCCGTTCCAACAAGCGGAGGAAGTACGAACGAGACATACACCGCATACGGTGTCAATGGTAACACTGTCTATTACGGCGTGTCCAATGGTAACAGCATAGTACTGTCAAGCTCCACGGCCTACAGCATCAAAGGGGTGTTGAAGGACCACGAGGGAGAGAACCTGACAGGAACTGTATCATTCATAAGCGACAACGGTGCGACCTTCATATTCACATCCAATGAGGATGGGGAGTTCAACGTGAAGCTGCCGGCGGGAACATACACCATGTATGCATACGGCGGTTCAAGCACGGTCATAAAGAAGGTCACCGTCAACGGCGACTCGGATCTTGGAGATGTATCGACGGTAAAGTCACGCGATGTGACGATAACCGTCAACTACAGGACCAACATGTCGTCAGGAAGCACCAAGGGAATAGGATTCGTGGATGTGGACCTTGAGTTCACAATGGATGGTACTGACTACAAGATGACCGTGAAGACGGATGTCAACGGCAGGGCAGTGTTCCACATACCCGGCGGATATGAGGCTAAAGCATCATCCGCGGGATTCGACACCTCTGTGTTCCACCTCAAGGAACAGACCGCGACCATATCGTCCGGAACAGGAAGCTATTCCACAACATGGACCTTGGCCGCATCACAGGCAGCTGATTCAGAGAAATATGTGAAGATGGTCAGTGTTTCGAACAACATCCCGGTGGAGATAACACTGTACAACAGTT
This sequence comes from Methanobacteriota archaeon, assembly GCA_023402275.1. Taxonomy (GTDB): domain Archaea; phylum Thermoplasmatota; class Thermoplasmata; order Methanomassiliicoccales; family Methanomethylophilaceae; genus Methanoplasma. The sequence goes on from JAEXCH010000006.1 coordinate 62,614, forward strand.
CCTCTACCAAATATGATATAACATCAACATCGAAAGATATCATACCCGGTCAATACACAGCAGTGATCAAGGGAACAACCGGCTACTACTATAACGGTACGATATACATCTATCCGGGTCAGTCAGGCAACCTGAACATAGACGTTACGAACGTCGTCAGGGTCGAACTCAATGCATCCGATAAGGACGACATAACCGTCGTTGCCATAGATGAGGAGAAGGGAGACTACTTCGTCGATCCGGATAACGCTTTGGTATATTACCTTGAGAGAGGCAAGAGCTTCTACTTCATGGCCGTGAGCGGTGCCGAGGGAGAGACGGAGAAGATAGCATACGCATCCGTATCCGGTATCAACAGCCCAACCACTCTTGATCTGTCCAATAAGGCAGACAAGGCCACGATAAAGGGATACGCCGGTGTGACCGCGGACGGAGAGGTCCAGGTCAGGATCGGAAACGCAACGATACCCTTTGAGGTCAAGGACGGATCATTCGAGATAACCGTGCCGACAGGAACCGCACTTCAGTTCACGGCGAACCTGACCAAGAAGATAGGGGATGTCGAGTACGAGTACTCCGGAACAGCAAGCATGGCCGCTAATGACGTCAAGGATGATGCAGCGATACACTTCCCGTCGTTCACTACCGGACAGAGCTCGGATCTGGAGATGTCGGGAAGCGGATTCAACTTCTCGAACGGGAACGGAACATTCACTCTGACCATCAACAATACCGAGGATTATGCTGTTACATACATCATAAGGTCAGGATCCGCATGGGTCCTTGACAAGGAATACACGTTGACGGTCAATGCGAACTCATCAGGCAGCGTACAGATATCCGGATACTATAACCCGGATCTTGTGGGCGCAGGTAATGAGAACCTTTCCGTGATAGTATCATCCATAAACGGTGACAGCAAAGGAACGTATGTTATTAGCAGCGAGGCATTCTCTGCGGGCAGCGGAACGGCCACATATGTGGACGTCAGCGGTACCGATAATGCTTATGTTGATGCGGTCAGCGGTTATGAGTACATGTACGCGGTGACGATAACCAACAACGACAACTTCCTCAAGAGAGCAACGATCAACGCAACGATCAATGACTCAAGCGGCCTTTGGACCCTCGTGTTCTCCGATGAGAACGGAGGGAACATCTACGCCGGACCTCATGCATATGATGTCAAGGGTTACGGGTCCACTGTGATATACGTCAAGCTGCTCTGTAAGGATGCATCGTCCACAAGCGTTCCGTCGATCAATGTCACGGTAACACTCGCGACAGGAACCCTCAGCACGAACAGCAGCGGTGTCACCATATCTGGAAGCACTGCAACGTTCGGAATGACGGCCCAGTCCGCAGAGATGGAATCCGAGGACATGTCGGCATCCGGTGACAACATCTACAACGAGGAAAGTCCGGTGCCCATAACATCCATAGTGCTTCTGGCGCTGTGTGTTCTGGCCCTGATAGCCATGATATGGCTCGGTATAAAGAAGGGGGTGTTCGTACGCAGAAAGTGATTTCCGCAATAGCGGTACTGGCATTGGTCCTCACGGCAGGAGCCATCCTGCTCGAGGACTCCTCGGATGTTGACGCTGCAAGCGCCATCATAAAAGGGGACACGAACGTAGTCAAGACCAAAGGTACTCTTGAGTATCAGATAATGTTCTACGAGACGGACGATTTCGACACTTTGGAGATAAAGTACTCCGCAGTTCTGAAGAATAGCAGCGGTACCAATCAGTCAAATGCTGTATCCCCGTCCTCCGGAACACTCACTAATGGTGTAGAGACCACGCTGAAGATCACGGCGCCATCATCACCCGGTAAGTACACTCTGGTAGTGACATTCACAGAGAAGATAGACGACGGCGACGAAGTGAAGGTTGAAAGGAGCCAGACAATAACTGTCATGGAACCTATAACTCTATCCGCCACCCTCAGGAACAACAGCAACGTGGACTTTGCGGACTTTGCGGTCTACTTCTACGTTGACGGCGAGTTCGTTGAGGGAAGCAAGTCGCTGATATCCGTGAAGGCAGGAGAGACCACCACCGTAACATACGACTGGGTGGTCGATCCCCTGAACAACGGGAAGCACACCTTCAAGATCGTCGCAGGTGATGAGAACATCGGGGATTACAAGGACGTCATATTGGGAGGGGAAGGCGAATTCTACGTCGGACACTCGGACTATGGACTTGTGAACATCCTCTTGGGTGTGTTCTTCATCATAATGCTGATAATCGTGATCTATCTGTACCGCAAGCCGGTGAAGAACTACGGTAAACCAAAATCAAGGCGCTGAGCGCCTCTTTTTAAACTTTTTAATAATCTTATCTTTTTGAGAAAACGACCGCATTCGTAAGATCGGTCCTTGTCCTTTCCATAACACTTCTTGCGATATCCTGTTTCCTTCTCATAGGAAGTACGGCGTCCGGAACATCGATGTCGATGATCGTTCGGTACACCTCCTCCATAATCGAGAATATACCCTTGGCGGCATCCACATCCTCGGACATCAACTGGTTCAGGAGTATCCTTCTCATCTCTCCCAATGTATCAGCCAATCCCAACAACCATGCCTCAGGTCTGATGCCCAAAGAATCGAACGAGGGGATGCTCTCTCCCTTTACAATGGAGTTCAGTATCATGGCCTCTGAGTACTCCATCATGGCATCCTCGACCGGACCTATCCTGATAAGCATGGGATCATCACCAAGGTCCTTCTTCAGAGAGGAGACCTGATCATTCAATATCCTGCTCTCATCAGCGGGATCGGAACCAGTGTGGATCGCATGGATCATCCTTTTAGATGTCCTCAAAACATCCCTTGAACGTTTGATGGCATTCTCCCTTCTCAGTTCGATATCCTTCAGTATCTCTGCAGCTTTCCCGGCGGTCTCGGCAAGGTCTTCCATGACAGTGAATCACATCATGGATATTACAAGGATGTGAAGAACATCTCCTTCAGTTTGCTTCTGAACATCTCCTCGCATATCCTGTCATCGAACATTTCCGCTGAAGGGACGATGAAATCGATATCCTTGTAATGGACATCCAACAATGTGAGCGAATCAGGACGGGCCAGACCGAATGTTATATCCTTGCCGTTGAGCGCATCCTGTATGTCTGACATGCAGGCATCCCCCCTGCCTACCGCAGTGATCGCAGATACTATCCTTCTTATCATGTTCCACAGGTAGTATCTGGCAGCGAAATCGATTATGATCATATCGCCTTCTTTTCTGACATCGATCGAATCGATCGTTATGGTGGTCGGCTTACCGTCTGAGCGACAGAATCTCTTGAGATCATGTTCTCCGACGAACATGGAGGCGCATTCCTTCATTACGGCATGATCCAATCCATAGGATGGCAGTATGTAGCGATATGTCCGAAGGTCCGCATACCTTATTTTGGTATCCTGGTCTATGACTGCGATACTTCTGTAGAATATGCCTTTGGATATCGCATTGAGGGCTTTCAGAAGAATATGGGGATCCTCTATGCAGCTATTGAACGCTGCGACATTCCCAAGTGCATTCACCCCCCTGTCTGTTCTGCTGGCCAGAGTAAGGTCCAACTCCTCAGGGGGTATCTTGCAGATCAACTGCAGATCGGACAGTATTTCGCCCTCCACCGTTCTGTGGTCAGGCTGTATCTGCGACCCCGAGAATCCCTCGCCCAGATAAGCGATCTTCACTGCGACCCTGATCATGATAGCAGGTTCTTGATGCGATCTATCCTTTTCTGGATCAGGTCACGTTTTCCGATATCGTGGCGGACGCATATGGCATCCCCTTCAACGAACTTCAGTGCATCCTCACACCTCTGTTCTGCCTCTTCTATCGTCTCTCCTATTCCTACTATACCTATAGATCTGGATGTACCAGTCACCATCTTGCCGTCCTCGGTCATATCGACGTTGGCATAGAATATCTCGGCACCGCTCTCTTTAATGGATTCCTCGTCCACGCAGATCTCGTGACCCGATATGGATTCCGTACCATATCCTTCCGGAACGACATATTTGCAAACGGTGGCAAGAGGTTTGAATTTGACCTCCTCCTTCAACTTGCCTGTGGCCATATCTTTGATTATGGTGACGAAGTCGCTCTCCAGTATCGGCAGTACGTTCATCGCCTCCGGATCCCCGAATCTGGCGTTTATCTCTATTATCTTAGGGCCTTTATTGGTAAGCATGAACTGTCCGTACATTGGACCATGGTATGGGCATTCCTCCTGATTCATAGCATCGACTATGCTTCTGAGTATATCCAGTGCTTTGTCGCGTGCATCTGCTGAAACGAAAGGCAGAAGATGGTCTGCGTCGGAATATGATCCCATTCCGCCGGTATTGGGGCCGACATCTCCCTCGTATGCCCTCTTGTGGTCCTGGACCAACGGCATGGGGGCGAGATGTTTACCGTCTACGAATACCATCTGCGTGAACTCCTCTCCTATGGCCTTCTCCTCGATTATGACGCCTTCGGTACCACCTTCGCTTCCAAGCACCTCTCTGATGTACTCCATCGTCTCCTCGTGGCTGTTCAGATGCTCCCCTTGGACCTTGACGCCCTTTCCGCCTGTGAGGCCTATGGGTTTCACGACTATCTCCGCGTCCAGTGTCATAAGGTATTTCTCCGCGTCCTCCGCGGTAGTGAATATCGCATAACCCAGATTTCCCTCTATATCATATTTGGAGACCAGTTCCCTCATGAATGATTTGGATGTCTCGATCCTTGCCGCATCCTTGGTCGGTGCGGCGCATTTGACGCCGATGTGTTCAAGCGCATCCACAAGTCCGATTTCCAACGGAGCCTCCGGGCCTATGAATGCGTATCCGACATCATGTTCTATCGCGAATTCGCATATATCGTCAATAAGTCTCTCACTAACAAGTTTGTACGCCTTTGCCCTTCTTATTATCCCGGGATTGGCGTTCTTCATTACAGAATAGATCTCGGCACCGGAACGATACAATGCTTCTACAGCTGCATGTTCCCGTCCGCCTCCTCCTACTGTCAGGATCCTCATTTTCTCACCTTCAGAGTCTGAGCATCGCCATTATCTCGTCGATGCCCTCCCCTGTTCTTGTGCTGCACATGTACATGTTCTTGAGTCCGCCCGTCAACTGTCTGTAATCATCCATTATGATCTTGGGGTCGACGCCTACGGCATCTGCGATGTCCATCTTGTTGAGCACGGCTACGTCAGAATGCAGGAATATGTCATGGTGTTTCCTTACCATGTCGTCCCCTTCTGTCGTGGATATGACAACGACGCGATAATCCGCACCCAGCGGGAAATCCGCAGGACATACAAGATTGCCTACATTCTCTATCAGGATTACATCGTATCCGTTGAGATCGATGGTATCCAGTGCTTTCCTTACAAGATTGGCATCAAGATGGCATTCATGGCCGGTATTACAATTGACAGCTTCCAATCCGGAAGCTTTCATCCTCTTCATGTCATCCTCGCCGGTGACGTCCCCCGCTATAGCGCATACTTTGAGGCCTTTGTCTCTTAATCTCTCGGCCAATTTGATTATAAGGGCGGTCTTTCCGGCTCCGATGGAACCCATGAACTCTATTGTCTTGATACCATGCTCCTTCAATAAGCGGTAGTTGGAGTTAGCGATGGTGTTGTTCTCCCTGAGAACATCGTACTCCATCCCCACTTGGACGATGTGCATAAGGGCAGGATGCGTTCTATGATAAAAACACTATCCTTATACATGAGTGAGCACTACGTGAAACCGAGCGATAATGAGCTATTCGGTTTCTCTATCCAAGGCCTTGGAGAGCATCGGAGCCAAGGAAGGTTCCAAACTCTCTGTGGATTCGAAAGGCAGGACATACGTCGGAACATTGATGCCACATCACGATTTCAGCGATGAGAACATCGTGATTCTGAAGATGAGCAGCGGCTACAATGTAGGTATAAGGATCTACGATGATTCTTCGATAAAGGTGTTGGAACAACCTTCAAAACAGAAGAAGGAAGATGTGAAGATCGATTCTAAAGATGGTCTTCCCGATATTGTGTTGATCGGCACAGGCGGAACGATCGCGTCATATGTTGATTATAGGACAGGGGCGGTACATCCCGCACTTTCGACATCCGAACTGGTCAATGCAGTACCTGAGATAAGGGAGATCGCCAACATATCCGCCAAGGTACTGTTCTCGATATTCTCGGAGAACATGAATGTGGAACACTGGCAGGAACTCGCCAGAGCAGTGGTGGAAGAGATAGATAACGGCGCCGATGCGGTCATAATCCCTCATGGTACGGACACCATGGGATACACAGCAGCAGCCCTGTCATTCATGCTGGGGGATGTTCCTAAACCGGTTGTCCTGGTGGGTGCTCAGAGATCATCCGACAGGCCGTCATCCGATGCATCTTCCAATCTCACAGCGGCAGCAAGGTTCTGCGTGAACGGAGATACGGCAGGCGTTTTCGTTGTTATGCATGACACGTCAGGGGATGATTCGTTCGCCGTCCATCTTGGAACAAGGGTCAGGAAGATGCATACATCCAGAAGGGATGCTTTCAGAAGCATCAATTCACTCCCCATAGCGCATTTGGATAAGGATGGCAACATAGGATTCAATTTCAAAGGAAGGCCTGTGACCTCAGAGAAAGCGGTTGCGAACACAGACATGGAGAGATCCACTATACTATTGCAATACTATCCCGGAATGGATCCTCAACTCTTTGAGGATGCAATGATGAAGAGCAAGGGAATAGTGATATCAGGATCAGGTCTGGGTCATGTGAATGAGAACATGGTCCCGCTGATCAGGAAAGCATGTGATAACGGTTCCGTTGTGGTAGCGACATCACAATGTCTCAACGGAAGGACAAATCTTAATGTTTACAACACAGGAAGGGACATGCTATCCGCAGGAGCGATAACCGTTATGGACATGCTGCCTGAGACCGCCTATGTCAAACTGATGTGGTCCTTAGCAAATTCCAAGGATACGGAAGAGGCGAAGAGGATCATGATCGAAACACTTGCGGATGAGATGAGCGACAGGAGGACGATAGATGTCTGAGAGAAAGCTTGTCTGTGGAATAGAGATACATCAGCAGTTGGACACAAAGAAGATGTTCTGCAACTGCGACAGTGATCTGAAGGACGAAGGATTCGGAGCATATTATCGTAAACTTCGTCCGACCACAAGTGAGATGGGGGAGGTGGACAGAGCGGCGCTGGCACAGTTCCAGAGGGATATGGGATACAGATATCAGTGCTGCGAAGGGTCCACATGTTTGGTGGAGATGGATGAGGAACCTCCCCACCCGGTGAACGAGGATGCCATGGATACCGTTCTGACGTTCTCTACAATGCTGGACGCCAACATAATCGATGAGATCCAGTTCATGAGGAAGATTGTAGTGGACGGATCCAACACATCAGGATTCCAGAGGACATCCCTGATCGCCACCGATGGTTCGGTGGAGGTCAATGGTAAGAAGATAGGGATATTATCCGTATGTTTGGAAGAGGATGCGGCAAGGAAGATAGAATCCAAGGGGAATGAGACACTTTACCGTCTTGACAGGTTGGGGATACCGCTAATAGAGGTGGCCACCGCTCCGGACATGGAGACCCCGGAAGAAGTGATGGAGGTCGCATTGAGATTGGGGACCCTCCTTAGAGCTACGAAGAAGGTCAAAAGAGGCATTGGGACGATAAGGGAGGACATCAACATATCGATACCGGGAGGTGCTAGGGTCGAGATCAAAGGAGTTCAGGAGCTAAGGATGCTTCCCGATTTCGTAAGGAATGAGATGGAAAGACAGAGCATGCTCCTTAGGATCAGGGATATCCTGAAGGATAGGGGGACCACACCTGTGGAGTTCTCACCCGTGGATGCCACCGATGTATTCAAGAACAGCGCTTCGAAGGTCATCAAGGGAGCACTTGAGGACAAAGGTAAGGTCATAGCGGTCAGATTGCCCGGATACAAAGGCGTGATGAACGGGGATGATGGGAAACTGCGTCTGGGCTCTGAAATGGCACAACACGCCAGGACCAAAGGTGTCAAAGGAATATTCCATTCCGACGAACTTCCTAATTATGGCATCGAACAGGAATATATTGATTCTCTCCGAGGATATCTGAAACTCTCGGATGACGATGCGTTCGTGATATGTGCCGCAAAGGAGAAGAAGGCAACTGATGCGCTCAAGGCCGCCGTCGAACGTGCGAATGCAGCATTGGAAGGGGTCCCAGAAGAGACAAGGGACCCGCTTCCGGACGGCACTACACGATACTCAAGACCTCTCCCGGGAGCCGATAGGATGTATCCGGAGACCGATGTGCCGCCGATGTTGATAACAGAGGAGAGGATGCAGAGGATAATATCCGAACTTCCGGAGTTCCCAGAGGAGATCGAGAAGAGACTAGTCGAAACATATGGGATAAATGCCCAGCAGGCGAACCAGATAGTAAGGCAGAGCCGTGATGAGATGTTTTCCAGGATGTCCGAGGAGTTCGGGATCCCAGGGATAATAGCAACCACCCTTACCAACACATACACAGAGATAGAACATGAGGGGCTCGACCCCTCATCAATATCCGATGAGGATATCCTCTCCTTGTTCAGGCTACTCAAGGATGGTCGTTTCTCAAAAGAGGCAGTCCCATCGCTTCTAAGGGAGATGTCCTCCGGCATCGGAGCTGAGGACGCCGTCAAGAAACTCGGTCTAGAAGCAGTGGATTCAGATGAGGCGGTAATTATAATAGCTGGGATCGTCAAGGAACGTGAGGAATTCGTACGATCGAAGGGATTGGATGCAATAGGTCCGCTCATGGGACCTGTTATGGGAGCCCTCAGAGGCAAGATCGACGGGAAACAAGCGAACGACCTGCTGGTTCAGGAGATAGGCAAACTCATAAAGTGATCTCAAGGACCTTTAATGTCTCAAAGAACATAGGGTGCATCGATATGACCTTGAAGTCATAATCGGACAAAAGATCCCCTAATGCATCCTCGTCCATCAGTGATGATACCACAACCATCAGTCTCCCGCCTTCAGAAAGATGTTCCTCTGCTCCGGACAGCAGTCTCGGCAAAGGTCCCAATCCGTCCTTTCCACCGGACCATGCAAGTGCCAGCGCTCCTTTTTCATCAACGGGAAGGTAAGGGAGATTGAAGATTATCGTATCGAATTCGCCTGTTATGTTCGAATAGACATCCGTTTCGATGACATCTGCGGTCAATCCATTCTTATTGAAATTATCCTTGGTGAGTTGGACCGCTTTAAGATTTATGTCTCCGCAGGTCACCTTGGCACCGTTGACAGCACAATGTATCGATACAACCCCGGATCCGCATCCGATCTCCAATATCCTTTCTCCCGGAGAGATATCGAGTGAATGTATCAGGAATATGCTGTCATCCGAAGGCGGATAGACATCATCGTCCGCATCAATGGATATCGAGGGGTCGTATCTCATCCCTACTGTATGTATCAACTGCGATAAAAACATCACAGCAAGTTAGTTCTAAGTGTATCGTGATATGGATCACATGATAAAGCTGGATGTTCTGGCGATAGGGAACTTCCAAAGGGACGAGGAAGGCAAGGTGTACGACGCATTCTCCACGTCGGTCCTGATAAGGGCCGAGGATAGGGCGATAGTGGTGGATACAAGCACGAAGTACATGAGGCCGGCGATCAAAACATCATTCAAACAGATCGGGATATTCCCCGATGATGTCGATACGGTCATCCTTACACATTCGCATCATGATCACATAGGTAACAATGACATGTTCAAGAATGCCGAGTTCATAATGCACTCGGCGGAGAACAACATAATAGAATGTGCCAGACTCATAGATAAGGAGGAGAGGATAGCACCAGGTATAAGGATAGTGCCCACTCCCGGCCATACTCTGGGTTCCGTAAGCGTCTTCATAGAATCAGACCAGAGATATGTCATAGCCGGGGACGCCATACCAAAATTCGGGAACTATGAGAGAAAGGTCCCTCCAGCGATAAACATCGATGAGGAGGCGGCACTGGAAAGCATTAATATGATATCCAAGTATGCTGACATGATAATCCCGGGACACGACCCGCCGTTCCTGGTGCATAGGTGATAAAATGGTAAAAAGAGAGATCCCGGAATACATCTACATCCCTTGTCCGGATTGCGATGATGTCACTGAACATGATATACTGAAAGGAAGGGCGGGGAAGGATAACATAACCGGAACATTCAGATGTTCGGAATGCGGAAGGACATTCTCCGATTCGATCAGGGTACCAGAGATACTGAAGGTAAAGGTACTCTTCAGCGATGGAGACATAACAGAGACGACCGAGACAGAGTTGGAATCCAATGAGATACTGACGGTCGACGATGAGTTCTACCTCGATGACGGAAGAAGGGTATGTATAACCCATATAGAGACCGAGGACGGCAAGAAAGGAAGGAAATTCCAGGCCGACAGGATCAAGGCATTATGGGTCAAACAGTTCGATATACTGAGGGTCAAAGTATCCGTGAATGACGGAAGAAGGACCTACTCGGCAAGGATCGAGGCGGAACCCGAGGACGAATTCACAGTGGGCATGGTGGTAGGTTTCGAGGATTTCGATGCTCTGATCCATGCCATAAAGACAAAGGACCGTCTATTGAAGAAAGGGTCCGCAGAGGCAAAGGACATCATTAGGATGTACGGAAAGATAAGGAAGAAGAGATATGAGGTCCTCGATCTTGAGGAGGACGATGATGATTACTTCTTCGATGAGGATGATGAACAGGTCTCTTCCTGAGGAAGTATATGATCCAGGACATCGGCTATGTTGTCAGACCTCACTGTGTATGTGGCAGCTTCGACGGTGTATTCGTCTGTTGGGTTGAAGGCTATCGACATACCTGAGTTCTTGAACATTGGTATGTCGGTGAATGAGTTACCGATGGACACGGTCCTTTCCTTGGTCGTCTGATATTTCTCTATGAAATGGCGTACGTTGATCCCTTTGTCCTTGAGATCGACATTCAATATCCCTTCTCCGGTCAACATGCCGTTCTCATCCGTCTCCAATCCATCCGCGGCGTAGTCGTCGAAACCGAACTCCTCCGCGATCATCCTTGCGGCGATATCTATTCCTCCGCTCACGATGACACATCTTATCCCGTTGTTCCTGAGGTAGGCCACAGTCTCCTGTATGCCGCCTGTCAAAGGCATGCTCTGAAAGAACCTTATGAGGTCTGAGATGTTGATGTCAGGTCTTGCGCTCTTCCATAGACCTATGTCCCTGCGCATGAACTCCATCTCGTCGATCTCCCCGTTGATGTATGCTTGGTAAGTGGCCTCATTGTCAACGTCAAGGCTTTGATGTATCCAGCACCATGAGCTTCTAAGCACCGTCAACACACCGTCCATATCGAAACAGACAAGATCATATTCTCTCATTGGATGGTACATATTGTTGTGGGATAAAACCATGATGCAGAAGGTCAGGATCATCAAAACGGTCATTGTTACCATGTCTATATGCATAAAATTAACATTCTTGGAACAGGCTTACTTTATTGATGTGATCATTGTATTGGATTTTCAAAATAATTTTATACATTTGTCTAATGATTCTAATCAACTGTGTACACGCTCTCTTCTATTTTTCACGTGACCGTATGTATTTATATATTAGAATATTGGATTTGAATTTCAAGCGATATTTATTATCGTGATTCTGTTCCAAAAGAGCAGAAAGGGTGGGGTGACACATACGCCAAGGGGGGATCCTGCGTATGAAAATGCCAGGGGGGCGACCTTACCCTAAATCTTTTTTTTTTCATTTTTACCGATGACCCTTGAATACAAAACAGATTAATCCCTCTTTTGTATATCTCACGCAATGGTCTCTGTCCGCATTGATTACGAAAACGGATATTATGTCGGTGAAGCGTTCGAGAAGGATGGTTCCTTCCTTGAGAACGGCAAGGGAAGATTCGTATGGCTCAGCGGAGAGATATACGAAGGGGATTTTTCAGATGGTATTAGAACTGGAAAAGGATCCTTTATATGGCCGAACGGCGACGTATATGAAGGGGATTTCCTGAATGATATGCGTACAGGTAAAGGCGTTATAAGATGGTCCTCGGGGGATTCATACAGTGGTGATTTCGTTGACGGCATCAGGACCGGAAAGGGTACATTGTCCTGGTCGAACGGTGAGAGATACGAAGGCGACTTCCTGGATGGTAACATGGAGGGGCACGGCATACATTATGGTCAGGAAGGAAGGATCATCTACGAAGGGGATTGGATAGAGAACTGTCCTCTCAATAAATTCGAGAATGAGTGAGGGAACATAACATATCCAGACAACATTTTTTTAAAGTATAATATTCTGAATAGTATGATCCGTTCCATTTACCAATAATATATAATTTATAGAGAAGTTTAAAAAGGGAACATCTCATATCTGTTTCTTAATATTCTCGGGGGCGAGATTGTGAGAAGCAAATCATACGTTAGTGGTAGAGAGGGAGCTATAGCTCTGTCCAAATTGTCAATAGTATTCGCAGCTGTACTTGTACTGTCATTGTGCCTGATCCCTTTGATGGATGGAGGCAATAATTCAGGTATAAGCGGGCCGTCATCGGACGGCAGTTTCATCAATCCGATGGACCCAAGAGGCGACAATGAACTGGAAACCGATGAGATAGGGATATATTCTGTGGCGGATCTGGCAAAGATCGGTAACGATGCAGGCTACCCAGTGGGTGGCAAATATGTTCAAATGGCATCCATCGATTTCACCAACACTCAGGATTCCGCAATGAGCAGTTATCTTGCCAACAGAGGTTGGCAGATCAAGGTCACCCCTGATCTATCCGATTCAAGCAAAGTGGTCTTCACGATCCAATATTCCACAAACGGATCATCATGGTCTAACCTAAACTCCCCCCTCGACTATAAGTTCGGAAATGCGAGCCAAACGAGCGTCAGCCCCACCGACGGCAAGCTCGAGATACCGAACTCCTCATCATCATATGGGCAGAATCCTTTGGTACTCACAATATCCGGGACCAACACGGCTATCGTCTCCGACAATAGTTTCGTATTCTCAATAGAGGTGACAAGTGCTGCCGAACCAAAACAGTCTTACCATCTCGGTAATTTCGACATGATCCTCGGTTTCACCGGAACTTATGACGGTAATGGGTACGTGATAAGAGGAATGGACATAGCAAAGGCAGGGAACAATACAGCATTGTTCGGAGCCGGAAGGATATCGAACCTAGGACTCGAGGAAGGTTCAACGACCTCGACTGGAAGCTATGTAGCAGGAATGATCGCGAATTCAAGCACTACCGACCCCAAGACAATAGTGAACTGTTATAACACAGGCTATGTCACAGGCGACAGCGACGTGGCAGGGATAATCTCAGGATACAACCCATCCTCATATTACGTCTACTACAGCTACAATGAAGGAAACATCTACGGTACAACGAATGTTGCAGGTATATCAAGCAAATACGGTGCCATGTTCTCCTACAACAAAGGGGATATCAGAGCCACCGGAAGTGTGGCCGGCGGGATATCCGCTTATCTTACATCAGGGAACATAGCATCATGTTACAACCTCGGAGACGTCGTTGCCCCAAGCGGATATGTCGGCGGAATAGCCGGACGTTCAACGGGAGGAGCGATAACCCAATCCTATAATGCAGGTGATATCAGAGGATCGCAATATTCCGGAGGGATAATAGGCGACAATCTCGGGGTCATGATCCAGGATTGTTATAACAGGGGATCAGTGACCGGATCATCCAATACTGCGGGAATAGCAGGTTATTCTGCTGGTACAATAAGTAACTGTTACAACATCGGTGAAGTAAACGGCGGGGCCGGCGTAGGAATAAGGGATGGCGGATCAGGAGCGGTAACCGATTCATACTATCTCAACACCAGCGGATCATCCGGCGCAGGGGAGTCTAAGGATCCCACATGGATGAAGACCAAGGCGAATTATCCTGCTACATGGGATTTCTCCCTCGTATGGACCTTCAACAACGCAGATGCCCTGAATGACGGGTATCCTCTTTTGAAGATCAACATGACGCTGTTCATAACCGGACAGCCGGTGGATTCCAATGTCGACATCACTACCAATGCGGTGTTCAAAGCATCGGCAAAGTCCACAATGGGCGACGCAGTCTACAGATGGGAAGTGTCCACAGACGGCGGAGGAAATTGGACGGACATAGAATTCGGGACAGGAATGAACACTAACATTCTCATGGTGTCCCCAAGCGACTACGCCAACGGTACACTTTTCAGGTGCGTTATCAGTAATTCCGAGGAACAGATCATAACATCCGATGCTCTTCTGAATATCAATGAGGATACAACGACCCATTATGTTTCAACCGTAGAGGATCTGGTGAACATAGGTAATTCCTCGATCAATTGGCTGATGAGTCACACTTACATTCAGACCAAGGATATCAATTTCAAGACATCTGCCGCACAATACTATCTGGATTCAATAGGAAGAGGGTGGATGATACAGGCGACGCCCGAGGTCAATTCGGACAACAGCGTTACGTTCACACTCGAGTTCAGGCAGAACAGTACATCTGCTTGGATACCATGGACCGGACAGGCCCTGTCATATTTCTTTGGCGATACCACAACAGGCAATGCTACAACTGACGCTTCAGGTAAGTTCACAGTACCTCAGGCGAGTTCAGGATACAACGGCACGGACCCAATGATATTGATGATAAACGGGACCAGATCATCCGATACCTTCAGATTCTCCATCGAAGTATCCGGCGGAACAGGGGTCAAAGAGAGTAAGGCAAGTTACAGAATGGGTGACATGGATCAAAAATCAACATTCTCCGGAACATATGATGGGAATGGGTATGCGATCATCGGACTGGATTCCATGGCCGGAATGTTCAGTATGGCATCTGCCGCAACATTCAGGAACATGGGATTCGAGGGCGGGTCATCAACGGGTTCAGGAGGGCTCGGTGCTACCAGACTTGTAAATTATGCATCAGGAAATACAACTCTGGGAACTACAACTCTGACTAACTGTTACAATACAGGAACAGTTGTTACTCTGGGCAATTACGCTGCCGGATTGATATCTCAAGGGACGGGTGCTCTGACAATTACCAATTGTTACAACACTGGAACTGTTACAGCAACGGACACTTATGGGGGAGGAATAGCCGGAACAATCCTTAATGCCGACGGTTCCATAAGCGGTTGCTACAACACAGGTGCCATAACAAGCAATAACATGGTCGGAGGCATCATAGCATCATATGGATCGGCCAACATCTCTAATTGTTACAACACCGGAAAGATAACAGGTAAAGGAGTATCTCCCAGTGAAATAGTGCCTGAGGACGGTTCCCGCGCAGGCGGTATAGCAGGGTCCATCGTCCCGACAAGTACCGGGCAGTTCACAAGATGCTTCAACACAGGAGAGGTAGTTGGAGTGACCATGGCAGGTGGCATAGTCGGAATGGGTTCTACAATACCTATCACGAATTGTTACAATACGGGAAATGTGACCACTACGGGGAAGTCCCCCAACCAGCATTCATATGCTGGAGGTATAGTAGGATACACTAATGCCTCTGCAGCATCTCAGTGTTATAACACCGGTACGATATCAGGGATAGCGGACTATGTTGGGGCAATAGGTTCATCCAGCTACACATCATATCCTACAACGTATTATCTGGCCGGTTCTGCCCCGGAATCCGGAGGCGGTGTATCAAAGACATCTGGAGAGATGATCCAGGCTTCCACATATTCAGGATGGAACACTTCAACGATATGGAACATCGAGAACGGTTCGTATCCGACCTTGAAGTTCATGGATATCATTCCTACAGAGATCACCATCGTGCAACACCCGGCAGAGCAGATCGTCAATGAAGGCGGGACTGCTGTATTCAGGGTATTGGTGGATGGGACCCCCACAAGTTACCAATGGTATGTAAGCACGAACAATGGACTGACATGGGCGACCATGAGCGGAGAGAACGATACTATTCTGACCATTGAGGATGCATCACTTTCCGATAATGGGAACCTGTACCACTGCGAGATATTTTCCGATTCGAATAAGGTGTATTCAACATCCGCAAAACTGTATGTGAAGGATAGAGTATACGAGGTTACCACATCAACAACCACGGACAACAACTACGCCGGGACAGGAGGATTCGTTCATCCCGGTAATGTCGTATCTGTCGTAGGAGGAGATACCCAGAGGTTCAATGTGATCCCGAGAGGATGGGATTTGTTCTATCTTAAGGATGTTCTGATCGACGGAGTGTCCGTGCCAAGCGATGTACTATCCCAGATAGCAGCAAATGGGTACATCGATATAAACAACGTGAACGGCAACCATAACCTAGTTGCGGTCTTCAGCCAGCATACGCTTTTCATAACCGAACAGCCGGATGATTCGTACATAACCATGAAAGAGAATGCGGTCTTCACGGTCAATGCGAGGTCCACACAAGGATCGGTCGTTTACATATGGCAACATCACGATGGAACAGATTGGGCGCCTATAACAAAGGGAATGGGTATGGACACCAGCATGCTGGTGGTATCACCTTCTGATTTCCCTGATGGCACAAGATTCAGATGTATGGTATCAAACGATCTGGAGACCATAATCACACAAGAGGCAAAGATAATAATCGGCCAGAATGAGGTACATTATGTTTCCAGTATAGAGGACCTCATGAAGATAGGTGTGGATCCAAATTGGAAAATAACAGATACCTACATACAAACCGCAGACATAAATTTCAAAACGACCGAGGCGCAAGCCTATCTCGACTCGGTTGGAAGAGGATGGATGATCCAAGCCATACCTGAATATAATTCGGATGGTACCCTGACGGTCTATCTGAAACACAGGGACAGCAGCGTTGGAACGTGGGTAGATTGGACCGGGCAAAATCTGACATATTACTTTGGAGGTATGGCAACCAGCGCAGTCACCGACTCTGCTGGAAAATTCACTATCCCAAGTACCACCAGTTATGATGGTTCGATGGACATGGTTCTGATGATCGCAGGTAGCAATACATCGTATTCTTCATCCAGTTTCATATTTGCCATTGATATTGGAGCGGGCGGTACGGGACTCAGGAATTCAAAAGAAAGCTATCATCTGGGAGATATGGACTCCATATATTACTTCCAAGGGGTATATGATGGAGCTGGTCACTCTATAATGGGCCTCGACATAGCCGATTCTAGATCTGGAATTGGTCTGTTTGGTAATGCAAGTCAGAATTTTGACGTAAAGAACATCTTCCGCATAGGCGGTTCGACTGCAAGTAACGGTTCAAGTGTAGGCGGAATAGTAGGTGGCGCCTCAGGATACACTATCCAGAATTGTTACAATACCGGAATAGTTTATGGAAGTAATACCGTTGGAGGAATAACTGGTAGGGCCAATGACCTATACAACTGTTATAATTATGGAACAGTCTCAGGAAGAGGTCAATGGGTGGGTGGCCTTGTAGGTATATTGGATGGGAATGCCAGCGATTGTTATAATCACGGTGATGTAGGGAATGGAACTCACCTTGTCGGTGGGTTGATAGGATTGGCTCAGGGAGGCACATACATAGAAAACTGCCAAAATACAGGCTCGGTATATGGAACAGCCAATAGTATAGCAGGTATAGCGGGTAGTGCAGCAGGTCTAACGGTCAGCAATTGTTATAACACAGGAAATGTGAAGGGGACCACAGGGTCCAATATCGGTGGAGTGACCGGGCAGGCAACTTCTGTCATTAACTGTTATAATTTAGGAATGATAACTGGTAGCGGCGGTACAATTGGTGGAGTGGTTGGAAGGGCAACCACAGTAGAAAATTGTTATAATTTAGGGGATGTCAAAGGCGGTTATCAGTGGACAGGCGGAATAGCAGGTATTATGGACCCTCCAGGGTTGGTCCAAGACTGCTACAACAGAGGGACGGTCACGGGCGGTACATGGTATACTGCTGGAATAGTGGGATCCGGATCCGCAGAAAGATGTTATAACACCGGTACAGTGAGTGCTACAGGATCCGGAATAGGAGCAATAGTGGGCACAGGCACCGTCAATGATTGTTACTATCTCGAAGGAGTCGCTCCGGCAGCCGGAGGAGGAACATCAAAGACCAGCGATGAACTCAAACTCCAATCCACATATTCAAATTGGGATTTCAGTACAAAATGGAATCTTCCAATGGGTTCTTTAAATGATGGATATCCAACTCTGAGGGAAGGGGCAACATCCTCTCCGATGTCAATACTGAAGCATCCCAATGATGTTACTGGCAAGGTCGGCGATCATGCTATCTTCACTGTTCTGATAAGCGGAATACCAACATCATATCAATGGCAGATAAGTACGAACAATGGAACATCATGGACAGACATTCCCAATGCCACCGGATCGACCTATCTTGTTGATAATATAAATCTGGGAATGAATGGTAATCAATACAGATGTGTTATCGCCAATGATATCCAATCGTTGACCACACTGGAGGCAACGTTGACCGTAGTGCAGAATCTTTGGGAGATCGAGACATCCGTATCCACCGTGGATACATCCTTCCAAGGAACCGGAGGATTCGTATATCCTGGAGGAACGGTCAAAGTTCTGGATGGTCAGGATCAAACATTCTACTTTGCTCCAAGGTCTTGGAATGATTTCATACTGAAGGATGTGAAGGTCGACGGGGTTTCTGTCGATCAGAGCACACTGGATCAGATATTCGCTAATGGATACTACACATTCTCCAATGTCACGGCGAATCATACGATCGAGGCGGTATATCAGGAAACAACACTATTCATAACAGAATATCCGCAAGACTCACACATCAACATCAGAGAGAATGGTATATTCAAAGTGGATGCAAGGACCTCTGTGGGTTCAATAACCTATCTGTGGCAATATCACGATGGAACAGAGTGGGTGTCGATAACGAAAGGTATGGGCATGAACACCAAGATGTTGGTCGTGTCCCCTTCGGATTTCGCAGCAGGATCCGAGTTCAGGTGTGTCGTATCAAATGGAACTGAGACCATATATGTCGGATCCGTGTTCTTGAATTATTCGGAGAATACAACTCATCTCGTCTCTACTGTGGACGATCTTCTGAAGATAGGAACAGGAACGGACGGCTGGGATCACAACCACACATACATTCAGACCCAGGATATCGTTTTCACATTGACACTGAATCGTGAACCTGTCAAGCCGACACAGAACAGCAGTGTGTTCACAGGTACCTACGACGGTAACGGATACAGGATGATCGGACTTACAACGACGTCCTCTGCAGGAGTATTCTATTCTGTTGCAGGGACTGTCAAGAACCTTGGCGTTGTCGAAGCATCTTTGGACGCAGCAGGATACATTGCAGGAGGTGGGATAGCCCGATATATCACCGGTTCTACTACCATTGATAATTGCTACTTTTCGGGGTCAGTGACCGCAAACGGAAACTCCGGAGGATTGGTCGGTGAAATATTAGGTGGAGGTAATGTGACAATAACCAATAGTCATGCCTCCGGAACAGTAATGGGCAATATGGGATATGCGGGTGGACTCATAGCAGCAGTAAGCGCTACCCCTGTAACACTCAACAATTGCTACAATGCATGCAGTGTGGATGTTACGGCAGGTTCCACATTGGGCTATATCGGAGGATTGGTCGCTACAGGTTCGAACATCACACTGATAAACTGCCACAATGAAGGTCCCATCGGCCTCAATGCCAACAAGAGATACGCAGGGGGCCTCATAGGTAACACGGGGTCATCCACAACGATCATCAGTTGTTACAACACGGGAGAGGTTCGCGGTTCTAGCGATGTAGGCGGTCTTGTAGGAAATATGAATATGTCCTCGATAACCGACTCCTACAACACAGGCAACGTCACCCGCAGTGGATCCGGCAACATTGGAGGTATAGCAGCAACAGTAGCAGCCACCACCATTACCAATTGTTACAACATGGGCACTGTGAACGGTACAGCCGCGATATGCGGAGGCATCGTCGGTACAACCGACTCAGCAGTTGTGAATTCTTATTTCTCTGCAGGGAACAATAACGGATACGGAACAAGTAAGGCCGCAGCCGATCTGAAACTCCAGTCCACATTCTTGGATTGGGACTTCGATGATGTTTGGTATATCAGCAACGCTATCAACAACGGATATCCGGCACTTAGGATGTACGGCACGCCATCCGCTCTGCTGACCATTGTACAGCATCCTGCGGATGATATGGTCGGCAATGGGGGATCAGCGACATTGGAGGTAGTGCTTAGCGGTACACCCTCCATATATCAATGGCAGTACTTTGACGGTTCTGTCTGGATCGACATAACCGATGCAAATGCCCGCACATACACAACACCCACATTATCATATCCGGGAGACAATGGCAGACAATACAGATGTGTTATAACATCCGGGGATCAGACACTCACTACTAGTGCAGCAACGATCACGGTCGTCGAAGAAGTCTTCATGATATCAACATCCGTTTCAACCGATCCGGATTTTGAGGGAACAGGAGGTTTCATACACCCAGCAGGTGTTGTTAAGGTCGCAAAAGGGGATACGCAGAGATTCTACATCTCAGCAAGGACATGGGACGGCTTCGACCTTATAGATGTGAAGATCGGAGGGGCAGCGGTCTCAGCCTCTGTGTTGGCCCAGATAAAGTCTGATGGTTATTTTGACCTCGTTAATGTTCAGGAGAGCAAGACCTTTGAGGCAGTATTCTCACAGAGTTACTCTGTGGATGTAACTATAGATGGTACAGGAACTGTTAATTGGGAATACAGCGACAGTTCGGACTCAGGAACAATCACCGGAACAGGAGGCACGATCAATGTACCTTACGGAAAGGGAGTGACATTCACCTATACTTCCGCAGATCCAAATGTGTTCTTGTCATGGACCGCGATCACATGGGGGTCCGATGCGAACTCTGCATCCACAAGCATATCCATACCTGATGCCAACACTACGAATCTAAGTTTCAATGCTAACTTCTCAACCACAGACGATACATGGAAACTTAAGCTGGTGCTCAACGGCGGAACCGCAACTGTCACATACGACAGTATGGTGTTCAACTACGTCAACATCGAGTCAGACGGAATGAACATACCTCTTGGAAAGGAAGTCATCGTGGATCTTACTGGATCACCGGCGAACACAACGTTCGCTTATTGGTATGGTTCAGAAAACCATGACACGGAATCATTCACCATATCCTCAACCAATACAAGGGATCTATTGTACTCAGCAAGGTTCGTAACCGATGCAGAGAAGATAACCTTGAACTTCGCATCCGATCCATCGAATATAGGGGCGTCTTTCTACTTCAGAGCGGCTCCGACCGATGAGGGTATTGCTCTGGGAACAATGCCTAAGATAACCGGCGATGTGCTCATTGTGGGAAAGGGGGATTTTGTCATTATAGGCACTGATGCAACGGCCAGTTCATCGCAATACACATTCATACGTTGGATGGAAGGAACATCGGATGTATCCAATGCCTTGATGTTCCAGATAACCGATCTGGCCACAGGTGCTTCGACAAGGAACTTCACCGCCGTATTCACGGATGATCCGGTGCAGATACGTTTCAACTCCGATCCGACCTCCATCAATCCATCATTCAAGTACAGGACCGGGTCAGGTTCTTTCGTTGAGATATTCAACAAGACCCTTACAATAGATAGGAATGAGAGTGTGGAAGTAAATGTTTCAGGATTCGGTACCAATGAATTCCTCAGATGGAAGAATTCGGCAGGTAATGTGATAAGTGTAACGGAGACATTCGATACGCCTACGATCACCGGGGCATCGGATACCTTCACAGCTATGTTCACCACTTCAGGTAACAAAGTCACTGTGAATCTTGCCTCTAGCCCCACTGGAGCATCGATACAGTACACCATAGGAACGCTGAACCAGCAGACCTACACCGTACCCTTCGCCATGAGCAGGTCCGAGACCCTTTCGGTCACGGCACCCGCCACACTCCTGACC
>JAEXCH010000010.1 GCA_023402275.1 Methanobacteriota archaeon
ACTTCGCTGTCGGCTCTCCCTATCCTGGTGGTGCAGCAGCTGCCAAGGGTGGGGTTGTTCGCCCATTAAAAGGGATCGTGAGCTGGGTTTAAAACGTCGCGAGACAGTTTTGTTGCTTTTTGATGGAGGTGTAGGTACCTGACGAGAAGGACCCTTTAGTACGAGAGGAACAGGGGTTCGTCGCCTCTAGTTTATCAGTTGTCTGACAAGGCATGCTGAGTAGCCACGCGGCAGCGGATAAGAGCTGAATGCATCTAAGCTCGAAGCCGCCTTGAAAAAGAGGTACCATAGGACGCTCATAAATGATGAGTTTGATAGAAGCCGGATGTAAGTATCGAGGTTCGCCGAGATATTCAGTCCTGGCTTACTAAAGTCCGTTACGTCGCTGGATGTGGTCTAGCAGTCAAACAGGTTGCGTATGAAAAATTCTCATCCCAATAATTTTTATTATATCGATATTCGATCTTCTCATTCTTATGATCATTACATCGATTTTATCATTATATTTTTAATCATGTATAAATCGATATTATTTTTAGAAATAATTATTCATTTGTATATTATTTTAATTTATTATTAGACGTTGTATTATATTATTACGTTAAAACAGATAGACCTATATACATAATCAAAAGTGTAGGGCTTTAGCGACCGCAATGTTAAGCGATCGACATAAAACCAATTGAAATAACTAGGGGGGCGAGACATTTGTCTATAAAAAAAAGCAGTGTATTACTGACAGTACTGTCAATAGTGATAATTTCCTCGGCAGCTTTTCTTATTGATGCGGACGACCGCACAGAAGGCGCAGAGGTAACAATAGGTGAGGCGGGAGACCCATTCACCTATGTGTATGATGACTCCGGAAGTCTGAATATGGATGGGAATCCATCGACCAAGGAGGTCAAACTGAAGAGTTATAATTGGAACGCCGATCATGTTGCGATCCCAGACTCCATTGTGTACAACAGTGAAACATATCTTGTTACTGTCGTAGGTACGGGTGCATTCAACCAGAAGACGCATATGGAGGTCTTATCGATAGGTAACAATGTGAAGCTCATCGAAAGCTCCGCATTCAGAGAGTGTACCGGACTGAAGAAACTTGATCTTAAGAACGTTACCGAGGTCCAGTATCAAGCGTTCATGCATTGTACATCGCTTACAGAGATGACGGCTGACAATCTTGAGATCGTAGGTCCTTATGCATTTTCCATATTGGATGTAATAAATCAATCCCCGTACACCGGTGATATACCATTCATGGAAGTGCTCTCGCTTCCTAAGGTCTTGTCAATAGGGGAAGGTGCATTCGGAGCTAAACTGAACTACTCCTTCGCAAGGGACTTTGGAACAGTATCTCTGCCGGTTGCGACCACAATAGGCGATTATGCCTTCTCACAGTCCAAGATCGATATCTCTCTTTCAATACCTAAGGCTCAGGTCATAGGTGATAGTGCGTTCTATCTGAGTGCAACATCCGGATCCGATACATCAGAGGATGGTTATGCATTATCGATAACAGAAGCAGTGAGCATAGGCGGGAATGCATTCACAGGCAGGGCGATAACACTTGTATCCCTGCCTGCGACCACCAGCTATTCGATAGACAGCTATGCCTTTGCTTTCACAAAGATACAGTATGCAGAGCTCGGAATGGTCAATAGTGTGGCGGTCACCGCCTTCAACAATATTCATGAACTGGAATATTTCCTTGTCAGTTCTAACAATACAAAATATGCCTCCATAATATCCAGCGATCCCAGCGCGGTCGGGGTCAAAGGAGCACTCTATTCGTATAACGGTTCAGATATTGACAGGCTATACAAACTTCCGGCGATGATCAGACCGTTGCTCGCGGATTATAACAACAGATTCACTGTGGCCGACGGTGTCACACAGGTATACTCCTTGGCATTCGAAAGATGTCCATCCATAGCAGTGGACCTCAATGATGTGACCACGATCCCTATGTCAGCATTCTCCAATTCCGAGGTGGTAAGGGTGAATGCCAGGAATGTGGATACGATACGTAGTTCCGCGTTTGCCAACTGTTCTGGATTGACATCATTCACCTTCCTAACGACAGGAGGTTCCCTGACAATCGACGCACACGCGTTCAACGGGACATCTCTTGCTGAGGTATATCTTCCGAGAAATACCACTATGGGGGAGGAAGCCTTTGCAAATATACACGGAATGATCGAGGTCCTTGGTATATGGGGTGATACTGCCATCAATGCAGATTCACTCAGCAATACTAAGATCGATGCCCTTCAGGTGAGCTCGGATGCAGCTACTGCAGCAGGAGCAAAGAACATTTATGACAATTGGAATGCATCAGGTTGGAAGTATGGTGAATCCTCAAAGATCAGACTCCTTATGATCAATAACATAGGGAATGTGGATATTTCCGGTCTTGTACCTGATGGACAGGGGTACATCCAGATAATGAATTACTATGATCTCCAAAAGGGATCACTGCAATTCGTTGAATACAAGGAGAAGAAGATCCCACCCTTCCATATGATGTCCGTGAAGAACGGTATCTATTCTGCGGAAACCCATGGTTCCTCAACATCCCAGATAGACATCATGACGAATGTCCAAGGAAATGTGGACAGCGGGGAAAACTGTTACCAAGGTGACGGAAGGACATGGGAGCTGGTGCATGAATACTATCAGATAGTGTTCTATTCATTCGATACGAATGCCGACAGCAACGGCAACAGCATAAATGACGGGGAAGACCCTGATTATATCAACACAGCACTCGGAAACACGAATGTATCCGACCGTATCAGGGTCGGAGACGGGATGTATCTGGCCCAGAAGGATCTCAAATCCCTTAGATGGCAGACCTTCGTCAGATACAGTCTGGAGGCTTGGTACATAGCCGATGATCCCGACCATATGTATGCAACGACCATCGACAAAAGCAACAGAGTAACAGCAGGTGACGCTTTCGGAAGGAACATATCCGAGAGCTGGATCTATCGTGATCCTATAACGGATCAAGGTATTCTGAACCTGTATGCTGTGTTCATAGGTAAGGAATACAAGATCGAGACCGAATCGAGAGTGACCGGTGGGCAGACCTCTACAATAACCGACACCGATCCTAACAGTGCCGGAGGGGAAGTGGAACTCATCCTCAGTGAAGCGATCAACGGATCGACAGGTTTCAGCACAGGCAGCACAGGATTCGGAAGCGATAGTTATCCATTTGGAACAGAAGTAACGATATACGCAAAACCGAAGCCCGGTTACGCATTCGTGGGATGGGCGGTAATAAGCCTTGATGAAGGTACTCCGATATTCGAGGTCAAGAACGACAGGAGCTATGTTCAAAATCACGGAACAGCAAGCTGGAATTTCGTGCTCCCATCACAGTTGAAATATGTTGCATATTTCGCAAAGACGACCGAGGTGACATTCGATGACAATGATGGATCGCCCACTGATAATGTGATCTTTGTCGTAGGGGACAGATTGGTCGAGGCCGAGAATGACTACAACGGCCGCGATTATGCAGCATTGGTGAATAAGGCCACTGAATCATTGAATACCGGCAACGGAACTTCCTATTATGTAGGAACTCCGACACAGTCCGATCTGGACTTCGGAGGATGGTATTCAGGAACAACAAGATACGCGGAATTCGATCCTACTGATCTGGCAAATCCTGGTACAGACCTCAAGAACCTCTCACCCATGCCTAATGTCACATCAATAACATTGAAGGCAAAATGGTATGCTGTGATAACATTCTATCCTGATGATGGCGTCAATGATGCCAATCTGAGTGGAACAGGTCTTACCGAGACCGCTCCTAGTAGCGGAATCTACAACTACAATCATGATGTCGGAACCTACATATCCGGCACAGGGTACAACGGGGTCTTCAATTACGGGACCAACTATTCTCCGACAATATCCGATCTCATATTCAACGGATGGTATGTCCTGAACAACGGATCAACTTTCAGCGACATAGTTGCTGTATCCAACGGAACAAATGCAACAACTCCATATCCTGACGTCTATGGAACAAAGAAGAGATTGGAACCAGGTACAGTGGTTGCTGGACACATGTCCTTGATGGCCTTGTATGTCGCAGAGGTGGAATTCTATTTCAATGAGGCGGACGGGGTCGCATCCAGTGTCGCGTCTCCGACACCTTATTCGGTGATGGTCCCGGCCTCAACGCCGACATTACTGGGTGATGCATACTTCAACACATTGAATCTTGCAATGCAGAATGCTGATAGTATTGGGGAAACATACAAATTCGATACAGGGGGCAACAGGATGTTGTTCATGGGATGGTACGTATCGAATGATGGAAGCACCTCTCCTGTATCGACAGATGTCATGTATGGACCGACAACGACCATAACCAACAGCGTCAAGTTGATCGCAGGATGGGGGATAACAGTATCATTCAGCAACGGTGGCACACCCAGTATAACAGATGTCAATACCAGCATGGACTGGATACCAGGAAACTATGGTTTCGTGGTCCTTCAGGGAACGATATTCGACACCACACATGCTGATATGCCTGATGTGATGCAGGGTAGTAAGGTCCCAACCTCATGGTATGATAAGGAGACAAGTCCATACACATGGTATACTGACAGTATAACAGCATACACATACAGCGTGACGTTGATACCTGAGTTCAAGGACCTTTTCCAATTCAACATGATGGGAGGGAATCTTGGAACGGTCTATGTTGCATATTCATCATCAGAGACATTCCAGGAGGTCCTGGACCGTCTGTTCGAAAGCCTATACAATAACGTGAACTATCTGGAGATAACAAAATCCGGATTGTACTATCAGAATGATGGAACGATCAAGAATCCCGGCGAGAAACCGAATGCCATTTGGTACAAGGATGATGGCGACCCGACCACAGATCACACAACGAATCCATCGATAGTATATGTAGGAGCGAATGAGGCCGATCTTGTAAAATGGAATCCCAGTGATCTCGTAGGAACTGACATCCACGCATACATAAGATGGATGGCGGACGTAAGTTTCGACAGGAATGTTCCCGATGCCGATGTTGATGCCGGTACATCCGCACATCCGCAGAAGATAACCGGTGTTGATGAAGGGACTCCGTTCTCATCGTTATCCTCGATGGTACAAGGTTCATTGACCTACAACACAGCAAATGACAAGACGTTCAAAGGATGGTATGAAGGAGCTGTAAAATACTCCGATCCGGACGGTACGCCTGCAATAGGTGCACCGAACGTAACAGGCAACCTTACCCTTCTTGCAAAATGGAGTGTCGAGGTGAAATTCTATTATACCGGATCCCTGTCTTCATTGGGAGGCACTACAGGAATAGATGGCATAGGCACTTATGTGATCATCGAGGTAGGATCGAACAATAAGGTGGGTGTACCATCGTTGACGAAGGCCGGATTCACATCCGGGCATCTGCTCTGGTATGATAATGGAATTGATGGTATAGTGCCGATAAATATCAGTGGATTCACACATTCCGATGCACCGGAGAGTTTCGATATCACCCAGGACATATTCGTGAACAAAGTGCTCTACGGAAGATGGTATGCTGACGTTGAGTTCGACCTTTCCGCCAGCAACTCCAGCGGGTTCTTCACAAGCCTGACCAAGTATCTGTTGGAGGGATCGAAGCTCTCGGAGATAAACGAGGATCTCGATCCCTTTGTGAATGATGTTCAAAAATCGGACTGGAACTTTGTGGGCTGGTTCGATAACAGGACAGCGACATCAAGCTACGAGGACCTCGGTATACAATACTACAGAACATCATTCGATTATCTTCCGAATGATGGAATCACGCCGACCGATTCGACATCGGTCCATGTGACAGGGAATGTAAAACTTGCAAGCGAATATGTGGTCCTGGTGGATTTCGATTCCGGGTATGAACCCGGTGAATCCATAGATTCCCAGTATCTGCGTGTGACCCAGCCCATTCCGGATATCACAAGCCCAAGGTTCACTGCCAAACCGACAAGATCCGATGTCACTTTCATGGGATGGTTCGATACATCCAACGGAAAGAAGCACACAGCGGATGTTCGCGATAGTGATTCTCCCAATACGGAGATGGTCATGAGATCAATGACCCTGAGGGCAGCATGGTTGGTCACTGTCAGTTTCCATGATCTGGAAGGATACAGGATCAACGGTCTCCAGTTCGCATTGACATCCACGATCATTCAGTATGCAGGTACCGACGGTATCATGAACACGAATGATGACTATTTCGAAATGGCAGAAGGTACATCGATAAGACAGTTCATAACCGTGGATCCCACAGTGAATGGTAAGACATTCATATCCTGGTTCGTTGAACAGGGTACACCCAATGGTCTGTACGATGATGGAGATATACTCTACGGATTGAATGATAGGATAACAAGCGACATAGTCCTGTCCGCAGGATATGGATTTGTGATCCACTTCGATACGAAGGGTGGTACACCTTCGACCATGGCCGATAGGATGGTCATAGAGGGACAAGCGTTGGTCCTCCCGGAGAAACCGTCAAAGGGAAGCCTGACATTCGAGGGATGGAACGATGGATCGATCACCACAGCTGCTGGACAGACCGTGATCCCAACGTCAGAGACCACATATTCCGCAAAATGGATAGTAGTGGTCAAGATGTACGATGGCATATCATCCTCGCCCGTAATCTCAATGCAGTGGTATGAGGAGGACGGACCCAGTTTCATATATTGTCTGACAACAAGCCCAGATTATGACAACAATATCGTGACCGTCACAATAAGATACACAGATATCACTGGAACGCATGAGTTCAAGGTCGAGAAGTTCATAGACAGATATGACACATCGATCAATGATTGGGTCTCGTTGTATTCTGTATTCGACGGATGGTTCGACCCTCTCACAGGAGAATACCTGGCACCGACAGACGATCTTTCAGATATGTTCTCATCGGGTTCGGATTCCCATGCTCTCTTGGCAACTTGGAAAGAGAGAGTGAGATTCTACGAAGGAAACAGCCTATTGAAGTCAGAATATGTGAACACAGGTACCTATCTCTCAGCGGAGGTCCCGAATATGATAAGCGGATGGTCCGACATATACAGTCCGACCGTACCGTTGAACCCAGATACTTACAGGATAATCAACAGCACTGATTTCTTGGAGATCGGATTCATAACTGTCACATTCGATGCAAATGGAGGTTCACCATCACAACAGGTGTTCTCGAACATAGTATCAGGTACCATGATCGGAGCGATAGGTCCTATCGAACCCATCCGCAGCGGGATGTATTTCTCGGGATGGTATGACGGCAACACAAGATTCTCCTTTACCGATAAGGTGTATGGAGACATCACGTTGGTCGCAAAGTGGGACTCGGTGCCTGTTGATAGGCATACGATATTCGCCACCGCACATTCCAATGCCCACATCTCTCCGGAAGGCATGATAAGAGCATTGGACGGCGACAGGGTATCGTTCGACTTCTATGTGGATAAGGGATATACTCTGGAACTGTTCGTGGACGGCATCCAGGTACAGACCGATCGTTCATCATACACCTTCGACAGAGTGAACAAAGATCATCTGATAGAGGTTAGAGCGGTGCATACGGACTCGAAGGAAGCAATACACTTCCTGACTGTGGACTGCAATGGAAGGGGAGAGGTCCTTTACAGTAAGGACGGGGGAGCGACATTCATCAGTTACTCTTCGCCTTTTCCGTTGTACGAAGGTGTGGAGTACATACTGAAGGCAGTACCGTTCGGGACAAGCTACTTTGACAGATGGAGCGGTGACCTATCTGGAACCAATCCCGAGATGATCGTATCATACGACGGGAATGCTGATGTGAATGTCACGGCCAACTTCGGAAGTGCGACAGGTGCAGGATTCGGAAGCGGAAGCATGGGAATACTGAACATGATATGTGTCATACTGTCCCTGGCAGCAGGCATAATCGTTCTGACATTCGCATACAAGAGGAACTATGAGGGTACAGGCGTCGGAAAATCATTGAGGATGTCCGCCCTTCTGGTAGGACTCATATCCGTGGTGTTGTTCCTGATGACACAAGGTTTCTCAGGCTCATACATCCCGTATGACGAATGGACCCTGCCTATGGGGATATTGCTGGCAATAACCCTGATACTGTCCGCAGTGAGTTTCAAGTATGATTACGACAAGAAGGAACAGTGAAAAGATTTACAAAGAGGGTGTTCACACCCTCACTTTAATTTTTTTATCATATCATAAATTAACATATTACCCAATGTGCAAATCATCAGTACAAATAACTTAAATACCCTTACTAAATCTGTTTTTTGTGGCAGTTCATCAGATATCGACTGAATCCCTCTTCGGTTCGAATATATACCTCATAGTCGGAGATAGGACCGTACTCATAGACACAGGAGTAGATGGAGACAACTCAAAGAACATTGCACGGATCAAAGAGGTCCTCGGAGATAGAGGACTGGATATCATCATACTCACCCATTTCCACTATGATCATATAGGTGGTCTGAAAGGAATGGTCGAAGAGTTTGGATCGGAAGCGATGGCAGGGGCAGGAGATGCGCCATATATTGCCAATGCGGATCCAAAATACACCCTATCGGACATGTTCGACGGAGAACTCTATAGCATGGACATAACCGAATTGGTCGAAGGAGACGTGATCGATCTGGGAGATCATAGGCTGCGTGTGATAAGCACCCCTGGGCATACATGCGGGGGGATATGCCTTTATGATGAGGTCACACGTTCTCTGTTCTCGGGGGACACGGTGTTCAGCTATGGTGTGGGAAGGACCGACTTTCCCTCAGGCTCGAAAAATGAATTGATAGGGTCACTGAGGAAACTCAGTGAATTGGATGTCGGTACGCTGTATCCAGGGCATTCCGAGATAACAGAAGAAGGTAATAGGGCGATAAAATACGGCCTGATGATGATGGGAGGATTTTGATTGAAGATAGTAAAGTGCGATTTAGCGAAAGGGTTCACCGAGAACTGTGCGAATGCGGTTGCTGATATAGCCGAGGAAGTGGCTTCAGGCAATCTTATAGTGTATCCTACCGAAACTGTATACGGGATAGGAGCGGACATATTCAACGAGGTCGCTGTTAAGAATCTGTTCCTTGCAAAGAACAGACCTTTCGATATGGCACTGTCCGTAGCTGTAAGCGACAGGAAGATGATGGAAAACATCGCAGTTCTGGATGAGAACGCCGATAAATTGATAGATGCATTCCTACCCGGACCATTGACAATAATAATCGAGAAGAAACCCGACGTCCCGGACCTTGTGACCGCAATGTCAAAGAAGGTAGGGATAAGGATGCCGGACCATCCGGTTGCAATGGAGATCATAAAGAGAACAGGCCCTATAGTTGCAACATCAGCGAATCTGCATTCACATCCCGATGCTACCGATATCGATTCGGCAGTGAAGGACCTGGGGGATGCCGTCAGTATGTATGTTGACGCAGGACCCAGCCCATTGAAGAAACCCTCGACGATCGTTTGGATAATGAATGGAGAGGTCGAGATAGTCAGACAGGGTGCGATAACGATCAAAGAGATAGAGGATGTCCTCGATGCTTAATCCTGAAGAGTTAACAAAGCTAAGGAAAGCAGGAGAGGTCGCAGCCCAGGCAAGGGATATCGGAATGGACCTTGTGAAAGAAGGTGCGAAACTCTACGATGTTGCTCAAGAGGTCGAAGGACACATAAGGTCCAAAGGTTGCGGTCTGGCATTCCCATGTAACATAAGCATCAACGAGATCGCAGCACATTATACTCCCTCGGTGAACGACACCAAGGTGTTCGAGGTAGGGGATGTCGTAAAGATCGACTGCGGTGCGGAACTGGACGGATATGTAGGGGATACGGCAGGTACGGTCGAGGTTGGAACAAGAAGATACCGCGATCTCATAGAAGCATCGAAACGTGCCAGAGATACGGTTGCGGAGTTCGTAGGCGTAGGAACACCTATGGGAGAGATAGGAAGAGCAGTGGAGATGAGTATCAATCAGGGCGGATTCAAACCCATACAGAATCTCTGCGGCCATCAGATAAAACCATATAATCTGCATGCAGGCGTATCAATACCCAGTTACTATGATGGGAACACCAACAGATTGACACAGGGGATGATAGTTGCGATAGAACCCTTCGCTACGAACGGTGAGGGAGTGGTCGTCAATGGACCTCCTGGGAATATTGTAAGGATACTTAGGGAGAGGAAACTCGCAGATCCCAAGGCTCAGGAATTCTTCGAATATGCGAAGGAGGAATTCAAGACCTTCCCGTTCTGTGCCAGAAGCTGTGATTTCTATGATTCCGAAAAGCACGTCAAGACACTGATAAGGCACGGTGTCCTGTCAAGCTACGCTCAACTCATTGAGGCGAAGAAAGGCATCGTATCCCAACATGAGCATACGTTCTACATCTCCGGTGAAAGAGCGGAGATCATGACTCTTCCTTGATGCGTATCATGTATCCGTGAGAGATCACATGTTCCTTTGAAGGCAAACATGAAATAATCATAATCCTAGTAAGGGACGTTATAATGCTGAATTCCGAAGAATTGATCAAACTGAGAAAGGCCGGAGAGGTTGCAGCCCAGGCGAGGGAATTAGGTCTAGGGATGATCAAGGAAGGAGCAAAGCTATACGATGTTGCTCAAGAGGTCGAAGGATACATACGTTCGAAAGGCTGCGGATTGGCATTCCCATGTAATATCAGCATCAACGAGATCGCAGCTCATTATACCCCTTCTGTGAATGACACCAAGGTCTTTGAGATCGGCGACGTTGTCAAACTGGACTGCGGAGCGGAATTGGATGGATTCATTGGAGACACTGCAGGTACTGTCGAAGTGGGAACAAGAAGGTACCGTGAACTGATAGAGGCATCGAAACGTGCCAGAGATACTGTTGCTGAATTCGTTGGTATCGGAACCCCCATCGGAGAGATCGGAGGTGCGGTGGAGATGAGCATAGCTCAAAGCGGGTTCAAACCTATAGAGAACCTATGCGGACATCAGATAGAGCAATACAAACTGCATGCAGGGATATCGATCCCTAACTACCATGACGGAAATGATGACAGACTCAAGGAAGGAATGATCATTGCTGTGGAACCATTCGCAACGAATGGGGAAGGAATAGTCGTGGATGGACCTCCGGGAAACATAGTCAGAATGATAAGGGAAAAGGAAATCTCTGATCCAAAGGCACAGGAATTCCTTGATTATGTGAAGGATGAATTCAGATCATTCGCATTCTGTGCCAGAAGCTGTGATTTCACGAATGCCGAGAAGCACGTGAAGACACTGATAAGACATGGGGTGTTGTCAAGTTATTCTCAGATGATCGAGATCAGAAAAGGTATCGTATCCCAACATGAACACACCTTCTATATATCAGGAAAGCGCGCAGAAGTGACAACTCTTCCATAAAGGTTTATTTATCATTTGATGCTACGAGGTGTAAGCAAAGCCGAGGTTGCCAAGCCTGGTCAAAGGCGATGGACTCAAGATCCATTCTCGTAGGAGTTCACCGGTTCGAATCCGGTCCTCGGCACCATATAATCATCACTGCTCGCTACTCAAATCTTGTTGTTTCTGTTCGTGGTGGGTGTTATTAAAAGAGGTCGATTTATTGGAAACAACACTTTACAAATTACCGAAATTCACAGTGGAATACGATAATATTCCATTAATACAATTTAGTGGAAAGGAATTACCCGCTGTAGTGATTTCCTGAACACGATGAGGGTTTCAAAGAAAAAGAAATCAATAACCTGTGTTATATTGCAACATTATTAGGATGCTGAGGGGTTAATACAATGAAAGAAGGAGTGTTTTCAACAGGACAGACAAAATCGATATACAAGACAAATGAAACGATGCCCTTATCATCCGAACAGCAATTTTTTATTGATAAAGCTCTTGATGGGCATAATATCCTTGTTAATGCTTGTATAGGGAGTGGGAAAACAACAGCCATTCAGCGCCTTTGTGACGAATTACCGACAGGGAAAAGAATTCTATATCTAACATACAACAAGCTACTAAAGGTCGATGCTCAATCAAAGATAAAAAATACAAATGTCAAAGTGAGCAATTACCACGGGTTTGCATTCGGAGTGTTGAAAAAACAAAACATTAATGTCGGCGTATCTGATTTGATTCAGACATTCATAAAAAAGAAACCAAAATTAGACTGCTATGATGTTTTGATAATTGACGAATATCAAGACATCGAAGAGGAAATTTCGAAATTACTTCTCCACATTAGATCAACAAACCCAGCAATGCAGATAATAGCCGTAGGGGACATGGAACAGAAGATCTACGATAAAACCACGTTATCTGTGCCAGAATTCATCGAAGGGTTTTTAGGCGAGCATATCAAGTTAGAATTTACTCATTGTTTCAGACTATCTCCTGATCTGGCTGCCACGCTCGGCCGGATATGGGGCAAAAGCATCATTGGCGTAAATAAAAATTGTATTGTTCAGGAAATGAGCGTTAGCGATGTGATCAAGTTCTTATCGACACAGGACCCGAGTGATATTTTGTGTCTAGGTGCACGGGTAGGAGATCTCTCTACGGCATTGAATGCGTTAGAGCAAGATTATCCGGACAAATTCAACAAAAAAACTGTATATGCGAGCATATCTGAAAAAGATGGAGTAGGGGCAGTACAGCCAAAATCAACATCTGGGATATTTACAACATTTGACAGCAGCAAAGGTCTGGAGCGCAGGATATGTGTTGTATTTGATTTCGTTGAATCATACTGGCAAGTAAGGATCACCAAGCCAAATCAGTCCTATAAGATACTACGCAACATCTTCTGTGTTGCGGCAAGTCGCGGCAAAGAAAGAATCATATTTGTCACCAGCGGAGAAGCAAGACTCTCTGAGCAAACATTGTCAACAGACACTTCTCAAAACGATATATTTGATGATGTAGACATTTCAGAAATGTTCGATTTTAAATACAAAGAAGATGTGGAAAAATGTTATTCGTTGCTGGACGTCAAGCCACTTACCATACCCGAAAACAGTTCAGAAATTTTGATAACGAACAAGGATGGGTTGATCGATCTTTCTCCCTGCATCGGAATATACCAGGAAGCTGTGTTTTTCAAAGATTATGATATCAATAAATCGATTGAATTGTGGCTTGAGATCAACAAAGATAAAAAATATCTGTATAGAGAAAGGGATGAAAATCTACCGTTGGACAAAAAGATTCTATTTCTTACTTCGCTTGAAACTTCACAGAATCGTTATCTAAATCAAGTTACTACACCTTTTGTAAATGACATTGAAAGACAACGAATTGTTGAAAGATTAGGCTCAACCTTCACTACCGATGAAATTGTGCAATATCCGTGTATTATCGATTTTTCAGATAAAAACGGTAAACATCTGTTTTCAGCACAAGGATTTACTGACGTCATAAAAAATGGCATGGTGTATGAATTGAAGTTTGTACATGAGTTAACTCACGAACATTTCCTGCAATGTGCTTGTTATGTCGTAGCGTTAGGACTCAAAAAAGGCATTCTTTGGAATGTTCGAACAAACATAAAATATGAAATTCAAATATTAAACAAATCTAAATTTCTGGATGCGGTTGCAAAAACGACCACCAAAGGATTTTTGAAGAAATATTATGGGCCAAGGGAGGAAAGATAATGACGAATTTTGCTATCATCGACACAGAAACCAATTGGAATGATGTAGTAATGTCAATTGGAGCAGTCATCGCCGATGCTGACACATACCAGCCTTTGTACTCAAAATACTATATCATAACACCCGAACATAGAGTCGGCGGTATGTTCTCGCATGCTTTGTTTTTAGAAGACGAGATGTTGAATTACGAATGCTCTCGAAAAAAGGCATTGAGCGATCTAATGACATGCTTCGAAAGCAACGGTGTTACAGATATATTCGCTTACAATGCTTCTTTCGATTATCGTCATTTACCCGAGCTGTCAGATTTTTGTTGGTATGATATTATGAAACTAGCGGCATACAGACAATTCAATCCGAAGATTCCTTCATACTCAAATTGTCACGGCACGGGAAGACTGAAATCTGGCTACGGGGTTGAACCCATCCTGAGGTTACTTAGTGGTGATGTAACGTACTGCGAACAGCATAATGCACTTACCGATGCACTCGATGAATTGAAAATAATGGTGCTACTCGAACACGGTTTTGATAGTTATGTAAAAATCAAAAAACGCAAGCATGTGCATGAATGAATGAGGGCGGCACACCTCCGGATATGGTGTCAACTTTATCCGTGTAAAACCATGATAACGAAACAATTCACCTTATTCTTACAAAGTATGCGCGTGTGCGAGTTATAAGAACCTTTAATAAGGATGATACAATCCTCGCAGTTACGTAAACTCAGGACCCGTCTAGTACGAACACTGAGAGCGCATCCGGAAGGACACGCGCTTGAGCACATCCCCTCGGGGAACATTTACGGAGGAATTGAAAATGGCTAAGGCAAAGAAAGAAGCGCCTGATGCAGTCGATGAGAACTTCAACTACATCGTCCGTATCGCAAGCAGCGATATCGACGGTCAGAAGAGAACTGTCATCGGACTCCAGAGCATCAAAGGCGTAGGAAAGAGGGTCTCGCAGATCATCGCTAAGAAAGCGGATATTGACCCAACAGTGAAGATAGGAACACTTTCGGATGAGAAGGTCAAGGAGATCGAAGCCCTTGTGACATCATATGTTGAATATGCCCCGCACTGGGCCATCAACAGGCAGATGGATTACGAGACAGGTGCGGACATGCACCTGATCGGTAATGATCTCGAGATCATCCAGAAAGAGGATATCAACAGAATGAAGATGATCCGCTGTTACCGCGGAATCAGGCACGAGACACGCCACAAGGTCAGAGGACAGAGGACCCGTTCCAACGGAAGGAAGGGACTGACCATCGGTGTCCAGAGGAAATCCTGAGGTGATTTGAATGGGAGATCCAAAATTCTCACGCAGGTCTTATGACACACCCTCGCACCCTTGGGAAGGCGAGAGGATAAAGAAAGAAGTAGAGGTCGTACGCGAGTTCGGCCTTAAGAACAAGACAGAGGTATGGAAAGCACAGACCGTCCTCAGGAACTTCAGGAAGCAGTCAAGGGAATTGCAGGCACGCCTCAGGGGAGGAGATGCACAGGCAAAGA
The DNA here is from genome assembly GCA_023402275.1 of Methanobacteriota archaeon. Classification (GTDB taxonomy): domain Archaea; phylum Thermoplasmatota; class Thermoplasmata; order Methanomassiliicoccales; family Methanomethylophilaceae; genus Methanoplasma. The sequence continues at coordinate 15,261 of JAEXCH010000010.1, forward strand.
TCGAGGCTGACGCACTCCTTAGGAAATGTTCCCGTATGGGTATCCTTCCGGTAACAGGATCGACACTCAACGACATCCTTGTTCTTTCAGAGAACGACATCCTTTCCAGGAGACTTCAGACAGTTGTCTACGAAAAGGGATTGTCAACAACGATAAAGCAGGCAAGACAGATGATCACACACGGTCACATACACATAAACGGCCACAGGGTCACCGTTCCCGGATACATAGTCACGAGGGAAGAGGAGGCATCGGTCGTATACAACGATGTATCTCCGTTCACGGATGAGATGCACCCGATGAGGATATCTGCAGAGCAGGCAGCCGCCAACGCTTCAATGAAAGCAGAGGCGGAGGCAAAGGCAGCAGCCGAGGCCGCAGCAGCAGCAAAGGCAGATGCAGAGGAAGCAGGAATAACACTCGAGGACGGTGAGATCTGATGGCAACAGCAAAATGGGGAATAGCAAACATATACGCAAGCTACAACAACGTCATGATCACCCTTACCGACATAACCGGTGCTGAGACCATCGGAAAGGTAACCGGTGGAATGGTCGTCAAGCAGGCAAAGGATGAATCCTCTCCGTACGCAGCACAGAAGGCGGCAGAGAAGATCGCCGAGGTCGCAAAGGAAAGGGACATCGTAGGGATACACGTCAAGGTACGTGCACCCGGAGGAAACAAATCAACCTCACCCGGGCCCGGTGCTCAGGCAGCGATCCGTGCTCTTGCAAGAGCAGGACTCAAGATCGGACGTATCGAGGACGTCACACCTATTCCGCACGACGGTACTAAGAAGAAGGGCGGTCGCAGAGGACGCAGGGTCTGAGGGGGCACTCCGATGGAGATAGAGATACGCGAAATGGCAGAAAGGAAAGGAAGCTTCATACTGAAGAACTCGTCCCCTGCCATGGCGAATGCCCTCAGAAGGACCATGCTCACCGACATACCCAAGATGGCAATCGACAAAGTGGAGTTCCACCTGGGACCCATTATGGTCGATGACAAGGAGTATGAGAGCGTCACGCCTCTGTTCGACGAGATCGTTGCACACAGACTCGGAATGGTACCTGTTCCCACTGACTATGAATTGTTCGGCGAACAGGAACACTGTGTCTGTGGCGGAGAGGGATGTCCCAGCTGTACGATAATGTACAGTCTGAACAAGATAGGCCCGTGTACGGTCCTTTCCGGGGACATGATGCCTCTCGGCAATCCGGACCTTGCTGTCAAGGACCAGTTCATACCGATCGTAGAGCTTACTGACGGACAGGCTGTCCTGATATACGCTACTGCGGTTATGGGAACTGCGAAGAAACACGTGAAATGGCAGGCGGCATTCGGTGTGGGGTACAAGTACCTCCCTTACGTCACGATCGAGGACGCAAGGGCTGGCGATCCCGATACCGTAAGGTCGATAAATGTCTGTCCGAGAGGTGTGTTCGAGATAAAGAACGGAAAGCTGAAGGTCAGGGACATGCTCAACTGCGGTATGTGCAGGGAATGTGAGGTGATATCAAAGGGAGCGATCAAGGTCGATGCCGATGATAAGAACTTCTATTTCAAGTACGAGACAGATGGTTCACTGACAGCACAGCAGGTTCTCGACAAAGCGCTTGACATCCTTTCTAAGCAGACGGACGAAGTCTACTCTGAGATAGAAGGTCTTTAAACAATAAAGGGCGAAAGCCCATTCTTCATTTTAATAGAAATCAGAGAGTCTGCATTTCTTCACTTTGTCGTTATTGAAGACAGAGTTCATGCTCATCTCGAGGATCATTATCCTTTCCTTTGTGTAATCATCGAGTTCATACTTCTCGCTTATGTTCTTGGAAACCTCAAGATACTTCTTGACGCTCGCCTCATGTACTGTCAAGGTGAGCTGATTGCCGCATTTGCACATACCAGCCAAAGGCATGCGTCTGTACTTCTCGCCGCATTTAGTACATCTTACGGTCTGAGTGCTGAAACTCCTTAGGTTACCGGCCATATCCGGAAGGAAGTGTTTGTTGATGATCTTGATGGCGACATCCCTCTCATCCACAGCTCTGATCTTCTTTCCCAGATACAATTGGGCGTCCATCTTGTCGGTCATCGATTCCAATGTGGTGTATGCGGAGTTCTTAGGGCCTTCAGAGATGTCGCGGGTATCATGGGTGAATCCCAATCCCTCGTATTGTCTGGGAGTGCCGATACGGCCTGCGATCAGGTCCATGATCTTCTCTATCTCCTTGGGATCGCGCATATCCATTGCCGCGTAGTAGAACTCCAAAGGGTATGATCTGTGACAATCTATGTTGTGGGCCTCCTTATCGATCTCGTTAGGATCGAGCCTTGTTGTAAGAACCAAAGGAGCATCCATCAATCCTCCCCTTCTGTCAGGAAGGAACGATCTTGAGAAATTCAAAAGACCGTCCATGGCAAGTATCACGCAATCCTCATCCCCATCGCAGTTCCTTCTTTTCGCCGCATGGAAGAAGGGATGCCCGTAGCATCCTCTTATCTCGGAGTATCCGATTATGCGGCATAGGATGCACCCGGATGTATGTGGTGCCAGACCGAATGTCATATGGCCGATCAGATCCTTTCTGTCATTCACATTATAGAATCTGTCAAGACCGTAGAACTCTTCTAATTCATCGTCAAGGAACCTTGCTACCTTGACCAGGAAATCCCCGCAGTTCTTAGCTGGGATTATATCCTGGACCTTTAGCTCGCATATCTGTTCCTCACTGGTAAGGGGGTCGCCGTTCCAATCGTGGACATACCCTAGCTGGTGAGCTTTCTCAATGCTCAATCCGATCTCCCTGGGTTTGAAATGTGTGAGCGGGACATCGGTCATATCGTATCTGATGGTTCCATCTTTGAACACGGAAACATCGTTCTTGACCCTCAGTATCCCCTTCTCCAGAACTTCTGGGGTCTTTGATCTGGATATCAATCCTTCGACGCATCTCAATTCACTTGGCTGCCTTTCCTTCAGCATAGATAGTGCTGCCGCATACTCCTCGGAGAGATTGATGTTCATCATTGAGGGGCCGGTAGCTCCGTATGCTTTGTTGACCCTGGATGCCACTGTATGCGTATCGCATGTCCTGCACCAGGTACGGAATGTCTGATTACTGCATTTGGGACACATCCTCTTTCCCACTTCAATATTCAGTGTGGGCTCGGCACTGGAGTTCAGACTTATCCTGCTCTTCGATGCTTTGATCGCCGAATCTATATCCCTGCCGTATTGTCCGTCCCTGCCCATCGGGAAAAGGGAGTGGACCTTAGGGGACATCTCCCTCTCCTTTGCCTTCTCCGGTCTGGCCATTCTCGTTCCGACACGGGTCATGGCCTTTGCTCTTATCTCGAACCCGGCAGCATTGCTGACAGCAGTAAGGGGATCATTCCCTGTGAACTCCCTTATCGAGATCATCTTTCCATCCTTGATCCCGAGTCCAAGACCGTCTATCAAGGGAAGTGAGTACAATTCATCTATCACGACATTGCCATCTATCATACGGTGGGTCGCACACAGGTCCTCAAGTGTCCTCTTCGATATCGGTTCTTTTGGTAATATCAGATTCTTATCGAATGAACCGTTTGAAAGTATGTGATCCCTGAGTTCGGAAAGTCTCTCTACGTCAACATCCGACCAGAACATGTTGTACTTCGGATGCAAAGGGACTCCAAGTTGTGAGCACATCTCTTTCGCTCTTTCGTATGTCGGGTCCTCCCAATCCTCGGGAAGTTCGCCCTTTGCCAATATCTCTTCTTTATGCCATTCTATAGGATATCCGCATGGTACAAGTGTGTGGTTGTTCTCGCTGAACTCTCCGTAGGGGATGAGTATCTCGCCGTTATCCACTATCTCGACCACATCCTTGCTAACTGCGATCATCTCTTCCTTGGTCTGACAATGTACCAGATCGCCGTTCTTCAGGATCAGGAATGGTCCGTCAAGGATATCGCACGGTGTAGCGACACAGGCCTTTCCAGGCCTCTCTATCTTTATCTGTGTACCTAAGGCCATGAACTCATCCATGGCATACATGCTTGCGGGGCTGAATGCCAATGCGGCAAGACCCGCGGTCCTTGCCCTTCCGTATCTCAATCTGAATCCTCCGACCTTGCAGGGATGACCGAATATGGGCCTCCCAGCAACCAGATCCTTCAGATATGTCATGGATGGTCTGACGACCTTTTGATCATCCTTATCCTCTTCCGGCGTCTTGTGGGCATCGATGTATTCACCGATGAACTCCCATCCGGGGATCTTCAGTTTATCCACGTGCTTCTTTAGTTTGGATGCCTTCTGACACATACCTTCGGCAATGACCAGACATGCTCCTCCCCTTACCTTGTTGGTCTCTATCCTGGGGAGGTCCCTGTAACCTGATATCTCCATGGTCTCCGTCCCCTCACCGTCTATACAGATCGGACAGTTGCTGACAATAAGATTTATCTCTTGAGAGTTAGGAGAGAACTGAAGGTGCTGGCATTGTTTGTACAATGGAATCTCCTCATCGAATCTGGCTATCTCTTCCTTGGTCGGTATGTATCTACCTATGCCCAATTCCTGACGTACCATATCTGCGATAAGAACACTCATCGCCTGTGCGGTACCGCCTGCTGCACGTATAGGTCCGGCGAACATCAGGTCGATATAATTCGAACCGTCGCCGTTTGTCTTGATCTTTGTGTCTGCTATACCTTCGAGAGGTGCCACCAATATTCCTTCTGTAAGGACTGCCAAACCTACTCTGACCGCCCTGTCCACCGCCTGCTCCAGACTTTCAGCGGGTCTGTTGGCTATCTCTCTTGCTATCATCAGAGCGACGATCTCACGATTGCCATGTTCCAAAGTGAGTCTTCTGATATCATCGGCAACCCCATCAACATTATAGTCGGAAAGGAGCTTCTCGACACGTGATGCAAGATCCTCGGCCTGAGGTATCTCAACGAATATCTCCGGGTCCTTTCCCTGGGCCCTTGCCCTCTCGGCTATCTCATAGCATATGTCATTCTGTTTAGAGAGGTTCTTGAAGTATTCCTTCATCTCATCGCTTGCAGCTACCTCTCCTGCCATGTTCAAACCTCTTCAGATGCTACGGCCCTCTCCCTGAATATCTTTCTCATCGGTTCCAATATCGCATCGGTGAGTTCTTCCATTCCCTCATCGGTCTCGACCGAGAAACTCAGGTTCTCGTTGTTCCTGTTCATGACATCGCTTTTGCTCTCTGCGACTATTATAGGTATTCCGGAGAAATTCTTCTTTATTGTTTCAAGCAAAGCGGTCTGTTTCTCCATATCATAACCGCATGTCTCCGAGGGGTCCATGAGGAATAACATGACATCGGTAAGATATCTCAATGCAAGCACTGCCTGTTTCTCGATGTCGTTCCTGTCCTCGAACTCACGGTCCAACAATCCCGGTGTGTCTATGATCTGGAACATCCTCCAATCGTCTTTCACGTGACCGATTATTATTCCCTTCGTAGTGAAAGGGTAAGGTGCGACCTGAGGCGCGGCAGTACTGAGCTTTGCAACAAGGCTGCTCTTTCCGACATTGGGGAACCCTGCGACAACAAGCGTTGGTATGTTAGGGTCCACAGCGGGAAGTTTCCTGAATTTGTTCTTTGCGTCCTGAAGGAAGAGCAGATCCTCGTTAATCCTCTTGATGTAGGAGGACATCCTTCCGTAGAAGCTGTTCTTGATCCCCTCTATTACCTTGGGATCCTTACTTCTCCTGACATCCCTGAGAGAATCGTTCTTCAGTTTATCTATGCGGCTGGATGCCCAATTCAAAGCCCCTAAGGCCTTCTTGTATCTGTCTATCCCGATGACCAGATCGATGAGTTCAGGGAGGAAGTCCTCCTCTTTCTCTATCCTCGGGAACTTCTTGATGTATCCGTTAAGTGTGGTAGTGACGATATCGGCAGATGCCGTTATCTTGGCCAGTGTTGTCTTCTTCTTACCGTCCAGTGCATCTGTCCCTTTCTTTGATATCTTGGATGCCCTCTTGAAGGACTTGTCCATGAGTTCATCCGCAGAAAGGACGGTAGGTACCTTGTAGCTCATTCCGACCATGGATGGGTTATATGCATCCTCTATAATTAAGCATGGATGTCCTTATTATTTTTTAGTAAATATTGTAAGAGGTTTTACGCGGATCTGAAAGTGGCTCTTAAGAGCCAGAGATCAGATTCCCCGGTCGCATCTACTTTCAAAGGTGTAGGTATGACAGCGCTGGGACAATCAATGATGATGACACCTGCTGTTACTTTCCATTCTCCTGTATCGGATCCTATCATCCTGCAGAGACCTGACATGTTGCTGTTCATATGGATTCCGATCTTAACATTGGGATAGGAGTCCATATTCTTCAGGAAATTCGGGGAGGTAATGCCGGTATACACCATCACTCCGAGATACAGATTGTCGGTCAAAACTTCCTTGGGCCTCAGTCCGTAAGGGTTCTCTATGTTGAGGAGTATGGATTCTATCTCTCCCACAAGATACTTCAATCCTTCCTCAACGAATCCAGAATCGATGAACAATGCTATCCTTATCCCGGAACACATGGTCGAAGTGGCATCCTTTATCTCCAATGATACGAATATCGACGCTTCGACAAGACATCCCGCAAGCATCTCTATTCCCGATGTTATCGCATGATGTATCGCTGCCTGGAAGAATGCGGACAGGTCACCCGTACTTTTGAGAGCTTTCATCTCTCCCATGGTCTTCACCGCAGAATCCTTAAGGATCTTCAACATCTGGGTCTTGACCATCTCTCCGCTCACAAGACCTCCGCAGTTGCCTGTTCCCGGGGTTCCTTTGGCAAATGTCCAGTCTATTGCTCCGTCAGCTACCCTTTGCCAAGTGTAATCATCGTTCTTGGAGTCCTTCTTCGCAGGGGTCTTGTCAACCTCCTTTCCATCAGGTGCTCTGAGTATCACGCACTCCCCTGCAGAAAGAAGGGATGAACCGGAATTGTTGAGGAATGCTCCGGGAAGATGGATCACCTCTCTTTGTCCTGGTGACAATATCAATTCTTCAATAACATGGACCTTCGTCTTTGGATTGGATCCAGCATGTATTGTGTATCCTTTCAGGTCCACCTTTGACTTCGTTGCGTTGTATATCTCTATCCATTCGTTATCCCTGTCCTCCCCGGGAGGGTTCAGTTCGAATTCGTTGATCAGTATCCCTGTCTCGAACGGGATGTTGTATTTTAGATTAACTCCGGCATCTATGGATGCCTTGGCTCCTGGGATAGGGAGCGGGATGTTCGATAACATTGAACCTATTGCCGGAACATCCGACAAAGAGAATTCCAAATGTTTGTATTGGACCAGATCTGGAAGTAGGATATCGAAAGCAACTCCCTTCACGGAACCGGTCATGGATATCATGTGTTTGGTGGATCTCATCAAAGGATCGATGTCCGCAGAGACCTCCCAATCCTCTCCCTTGATCCCGGCATTACCTGTAAGTATCATCTCCTTGCTGGATCCGGATCCTTTCTGTTTTACGGTCAGCGATCCGGACACCGTTAGTTTATCCACGACACAGCTCATTGTCACTGTGAGAAGGGTCTTGGTGTTGTTGACAAGAGTGGAGAGTTTGGTTGTGAATGTAACGGTGAAACCCATGAACGAGAAACCTATTGTCTGTTTGGACATGTTCATATCCACTATCCATTGAACTGCATCCACTGCCTTCTCCATAGCATAGTTGAACAGTTCGTTCAAATTATTCTCTATGAAATCCCCTATGGTCTCCAACGGTATGATCAATGCATTATACAATCTCTCGACAACAGATGCAACATACTTCGAGAACTCTATCAATGCAGAGTTCAGAATGGACAGAGCATCCATTATCATCGACATCAATTTCCTAAGGGGTTCCAGTATCGGTGAGAGAAGATCCAACAGGACATTCCAAGCATCATCCAGAAGTGTGTTGCTCGGGGTGTATCCTTTGACCCCGGACAATCCCCATCCGCTGGCGACCACGATCTTCAGCTCAATATCGATGTCCGACGATCCTCTGTATGATGAGTCCGAGATGCCGATCGCAGACTCTATGATCCCGGAGCTTGTTATCGTGTGTTCGAGTTTGTCCGTTATCTTTATTGAAAATGCTGTTGCATATGATGCACCGGTGTTCTCATTGAATCCAACATAATGGATACAATCCGAAAGATTGTCCTTAGGACCTTTAACGGAGATGGCGGGGGAAGATGTGTATGAGATGTTTAGTTTCTCCGTGTAGATACTGCCGTCCCTGTCGGTGAGTATGAATTCATCAGTCGTAGGAAGGTCTATGGTCCCGTTGTATCCGTTGATGTTCATGTTATCGCGGGATTCCTGACAAAGTGTCAGTATCCGATCGGGGACGTTCGTGCCAACACCCAACAGAAGTATATCTTTCGTTAGAAGTGCTCTGCTGATGTCCTTGATGATCCCGGGTTGTCCTCCAGGTACTCTCTCCAAAGCGGCAAGCTGTTCCACGCAATCCTGAACGGCGAGTTCATATTCCCTTATGAATCCCCTGACATCATTGCTTTCCATTATGTTTTCGATGATCTTCTTCAGATCCTGATCCTTCAATGTTATCGAGTTCTCTTTAAACGATGCCAGTATCGAATCCTCCACGGATGTTCTGACGTTGTTAATGAACGAAGGGATCCCGTATATATCGACATAAGCGTTCGATATCACCCTGAATATAGAAGCGTAGAAAGGATCGGAGATGTTCTGTTCCCTTATCGCACTCTCCATCTTCTTTTCGATCTCCTCATTCCCTTTGGATAATGCGCCCTCAACCGCCTTGCATATAGCATCCATTAACGATTCATCATCATCGGCATCGATGTGCAGACTTATGGTTCCCAGGGATCTGTTACTTGCGATACCGACCGCTGCGGAATTGATCACGTTCCTTATCCACTCCCTTATCTCATTGGTCTCCTCTCTATGGTCGCTTTTGAAATTCGATATCCCATCCCAGGACATTAGATCGACAGAAGGATACTGAATCGAGATACTGGATGCCGGCAATGTTATAGTTTCATTGTTCACAAGGACCTTGATATCAGGAACGTTCAATGATCCAGTTCTTCCGCTGAACAGATACCTCTGGCGATCAACGTCCGATCCGTTATCCCTGAGAACACGTTCGATGTAAGGGGCGGCAGAGAATTCGTTCCTTTTCGTGAAGAATCCCTTTAGGGAATCCCATGCGTTCAGCAGATCATCCATGAATCCGTCCATCTTATCTATCAACAGATTCCCGTAAAGATAATCGAACCATCTCAGGACCAGATCGTCAGATATGGAAATAAGGGCTTGAGAATATACTGCAGAGAGATCGATATCGAGGTATCCGTCATTGGATACCAGAATGTCTGCCATGTCCACCCTTTCCATATCATTGAAATATCCATCCGATGAACGGAATGCTAGCATCTCTATCAATTTTAGTGAACTGTCATAGGAAGACCTTACATCATCAGGTGTGATTATCGACATGGTCCCCATGCTTCCGTACTCGCTAAGCGCACCGTATCCGTTCAGCACCCTGTACTGAGCAAGGGATGATAGTTGGTAGGTCATGATCTGAGATAATGCCGATCCGCTGCCGGATGTCATGTTCTCGAAAAGCGATCCCTGTTCGACCACAAGAGGCAAAGCACATGTTCCGTCAGAGGATATCTCGACAGTTCTCACAGAGGTCCCGGAACCGGATATGAATTTCGCAGTATAGTGGCCTGTTGCTTTCAGATAGGTCGGGGTCGAACCCTCCATGAAAATATCCGATGAGGTCATCTTTAGGGATTCTGTTGTAAGGTCGAAATCAAAATCACTGATGGTTATGTCGACACCTTTGTTCATCGATGGGAACTTTGCAGTGATCCATTTCGATGACCGTTCCTTGAAAAGGTCCGCCCGATCTTTCAGTTTACCTGCATCAGGGTCAGTGCTGATATCGAAGATGATCTCCCCCAGACCTCTTTCTATCGATGTCTTGGTCTCAACCATTGCATTATCTAACGAGTCAAGTTCTGTGACCATATTCTCTATTGCTTCTTCACTCTCGTCAACTTGTGTGATCATAACACCGTACGCTGAACCGATTATCAGCAGAACAACTCCGATCACAGCGAACGGCATCTGCCCCTTCCTTGATCCTCTAAGACTCTTCGAACATCTCATGGTATTCCATTCCCTACCATGTCGAGGTTCGGGAGGTCTGATATAAAGTGAGAGTTACAGTTAATGCCGTAACACGTATACTGGGATATGCGTACATTAAAAAAGGAAGTATTATAAGTACTGAGTAAATCACAGGCTTGGTACCATGACTTCAACTATGCAGAACTATGCAGTCAAGAAGGGACTTCCGAAGGAGACGAAATCCGTCTGCCCGGAATGCGGGAAGATCCTTGATGCAACCTTGTTCGACAAGGATGGCAAGGTCTTCATGGACAAAACCTGTCCAGAACACGGAAAATTCTGTGACGTTTACTGGTCCGATACCGAGCTTTTCCTCAAAGCAGAGGATTTTGCTCACGATGGTATAGGACTCCGAAATCCTATGGATAAGAACCTGAAGGATGGAGAGAACGTCCATGTATTCATCGATGGCCAGAGGGTGGATATGCTCACATGCTCCGCTCTTGCGAACATCGATCTCACCAACAGATGCAACATGAACTGCCCTATATGTTTCGCCAACGCGAACCATCAGGGATACATATACGAACCGGATGTAGCGACCATAATAAGAATGTTGGATGCACTCAGGGCTGAAGAGCCTATAAAATGTACCGCTGTACAATTCTCCGGCGGAGAACCCACGATACACCCCGATTTCGTTGAGATAGTAAGGGCAGCAAAAGAAAGACACTTCGCACAGGTACAAGTTGCCACGAATGGAATAGATTTTGCGAAGAAGTATGATTTCCTAAAAGCGTCCTCACAGGCAGGACTCAACACAATATACCTATCATTCGATGGTGTCAGCGATGACATCTACCTCCAGGCAAGGGACAGGAAGATGTTCCAAGTGAAACTGGATGTAATAGCGAACTGCAGGAAACTGAAGGAGGAGACAGGAAAGTGCCCCTCAATCGTTTTAGTTCCTACGGTCGTCAAAGGAATGAACGACCATCAGATCGGCGATATGGTCAAGTTCGCATTCGATAATGCGGATGTTGTCCGCGGAATAAACTTCCAGCCTGTGGCGTTCACCGGAAGGATAACGAACGAAGAGTTATCGGAGGGGAGATTCACCCTTCCCGACCTGGTGAAGGCATTCCAGGAGCAGACCGGGTACACAACAAAAGATGATTGGTATCCAGTACCTGTGGTCGCACCCATATCGGATTTCGCGTCGATAATACTCGGCCAGAACAAGGTAACGTTCACAACACACCCTCACTGCGGAATAGCGACATACGTCTTCATGGACGACAAAGGTGTGGTGACCCCATTCCCCAGATTCATCAAGGTGAAGGAATTCACAGAGGGTCTGGCAGAGATATCCTCGAAGGCTAGCAACGCAAGATTCAAGAAACTGTACGTGGCAAAGCTCCTCAAACTGCTGAACAGGTCCATAATCGAGGAGAACCTCCCCGGAGGGGTCACGAAGAAACAGTTCGTGAACATGATGGCAAGCATCATGAGCAACAAATCAAAGAAGGCACTGGCATCTTTCTCATGGAAGATGATGTTCTTCGGCGGAATGCACTTCCAGGATTCATTCAATTATGATGTGGAGAGGGTAAGACGCTGCGGTGTTCACTATATAACACCGGATTGTCAGATAATACCGTTCTGTGCATACAACGGCGGTCCGGAGTACCGTGACGCCATAGAGAAGAAGTTCTCGATCCCTCTCGATGAGTGGAAGAAGAACAACAAGAAAGGGGCAGAGGAACTTGAGGCTGCAATGATCGTCCCGGATGAGTTGAAGCCCGATTCGCCCTGAGGTGGAGTTTAAATGAAAGTAAACGTAGACAAGTGTTTGCATTGCGGAGGATGCGCAGGCTCATGTCCGGTCAATGCAATATTCATGAACGATTTCGTTATTGAATTCAACAGTAAATGTACAAAGTGCGGAAGATGCGTCAAGATCTGTCCGGTCCATGCAATATCGATGGAGGCAGCAGAATGAAGACATACACATGTGATGTTGTTGTCGTTGGAGCAGGTCCTGGCGGAAGCATGGCAGCGAAATTCTGTGCACAGGGCGGGCTCGATACGATAATGATCGAGAAGAAGGCCGAGATCGGTGCACCGCTAAGGTGTGCCGAAGGTGTATCCAAGAAATGGTTGGAAGAGGTTGGAATAGTGCCCGATCCGGCATGGATATGCGCGGACATGGCCGGAGCGGTGATAAGGTCACCGAGCGGACACGAGTTCAAGCTCGATGAGAAGCACGCCGGTAATGAGGTCGGATATGTTCTGGAGAGACACCTCTTCGACAAGGCACTCGCAAGGGATGCCGCAGAAGCAGGTTCGAAGATAATGATGCGTACCTCCTGTACCGATGTAATCAGAGAGAACGGAAAACTCGTCGGTATACGTGCCAAGAGCATGGGAGAGGATATCGAGATACGTGCAAAGGCAATAATCGCCGCTGACGGTTTCGAATCCCAGGTAGGAAGATGGGCAGGCATAGACACCAAGTTGGGACTGAATGATATCGATTCATGCATCCAGTACAGAATGGTCAATGCAGATGTCGATCCCGAGTACTGCGAGTTCAATATCGGTACCGATACCGCACCCGGAGGATATCTTTGGATATTCCCCAAGGGTAACGGCGTCGCAAATGTAGGAATAGGCGTCATGGCAAAACTCTGTAACAATGCAGATCCCAAGAAGTTCCTTGACAAATTCATAGCCGAGGACCCGAGATTCAAGAACAGCCAGGCTGTCGAGATCGTCGGAGGAATGGTATCAACATGCCCAGGTCTTGACTGCGCTGTGGATGACAACATAATACTTGTCGGAGATGCAGCAAGGATCATAGACCCGATAACCGGCGGAGGAATATGCCATGCATGCAGGACCGGGATGTACGCAGGAAAGGTACTTACCGAGTGTGCGATAAGAGGCGACTTCTCCAAGGAAGCATTGATGCCCTATGAGAAGATGTGGCGTGACAGGATGGAGGATAAGCTCTACAGGAACTGGATGGCAAAGGAAAGGCTCGCAGAGCTTGACAATGACACCATTGATAAGCTTATACTGCTGATATCCGACTCTGACATAAAAGAGGTCAATGTCTATAACCTCCTGAAGGTCATAAAAGAGAAGTTCCCCAAGGTCGTCGAAGGCTTTGAGGACCTGATCTGAAAACGTGGCTTCGGCCACTTTCATTTTTCTTCTATCTTTGTAGATACCTTCACTCCATCGACACCCGTCTTAACAATGAAAGGCAGGCCGCCGCGTGATGATATCGCATCACATACCTTTTCAGGATCATCAGTGAGGGCCACCATGCACCCTCCCCCTCCGGAACCTGTCAGCTTTGCGCCGTATGAATATGGCAGGGAGACGTTGACAAGTTTGTTCAGTTCGTTGCTTGAGACACCTAGTATCGATAAAAGCTTATGATCCTTGGTCATCAATTCCCCGAGACCTACGACATCGTTCGATCCTATGGATATCATCCCGTCCAGGGTTATCTGGCCGATCTCATCCACCATGTCGGAAGCGAATCTGTTCCCGTCCTTGTATTTACGGACCTTCTCCACAAGCGGTCCTGTTGCGGCCCTTATCCCTGTGTATCCTATGACGAATGTCATTGTCGGCACATCTATCTTGGAGATGTTCCATGTATTCTCGTTCTTTGTTATGTCCCAAAGATGATCCTCTTCATTTGCCGGTATGTTCAGGGCTATGCCGTGACCATAGGTGGAGGCGGAGGTATCCATGGGACTTCCTCTGCCTTGACTGTAATATTCCGCTTCAAAGGATTCCTTGGCTATCTCCTTGGGATCCAATGATTTGTTGTTCAGTGCTCTCATGGCGGCGGAGAATGCTACCGAGAGCGCAGCCGATGATCCCAGGCCGGACCCTGTGGGTATCTTGCTGTCCATGTGAACGGAAACAGGGAGCATGTCGTTGTTGTTCGATATGTATCGCAGATGAGGATTCGCCCTGATATCCACGATCTCGTTGTTAATCTTGAATTCATCGGACCTCTTTACCTTGAGGTAGAATCTCCTGTTTATGGCCAGGGCTATTGCCGGTTTACCATAGACCACAGCATGCTCGCCCAGTATGACGAATTTGCCCGGTGCGGAGGCCGAGATATCGTTCATTCTGTCAATCCGTATTTGGAGAGGGTCTCTCTTATAGCATCGTTCGGTGTCCTTTTCTCAAGAAGGGGCTGAGGGATGTCCCACCATCTCTCCTCGAATTCCAGAACAGCGTTCTCATACGCTTCCTCATCCGGGAAATCCTCTATCTTGATTCCCATCAGTGCCTGCTGGTGCTCTTTGAAAAGATCCACTTTGAATCTCTTGTTCGTCAGGGAGACCCCAAGGAACATGTCGAAATAGAAGGTGACATCAAGGCCCAGATCTATGGGATTGGAGTCGCTGATCATATCAAGTATGCTGTTGGCGGTCATGCTGAAGATAATCTTGCGTTTTGCCTCCTCTGGTATGTCCATGTTGTCCACTTCCTCCATGAGCTCGTTGTACCAGAGATCTGAAAGGGCATTGACTCTTTCAGGGGTCTTCTCATAGAGCTGTCTGTGGGCCATCTCATCTTGGGACTGTTCGTCATCGCTCATCCCGAATAGGTCTGCGTTTGGGTCATCAAAGTTTATTCTCTCATCCATTTGATCATCTCAGTTTCTTCATTGTGTCAGCCAATATGTCCATTCCGGCATTGATCTTAGACTCATCGGCCGCGTATGAGAATCTAAGATGCCCTTCACCGTATTTTCCAAAGGATGATCCCGGTGTACAGATCAATCCGTTCTTGACAAGTTCGTTAGCAAGGTTCACGGATGTCATCTTAAGATCGAAGGAAGGGAATGCGTAGAACGATCCCTTAGGAGGCATCATGCTCATTCCCTCTATCTCGCTGATCCTATTATAGATAAGGTCCCTTCTTCCCTTGAATACCTTCCTTGCGTTATCCAGATAGGGGTCCATAACAGGTAATGCGTTAAGTATCCCGAACTGTGCGGGCATGTTGGGGCTGGCACAGAGGTGGTACTGCATCTTTATCAGATCGTTCATGATCTCCGTATCCGAACATATGAGTCCCATTCTCCATCCCGTGACGGCCATCATCTTCGAGAATCCGTTGATGACTATTGACCGATCAAGATGTGGCATGAAGGAGCGGTGTTCTCCCTCGTAGATATAAGCGTCATAGACCTCGTCGGAAAGGATCATTATTTCCTTATCCTCGGCAAGGTCCAATATCGCTTTGTAGGTCTGTTCATCAAGAACTCCGCCTGTGGGATTGGAAGGACTGTTAACTACTATCATCTTAGTCCTTTCCGTGATAAGGGATTGAATATCATCCATATCCGGTTGGAACTCCCCATCTGTCAATCTGTATTCGACAGGGACACCCCCTGCAAGCTGGGTATGAGGCGAATAAATGACAAATCCAGGACTTGGGACAAGGACCTCATCTCCCGGGTCTATAAATGCTTGTGTCGCTTCCAACAATGCAGAGGATCCGCTTGGCGTGATCATTATATTATCGGAAGTAAGCTCAGCATATCTGGAGAACCATTTAGCAACAGCTTCCCTCAGTTCGATTATCCCCGGGGTAGGTCCGTATTTGTTCAGACCTTCCGATGCTGCCTTGTTCATTCCTTGAATGGCCTCCTTCGGAGGGTCCAGGTCCGGTTCCCCAAGACCAAGATTGATCGAATTCGGACCGGCAAGATCGAACATCTTCCTTATGCCTGACATGGGAATGGACCCAAGTCTGTCTGACACCTTCATAAGGGGGTTATCTACTGCATATTATATTGTTTTATTTCGGGACTTCCATGAAACCATCGCTTTGATCAGATAATGATAATGATGTGTTAGGTTCAGTCATAAGGTGTTGGCAGGCGATGGGGGGTTCATCTGAAAAATCATTTCACCTCCGGGCGGATCGATCTAACAAGAAACTGTTACGTCCAAGGATGGGATGGGCGTGACGGTCAGAATGGCCATCGCCGGCACGATAAGCTGGCAAGAAGCATAAAGGTTTGTTGCGGATAATGGGTGCGGCCGTTATACCTGAGTACAGTTGTAGGAAGGACAATCACATTTTCTTATATCAACAGAAGATGACTTTGCTGGTATTGAGGCAGGAAGAATCGGTATCGTATGAGAGATTCTGTGAGAAACTGGACTCTTATCCCGTGATGATCGAATTGTTGGGTCTGGAGCGTGTCCCTCATCCTGCCACCTTATCGAAATTCTCCAGTATAATTGAACATGAATATCTTGATCTTGTTATTACGTGTTTCTATCTCGCCGTAAGGAATGAGGGGCCGATAGCATCATTGGACAGCACAGGACTGTCCGTTTCGTCAGCTTCCAAACACATTCTTAGGAGAATTAAACAAATTGGATCATCTACCGATGAAAAGACATCCGTAGTAAGAGGGTTCGTAAAGCATCCTTTATTTGTGAGGTCGAGACCAACATGATACTGTCTGCGGACCTACTGACGAAGAGTGTTCATGATATCATGATCGGAAAGAGAACGGTGGAAAGACTGTCATCAGCGGATATGAGAGTATCATATCTGACCGCAGACAAAGAGTATGATTCCGAAGGGTTCTACATAATTGTGAAAGAATGTCTGGGTGATGTGTCCCTCATACCACCCAGGAATACGGCTGAGAGAAAACATGACAACGAAATAAGAAGGACGAAAGAAAAGAGCAGATCGGGATCAAAATGTATGCCTGGTGATCTCCTGTACAAGAACATCTATCACAAATGGGACAACTCAGAAAGTACCAACTTATCCTTCAAGCGCATATTTGGAGAGAATATACTCTCACATAAGGAGCACTCGAAATGCTCAGAGGCATTGTTCAGAGTGATAGCGTATAACTTGGAACATGTGGATAGATTAGGGTTCACAGGGGAATTCACCTGAGGGATGGTTTCATAGAAGCCGAGTTAATATGCTTTGGTGAAACCATGAACAAAGATTAACCTCCCGCTGTTCATTTCACTCCCGGACGGCTGCTCCGTTAGAAAGAATGGCCGCCCAAGGATGGGATTGGCGTGCGCAGTAGGAGGGTAACCTCCAGACAAGATAGATTGGCCTCCATTATTAAGGCCACGTCCTCTGTCTTGGAGGGATTGGGTGTTCCGAGGTATTCCTCGGAATTCAGTAATCGATTGTATGATGTCCATTTGAAGATAGGATGGTTGATAATAAGACAACATCTGGACGTCTCTTTCAGAGAGTTGTGTTCCATACTTCCTTCGCTGAGGGTATGTAGAGGCCGGATACCAAATCATTCCACGCTGGTGAAGTTCTCTCAAGGGGCGGATGCGAAGTCGATGGATAAGGTGCTGCAGGCACTGGCGCATATGCTGTGTTGAACAGAGATGATCATAGCCACGGATGCGACAGGATTCTTGTGTTTCAATGCTTCAAGACATTTCATAAAGATATTGAATGAAATGCGGTTCCGGTATAACGTGTAAGAGCAACATAATGGGGGATTCTCCAAGGCATCGTTCGCCGTTGACACGGAAACGAAGATGATATTTGGCTTGTGATTGTGTGGATCCGCCAATGCCGATGTGAAGAGGATAACGTTCCTGATAGACGATCCGGTCAAGGAGAGATTCGATGTCGCTCACGTGGTCGCCGATAAAGGATATGATGCGGAATATGTTCATGTTGACATCCATGATAGACTGAATATGGAGGCATTCATTCCTGTGAGGAAGATAGAACCGGCGAGTATGGAGACCTCCAGAGTAAAGACCTCAGGATTTAACAGAGGGAGAATGAAGTTCTTCTTCGACAAAGAAACATACAACCGAAGATCGCAGGTGGAAACAGTCGTTCCATGGTCAAGCGTAAGATGAGAGACACAGTCTACAGAATATGTGGGGCTTCCAAACACAAGGGGGCCCTGTTCAGATGCATAGCTCACAATATCAGGAGACTCATGGGTGCAGGTCATTCATTATAATATGGTTTTACCAGAGCATTATTTCGGTCAAACCATTAATAGGGGGATGTACGATATACCTCTATGGCAGTTATGGCGGGAAGGAATCTGATACTTTTGGATATCGCAGGGATGTTAATACTGGCGGTAGGAGCCTTGAGCATTAGTGGTCTGATCCCTATTCCGAATGCCCTTGCGATCTTGATCATGATAATTGGCATGATGATGATCGCAATGTCCTCGTTGTTCATACATCTCTATGGATCCAAAATAAGGAAACAACATAACGAATTCGTAAGATTCGACAAGGTCAGGAGCGAGGCCAGACTAGTTCCGAATGATCTCGATGAAGGATACATCATCGATTATACCGCAGATCTTGAGAATGCCATAATTTACACAAAAAATAGGCTGCATATTGAAGATGAAGATATACAAATCGAACCGATATATAAAGAGATAAATTGAATACAAAATGGTGAAAAGATGTCAAAAGAAAAAAAAGCACTCAATGCCAACATTCTGTATCTCATGTTCGATACTGCGAATATGCACAGATGGAACGATCACCTAAGAACTATAGATCTTACAGAACTAGATAAACAGGCACATAAGGCTGCTATAGCATGGGTCATTGGCAAGTATGAGGAAACAGAGGGAGGTTCAAGTGTAGATTGGACAAAAATAATTGAAAATTCTCTTTTTTCATTCATACAGAGGTCTGTATTAACTGATTTAAAACCTCAGGTTTTCCACAGAGTCATATCGGAAAAATCCGATGAGGTCAATAAATATGTGATGGAAACATTTGACAAGTTCGTACCTGACTCTGATCCAAATTTCAGAAACAGACTTCAAAGATATCTGCGGTCTGATAAAAAATCAAAAGAAGATGACATAATCAGTGCGGCACACTATCTGGCAACAAAATGGGAATTTGATGCAATATATGATGCTAACCGCTCCAGGTATGGAATAGAGGAGACAAAGAAGAAAGTATATCTTCAAACCAACCAACACAAGGATCTTGCAGGTGTGAAAGAAATATTGTGCAATCAGCTTACATTTGGGTTCATAGATCTGATTGGGCAGCTAAGGTTCCAGCAAAGATGGGCAAGGACTCCTAGAATACCAAAAACAACTGTCCTGGGTCATTCACTACTGGTTGCTAACATGATATACTTGTGTGATGTTGATAGAAATGCATCTGACAGACAGATATACACCAACTACTACACAGCATTATTCCACGATCTCCCAGAAGTTCTGACCAAAGATGTTATAAGTCCAATAAAAGAGAATGTCGCAGGGTTGGCTGAACTCCTTGAATCGTATGAGAGGGAGTTGGTAGAATTGGAGATCATGCCACTGGTACCAGAAGCCTGGCAGAAAGAACTCAGGACGATGGTCCTTGAACCATTTGAGGGAGTAGAGGATGAAGCATTCCGAGAAAGAACGGGACCCGATATAAAATCCTGTGATATGATGGCTGCATACATAGAAGCCAAAGCATCTGTATATTACGGCATATCATCGCGACCACTTGTAGATGGGATAATAAATCTCAAAAAGAATCTTAAAGAGAGAGGAACCAACATCGGTGCGAAAGAGCTATTGGAAGATTTGGACGAACTCCTTGATTCTGATGAGTTGATCATTGATTGTTTTAATTAACCAATGGTTTCTTGCCCTCTCATGTATTTCCTTAACACTTCGGGTATCGTTACGGTACCATCCTTGTTCTGGTAGTTCTCCAATATCGCCACCATGGTTCTGGGAAGTGCCAATCCTGAACCGTTGAGCGTGTGTATGAACTCGCTCTTGAGATGAGGCTCGGGCCTGAATTTTATCCTTGCCCTTCTTGCCTGGAAATCAGTGAAGTTGGAACACGACGATGCCTCAAGCCATACGTCATTGGCGGGAGCATGAAGTTCTATGTCATAACATTTGGAGCACGAGAAGCTCATGTCCCCTGTACAAAGCAACAGTACACGATACGGCAGACCCAATCCTTTGATGATCTCCTCCGCATTCCCTCTGAGGTCCTCCAGAACATCATATGAGGTATCGGGATGGACAAATCTGACCATCTCGACCTTGTTGAACTCGTGTACCCTGATTATGCCCTTTGTATCGGCGTGTTTTCCGACCTCCCTTCTGAATGATGGGAGGTATGCTGTGTAGAGAATAGGTAATTGATCCTTCTCCAGGATCTCATCCATGAACAGATTCGTGATCGGGACCTCTGCGGTCGGATTCAGGAACATATCGTCCTTTTCCATGTGGTACATGTCCTCTTTAAGATTCGGATATTGGCCTGTACCTGTAAGGGCCGCCTTGTTCACAACGACCGGAGGGAACACCTCTGTGTAACCCTGATCCATATGTACATCCAGGAAGTAGTTTATGAGCGCACGTTCCAGACGTGCCCCGTCTCCTTTCAAACAGTAGAATCCGCTCCCTGCTACCTTTACAGCTCTGTCGAAATCTATTATGTCCAGGGCCTCTGCGATCTCCCAATGTTGTTTGGGAGTGAAATCGAACCTCTTCTTATCACCGTGTTCGTAGATCACTACATTTTCCGTGCTGTCCTTTCCGATCGGGACGGAATCGTGAGGTATGTTGGGGATGTTCAGTATACAATCCTCTCTTATCGTTTCAAGTTCGGCCATCCTGCTGTCGTTGGATTTGATACTGTCGGCGACATCCTTCATCTCGGATATCTTCGAATCCTTTTCCTCTCCCTTCGGCATCTTGGATATCTGCATCGATACTTCGTTCCTTACCTTCCTGAGACGATTGTTCTCGTCGGTCAGGGACCTCCACTCGGAGTCCGCGGCAAGGAATCTGTCCAGTATCTCAGTGTCCTTGTTCCTGTTGATGAGCATCTTCCTGATCATCTCGGGCTCTGACCTGATAATGTTGACATCCAGCATTTCGACACCTCAGAATTTCTTTTGGCTCAGCGATGTCCATGTACGTTTGTCAGTAAGGACGACGACACCGCCTCTGACATCCACTACGACGGATTTTGTGGATTCGGCAAGCGTCTCAGCGATCTCTTTCACATCACCGTCCACAGTGTTGAGGACCTTGACCTTGATCAAACGTGCATTCTTGAGCTGAGCGATTATCTCGTTGATCAATCCCACATCTATCCCATCCTTTCCTACGTGCACAGTGGAATTCAGCTCTTTGGCACGTCTCATCAGTTCCTTTCTTGCGTCCTTTTCCGTCATTTGGATCTCTCCTTGTTGTATGGCATCCTTTTGATAGAACCGCAGTCCTGACATCTGGTCACTATCTTTCCACCTGTCAATCTTACGGTGCTGTTGACACCAGGTATCATGGGGATGTGGCAATCCTTGCAGTATGTGAAGTCCTTCGGAATCTTCACCCTTGTCTTCATCCCTATGCTCCTTGCCAATTCCACGTATCTTTTCGCAAGGTCTCCCCTTCCATTCCTGAGGGCATCCTCGGAAAGGACTCTCAGTTTCGATATGCGTTCTTCGCCTATTGCGGAGATGGCGCCTTTGGAGATACGTCTTTTTGACATGGCCTTTGGATAAGGAGTTAAGATACTGATATAAAGATTCTCTTTTGATCAATGCGTTCTTGAGAATGATAGAACGTAATCCCTCAGTTCTATCTCCTCCTCGCTCAGGTCATCCTTTGCGTCCTCTCTGATGTCCTCTGCATACATCTCCCATATGAACACAAAATGGTCATGGAACTCAAGTATCGCATCATCAAGATCGTTCTTTGATACAGTAACACCGAGAGGTTCGTTGCTGAGTGTCCAAAGGTCATTGTCCGCATCATGGTCCACGTTGGCTACCAGCGGTCCGCTTAGGTCGATACATCTCTCCGATGATATCACCTTCTCGAATGATATGTACGGGAGTTCATCAAGCCCGTATATCTCGGATATGCTTTCCATGAATCCGTCATCGGATAGTATGATGTTCCCGCTTACGGTACACGGTCTGTTGAAAAGACGTTCATGATCGTCACTGAAAGGAAGGCTGCCGTTGAAATCCAGGGGAAGATCGAATATGTCCGTCTCCAAATACGCGGATTCACCGTCTCTTTTCAATATCCCCGTGACATCGCCCATGAATGATCCAGATCCGTCCTCTATTAGGGATACCAACCACTCTTTGTTGACATCCTTGAATGTCCTTTCCTCATCTCTGCCCCCGAACGATAATCCCAGGCCCCCGAGTCCCTCTGAAAGTGAAAGCACACAGTTCAATATCGGACCTCTGTTCCTAGGATCAGGATATTTTTCAAGGATGGTATCGTGTCTTTCATCGATGACATCGTTGAGAAGGTCGATAAGGTCCATCAAGGCGGCCTTCAGCAGAGCATCGGGTCCTGTCAACCCTATATCGGCGGATGAGGACACATTCATCCCTGCTCCATCGACATAGATGGTGAATCTTGATAAAAGGTCCTCAGGAACATCGTCCTGGAGATGCAGTTCCCTTACAACTATGCTCTTCCCTATCTCTCTGAGAAGCCCCTGTACGTTGACCATCACGCTGCCCGCGACATCCACTGGCACACGTTGTCCCTTTGCAGGAAGCACATTGAAATCAAAAGCACCCATATTCCGACCCCGAATCATTATCTGATTGTGCGTATATAATCCTCTGGACCACCAAAACCCATGGAAAGGGTTATATGTGCTATGTTACTCGCCATTGATAGATAAAATAATAGGACAGCAACAGTCTTTAAATAGAAATTCGGGATTGTCGCTCTATTATATTCCACAAAGGTGGCGCAAATGGTAAGAAAGCCCGCATCGATGTACAGAAGGATAACAGGACAAGCGTATACACGTCGCGAATACATGGGAGGAGTTCCCGCAAGCAGGTTGAGCCAGTTCGACATGGGCAACACAAGCGGAGAGTTCCCGGTAGTTCTCACTCTCAAGGTGGAGAACCGCGTTCAGATCAGACACACAGCCCTTGAGGCAGGACGTATCGCTGCAAACAAGATGCTCTCTGGACAGGCGGGATCGGCAAACTACCACCTTAGGGTGAGGGCCTACCCACACTGTGTTCTCAGAGAGAACAAACTCGCTACCGGTGCAGGTGCGGACCGTGTGTCAAGCGGAATGCGTAACGCTTTCGGCAAGAACGTCGGAACAGCTGCAAGACTGGAGCGCAATCAGGCAATACTTACCGTCCGTGTCACACCCGAGAAAGCAAACGTCGCCAAGACAGCACTCTGGAAAGCATCCATGAAGTTCCCCACCCCCTGCTACGTAGTAGTTGAAGAGGGTCAGGAATACATGAAGTAAACATGTTCGATCTGGACCTGGAGAAGATATCCTCTTGGATAAAGAAGAGGGGATATTCCTCCGTGGCCATTCAATTGCCTGAGGGCCTTAAGATGGATGCCCTCAGGATATCTGATTCTTTATCAAATTCAACTGACGCTGAGATCATCATACTTGGCGATCCATGCTACGGAGCATGCGATCTTTTTGTTGATTATCGAAGATATGCTGACGCACTGGTGCATTTTGGTCATTCCCCAATACCACCTCAGGACAGCGATGAGGATGTGTTCTTCGTTGAGGTCAGGGTGGATGTCGATATCGATGATGCAGTAAGGAAAGCAGCAGACACACTTCCCAAAAGAGTAGGGTTGCTTGCCACAGTGCAGTATCTCGGCCTCATACCAAGGACGAAGACCGTCCTGGAAGAATGCGGGAAGGAAGTCTATGTAGGGGAAGGTGACGGAAGGATATTCCACCCCGGACAAGTTCTAGGATGCAATTTCAGCGCAGCAGAGAGTATCGCGGATAAAGTCGATGGTTACCTCTACCTGGGTGAGGGGGACTTCCATCCTCTGGCAGCCGCATTCGGCGTCAAGAAGATGATGATGGTCATGAACCCTTTAACAGGAGAGACAAGGTCGGTGGAGGATGCCAAGGAAAGGATGCTCCGCAAAAGATTCGCTGCGATAGAATCGGCAAGGTCCGCACAGAGCTTTTTGATCCTTGTATGTACAAAGACAGGACAGGACCGTTCCGGCATCGCTGATAGCATTTTCAAAACAATAAAGAACAACGGAAAACAAGCTTACAAACTGGTGATCAACGAGATCGGACCTGATGCTTTGCTTTCATACAATGTGGACGCATACATCAATACGGCATGTCCGAGGATAGCCATGGATGATTCCGCAAGATACCCAAGACCCATGCTGACCGTTACAGAAGCGGAGATAGCATTGGGTATGAAGGATTGGGAAGAGTACGAATTCGACTCAATCACAAATCCTTAATATGCCAGAATAGATGGGCGTCCCGATGTTCACAACACAGGAACTCCTGCACATGGATCTTCCCGACGTAAAGGTTGGAATCGGAAGAGGTACGGACTCTGGACACGTTGAGAATAGCGTCCACGCCCTTAACTCAGAGAATATTCAGATATATGATGATCCAAAGGCATTGATAGATGATCTCTTCTCGGGAAAGATAGATGCTGCAGTCAGGGGGGACATGCCGTCCTCCGAACTCCTTCACATCCTGAAGCAACGTGCAGGTGTTGATGAACTGGAAAGACTGGTAATCATGGAACCCAAAAGAGGGAAAGCGATATTCATGGCCCCTGTCGGAATAGATGAGGGATGGACCGTGGAACAAAAACACGATATCGCCAAACGCTCCGTGGAACTCATGAAGGGAATGGGCGCCGATACTCGCATCGCGGTCATGTCCGGCGGCAGAAGCGAGGACAAAGGAAGGAATCCTGTCGTTGACAGGTCCATAGACGATGCAGAGGAACTGGTCGGTATCCTTAAGAATGAGGGTTATGACGCATACAATGCAGAGATACTGATCGAGTCTGCGGTTGAGGAAGCAGATCTCATAATAGCTCCCGACGGTATAGCAGGCAACCTGATCTTCAGGACATTGCATTTCATAGCTGATGCCATTGCATTGGGGGCACCGGTACTGAATATAGATAAGGTGTTCATAGACACCTCCAGGGTAAAGACGGAATATATCGACTCGATAATCCTGGCAATGAAACTGGCAGAGGAGAGGAAATGATACTCGAGATAGACGGAGGATACACCGGAATAAGGTTCTCATCATGCCATTTCATCCCGATGCATGAGAAGTGTTCCAGACTTCACGGACACAGCTACATCGTAAGGATGAGAATGGAAGGCGAAGTCGACGAGAACGGGATGGTCATGGATTTCGTGATAATCAAGAAGAAACTCAAGATGATGATCGATGAGATGGATCATAAGGTCCTGCTCCCGGCAAGGTCAAAGATAGTGAAACTTGAGGAGAAGGACGATTCCATTGAAGTCACATCATGCAACAAGAGATACGTCTTCCCGTCGGAGGATGTTCTGCTTTTGGATATTCCAACAACAACGGCAGAGGAAATGGCAAAGATGATGGCTGAAAGGATGTCTAACGAGATCGATTTCCCAAAGACCGTGAAGAGCATATCCGTCGGGTTGGACGAGGAACGCGGTCAGACCGCATGGTATACGAAGGTATTGTGAATGGAGAAGGCCGTTGTTCTGTTATCTGGCGGGTTGGACTCTACCGTGACGTTAGCGATGGCATTGGACCAAGGGATAGAGGCCACGGCATTGAGTTTCAGATACGGTCAGAGACACACCAAAGAACTGGAATCCGCAGGAAATGTTTGCAGACACTACGGAATAAGGCATGTTGTCGTGGACATTGACCTGACGTCTTTCAGATCCGCTCTGACGGATAACAGCATAGAAGTGCCAACAGACCGAGAGGGAGAACTGGATAAGGAAATACCCATAACATATGTTCCGGCAAGGAACATAATATTCCTGAGTGTTGCAGCAGGACTCTGCGAATCCATAGACGCTGATTCGATATACATCGGGGCCAACGCAATAGATTATTCCGGATATCCCGACTGCCGCCCGGAGTTCTTCGAGGCATTCAAGGACATGCTCTCCAAAGGAACAAAGGCAGGCGTTGAAGGTAACCCGATCGAGATAAGGACCCCCATACTTAGGAACACGAAAGCAGACATCGTTAGGATAGGAAAGGAACTCAAAGCACCTTTGGACCTAACGTGGTCATGCTATAACGGCGGGGATAAAGCATGCGGTCATTGCGACTCATGTAAACTCAGACTCAAAGGTTTCGAGGAAGCGGGATACAAGGACGAGATAGGTTACGAGTGATATCATGAGGATATGCGAATACTTCAGATCGATCCAGGGAGAAGGCATAATGATCGGCGCTCCCACATATTTCATAAGGACCGCAGGCTGCAACCTGCGTTGTGATTGGTGTGACACAACCTACGCATGGGACGGAGGAAAGGAGACATCGATCGATGAGATAATGGAGATCCTTGACAATACCCAGAACATCTGCATAACAGGCGGCGAACCTCTCCTTCAGAATGATCTCACGGATCTTATAGAACGACTACTGGATGAGGATAAGAGGATAGTCATAGAGACGAACGGGTCCGTCGACATCTCTGTCATACCGAATGATGACAGGATAATCATAAGCATGGACATCAAGTGCCCCTCATCCGGCATGTCCGAACGGAATATGATGTCCAACCTTGGATACCTTCAGAGGAAGGATCAGCTCAAATTCGTGATCGGGGATAATATCGATCTCAACTATGCTATCAAATTCCTAAGGGAGAATCCTGTGGATACCAACGTCATATTCTCTCCCGTAGGAGGGATGGACCTTGCTCCGATAGCCGAAGAGGTCATCCGAAGGAAATTGAATGTAAGGGTATTGCCCCAGCTTCACAAGATCATCTGGGGAGATAGGAGATCAGTCTGATCCGAACTTCTTTTTGAGCGCCTGTCTTCTTTTGAAATCGTTGATGCATTCCTCTACGGTCCCTTCCTCATCGTAGGCCACATGGATACCTGCCTTACCAAGTATGTCAAGACCGTGGGAGCCTATCCCTCCCGTTATTACGGCATCCACTCCCAATCCGACTATCGCATCGGCAACCTTCATGCCGGCTCCCTCCAGATTTGCGAATTCGTTTGCCACCACCTGATAATCAAGTGTTTCCGAATCAACGATCAGGAAGTATGGGGCATGGCCGAAATCCTCTGCCACGTATGATTCCAGGGTATCGCCTTCAGCGATCACTCCGATCTTCATTTCTGTTCCACCGTTCTTATTATCCTGTCAACGATGCCGTTGAACGCCTTTGCCGACTCTGACTCTGGTTCGGCGATGACTATGGGCATTCCCGAATCCCCTGATCTGGCGACTCCCGGCTCCAAAGGCACACGTCCCAAGAACTGGATGTTCAGGGACTCTGCTGTCTTCTCTCCTCCGCCCGATCCGAAGATCTCCGTGAGTTCACCGCAATGGGGGCAGATGAATCCGCTCATGTTCTCAACCAATCCTATGATCGGAAGCTTGGTCTGTGCAGCGAAGGTTATCGATTTCCTGCTGTCAAGCAAAGCGACGTCCTGAGGCGTGGTAACGATCACGACACCATCCGCCTTGGGTATGAGTTGAACTATCGACAAGGCCTCGTCGCCTGTGCCGGGTGGCATATCCACAATAAGGTAATCCAGATCACCCCATTCGACATCCTCTATGAACTGTCTTATCGCACCGGATTTTACTGGACCTCTCCACATTATTGCCGCGTCCTTCTCCGGAAGCAGGAATGCCATCGACATTATGCTCAATGACGGAGGTACTGAGATCGGTATCAGTTTATCGTTCTCCGCGATGAGTTTCTCATCCTCTATGTGGAACATCTTTGGGATGTTCGGACCGGTTATATCCACATCCATCAATCCTGTCTGATATCCTTTCAATGAAAGTGCCTGAGCAAGGTTGGATGAGACCGTACTCTTTCCAACCCCTCCCTTACCGCTCATCACTATGATTATGTGCTTTATCCTCGAAAGACTGTCGTGAAGTCTTGTATCGCTGATGATATCCTCACTGCTCATCATTGGTTTGGCCATTTGATCTTTCTCCTTCACACCTGATTGTTGAGTTCCGATATAGGGTTATCGGAATCGATATATTCCAATGATCACTAACATGGTGCATGCCATTAGGTGATCCCGGAGGCGGGAACTTCACATACACCGTGGAAGGACTTCCCGAATCTTTGTTCATGGCCACTGTCCCATGCAGAGATATAACAAGATCGATCAGATTCTATAATGAACTGCTTGGGATGGAGACACTATATCAGAATGATAAGGAAGCGGCTGTGAGAAGGAACACGGCCACGATCCTGCTGAAAAGGTCCGATACCACAGGCATCGATACGGGGATATTCCTGGGCGTGGAGAACCCATATGATCTTCACAGGAGACTTGTGGATGAGGGGGTCATATTCATAAGGGATCCAATAAGGGCCCCTCTCGGTGTATACACCTCATTCAAGGACGATGACGGCAACATCCTTCACGCGATAGAGATGAAGGCAGAACTGAAGTTGTGAGGACACAAATGTTTTATCCGCAACCAAACATCCGTGGTCTATGAAGATCATCGCCCTCAACGGCAGTCCCAGATTGGTCGGCAATACCAGCAACATCCTGAACGCTATGTTGGATGAGATGGAGAAGGAAGGCATCGAGACAGAGCAGATCCAATTGTACTCAATGGACCTCACTCCATGCAACGATTGCAGATCGTGTGAGATAAGGGGGGATGGAAGATGCATCCTCGAGGATGATGAACTCAATGAGATCGTTGATAAGATGAGGGAGGCCGACGGAGTGATCTTGGCGTCCCCGTGTTATTATGGTTCATACTCCTCACAGATGAAGATATTCCTTGAAAGAGCTGGAATGGCCCTTGAGAAAGGGGATATGGGATTGAAACATAAGATCGGAGGGGCGATGATCGTCAATGCACATGAAGGAGGATCAATGGCATACTC
This sequence comes from Methanobacteriota archaeon, assembly GCA_023402275.1. Lineage (GTDB taxonomy): Archaea > Thermoplasmatota > Thermoplasmata > Methanomassiliicoccales > Methanomethylophilaceae > Methanoplasma. Next base: position 44,381 of record JAEXCH010000010.1, read on the forward strand.
GCAACTTGTTTATTGGATGCTAAGGAACCAGATGCTTGTATGCGGAAGTAATCCCGTCCCCATTGTAACGGCATTGAACTCCCCTCAGTACCTTGAGGATAAGGAAGGAATGAAAGGGGCGATAGGTCTGGCCAAGGAAATGGCCAGGACCATTTTGAGGATCAACGGTCTCTGATCAAAAGAAATAGAAACCGCAGCCTTCCGAAACAGAGATCTTAGCAACAGCATCCATCCTCTCAAGGGGTCCGCTGTAACGTCTGACCATCATCTTACCCTCTTCAGGTAAGGCTATCGTCAGGACCTCTATCTCCTTTACCAATCTTGCAGCATCATCTGGACTGTATATGCGGCCTGTCCTTGCTCCTTCCGGAACGGATGCCACTATCTCGCATCCTCTTCTCTCCGCTATTCCCGGCAGCAGGCTGTCATTAGGTCCGAATGAACCGATACATCCCCTTCCCTTATCCCATGAGAGGGGACATTTCAGACATGCTTCATTCATCTCATCGAATGAGAGCATGTCCCAGCCGGTCAGACGATTCTCCTTCTTTGATGCCGACAAGACCTTCTCTTTATCGGAATCACTGACCTTATCCATCTCGACCCATCCGGTGCTTACTCTCTTTGCTTTGCTTTTAAGGAGTTCGATATCGGTTTCGTTCTTCAGCTTGTCCATGTATATCGCATCGGTCTCGGCATTGATCCTGTTCCTTTTCATGAAGGCTTCCCAGTCATCTATGAGAGAATGTGCATCCTCCAATGATACGACATCATCGTAACCCGCAAGGTCCTCCATTCCGGCAATGTCATCCACTCTCACTTTCACAACATTCATCCTGAGTTCCCTGCACAACGCACTCTTTGCGTCCGTCTCACATATTCCGATGCTTATGCCCATTATCGATCACCTATTCCGAAAATTCGGATACTATTGGAATATGGTAACAGTTTTAATACGTTGCTTTTAACAATAAAAAAAGCGAAAGTATGAAAACAGCTAGGTATATGAGCATCTGAAATGGCAGACATAAGGATCCGAAAAAGGAAGAGGATGAGAGGAAAGGAGATCAAAGCGCTATCTGCGGAGCTGGAAGCGGTCATGGGTGTCCCTGTGTTCACAGAGGATGATCCTGTGGACGGGGCTGAAAGTTCCGATTTCGATCTTATCTTCGTTGGCAACGACATATACGGAATGATCTACGAAGGGAAACCCTTCCTCACCGTAAGAGGTGTGATCAAATACAAACCCATCAAGAGATTCGTTACCGTGGACATGGGAGCCGTACCGTTCATAACAAACGGTGCGGACTGCATGGGGCCCGGAATAGTCGAGGCGGATGACTCTATTGCCGCAGGCGATCTTGTTTGGATAAGGGATGTGAAGAACAAGATGCCTTTGGCGATCGGAATATCGGAAAGGTCCGGAGAGGAACTTATGGAAAAGAAGCCGGGCAAGGCGATCAAGAACCTCCACAATGTCGGGGATAAACTTTGGAAGTCCGGAGAGTAAGGTATTGTTCGGAAGGAAGAAGAAAGAGCAGACAAAGAAGACATTCGTCGATCTCAATGATTATCGGGAACCTATGTATGCGATGTCGGATGCTAGGATCAAGGTCATAGAGATGACATCCTTCCGTGACCTGAAACCCCTGACGGACATGGCATACAGAGGGAACATACTGGTACTTGATTTCTCAAGGTTCGCGGAAGGGGACAATGTCAAAAGGGAGATGGTGAAACACCTGCTCGCAACAGCCAGGGATATAAGCGGTGCATTCACCGAAGTATCCGACAGACTGATGATATTGAGTCCAAGCGGACTAGGCATTGAGAAATGTAAGATCACTTACAAAGGATGATCACATGTCTGAGATATCCAAGATAATACACGATCCCCTGCATGGGAGCATAAGGGTTGACGATCCCTTCCTGAAGATACTGGACAGGCATGAGATGCAGAGATTGAGGTCAGTCAAGCAGTTGGGACTTGGAAACATGGTATTCCCCGGTGCGAACCACACAAGGTTCGAACATTCTTTGGGGGTGTATCATCTGGCAGGAAGGATGGCGGACTCGATCGGTCTTTCCAAGGAGGATACTATGGCGGTCAAGGCCGCAGGCCTTCTTCACGATGTTTGCCACACCCCCTTCTCACACACCACGGAAGAGATGGTGGAGGACATGACCGGAATGGACCATATGGAGATGGCCAGGAAGCTCATCAAAGGTGAGATAAGGACATATTGCGAAAGGGATGCCGATCTCTTCTCCTCACTGCCTCCGATATCCGAGATCCTTGAGAATAACGGGATATCCTCTGATGCCGTATGCGACATCATAGTCTATCCCGAATCAAAGGAAGGAGGACTCGATGCATTCAATGGGGATCCCAAAAGAACACACTTCTCCTCAAAGGATTTCGCACACCAGATAATACACGGTCCGGTGGATGCCGATCAGATGGACTATCTGGTCAGGGATGCACACTACACAGGTGTGACCCACGGTAAGATAGATATCGACCGTTTGATAGGGACAATGAGGGTCCATAACGACAGGGTGATGATAGAAAAAGGAGGGACAGCAGCAGCCGAAGGGCTTATGGTGGCAAGGTCCCTGATGTATTCTTCGGTGTATTATCACAGGACAGTAAGGATAATCAAGATGATGCTAACAAAATCAATTGAGGCATCATCCCTCGATGTAAGCGGGATATATCTATGGAATGATGCAGACCTCCTCAATTATCTGATAAAAGAGGGCAGAACAGCATCAAGGATAGCAAGATCAGTTCAGAACCGCATCCTGTACAAGAAAGTAATAACGAAATTCAGCGAGGACACATCAGAGGACCTTTCGTCAAGATTGTCCGAGTTCACTGGATACAAACAAAGGAAACAGCTTGAGAAAGAGATAGCTGAAAGGGCAGGGGTCGAAGTATCGGATGTAATAGTCGACATACCTCCCAGGACCATACTTCTGTCAAATATGAACATAGGCAAGACTGATGTCTCAATACTTGACCCAGAGGGCAAGGTCAAGACCCTTACAAGATTGTCATCCGTTGCTAAGGCGCTTCAATCAAGGGATCCGTTCGGATGGTCGTTGATGATAGCATCTCCCGAGGAACACCGGGAATCCGTTGCTAAGGCGGCCAAGAAGGTCCTTAACCTTTGACCACACCTATCGGTGTGAGCTTTGCTACCTTGTCGGTCAATCCTGCATCACAAACTACTCTGATGACCTCATCGACATCCTTGTATGCTGCCGGAGCTTCCTCGAGTAGTCCTTCTTCCGATCCGTTCCTTAGGTAGATGTTGCTGTTCTTCATCTCGTTCCTTATGTCTGATGCATTGAGATTGTTGATCGCCGCCTTCCTCGAAAGCTTCCTTCCTGCCCCGTGGCAGCTGGAACCGAATGTCTGTTCCATCGCACCCTTCTTTCCCACGAGAACGTATGTTCCGACCTTCATATCACCCGGTATGATAACAGGCTGGCCCACATCCCTGTATCTCTGCGTTATCTCGGAACGTCCCGCTGCGAATGCACGTGTGGAACCCTTTCTGTGAACGAGGACATCCTCTGAATGTCTCTCCACGTCATGCCTCTCCTTCTTGGCTATGTTGTGTGCTACGTCATATACAACATCCAATCCCATGTCCTCTGCAGAACCTCCGAGGATATTCTCAAAAGATTCTCTTACCCAGTGGGTTATCATCTGTCTGTTTGCCCATGCATAGTTCGCACCGCAGCACATCGCCTTGTAATAATCATCCCCCAGTTTGGAATCAAGGGGAGCACAGGCAAGCTGTCTGTCCGGGAGTTGTATATTGTTGCTCTTAACGTAACGTTCCATATCTTGAAGATAATCGGTCGCGATCTGATGGCCACAACCTCTGGACCCACAATGAACTGTTATCGTAACAGTTCCTTCCTTTAGGCCGAAGGTATTTGCAACATCCTCATCAAAGACATTCTCCACGACATCAAGTTCAAGGAAATGGTTCCCTGATCCCAAGGAACCCAATTGAGGCAATCCTCTCTTTCTGGCCTTATCGCTTACAACAGAAGGATCGGCATCCACCATGTGGCCCTTCTCCTCAGTGACTTCGATATCCCTCTCCCATCCGTATCCGTTCTCCACCGCCCACTCGGAACCGTTCAGAAGTATCTCGTCCAATTCCTTGCTTCCGATCCTGGTCAATCCTTTGGATCCAAGACCCGATGGAACGTTCTTGTAGAGCTCATCAATCAGGGAATTAACATTGCCGCCGAGATCCTTGACCGTAAGATCGGTCTTTATCAAACGGACCCCGCAATTGATATCGAAACCTATCCCTCCCGGGGAGATCGACCCATCGTTCGCATCGACAGCAGCAACACCGCCTATCGGGAATCCATATCCCCAGTGTATATCGGGCATGGCCATGGAACTGCCGACGATCCCGGGAAGACATGCAACGTTTGCAACCTGTTGAGGAGCATTGTCAGAGCGTATGCTCTCTATCATTCCCTCGCTGGCATATATGACAGCGTTGGTCCTCATGCCTGGGAATTCCTCTTGAGGTATCTCCCATCTGTTGTCGTCTATCCTATTCAATCTTCCGTTCCATGCCATATGATCACCGTGATAGTATCGTGAATGTAAAATAAAGTAGGGGCCGGGACCGAGATTTGAACACGAGTCAAGGGATCCACAATCCCCTAGGATAACCAAGCTACCCTACCCCGGCCATACAATGTCCGCTGATTATATCTGCTCCTAATAAAGCTTTTCGCTGGTATCGACGTATGAAGTATGGATATTGATGGCGAAAACCTGTTTTGTAAGTGCACTAACTTTAATTATTGGGGAGAGTGATGCGGATGACAGTGTCCCTATCGAAGATGAAGGCAGGAATGTCTGTTCTATTCATAATTGGCATAACCTCTTTGTCGCTGGTCGTATTAGATGAATCCATACCCACTAAAGCCGATCCCATATTGGATATGGGTGAATTCCTGACCGAATTCATACAATATGCGGATAATATCGAATACGATACGCCGGGAACGCCTGAGACCATAATTCTAAAACCATTGGCAAGGAATGAGACGGTCGAGCTAGATTTCCAAGGTGTACAATTGAACGGCAGTTCAGTCTACGGCACCGATCCTATTTTCTTAGTGACGAGTGCCAACCAAGGGACGTATAAGATCTCGAATATCGATATCGTCTTCGGAAGGGATACGGACTTCCTCATCGAGGAAGGAACCGGGACTGTCATACTGGATAATGTGAACTTCGGATCACAAGGATATCGTCATGTCGAATCCGGGAGTAAGGAACTCATAATGAACAATTGTTTATTTGGAGGTTCATACGGTGAGAACCTGCTCATTAAGAGCGGAAAGGCAAGCATATTCAACACAGTGTTCAGGCCGAATTCGGACGTTCAGATCGAATCAAGCGACAAGGTACACATCGAGAACTGTTTCTTCGAAGGAGCCAGTATAGATATAAAATCAACAGATACTGTCGATCTGGAAGTTCGGAACTGCACATTCTTGGCTGAAAGCTATTCTGGTTCTATAAACATGATTGAACCTGCAAGCATGGGCAACAACTCGATAAAGGTCATTGGATCACTCTTTAAAGGTGTGGGGTCCGAAGGGATCGCGATAGTGATAAGGGGAGATCACAATGGTGTCATCGAGATAGATAATTGTCAATTCTCGCAGATCATCGGTTCGGCTCCGAAAGTCGATCTCGAATGCAATATGTATTTGACCCTATCCAATACGACATTCTCACATTGTGAGACAACAGGTGGAATGCCCATTGTCTCCGTAATTGGTATGCGGGGAGATATATTCAATTCTACATTCACTCAAAATTCTGTTGGTGATTCATCACTGATTGTCAAAGGATGTTTGAAGGTCGTTGATTCTGTCATCGATATCAAATTCAGTACATTCTTGGACAATTACTTCGTTGATATCAGTTCTGTGTATAGTCCTGCATCTTTGGAGATAGTCAAAGATCAATTGGAAACGAAGGTGTTCTCCGTCAACAACATCTTCCTCTGTGTGTTCGGACAGGAGGGCGATCCGACGATAATAACTTCTGAGGCAGGTCTGTTCTCCGATAACGGAGGAACGATAGACAAGGTCATGAATGACTCTTCCTCGATATTGGGCGTTATATTCCCGATATATGATGTCCTTACCGGGTGTGATATCATGGATATGTATCCTACCGAATGTATGATGGTAGTTCCGATAGTCCCGTTCGGTGATGCAGATGGGAAAGGGGTAAGTGTTTCCGGAATAACCTTTGACCAAAGAGGAAGGGAAAGATCGGGCAATCCTGACATAGGTGCTGTAAGCATAAAGACGGTACAGTTCAACGCCAATGGAGGGGAGTTCGATATCCCATATGGCAGCGGATTCACTTTGGAATCACAATATTACATGGGGCCAGGATTCACCGATGTAGCTTGGTCGTGGGCAATGGTCGAGGAGATAGTATATCCTGAGACAGAGTTCGTTGAGTTGAAGCTGGCCCCGCCTTTATCCAGTGACATCATACCGCCCATTTCAAAGAGGTTGCTGGGGTGGAGCAAAGATCCCTCGGCCGATCTTCCGGATCCCGGATATGTTGACCTAGGTGATGTATATCTTGATGATTTCGAGGTGGATGAAGAGTATTATGCTGTTTGGGGCGAAGGAAACCTTGCTGTACTTGAACCGGGCAACGGAGTATCGAGATCACTATCTATGATACAATCGAACGGTACTGTGAAATTCCCGTCACTTGGAACTGTCGATGGTATGAGCATCAGTAAATGGACCACCGACATATCGGGGGATACTCAGTGGGATCCAGCCGTTCCCGTTACCTCCAATATCGTTCTCTATGGACAATGGGATTATGTGACATTATCTGTCACATTCGAACCGGAGAATGGCAACGACCCATCAACTTCGTATCTAACATACGGGAATAGGATATCGGCTCCGTTGGAACCTTTGTTGGAAGGATATGATTTCAAAGGATGGTATTCCCAAAAGAGCGGAGGTGAACTCTGGGATTTCAATACCCTCATCATCGAGGACATAGTGCTTTATGGACAATGGGAAGAGATAGTCATACCTCCGGTCCCCCCAGGACCAGACGATGAGGATGATGAGGATGATGAGGATGAGAAGAAGACGCCGTTCGAAAGCTCGGATGCCGTCACTGTCGTTGCTGCAACCGCTGCATCCGTTCTCGCAAGTGTCGGGATCGCAGCTGTCGCGGTCAATTCCTCTGCGGTCGCAGGCGGAATGCCACAGACGATAATGGGAGACAGCATGGGCGCCGAGACCTCTGGTGAGGAGAAGAACCGTCGCAGCGTCATATTCTATCCGAGGAACGGGAGATCGGAATGGACATCGAATGTATTCTCCGGACGTCAGGTGGACAGACCCAGCGATCCTATACCTCCGGAGGGTAAGGTGTTCGTAGGTTGGTCAACAACACCGAACGGAACGACACTGTTCAACTTCATGACATCTATAACGCAGGTCACACACCTTTATGCGGTGTATGAGGATGATCCCAAGCAGAAATGATCTTTGGGATCGATCATCAATCCATAGGCTGACCTACGGGGATCTTCATGTTCTGCCTTATCTCCTTTGACATCATTGCATAGAGTCCATAAAGGAATATTAGCAGATAGCAGAGATATCCTATCATGACAGCGAAGAATGCCGGCGTAGTACCGAACAAAGGCATGATATCGATCATGCGATAGAGCATGAGAATGCATATCCCGATGAACGTTCCTGTAAGAACGAACCATATCACGCTGACGTACTTGCTCTGTTTCCTTCCAGTAACATATCCTGAGGACCCAGAAAGAACGAAACCCATTATCACACCTATCGCAGGTATGACAACACTTGTCGTAAAACTCACTCCGACCTGAGCGAGGTTGGCTGTGAAATAACAAAGTTCTCTTGTTGCAAATGCTGTACCGATGACGAGAATGAAACCGGAAAGCAAGGAGGCCTTGGTCGTGTATGAGCTATCTACTTTCAAACCGAATGTCAGCGTCATAACACCGAACACAATACCTCCCATGTTCTGAAGGGATTGATCCTGAAAATCCTCTGCCCTGATGCTTGCCCAGATCGTGGTAAGCAGCATTACCAGACCCAAGGTGATCATGAGCACCTTCAATATACGGCCTTCCGATATCTCCACGATACGGGATTACATGGAATTTATTTAAATCATATACATTCTTACAGAATTCAAGATTTTTGGCAAGGGTCAAATACTCTTTAAAGCTTTATTGATGAGGATGACCATCCCAAATAAAGGCGATACAGCAGAGGTATATCTTGCTGGAGGGTGTTTCTGGGGGTTGGAAAAGGCATTCTCCTTGGTACCCGGTATTTTGGAAACCGAGTCAGGGTATGCCAACGGCGATGAACATCTTATCCCGGACTACATGCTCGTATGTTCTGGAAAGTTCAGATATTGTGAGGCTGTGAGGATCGTCTACGATCCAGATGTCATCACTTTAACGAAATTACTGGACGTTTTCTTCATGGTCATCGACCCCACATTACTGAACCGTCAGGGGAATGACAAAGGGATACAGTACCGAACAGGGATATTCTGGACCGATGAGGGATCAGGAAGGATAGTTGAGGAGTACGTCAGAAAGGAAAGGGAGAAGCATGACGAGTTCTTCACGGAGATCGGACCTCTCAAGAATTTCTTCACTGCAGAGGAATATCATCAGGATTATCTCGACAAGAATCCTAACGGATATTGTCATATCCCATCGCAGGAATTGGATCACATAAGGGATATGTTCTCACATGATTCAAAATAACCCAGATTTATCATATTCTATCTGTATGTGTCTTATTTCGAGCATAAGGATTATATCATGGGAACGCCAAACATGACCTATGGCAAAGAGAGATCTGATATCGGTATTGGATATGAAGGATGAGTGGCCGGACCTTGTGGATCTGGCGATAAAGCTCAAAGCAGAACGCGGCAACCACAACGCTCCACTGAAAGGAAAGACGTTGGCCATGATGTTCGAGAAGCCCAGTACAAGAACGAGGATCTCCTTCGATGTTGCCATAACCGAGCTTGGAGGACACGCTCTTTACATAGATGTATCAAAGATGCAGATGGGCCACGGCGAGACCGTTGAGGATACAGCAAAGGTGATGAGCAGATTCGTCCACGGAATAATGTACCGTGCGTTCGACTACAAGATGATGGACAAGATCGGAGAGACGGCCACCGTCCCTGTAATAAGCGGTCTTGACAATCTTGAGCATCCGTGCCAGGCACTTGCCGATATGGTCACGATCAAAGAGAAGAAAGGATCATTCCGCGGAAAGAAACTCGTGTATCTCGGTGACGGCAATAATGTCTGTAATTCGTTGCTCTATTCAAGTGCGATAATGGGACTTGATATGATAGCCTGCTGTCCGGCAACAAGAATGCCAAATGCGGAGATAATGCTTGGTGCGGCACGCATAGCCGATGCCAACGGAAGCAAGATTATCGCATCCCATGACCCGATGGAAGCATGCAAGGATGCTGACATACTGTACACTGATACATGGATATCCATGGGAGATGATACCTCCGAAGAGAAGGCGTTCAAGATATTCAAGGCGTATCAGATAAATTCTGAACTCCTGTCCATAGCCAAGGATGACTGTATGGTCCTTCATTGTCTCCCGGCTCACAGAGGTCAGGAGATAACCGCAGAGGTCATGGATGGCCCGAAGAGTGTTGTGTTCGATCAGGCGGAGAACCGCCTGCATGCTCAGAAAGCTGTTCTATATACACTTCTTAGATGATCTGAGAGGATACCAGATCCTCAACGATATCCAAAAACTCCTCTTCCTTTCCCTCGGGTATGGTGGCACCGGCCGCAACATTGTGGCCTCCGCCATATCCCCCAACCATTTCTGAGGCGGTCTTCATTATGAATGAGAGGTCCAGTCCCCTATCAGTAAGGGCTCTGTTCGCTCTTGCCGAAACTTTGATACCGTCATCCGCCTCGGCGAACGCGAATATCGGGAGTTCCCTCTTTGCATCCCCGGAGTTCAGAAGTATGCCGGCGACTATTCCGACCACGGTCTCCCTTATCTCCGGACCCGCATCGAAGTACTGTACGAATCTCCGCTCTCTGAGAAGTCTGTTCTCTTTGATGTAGGAAAGTGCCGTCGATATGTTCTTCCTGTGATCGGAACGGTTCCTGTCCGCATCCTCCATTGCCGTCATGTCACCGAGGCAGATCCTCAATCCGGTTATCGCATCATCGTATCTTCCGCATGAGTTCAGGACGGTCGCGAATTCCTTCGCATCCCTTAATCCTGTGTGTGAACCGAATCTTGTTATGGTGTAGACCTCTCCGATCAATCGTTTTCTCTTCTCTTCATCATCCAGCATGGATAGCAATCTTTCCGTTGCCCTCTCCCTCTCATTGGTATTGAGATCGCTCCATGTCCTCTGGACGCTGCCGTTCTTCAGCGGTATGCCGAGGTCAGAGAAGAATGCCAGACATCCACCGTTATTGTCGCTGATGCCTGGTATCGAAGGGTCGCTGCTGTATTGCATGAATTGTATCAACGGGCGGTAATCCCTGCCGAAGTACCTTATGTCATTCTCAGAGGTGACATCGCCTATTTCCTCTGCTTCTTTCAGTATTATCCGGTTGTAACTTACCAGTCTGGATTCCCTGTGGTCCTGCAGATCCCCCACGGCACCTACGATCGCCAGGAATGCAAGGTCAGAATTGTTGGGATCGATGGTCTTGGACAGAAGATAGGTCATTCCCGCACCGCATATCTCGTATGATCCTGATACTCCGTAGGAATGAGGATTGAGATGATGCACCTCGTAGAAATCGTCGATGAAGGTCTGTCTGTTCCTCCATTTATGGTCGGGTACGTGGTGATCCGTTATGATGATCCCCGGCCTCTTGAATTCAGATAGATAGGCGCTTCCTAGATCACAGATCCATATGATGTCCTCGGTGGAGTTGTTTATGGCATCGATCGTATCCTCGGTGATCTTCTTCTCGAACACCATCGTATAATCCTTGCCCAATCTTTCCAATGTGGTCGCGGCTATGCCGCCCGAGGATATCCCGTCCGCATCTATGTGAGTGATCACTCTGACAGTGTCGGCAGCCTTCAAGGTCCTGGCAGCCTTTTCCAGATCATTCAGTAATCGTTTGTCAAAAGTGCAGGTTCCATCCATATTGACCTTGGCCTCATTCCGTATCACGGACCAACCAGAAAAACTATTCCATAAAACCAGATTAATATGAGCAATCCCATCAAGACATCATGAGGACATGTGAGATCCTTCCGGGAGTAAAGGTAACGAACGACAGGTGCCTGATACTTGAAGATGGGCCCACCGTCGTTCTCGGTGATCTCCATCTCGGTTACGAAAGTGCTCTGGAGGAGGAAGGTATGTACATCCCTAGGATGAATACCCAATCCATCAGGGATGCAATCAACGAAATACTTTCGGAATACGAACCTAGAAGGGTGGTTCTTCTGGGAGACATAAAACACGATTTCAAAAGGTCCAAACGCGAGGCAAGGGAAGAGGTCAGGAAGATAGTGGACCTTCTTCTGGAAGCGGCCGATGTCATAGTTGTAAAGGGGAATCACGACAATTTCCTGCAGAACATCCTGTCAGACATGGGGCTTATGGCCGTGGATCACATAGATATCGGAGGATTCCGCATGGAACACGGGCATGTGGATTCTCAGGTCAGGCCTGTCATCATCGGTCATGAGCATCCTTCAGTAAGGATACCGGGCGTTATGAGCGGGGGCATGAAGATACACTGTTTCGTTCATCAGAAGGAGGACGGGGTCATCGTCCTTCCTCCATTCAGTCCTTTCTCTGCCGGCAACGATCTCGTTCTGGACGGAAAATGCATCATGGCTCCGGCATTGGGCACTTCAAATTATTCCGAGGCGGACATATACGGGGTGTCCGAGGTAGGGATAATGAAACTCGGAAAACTCAGGGATGTAATGGATATAAATCTCTGATGCCGATGTGAAAAAGGTTCGAAAACCATATGATATAACATCATAGCCTACCCAATTAAATAACTGTATTCTATTTCGAGCTTTAGGAGATATGCATATGTCAATGACTCCAAGAGAAAGAGTAATCTCAGCAATGAAGATGGAAGAGCTCGACAGGCCTCCGGTGGCAATTTTCACCCAGGCCGCTACGATCGGGCAGATGGACAAGGTCGGTGCCGCATGGCCCGAAGCCCACAAACAGGCAGACCTTATGGCAAAACTAGGAACCGCACAGGCAGACATGTTCGGATTTGAATGTGTAAGGGCACCATTCTGTCTCACAGCAGAGGCTGAGAGACTCGGATGCAGGGTTCAGGTAGACAAGAAGGACGCAGCACCCATGATCAAGGAGCACCCGTTCCACTTCGACCCTATGACCGGCGAGTACGATGACCCCGCAGCACTCATGTCCCCTGAGGAGTTCCTTCAGGGCGGCAGGCCCGCAGAGGCAATCAAAGCAATGGCCCTCATGAAGAAATCACACGGCGAGGAATTCGCTGTTGTCGCAGGTAACACCGGACCATTCACCCTTGCAGGTCACATGATCAACACCGAGAACATGGTCTTCGGTATGATGATGGCACCCGAAGAGGTATCAAGATGGGTAGCAGGTGTAAACCCTATAGTGAAGGCATACACCCAGGCACTCGCAGATGCAGGTGCGGACGCAATTCAGATGTCCGAGCCTTCCGCATCCACAGATATGCTCGCACCCGACATGTTCGAGGACGCATCCGGTAAATTCGTAAGGGAGAGCCTTGCAACCGTTAAGGACGCATTCTCGGTCCTCCACATCTGCGGAGACACATACCCCATACTTGACGGTATGATCGCCACGAACGTGACAGGAATGTCCATCGAGGAGAAGGTCGACCCCTTCAAAGCGACTGAGAAGGTCAACAAGAGAGCAGTGCTCGTAGGAAACGTAGGATCCGTCAAGCCTCTCTTCCAGGGAACACCGGAAGAGGTCAAGGCCGCTGCAGAGAACTGCTGCAAGGCAGGATTCAACGTAATATCCTCTGGTTGCGGTGTTGCATCAGCAACGACCAACGAGAACATGCAGGCCCTTGTTGACGCAGTTAAGGCCTACAAGAACTGAATGTAAGAACAAACCCTTTCCAAACCATTTACCATTTTGTCATTTTGTTTTCGGATGCATATGTTTATTCGTTCACACATCGATACTGTCCCTCATGTCCGACATACTGAGAACCAATGCAGATTATGCAAAGAAGCTCAAGACGATATTGAAGCTCAGAGCCGAACCTGTTGCGGTGAAACTGATCAAGGAGGGTGATGAATGTCCCGAGGGCCCTAAGATACCCGATTCACAGATAAGCCATTGTCAGGCGATATTCCGCGCCAAGAAAGGCGAGTGCATCCGTATGCCGTTCGAGTCCCAAAGCTGCCATGTCGGAGCAGCAGTGCTTGGAATGACAGAGACACCGGCCAAGGTGGCGTCCGGCGAGTTCCATGCGGGTGTAGGCATCCATGATTCGGCGGATGCCGCGAAGAGGATGATAGACGACAGGATACTCATACCTTACAAGACATCTGGGGAAGTGGTGTGCCCTCTTGAGAAGGCGGATTTCGTTCCGGATGTGGTGGTGATCATAGATGTTGTGGAGAGGATATATTGGATAACCTCGATGATGACCGCTTCCAAAGGAGGAAGGGCGACATTCAGCACAGCCCCGTTCCAATGTGCGTGCGAAGATGTTGTTGCGTTACCAATGGTAAATGATGTTCCCAATGTCTCGTTGGGATGCTTCGGATGCAGGAAGAAGACCGATATGGCGCCCGATGAACTCGCATGCGGGATACCTTACGACCTGATCCCGGAATACGTCTCTAGACTGGAAAGGTATTCGGAAGGTGCGCTCTCCAAGGCAAAACGCGACTAAACCAATTAGTGTTATTTTATTCTGTTTTGATGATAACATGTTATACGCTGTTTTTGATAATGTTGTTACCATAGAGAATTTATAAATACTAGGGAAAGGACCAAAACCTACGATATCGGATATTTTCGGTTCGCCGAAATGTTGAAAAATCATCATTTTTGTTCAAAAACCACATATTTTCGCATGGGTTTAAATTAGATAATACATTAACCTACCTCGCAAGGGGAATGCGAAAAACTGACGATTTTCGCGAATTATTTGAACAAGGAGGTATGAAATGCCAAAATACAAGGACGTAGTTGACCTGTATGACGACAACGGAAAACGCATAGCGAAAGAAGTTCCGTTGGAAGCCATCAGTCCTCTGCGCAACAATGCGATCAAGAGGATCGTGTCTCTTACCAAGAGAACTGTGGCTGTCAACCTTGCCGGAATCGAGAAGGCTCTCAAGACCGGTAACATGGCTGGCGCCCAGATCAAAGGGAAAGAGGTAGACATAAAACTTGTCGACAGCGCAAAGAAAATTGCAGCAGCAGTCAAGGAAAAAGTGCAGGTAGTTGCCGATGACGACACAGTCGTCACAATAAAGGCAGACGGGAAGAGCTTGGTCGTAATAGTACCGGAAGCAAGAGTGAACTCAGGTGTAGAATACACAACCGGTTTCACTGCAGTAGCATCCGCAGTAACAGAGGCGATCATTGACGAGTTCAAGATCCCCATGTACAAGGCCAACATGGTAAAGGCAGCAGTTTGGGGAAGATACCCTCAGACAGTCGGATTCGACGGTGCCAACGTAAAATCCATATTGGACATCCCACAGAACAACGAGGGAGCAGGTTACGCACTCAGGAACATCATGGCGAACCACGTCGTCGCACTTGTCAACAAGAACGCGATGCAGGGTGTAGCACTCTCGGCAATATTCGAGCAGTGCGGTGCATATGAGATGGGTGACGCGATCGGAAACTTCGAGAGAAGCCACCTCCTCGGTCTCGCATATCAGGGACTTAATGCTAACAACATGTTGTACACCATTGTCAAGAAGAACGGAAAGACCGGAACGGTCGGTACCGTTATCGAATCCCTTATGGCAAGGGCAATAGACGATGGCGTCATATACGTAAAAGAGACCCTTCCCTCAGGCTACAAGGTGTACTCCACAAAGGACCTTCCTCTGTGGAACGCATACGCAGCCGTCGGACAGGTCGCAGCCGTCATGGTGAACGTCGGTGCAGCAAGAGCAGCACAGGGAGTTCCCGGAACCGTTCTGTACTACAACGATCTGCTCGAGCACGAGACCGGACTGCCCGGTGTCGATTACGGAAGATCCGAAGGAGTCGGTGTCGGTATGTCATTCTTCTCCCACTCGATCTATGGAGGAGGAGGACCCGGTCTGTTCCACGGAAACCACGTGGTCACAAGACACTCCAAGGGAGTTCTGATCCCCGCAGTCACTGCAGCCAACTGTCTTGACGGAGGAACACAGACCTTCTCGCCTGAAGCAACATCCGGACTCATCAAAGAGGTTTTCGGAGACATGACTGAATTCCGCACACCTATGCAGGTCGTAGGTGCAGAGGCGAAGAAGATCGCAAAGAAGGTCTGAGTTGTCTATGTCGAGTGAACCAACAGTAGATTACGCGGGAATACCACTTCCCGAAGTAGAGATATTCTCAAATGCTCTGCTCAGCGCCGAGACGACCGAAAAGGTACTCAATGCGCTTGAGCCGATCGAGCACATCAGACAGATAAACATGACCGGTGAGAGCATATCGAAGAATCTCAACAGCGGTCCCGGAAAAGGGCTACCGAACAACCACTCCGAGCGCAAGGTGATAAAGGTCGGCGGGCGTGACGTAGAGTTGAGATTCATGGTCGGAGCTTTCTACATCGAATTGGATGTGGACAGCGAAGCACTGCTCGATGAGACCGTTGAGAAGATCAAGGCAGCCTGTGAGGAAACAATGCCTCTCGGGTTCAGCGTAAATGTAGGAAGATACTCGAAATACAGAAAGACACTCAGAGATTACAGAGGTGAAAATTATGGCAACATATAAGAGACAGTTCTACCCCGGAACCACATCCCCTGCTAAAAACAGAAGGAGATACATGGATCCTAAGGCGAACTTGAAGAAACTTCGCGATGTATCCATGGACGACGTCGTCAGGATAATGGGACACCGCAACCCCGGAGAGGACTACAAATCCATCCACCCCCCGATCGAGGAGGGCAAAGAGCCCGACTGTCCGATAAGGAAACTTGTCGTACCGATCGAGGGAGCAAAGAAAGGAGACAGGATCAGGTACATACAGTTCACTGATTCGGTCTACTTCGCACCGATATCCCCCTACCAGAGGGCATGGATGTACCTTTCAAGGTACAGAGGTATCGACACCGGAACACTGTCCGGAAGACAGATCATCGAGATAAGGGAGAGGGACCTTGAGAAACTCGCCAAAGAGATGATCGACAATGAGACCTTCGACCCCGCACTTACCGGTATCAGAGGAGCAACAGTTCACGGACACGCATGCCGTCTCGATGAGAACGGTCTGATGTTCGATGCCTGGCAGAGATACGTTTGGGACAAGGACAAGAAAGAAGTAGTTTACGTTAAGGATCAGGTCGCCATCCCCCTCGATAGGAGGATCGCCGTTGGAAAACCAGCGTCAATGAACGACCTTAAGAAGAGGACAACGATCTTCAGAGCCGACGGCGTGGACATGAGGGATGACAAAGAAGTTACTGAATACGGACTCAGGATCCACAAGCTCAGGACACTTGGTGGCTATCAGCCCTTCAATGTAAAGGATGTGTAAACATGGCCGGCAAACAGAAAGAAAAGCTTTTCATGGAAGCTGTCAAGAAGAAGTTCAAAGAGGACCCAACCGACATGGAGACGAAATATTACGTCTATGGAGGATGGAAACAGTCCAAGAGCAAAGTGGAATTCCAGAAATCAGCAGAGGAGATCGCAAAGAAGCGCGGTTTCCCTATGATGAACGAGGACATCGGTGTCCCGCTCGGACAGAGGTCATGGATGCCCTACCAGCTGTCACACACTGACATCTATGTAGAGGCAGACGATCTCCACTGTGTCAACAACCCTGCTATCCAGCAGGCATGGGATGACATCAGGAGGACCGTCCTTGTTGGTCTCGACTCCCCTCACAGCACGATCGAGAAGAGATTGGGAAAAGAGGTAACACCCGAGACCATCAACTCATATCTGGAAGTTGTTAACCACACAATGCCCGGTGGAGCAGTTGTTCAGGAGCACATGGCAGAGGTCAACCCTGCATTGGTGTACGACTCGTACGTCAAAGTGTTCTCCGGAGACGACGACCTGATCGATGAGATCGACTCAAGGTTCGTCATCGACATCAACAAACTCTTCCCCAAGGCTCAGGCAGAGCAGTTGAAGAAAGCGATCGGAAAAACCCTGATGCAGGCTGTCCGCGTTCCTACCATCGTAGGAAGGCTCATGGACGGTGCAACTGTATCCAGGCACGCAGCTATGCAGATCTCGATGGCTTTCATCTCCTCCTACAAACTCGCAGCAGGAGAGGCAGCTATCGCAGACTTCGCATACTCTGCTAAGCACCAGTCTATCAACATGGGAACCATGATGCCCGCAAGGCGTGCAAGAGGACCCAACGAACCCGGAGGAATACCCTTCGGATTCTTTGCTGATATGCTTCAGTCCGACCGTGTCTATCCTGACGACCCGGGAAGAGCAGTTCTCGAGACAGTCGGTCTCGGTGCAGCGATCTTCGACCAGGTCTACCTCGGTGGATACATGTCCGGTGGTGTAGGATTCACTCAGTACGCAACAGCGACATACACTGATAACATCCTCGAGGACTACGTCTACTACGCCATTGACAGGATCAATGACAAGTATGGCGGATTCTGTAAATTGGATCCCTCAAAGTACGACGAGCTCCTCAAACTCGGAGACGACGTCAACGCATACGCATTGGAGATGTACGAGAGATACCCCGCTGTCATGGAGACACACTTCGGTGGATCCCAGAGAGCGACCGTTGCAGCAGCAACGACCGGTATCGCCGGATCGATGGCTACCGGTGTAGCAGACTGCGGTCTGAACATGTGGTACCTTTCAATGCTCCAGCACAAGGAGAGGACAGGAAGGCTCGGATTCTACGGATACGACCTGCAGGACCAGTGCGGTTCCGCGAACTCGTTCTCATACAGGTCCGACGAGGGTCTGCCTGCTGAGCTCAGAGGTCCGAACTACCCCAACTACGCAATGAACGTCGGTCACCTGTCTGGATACTCCGGTATCGCAAAGGCAGCTCACGTCGCACGTGGAGACGCATACACCGCCAATCCCTTCATACGTGTCGCATTCGCAGATCCCAGCTTGATCTTCGACTTCGCGAACATCACGAAGGAGATCGGAAGAGGTGGACTCAGAGAGTTCGTCCCCGCCGGCGAGAGGACCGCGGTCATCAAAGGCTGATCCCGATGGTGGCAGTAGGGGACATACTGAAGTACATACCGACATCGACGGTCGGAAAGGTAACGGATGTCAGGGAGAGGGATGGAAAGGTCTGGGTGAAACTGGACTTCACGAACCTCTACTACGACTTCGAATACCTGAAGACCGCAGACCCGTCGGAGTACAAGGCGGTCTCCTACAAAGAGCGTGAAAAGAACACCGCCGAAGGGCGTGAGGGCGCAGAGAAGGCACTTGAAGAACTCCGCAAAACGGAGGAAGAAGTGGATATCCGTGACTTCACACCAAGCGGCGGTGGATAAACCCCTTTAATCCTTTTACTTTCATCTCCCTCTTCGGAGGGAGTTTTTTTTAATAAAATAAAAAAAGATCACTTTTTTATGGGCCACATGCCCTTCAGTCTGGCGCCTTCTCTCTCGGGGTCCATTGTGGAAACTTCCAATCCGGGAACTATCATCCTCACGACAGGTACCTCGGTCTCATCTCTTGTTAGATCGACTGCGATGACCATGTCGAACCCTGCTTTGACCAATCTGTCCAGAACTACTTCTATGTCATCAAGTACGTAAGGGGTCGAGAGGTCAGGCATGTCCTTCAGATGTATCTTGTTCTGAAGTTCTGAGTACCATGCGCGGTTGACGGATTTGATCTTATCATATCCCATGTCATTGGCTATCCTCAGTAATCTTGCATTGCCTTTGACTCCATGTTTGTGGGTGGTCCTGCTTTGAGCCACTTCGGTGATGGCCCTTATGCATGCTATCTCGGGATTGAGATGGGTACCAACTCCTATCGTCAAGAGTTCCGGGTCCTTTGTGACAGTATCGTCGGCTGCCGCCCCGATGGTCGGGACCCCTATGTCATGCGTCAGATCCTTCAGGTATATGTCCACACCCTGTTCTTTGAACAATTTGAGAAGTCTGCCAGGTGTCGATTCCTCATCCACAATTACATCCGCGAAAGCTCTTCCCCTATCCTCCATGAGGGACCAGGCATCCCTCTCTATCAACTCGAAAAGCGCATGGAGTATCGCTTCTTCCATAGTGTTTCCGGATGCTATTCCGTTGGTATGATATCTGAAAAGCTGAAGATCGTCCTCAGGGAAATAAGGATGGAACACCGAACATGCCGGAACCCAGATCGGCAACCCCCTGAACATCTCGAAACCCCTGACCCATGCTATCTCAGCATGATCATAGACATCAAGCGTCCTGTAAGGCAGGATCAGGTCCTTTGGATCGACCGTAAGACCAACATCCATGGCCTGCTCAACGGTACCGTATATCACTTCATCGGATTCCCTGAGTTCTGCGCTGTATCTCTCAACGGCTTCCATGACAGCTGATGCCTTTGCCTGCTCAGTTGTCACACCCTTGCCGTTGTAATTCTTAACAGCGCCGTCCGCCGCATCCGGTCTGTCGACCGCAAAGACGGGTATTCCGATGTTATCAAGAGCTGTTATGTTCTCAGGGTCACAGATGCCTATTTTGGAGAGTATGGGCAAGACCTTTTCCAATGTCTTTTCCGGAGGTATTATCCTTATTCCTGTCTCTGGCGAATACTTAGAGCACCTGTTCAGTATCATGGCTCCGCCGTGATAGCAATGATAGGATTTAATCCCAACACAAGGCTCAAATATCGTTGTATCCGACGAGGACGCTTGCCAACTTTGGATCGTCCTGAAGCTTGTAGTATTTCCTCATCATCAGATCGCAAGTAGGTGCGGGACTGCATGATATCACATCCTTGCAGCCATTCTCCGCATTCAATTCGGGGAATGATACCGCAGGCATCACGAACTTCTCTCCCCCCATGCCTTTGACCTCGGGGAACAACACGAAAGCATCGGACAGCCAGACCACGTCCTCTCTGTTAAGATATTCCTTGGCGGTGAAAGGGAACACCTCAAGACCCATGATAGCCCCTGTATCCGATACAAGGATGACAGTGGGTTCCGGCGGCGGTCTGAATCTGGGGTCCTTTATGATCGCTATCACGTGATCCCTTTGCAGAGCCTCATCGAAACCCTCATTCTGAACAACGATGTTGCCCATGGCAATGACCTTTTCCTCCTCGTCTCTCATCTGATCAAGGATATCTTTGTCAAGATAGAATGCATGGATAACTCCCCTCATGTTCCTTATAATCTCTAAGGGCTTACTGATGACTTCCTCACTCATCTATGGAAAATGGGAATCTGATTATATACAATTAGCGATAATTGGATGTGTCTTACCTAACCTAATTATAGTTGTTCGTAGGACAATCCATTCAAAAGATCGGGTTTGTAAGATGTTTTGGTGTCATTCGATCTTTATCGTGACATCCCTTTTAAGTCCGAGTCCTCCGGCCACTTCAACGGCCTTGACCATCCCGCACGGTACGGGACATGCCGCATGAGGCAGGCTCTCGCTTGCTAATTTATAGACGTCGGTCTCGCACATCTTCCCCTCCACTTCCGTGTATGGGCAGATGGGTTGAATGGACCAGGACATCCTGAGTACATTGGGACAATCACTGTGTATCTCAATCTCCACCATACCGGTATCCGGGTTGCTCTTGGCCTCTATGGTGGTTATCATCTTGCATACGCCACCATCAACAGTGACCTTGCATTCGTCGCTCATTCCTCATCACTCCTTAGACGTATCAGGTTGTTCACTCCGGCCATGCTCCGTATGTCGACCACTCCTATTGCCGCTATCACACGATTGTCAAGTTCGATAGGCGTGACTATGACCCTTATTCCTTTGTAAGGACCTGATATAGCGATCTTCCTTATTGTCGTACCAGCATTAATTACTTCTTCAAGTACAGCGCCTGTGTAAGCATTGTCTATGACCTTTCCGGATTCTATCCTTATTCCTAGATTGTCCCTGCTCTTGGCGCATACGGGAAGTCCGCCAACAAGGTCATGTATCGCAAAGGCCAGGGACAATAGTTCATTGCCCGTGCTCCTGTGGGTCAGTATCTCATCCAATTCGCGCCTTATGTGTAGTCCGCCCAGTAGTTCTATTCCTGCGGTAACGGCACCGAACTCCGCCTTGTCAGGGGTGGACGCGGTACCGATTATTATGACATCCCCGTCATTTATCTCGAAACACCCTCTTAGTGCCCTCTCCACCCTTTGATCGACAGGATAGTACGATCCCGGGAAGATCAGGACGTTGTTCGAGCATACAAGGGTGGTCGCCCCGGTCGCCCCGGTCTTTATGGCCGCATCCCTTTCCTCGCATCCGAACTTCACGTTGGATGCCACTCCGGGCACCCTTACCGCACAATCATTCTCTCCGATGGTGAGTTCGCTCACTTTGATGTTCTTCACATCCATTCTCACCGATCTCCACGCATCCATGCCCTCCTTTGTGAGGGACACCCCGTTCTTATTGATGGCGATCAGGCCATCCTCTTGAAGCATGTTCAGTATCGTCCTGGTGCTACCCTCCCCTATATTTAGGAGAGTGGCCAGTCTCTTCCTGCCCAGCGGGCTGTTCTCATTGATGCAATAGAGTGTCTTCCAAACGTGATAATCCTCAAACTTCGGTATCGGCCCCCCGAGTCTGGAAGTATGTCTATATGCCATATGGATGTATTGTTCATCCATCCTAAAAACTTAACGCATTCAACAGCTTATTTGTTACCCCCTTTCCGACACTTTATATGTTTTGTTGACCTTGTGTGTAGACATGGAAAAGTCGGTCAACCTTTTGACCATTGAGAATGTGACCAAGAGCTTCAACGGAAGAATGGTCCTTAACAATGTCAGTGCAAAGATATCCTCAGGAAAAGTTCTTGGTTTGATCGGAAAGAGCGCAGCAGGGAAGAGCGTTCTTATACACATGATAAGGGGAAGCGAAGGATACGGTCCCGATTCGGGAAGGATCCTCTTCAATGTGAACCATTGCCACAAATGCGGCAACATGGACCTCCCCTTCCCAGGCGTTCCTTGTTCAAGATGCGGTTCGGAGCCCAAGACCGAAGAGATCGATTATTGGGGGCTTAAGGAATACGATCCCGTAAGGCAGGAACTGAAGGGACACATAGCGATAATGATACAGAGGACGTTCGCCCTGTTCGGTGACAGATCGGTCGTGGAGAATGTCTTGGAAGCGATAGATCCCGATGATCCGAAGCGTATAGACAAGGCCGTCGAACTCTTGGAGTTCGTCAATATGACGCATCGTGCGACCCATATCGCCAGGGATCTCTCCGGTGGAGAGAAACAGAGAGTGGTCATGGCGAGACAACTTGCCAAAGAGCCTTTGTTCTTCCTTGCGGATGAGCCAACCGGAACCCTTGACCCGCATACATCCTCGCTCATACACAAGAGACTCGTTGAATACGTGCAGAAACACAAGATATGCATGGTACTCGCCTCACATTGGCCTGAGGCCATCGTGGAGATGTCCGATGATGCGATATGGCTGGATTCAGGCAATGTCGTTATGGACGGGGACCCGAAGAAGGTCACAGAGAAGTTCATGGAGGAATACCACTTCGAAAAGGGTGAGACCTCGGAATTGGGAGAGCCCCTCATTGTACTGGAGAATGCACAGAAACATTATTTCTCCGTTTCCAGAGGAGTGGTGAAGGCTGTCGACGGGGTCACCTTCGATATCAAGGAGAGGGAGATATTCGCTCTGGTAGGACTATCGGGAGCAGGTAAGACCACAACATCCAGGATGATCGCGGGCATGACGCCTGCAACATCAGGTTCCGTCAAGATAAAGATCGGTGATGATTGGATAGATATGTCCGAAACAGGATTCGCCGGAAAGGGAAGGGCCACACCATACATCGGATTCCTCCATCAGGAGTATACTCTGTACCCATTCGACACAGTACTGCAGAATCTTTCCACCTCCATAGGAATGAAGATGCCTGCCGAGCTTGCGAAGATGAAGGCCATACAGGTACTTCTGAGTGTGGGATTCCCAAGAAAGGACATAGAGAAGATACTGTACGCGTATCCCGACTCGCTGAGTGTGGGGGAATGCCAGAGGATAGCCTTCGCACAGGTCCTGATCAAAGAACCCAGGATAATAATACTCGATGAGCCGACAGGTACGATGGACCCAATAACGAAGGTCATCATAGCTAAGTCCGTCCTTAAAGCAAGGGATGAGCTTGATGAGACATTCATCGTGGTGAGCCACGATATGGATTTCATACTGAACTGCTGCGACAGGGCAGCATTCATGAAGAACGGCAAGGTCGTCGATATCGGTTCACCGGAGAAGATAATCTGCGAATTCGACAATCAGCAGTGAGGTCCTGATATGAAGAAACAGATCGGAAGACATTTGAGCTTCGTGGAGTGCAGGGAATCAATGGGGCTCGGTGTAGGAGGGGGGTTGGCTCAGAGAGCGACCATATCCGAAAGCGGGATGGATGTCGTGGTGATAGCCATGGGCCCTGGCAGAAGGCACATAACGAAACCGGTCTGTGAGATCACATATGCACTCAGGGAGGAAGGTATAGACACAAGCGTACTGGTGGTGAATGCTGGATCAGGAGTTCCTGCGGATGCACCTGACATGACGACCACCTCCTACTTCGGCCTTGATCCCATAGAGGTGGACAGGATACAGCAGTTCAAGGTTGCGATCATCCACCTTGGCAACGTAAGGCAGCACATCATCTACAAAGCAAGACTGATACTCAGGAATGTGGACATCCCTGCGGTGATCGTATCCCAGGCACCTGTGGATTTCGAGGATTTCGCCGCCATAGGAGTAAGGACATCAAGGGTCATGCCGTCCGATGAGGACATAAAGACCAGAGGGGAGATCAAGGAGATCATAACAGGGGTCATAAGAGGGGTCACAGCCCCTCAGGATAAACTTGATGAGATAGTATCAAAGGTCCAGCAGACCCTTCCGCCGAACAGGGGTGACCTCCTATGAAGGTGATCGTCAACGGCAATGAGAAGGACCTCAAGAAGGGAGCAAAGTTAAAGGATGCAATAAAGGGAGAGACATACGTGGACGGCTCCCTTATATCCGTACACCTCTCAACAGAGAGATTGGTCGAGGAGACCGATGATTTTGAACTGGTGACATCGAAAGGTACGATGGTACTGCATCTTGGGGAGACAGAGGGTGCGAAGGTGTGGAAATCACACATGGATTCAATAAAGGGATCGACCACCAGATGGTCCACCAGGGAGATAATCGCATTTGGTGCGTTCAAGACCGATATACCTACAGATAGAGAGGAAAGGCGTTACAAGAGATACGACTGTTTCTTCACGTTGGGAGGATTCGACAACCACACAACGTACATGATGATCGCAAAGAAGGATCACGTGAGATCGTATGGTGCCAGCATAGACAACATCGGAAGGATAACCGTCGGAAGGCACATATTGGATTCCATGATGGAAGGGGAGGAACTACTGGACATCAGGCCGGTCGTATCCGAGGCCAGCAGCGAGAACGTACTGGTGACGAAGGACCTCGAGTATGTGCTGGAGGAAGGATATACCGTAGATACCAACGTGAAGATAAGATTGAACGAGAATTCCCCGGCCTCTGCGGAGCAGATCCTGACAGTAGGATCAAAGGGATATCTCAACATAACCGATTCCACTGGTACGGTGATAAGCTGCAGGGATGACCTGGATGTCACCATACCCGATGAGGAACATGCGACCAGGGAAAGGGGAAGCGTGGTCGTAAGGAACACCGGCCAGGGGACAGGGAACATCCTGATGTACAAGGAAAGGAGACAGTCCAGCACCGTACATAACAATGCAGGGTTCATAGAAAGGGGCATAGGCATAATATCCCAGGCCGCGGCGGGAGACAGGATAACGGTGGTCACAGAACCTTCAAGGGTCATCACCGTCGGTATGACGCAGTCGGAAGGGGAGAGTTTCCTTTCCGGTCTCGGGATAAAACAAAAGAGATCCGGGGAGACATCAGATGATTCCATCATCGTGGATCAGATACCTGAGATGACACTCAAAGCAATGGTCAGTGATGAGATCGAGACCGTCGGGGCCCCAAAGGAGAAGGTGTTCAGGATACAACTCAATGAGGCATTCCCGCAGGACATACACTATTTCAGGAAGGTCACAGGCCTCAGCCATAAGCCAATAGGGTCACTGAGGACCCAATTCTCATTCCCAGGGATGCCCATGATAACATTCTATGGTGATGACGAGAGGTCAAAAGGCCTTTACCCTCAGGATCCCTTTAAGAAATCAAAGAAAGGGGATATAGGCGTAACGAACCAATCGAGACCGCACCACGGTCTAATAGGGATAAGGCTGGAGGACAGCAAGGAATACGGTCCGACTGGAGAGGAACCCTACGGCACCAATCTGATAGGGAGATTCGTCGACGATCTGAGCAAACTGAGCGAGATCGAGGAAGAGGAGACGATCTACATCACGGAGGCGGAACTATGAGCGAAGAGAGGGAGACAAGGATATTAATGATAACTCCCAATTCAATGATAACACCGGACCAGCTTGTGCGAGAGATCCATGCATTGGGCAAGGAGGTAACGGCCAAGGAGACATGTTACGGAACATTGGTGGAAGGTCCGAGAGAACTGGTGAGGGAGGTGCTTGCCGAGATGCGCAAGAAATACCCCTACGATATATATTCCAAGGTGAGGGCGTACCCTGCAGGGGACCCC
Source organism: Methanobacteriota archaeon (assembly GCA_023402275.1). Classification (GTDB taxonomy): domain Archaea; phylum Thermoplasmatota; class Thermoplasmata; order Methanomassiliicoccales; family Methanomethylophilaceae; genus Methanoplasma. The sequence goes on from JAEXCH010000010.1 coordinate 70,542, forward strand.
AGAAGATGTCGCGCAGAGCACGGGACCCGTCCCGGTTTCGCACAGTTGGAGGCAGAATGGGAGACACTCCCTAAGATCCAATATGGTATCCAGTGCTGCGACAGAGGCGAGGAGTTCGAACCTCCGAAGGAGAAGGAGAAACTCCCCGTGGAAAGATTCAAGAAGATATGTGAGGCAGACTGATGAAAGTATTCATAGATCCACCGAACAGCCTGATACTGTTCGATCTGGTGGAAAGGTTCGGGCATGAACCTCTTGGAGCAATGGTATCCATTCAGGACAGGATAGATAATCTGGAGGTAGACATGCCTCCTATGAATGTCACATTGGATGATGTTGTGAGAGGGTTGCAGTATGCAGGTGTGGAGGTCCCGTCGGGGATCAGAGGAAGGCTTTCCCTTTGGGGCCCGCTCATCGATCAGGCCGATGCGGCCGTTATCATGCTGGATCCCCCATTCAACTTCGGTTGCGTAGGATGCGAACGTTCCAACGAGATGGTCAAATATCTGATAAGAAGACGCGGGATACCATCGATCGCGGTCAAGTATCCGGAGACCGATGAGGAAGCCAAAGTGACCGTTGGACAGATAAAGGAATTCTTGGAGGGACTCAAATGATAAAGATCGCACAATTGTCATGCGGTACGGAGTACAGCAGCGTTCAGTATGAGATAGAGAAGGCCGCAAGGTCGGTGGGTGCAAAGGTCGTATATCCCGATGTCTCGTATGCCGATATAAACGACGCGGTCAAAAGGTTCGGATTCAATCCAAGGTCTCCGCAGCTAAAACTAATGATAGCAAGGGCGGTACAGCTGGCAGACGAGAAATATGATGCGGATGCAGTGTTCATAACGACATGTTTCCGATGTGCGGAGGCAGCCCTTGTTAGGAATGAGCTCAGAAGATTCATACAAGATAACACAAGGCTCCCTGTTGTGACCTATTCATTCACCGAGAGGCTGAAGGCGGCACAGTTGCTCACAAGGATGGAAGCTCTTGTGACAATAGTTACCAGGAAGGAGATCCTGGCAAGGGAAAGACAAGCGGGGATAACCGCAGGGATCGATTCCGGTTCAAGTACGACCAAAGCGCTTATAATGGAGAACAACAAGATCATTGGGAAGGACTGGACCGGTTCAGGCGATGTCATCCAATCAGCCACCGCCGTCCTAGAGAATGCCATGAAGGAAGCGGGGGTCGAGCTCAAGGACATAGAGGCAATGGGCGTCACCGGTTACGGAAGGTTCGTTCTGGGGAAGCATTTCAATGCGAAACTCGTCCAGGAGGAACTCACAGTGAACTCTAAAGGAGCTGTATGGCTTGCCGACAGGCACCACGGTGAGGCAACGATCCTTGATATCGGAGGAATGGACAACAAGGCCATCACGATAAGGGACGGTGTCCCCGACAACTTCACGATGGGCGGGATATGCGCAGGAGCATCGGGACGTTTCCTGGAGATGACCTCCAAGAGACTGAAGATCGATATAGAGGATCTAGGGAAGCTTGCCGACAAAGGGAACTGGCGCAATGCAAAGATGAACTCGTACTGTTCGGTGTTCGGAATACAGGATCTGGTGACAACACTCGGTGAAGGGAAATCCTTCGAGGATGTTGCCGCAGCGGCCTGTCACTCGGTTGCGGAACAGGTTTATGAGCAGCAGCTTCAGGAGATAGATGTCAGACACCCCATAATCCAGGTCGGAGGCACATCTCTGATATCGGGATTGGTGACCGCGGTCGGTGAGGTACTGGGAGAGAAACCCATTGTCCCTCCCAACTCCCAATACATCGGGGCGGTAGGCGGAGCACTTCTGAGCTCAGGATTCCTGTGAGGTCTGTAGATGGATATAGAGGTGATCTCTGATGACGCATTCGGGTATGATGCTTACGGCAGCCTGTTCGGAGAGATAATGTCCGACATAGGAAAGGCATTCCAGATGGACAAGGCACTCCTGGTCCTGAAACCGGAGATACCTCTTTTCATATTCTCGGTCAAGCTGAAGACAGAACCGTCCAGCAAGACCGTTGCCGACGTCTCCAACATAAGGACGGAGGGAGACCTCGTACACCTGACGATAACAGATGAGAGATACGCACCTGACATACTGAAAGAGCTCTGGTCCAGATACGGAAAGGACAGCGTTGAACAGCAGACAAGGTTCGATATGGAGATAAACGGCGTTCCCGAAAAGGACATCGCCGGCATAGAGGTGGCATCCGGAGAAGAGTATCTCAAAGAGATAGTGGGTGCGATATGGAGGTCCATGCCTGAAGGCATAAAGAACCGCCACACCTACATCGACGGTCCGGTGATAACCGTCGTTGCGACCGAGGAGATATTAGAACCCTATATGTTGGAGGAAGGTCTGGAATATCACATGAAGATGGGAGGCAGAAAGGATGTTTGAGGTCCTGTTGTACGATGGCGGAGTTTACAGATCCGATGAACTTTTCGAACTCATAGAGGATGTCGGAGGAGTGGTGATACAGAAGACCAGAAGCTCTCAGATGCTGACGGTGACAATGTCGATCCCGGAGGAGGATAAGGACACCATAGTGGCATTCTGCAGGGAGATAGGGGGAGAGGTCAGGTCCGTACCCCTTGCAGGCACGGAGATAGCCGTTGTAGGCCCTACTCTCGGGCGTCATCATATGCCCCATCCGATATGTGATATAGCCGAACACCTCAGAAGACACGGCGCGATAACCGTCGTCATGGGATTGGCGAGAGGCAGAGGGAAGCTCACTGCCCAGATAAATCTTGAAGAGAAGATGATAATCGATGAATATGATGCGGCGATCTTCTCACTCGGAAACTTCAAATCATGCATCGAGGCAAAGACCGACCTTTTCAATGACATAAAGGTACCTACCGTACTGGTATCTGGACCTATGCCTGAGGGTATCGATGATTCATGTGATGCGATAGTAGCAGGGGTAGGAAGGAAGGTCTCAAGGATGAGGACCACTCCCGAGAGAGAGAAACTGGACGAGATAGTCGACAGTGTGGAGATGGTGCTCAGAGACAAGAAGAGGTTGTTGGACGAGGATCCCCTGTTCATACATCCCGCAGAGATAAAACAACTGCTTGAGGAGTATGAGCCAGTCAACATGTGTCTCAGACCTGCCCCAGTAGTACTGCATCTTGATGGACTCAGGGTAAAGATTGGTTATGAGGAACACCATGAGAAAATAGAGAAAATGGAGATCTACGGTCGCAAGCTGGGGGAGATATGCAGACTTGCACCATCGAAGATCAATGACAGCAGCATACTGATAAGGATAAAGACAAGGTCCGAGGTCCGACAGGAGGATGCTGCCAGGGCTGTTGCCGATGATACGTAAGGGAACTTACATACTGGTCATGGATATACCTGACATTGGGATCTACGTGGGATCTCTGGGTATGTTGAATTTCTCTAAGGGAGCATACTGCTATGTCGGCAGTGCCATGAACGGCTTGGATCAACGGATAGGCAGACATCTGACAAAAGAGAAGAAGATACGCTGGCACATCGATCGTCTTACTACGACCTGTATCAGCATAGAGGCATACGAAGCAGTGTCCCAGGAAATGTGTGAATGCGGACTTTGTGAAATCGTTTCGGAAAATGGTGGAGAACCGTCGTTCAAAGGGTTCGGGTGTTCCGACTGCAGATGCGATACCCATCTTTTCTCATTGGACACCAACTCAAGGAAAAGGCTCTGTTCAGACCTCCGTTTGACCCCATATCCCAATATCCACAACGACTGAAACGAACTAAGGTTACCGTGGTCTGCACAACCCTTATAATATACCAACTGTTACACAGTTTTTAATTAATACGCGCTTATTTAAAGCACGGAGGCAAGTCATGAATCCAGTTAATGAGAACAAACCGGAAGCGGTCGCAGATGTTATTGAAGCAGTCACCATGGCGATCGGAAGTGAGAACGTCAAGGTATGCGAGTGTTCCTGCAACGGTGCAGGTGTTTGCGTCATGCCTAACAACGCAGAGGACGTCTCAAAAGTGGTCGCGATCGCAAGGAAGAACAATGTGAAGGTCGTTTCCAGCAACAACCCCTCATGGGCTATCGACGGTACAAGGTCCGTGGACGGCGGAGTGCTCATAGACCTCTCCAAACTCAACAGCATAATCAAGATCGACCCGATAGCCATGTCCGTGAGAGTGGGTGTGGGATGTAATTTCAAGGTCCTTTCAGATATCTGTTCCAAAGAAGGATTCACATTGGGATCGTTCCCATTCGACAAGTCCGCAACCATCGGTTCATGGGTCGTCTCCAACGGTATTGGATACGGATCATACAAATACGGCAATGCCAGGGATAACGTCCTGAATCTCCAGGCTGTTGCCGCAGATGCATCGATAATCGAGAGCGGATACGATGACATTGGATACTACATGTCAGGATACAACCTCAATCAGTTGTTCTCCGGTTCCGAGGGGACCCTGGGAGTGGTGACCGAAGTAACACTCAAGCTCACTCCGAAAGGGGTCAACAGACTTGCCGCATACCAGTTCGCATCAGTTAACGATATGCAGGCGGGCATAACAAAGATCGTTCAGCACCCAAGCATAAAACCCCGCAACATAGCGTGGTGCGGTAAGAACAAGACACTGTCCATAGTTTTGGACGGTGCAAAGGATTCAGTCGACTTCGAGGAACAGGCCCTTGATGCACTGATGGAACCCGGGGTCAAGATCGACAGGGACGTAGCATGCAAGGTATGCAAGGCCATATGCAAACCTAAGGACACAAAGCTCGCAAAGGCAATAGTTCCGGTAAAGAACTGGGAAGCACTGCTATCAGCATGCAATGAACAGGCGTACGGTGTGATCGCAGATCGCAGCACAGCATATTTCATAGCCACAAATGAGAATGAGTCCGCACTTGCCGACAAGGCAGACATACTGGGCGGAAGATCACTCAAATGCAACTCTTTCAAATGGTCACCCTCATCACTCGCAGAGGAAGAGCGCAAGGACCTCAAGAGAGAGGTCACAGAGCAGATAGTATCCGAACTTGAGGATGCTGTCGGCAAGAAGAACGTTACAACGAACGGTGTCGACACCCTTCTTTACAGTAAGGACATGGCACCTCTCCCGAAGGAAGCGGGAATTGCATTCAAGAACATACCGGATGTGGTCGTCAGACCTTCAACCATCTTCGAGATATCCGATGTTGTAAGGATAGCACACAGACATGGTATACCGATAGTTCCCAGAGGGAATTCCTCATGGGGACTCGGCGGGTGTATGCCGACCAATGCAGGGATAGTCGTGGACCTCTCCTCTAAGATGAACAAGATCTACGAGATAAACACAGAGGAACTCTATGTCAAGGTCGGAGCAGGATGCACATGGAAAGAGCTGCTCGAGGCATGTATGAAGAAAGGATACATAATCGGATCATACCCGTCAAGTTTCCCATCAGCAACACTCGGTGCCTGGATCGCCACAAACGGAATGGGGATCGGATCGTACAAGTACGGTGCGGCCAAGGATAACATACTCAATATGGAGGTCGTACTCTCTGACGGTACCATACTCGAGACAGGCGATAACCACATGGGATCATACAAGTCAGGATATAACCTGAACCAGATATTCTCGGGTTCCGAAGGAACACTCTGTGTGTTCGGGACCGTGACATTCAGGATATACCCGATGGGGGTCATAAGGCCGACAGCATACTGCTATCAGAACCTGAAGGACATGCACGAGACCATCCAGAAGATCGCCAACCACCCTAGCATCAGGCCTCTGCATATAGCGTTCTCGGATGAACTCCATTTCCTGAACCAGAAGAGGGCCGGAATACACGCACCGGATGTCAAGAACCTCCTGCTCGTTACGATGCAGGGGGATCCGGAATTCGTTGAGCGCGATATAGCAGAGATGGATGTTATAGCATCCGAACTCGGCGGAAAGAGGATAGACGACAAGATCGCAGAGCACGAATGGGAAGAGAGATGCTACGAGTTCAGGGCAAGAAGGGTCGGAGTGGGAGAGATACCTGCCGAGGTCATAGTACCTGTTGCGGAGTGGGGTCCGTTCACCGATGAGTGCTACGAAGGATTCAAGACCATGAAGATGGAGCCCGGAGGGGTCATCGGTGTTATAGTTGACAGGAACACGGCTTTGTTCATGCCCTATTACTTCAAGGATGATGAATCCCTTCTGGGAATGACCGCGTTCGCGTTCAACTTCTACCTTGGGGACAGGGCAATGCTCTATGGAGGAAGGACCACAGGATTCGGGGTCTTCTTCGCATGGAACCTCGACAACATACACGATCCTGCAACGGTCAAATACATGAGGAACATGAAGACCCAGTTGGATCCGAGAGAGGTTGTGAACCCGGGACACCTGGTCTGCGGAACGACGAGATTCGGAATAAACATGAGCAAGCAGCTCATGGGTATCGGAAGCTCCTTGATACAGACCATAAAGAAACTCCTGCCCAAGAACACAACATTTGCGGACAACAAGAAGAGGTTCAGGTACAACGAGCTTGAACACCGCAAAGAGATGGACAGGACACACAAACTCGGTGACGGTACCGAATAAACCCCCTTTCTCAAATCCTTTAATTTTCCTTTATTGAAAAGTGCGACTTTTTCTGTATTGTAGGTATGTTTGTTTATAGCTTACGCTGATAACTGCCTGTATCTCATCCTCTGTCATGGAAGGAATATCTCAATTTCCTTTAGGCGGC
>JAEXCH010000019.1 GCA_023402275.1 Methanobacteriota archaeon
ATCCAGGCCTTTCAGCAGATCGTTATGATCATCACCCCTTAGACCATACATGATCGGGCAAGGAGTTGAGGGTACCATCGCAACCTTCTGCATCCTCTCCTCCCAGCTGTTGAATGTCGTGCCCAAGTTCAATTCGACATCCCTTATCGTCTTGGGTTCGAATACCCGTTCAGTCCCCCATCTTGTCCTTGGTCTGTATGTGAGGAGTTCCAGCGTACTGTCCTTAGGCCGCCATGCCATGCCGCATGATGCTCCGATGATCCCTCTTCCGTTGCCGATCTCATATATCGTTGGGTTGATGTCTGTCAGATAAGGCATGACATCCTTCTTCTCCAAAAGTATGCTTACCCCTTTCCAATAAAGGGATGGGTTCGGTTTCTTCCTACTTATCACAAGCCCCGGATTGGCATCTGGTTCACTGTTCTTCCTTATCAAAGGGGCTATCCTTTCAACAAGATCATCGATATCGGGTTCAAAGGATGTCTGTCTTTCAAAGGATATCACATCCTTTCCGTTGATGTTGCCGATCAGTGTTCTTCTTCCGGTTCCCTTCCCGAATCTCATTACCAGGGAGCCGTTCCCTCTGGTCTTCCATGGTGTTGCAGGGTTCAATCTTACAAGCCTCGGATATCCTATCGGATCAAGATCCTTCGATAACTCGGATATTATCTCTGTTGCAAGGAAAGTGGTACAATTCCCATTGATGGAATCCGTATCATCCACTGCAACATACATGGTCGGTCATCGATATTCATGATATAATCTATTCTGATGAAATCAATGACATGGAAGAAACAAAGAACATGTTGCCGTCATCGGATGATCTTCCGTTGATCCTGTATAACATGTTGCTCTCAGGGACATCCGAGAAGAAACATCTCATTCTGACACCGTTTGGATCATCGAATTCGAATGTGTATCCTTTCTCTGTTACATTCACGTCATATGCTATCCCGATAATATCATCATTATCCGGATCATCAGGTTCGAACATTACCAATGTAAGGACCACTAACCCAACAGATATACAAAGCAATGAGTATCTATCCAGCATCAGATAGTATCATGTTTTTTGATGTGAAATAAAGGAATATATTGCAATTAGTATGTTAGCATATGACATACGCCCCCACCCCTATATTTCCAGTGGAAACGTAAAAAGAACCTCATTACCGTATTGAAATGACGATCAAAACAAAATTATCAAAATAAGATGTTTCAGAAAAATGTGCCTATTGCCCAAATAAGGCCTATGAATGCAACTATTCCAAGAATGCATGCACCTATGACCAACCATCCTTTCATTGATATCTCTCCTTCACTTTCAGTGATATTATTGGTGGTAATGCTATCTTGTTATAAAACAAATATCGCTTATTTCGCAACGTCAAAAAATGGGGATAAGAAATCATTATAACATTCCTCTAACTATGTAGCCGGGCGCGGATAAGGAAGGTTGAAAAATGGGAGAATCGATATTTGATAGATCCATCAGTAAGAGGAATACTCTCATTAAGAACAGGAACATACTTCAGACAACATATATTCCGGATCAGTTACCGCATAGGGATAATGAGATCAAGAATATGGTCGATATTATAACACCTTCTTTGAACAAGGACAAACCTTCCAATATACTTGTCACAGGAAAGACAGGAACAGGAAAGACAGCTGTTCTTAGTTATATTGGAAAGGAATTATTGAAAGCTGATCCAGAAGAGGAGAACTGCAGTTTCATCTATGTCAACTGTGAGATAGTCGATAATCCATATGGTATTCTGTATAACATATCGAATCAGATAATAAAGGATCAGAACAGTAAGATCCCATTCACAGGATGGAGTCTTGACAGAGTATATGATACGATAACCAATCATATCGATAAGGAAGATAAAGTATTCATTGTTGTTTTGGATGAGATAGATAGGATACTTCAGAAGAATGGTGATGATATATTCTATTTCCTTACAACAATGAATGAGGTATTGAAGAATTCAAAAGTATCGATAATTGGTGTTACGAACAATACAAAATTCACTGAACTGCTTACTCCCAAGATCAAGAGCAGATTGGGTGAGGAGAAAGTTGTATTCCCACCATATAATCCCGATCAGTTACAGGATATCCTTAAGAAAAGAGCAGAAATGGCATTTGAACCCGGAATAATAGAAGATGGTGTGATACCATACTGTGCGGCAATATCAGCACAGGATTCCGGAGATGCAAGAAAGGCCTTGGATCTCCTGAGGGTATCGGCAGATATAGCAGAAAGGAATGGCGACAGTGTCATTACTGAAGCACATGTCAATTCTGCAAGAAGCAAGATAGAATTGGATGCTGTCATCGAAGTGATAAGAACGTTACCTATCCAATCAAAGATAGTTCTTATGAGCATAATAAGGAATCATGAATCAAAGACTACAACAATGATAACCGGTGATGTATACTCTACATACAAGGATATGTGTTCCATTCTCAATTGTCCCGTTCTGAAAGAGAAAAGAGTTGCCGATCTCATATCAGAGCTTGATATGCTTGGTATCATCCATGCAAGGGTAAAGTCATTCGGTCGTAATGGAAGGACAAGGGAGATCGAATTGAATATCAACAAGGATATCATTGAATTCATCGCAAAGGATGAACTTTTCGAACCATTATCGAAACACAGACCTGCAAAACAAACGACCTTGATCTAAGGCTCTCTTATTTTTCCTGTTCCACTGGAAATATAGGGGTGGGGGCGTTCATCTCCTCTTCCATCTCCCTTCTGTATCTTTCATAGTACCTGTAATCGAAAAGGAAACTTATCCCTATTACCAGGAACACCAACAATATCACGGTCGCTGTCAGGCATGGGATGGTATTAGGTACCCATCTGTCAACGGCATCCATCTTTCCGTTCAATGCCATCTTGAATGCACCTATCCATGGTATCTCCAGCCAGGCAACGGAGTTTATCATCTCCTCAGATATCAGACCGTTAACGCCAGCAATGCTTGAGGGTTGATCGAAACTCGGATTGTTATCTCCCATTGTAAGATAACCGCTGGGAGATCTGTTCGATATCAACCTGTCAAGGCTCACGCTTGCGGTGACCTCATTCGTATAACCAAGGTTCCTTATCGTAAGGGTTCCGGATAGGTTGTTGATATCGTTCCCATTACTGCATGACCATAGATCAGCGGGATAATTCTCGAGGCTCGGAGCGCTCCATGTTCCATCTCCGTTATTATCCAGCCATAATATCGCTCTATGTATCACAGGATTCAGGGTGGACCCTCTATCATAGATTATAACATTTCCATAATTCCCGAATGTCTGATATCCGGAATTATATCCCTCCACAAAGGATACGATGTCCATCTTATCCTTTGATTTTACTATTATGACATCACCTGTATCGATGATACCTATGTTGGAACCGATACCCCTCTGCATACTTCCCGACTCTACAACCGTCTGAGGAGGATTCACACCAGATGCTTTTGAGATACCGACAAAGGCGACAGCTATTATAAGCACAGCAGCGACCACTACAATGATCGCATGTTTTGTCTCCTTGTCCATGTCAGGGGTTATACATTCGAGATTATTAATTAATGACCTAAAACAATTATAAGGGCAATATCATTCAGCTAGTATGGACAGACCCTCCCATGATGAATATTTCATGAGCATGGCAGAATTAGTATCACAAAGATCCACATGTGTAAGGAGAAGGGTGGGCGCTGTAATTGTGAAGGATAGACACATCCTGTCGACCGGCTACAACGGATCGCCAAAGGGCACAAGGCATTGTGAGGACCTCGGTTGCATAAGGGATCAGATGAGTGTGCCGTCCGGTACAAGACATGAATTGTGCAGAGGGGTGCATGCAGAACAGAACGCCGTTGCTCAGGCGGCATACTTCGGAGTAAGTGTGAAGGATGCTAGCATCTATACCACGACATACCCATGTTCGATGTGTTCAAAGATCCTTATAAACTCAGGTATAAAGGAAGTGGTTTATAAGACTGGGTATGTGGATGATCTATCCAATCAACTGCTTGCGGAGACCAATATCATCGTAAGAAAATACCCTCCGGACGAATGAGCATTTCCTTTTAGGGTAAAACCCCTATTTTTTGACAATTACTCTTAAGTACACCCACACGATACCAATGTTCGGCAAATAGTCGGGGAGTGTAAATTGAGCCGAACTGACATACTTTCGGAAATAAAGAAGGCAGAAGCGGAAGCTAGCGCCAAAGTCGAGAAGGCTGAGGCAGATAAAAAAGCGGCTATCGCAGAAGCACGCAGAGATTCTGTGAAGAGAATTCAGGATGCTGAGGCAGAGATGCGCAGCGTCTACGAATCCTCCATTGCATCTGAGCAGAAGGTCCTTGATGAGGAAAGGGATAAACTCCTCGCCGAAGGCGAGAAGGAGTCCAAATCCATCGAGAAGGCCTCTGCGAAGAAGATCAAGGAAGTGAATGATTTTCTAATCGAAGAATTCGAGAGGACCATAAATGTCACTTCCTGAGTCAATGAGTAGGATCGTGGTCGTGGGCACCAAATCCCGCATGGAGGAGGCTATCGAGGCCTTCTACAGCGTGAAGGCGCTACACCTGATCGATCATACCACTGGCGCAGACGGGCTCTCCATAGGTACACCATTACCAACAAATTCCAAAGCATCCGAGAGGCTGCTTAAGGTAAGGGCGATGGAAAAGGAACTCGGTATCAGTAAAAAGACCGATTCCGCAATGGTATCCGTGGAGGATATTAAGGGCCAGATCAAATCTGGCGGCGTCGAGGACATCGAGGGCGAGGTTTTGAAGACCCTTGATGTGAGGAATGATCTTAATCAGAGAATCACTGAGTTAAACGCTAAGAAGAAGAGCTTAGAACTTCTCACGGCGATACCGGTGGACCTAGACCTGTATTCAGGTTATACGAGTCTGGCCGTTATCGTAGGATCGGTAAAGGATGACCCATCCGAGGCACTTAGATCACTGAATGACTCCGAATCCTTCGTTTCTTTCAAGAAGAAGGAAGGCGGAGTGGTCGCAGTTTTCATAAAGGCATCGGAGAAGGACAAGGCAGCATCCCTGCTCACCGAGTACGGTTTCTCAGAGATAACCGTGCCTGAGGGCAAAGGACCTGTGTCCGAAGCATTGACACTGACCAACGAGAGCTTGAGAGACCTCTACTCCAAGCTTGAGTCCGTAGAGAAGGAGATCGAAGCCCTTCAGATGAAATACAAAACATTCCTACGTGCATCGGACGAGGAACTTTCGATAGAAATCGAGAAGGGAGAGGTCCCTCTCAGGGTAGCTGTCGGGGATTACTCGTACATAATGGATGCCTGGGTACCTACCAAGAAGGTCCAGCCTGTAACCGCTGAGTTGGAAGCAAGGCTGGGTAACGATGTCTATATCGAATTCGAGGAGACCCGCGGCAGGAACCTGCACGAGGAAGAGGAAGCAGAGGAAAGATTCAAGACCCCACCGACAAAGAGCAACAACGGAATAATCGCTAAGGAGTTCGAGTACGCCACAAGTTTGGTCTCGACCCCAAAGTATCAGGAGATCGACCCGTCGATCCTGATCATGTTCTTCCTGCCGTTGTTCTTTGGTTTCATGGTGGGAGATTGCGGTTATGCCATACCATTCATAATTCTGGGTGCGTATGGTCTTAAGGTAACACACCACAAGGATTGGCGCGCGATCGCTACAGTGCTGTTCTTCGGAGGCATATGGGCGTTCATATTCGGGTTCTTCTTCTTCGGAGAGGCACTCGGAATGCACTTCGTGGGTGAACTGAGCATGCCACAGACGATCACATGGGAGGCCCTTTTGGGAATACACCTGCCTGAGTGGTTCGAGGGCATAATGGTCGCCGGACACGGAGTATCCAAGTTGGGAGAGGTAGGAATGCTTCTCAAGTTGTCCGTATATGTGGGTATCGTGCATCTCCTGTTGGGATACGTGTGCGGATACCTGAACATCCTGAGACAGCACAACAACAAGCATGCATTCTTGGAGAAGGGCGGAGCGATAATATCATTCATTGGAATGGTCGTTATGTGTTACGCCGCGACCCAGATGTTGTTCGACAAGGTCCCGTTCGAAGGTATTGTCATGTATCTTCTCATAATAGGGATAGTGTTGATAGTGATTGGTGTGGCCGTAGCCTTCAAGACAGAAGGGGTCATGTCGATCCTTGATCTACCCGGTATAATCGGAAACATATTATCGTATACTCGTCTGGCTGCTATCGGAATGTCGAAAGCAGGTATGGCGATGGCTTTCAACTACATTGTGTTTGGAATGATAATCAATATCGAGGCCGGTAATCCGGACCCGATAATGGTGGTCATAGGACTTCTACTGTTCGCATTCCTGCATTTGGTGATATGGACATTGGCGATACTTTCCGCTGGACTGCACGCACTAAGGTTGCAGTTCGTGGAATTGATGACCAAGTTCTTCGTCGGAGGCGGAGTGAAGTACGAACCGTTGAAGGTCAAACGCATTAAAACGATTTTAACAAAAGCAGAAGCTAGTAAAGAGGTATGAAAATGGCAATAGAAGGAGATGTAGGAAGCGGACTTATCGCTATAGGAGCAGGACTTGCTGTCGGACTCACAGGTCTCGGAGCAGGAATGGCGGAGAAAGACGTGGGAGCAGCAGCAGTAGGAGCCATCACCGAGGACCCAAGTATCTTCGGTAAGGCAATGATCTTCATGGTTCTTCCTGAGACCATCGTTATCTTCGGTCTTGTTATAGCTATCATGGGAATCTTCGTGATGTAAGTATCTGAGGCCGTCTTATGGCACTAGATAACGTCACGAAGGAGATCATGGCATCCGCCGACAAGGAAGCCAGCGAGATAAAATCGCAGGCAGACATAGAGGTCAAGGCGATCTTGGCCGAGGCAGATTCTCTGATCTTCGACATGAAAGAAAAAGAGGACAAGAAGCTCAAAGAAGCAGTTGAGCGTCTCAAACGTCAGGAGCTTTCCAGTGCAGAGCTGGAGAGCAAAAAGATAGTCCTGTCCAAGAAGAAGGAGATCCTCGCAAAGGCATTCGAAACGGTGCTTGCAGACCTAGAGACCGCTCCCAAGGATGTAAAACTGGAGCAGTACAAGAAGATGGTCGAATCCGCAAAGACCGTGATCGATAAGCCGAATGCGCTGATATCCGAAAAGGACAGCTTCACGGCAAAGGACCTTGGCGTCAAATCGGTCAAGAAGGATCCAAGGATACGTGCGGGGATGATCCTCCAGAGTGAGGACGGAACCGTGGAGGTCGACATGCAGTATGCGACCATGCTCCAGACGATCTGGGACCGCGAGATAAAGGCCTTGTCTGACATCCTGTTCGGGTGAGACTATGTTCAGGCGCAATGAAAAGAAAGGCAACTATGCATACACCGTCGCCAGAGTAAAGGCCAAGAAGTCTCTCCTGATGGGCGAAGAGGATTACAACAAAATGCTGATGATGTCCGTACCGGAAATATCACGTTACATCAGTGAGACCGGCTACGGCAAGGAGATGACGGACCTGGCAACAAGGTTGTCAGGGATGAGTCTCCTTGAGCACGCCACGAACCTTAACATGGCGAAGGTCTTCAGCAGTATCCTCTCATCATCCACCGGAGAGCTCTATGATATGGTGGCCGCATATCTCACGAAGTGGGATATATGGAACCTCAAGGTCATACTCCGCGGGAAGTCATACGGCCTAGATGCCGAAGGCATCAGGGAGGACCTGGTTCCTGCCGGAAGTCTCAGCGCCGAATCTTTGGAAAAGCTGATCTCTTTGGACTCAGATGATGACATCATAGCGAACTTCAGCAGGATGGCGCACATCAATCTCCCTCAGGAAGTGATCGCCGCATACAAAGCGAGCGGCAACCTAGGGGAGATAGAGGACCATCTGGACAAGTTCCATTATGAGAGACTGATAGAGAGCATTGACCCGTCATCCAGACCATCCCGCCTCTTCCTTGATTACATCAGGGAGGAAGTGGACATCAAGAACTTCGAGACGATCCTGAAGCTTAAGGCCGAAGGGATCTACGGCGAACCCGTCATGAAGTACATGATATCCGGCGGAAGAAGGATGGATAACAGGCTGCTCACCCAGCTCGCTAACGCAGAGAGTATGGAGTCAGTCATGTCAGAGGTATCCCAGCTCGAATTCTATGAGGAGATAAAGGACGCATTGGAGTCCAACAACCTCAGGGATGCCGTTTCAGGCATGAAGAGATTCGAGATGCAGAAAGCAAAGAAGTTCTCACACCTGTACCCGCTGTCGGTCGTTCCGATAATAGACTACATGATCCACAAGGAGAATGAGGTCAAGAACATCAGGGTGATCGCGAGGGGCACGGAGAGCGGATTGGATAGGGACACTATCAAAGGATTATTGGTGATCTGATGGAAATCGCAGTAGTAGGCAGCGAGGAATTCGTATTGGGTTTCAGATTGGCTGGGCTCAAGCGTGTGTTCGTAGCTGACGAAAATAACTACCAGGATATGATCGGTGAGGCCATGTCCGATACCAACATAGGTATCCTGGCCGTTGATGCGGAGGATCTTAACTACCTGCCGCACAACATCAGGACGAAAGTGCTCGATTCTATCCAGCCCGTGGTCGTACCAGTGGGCGGAGATGAAAGTGATCTTCGTGAGAAGGTCAAGAGAGCAATTGGCGTTGATTTATACAAAACAGAGGATGAATAAATGAGCACTGAAGGTGTAATTTACAGGGTCGCAGGTCCTGTGGTGACAGCAACCGGGATCATGCCCAAGATGTACGATGTCGTACACGTGGGCAACGAAGGTCTCATGGGTGAGGTCATCAAGATCGTCGGCGACTACTCTATCATCCAGGTTTATGAGGATACTTCAGGCGTTAAGCCTGGAGAGCCGGTCACAAATACCGGGCTCCCTCTTGTCGCGGAACTCGGTCCGGGACTTCTGACATCCGTTTATGACGGTATCCAGAGGCCTCTCCCCGTGCTCAGGGACAAAATGGGGGATTTCATCTTCCGCGGAGTTTCCGCACCTGGACTCGACAGAGAGAAGAAGTGGGATTTCAAACCCACTGTCAAGAACGGTGAAGAAGTTGAGGCGGGACAGGTAATCGGTACCGTCATGGAAGGCCCTATGGTCCACAAGATCATGGTGCCTCCGACATTCAAGAAAGGAAAGATAAGCGGCATATCCGCAGGCAAGTACACTGTTGAGGAGGTCATAGCGAAGGTCGACGACCAGGAAGTGATCATGATGCAGAAATGGCCTGTCCGTGCAGCAAGGCCCGTTGCGGAGAAGTACCAGCCGGATATCCCGCTGGTCACCGGACTCAGGGTCCTGGATACCATGTTCCCCCTTGCGAAAGGTGGAGCAGCGGCGATCCCAGGTGCGTTCGGTACCGGAAAGACCGTTACCCAGCAATCCCTTGCCAAATACTCCAATGCGGAGATCGTGGTATACATCGGATGCGGTGAGAGAGGGAACGAGATGACCGAGGTTCTTACAGAGTTCCCGGAACTGATCGACCCGACCACCGGAGAGTCGTTGATGAACAGAACAGTTCTGATCGCCAACACATCCAACATGCCCGTGGCGGCAAGAGAGGCATCTGTTTACACAGGTATCACGATCGCCGAGTACTTCAGGGATATGGGTTACGATGTATCGCTTATGGCCGATTCCACCTCAAGGTGGGCAGAGGCCATGCGTGAGATCTCATCAAGACTTGAGGAGATGCCTGGAGAGGAAGGATATCCAGCATACCTCGCGGGACGTCTTTCTGAGTTCTACGAGCGTGCCTGCCGTGCAAAAGCACTCGGCGGGGACATCGGATCGATCTCGGTCATCGGTGCAGTATCGCCTCCTGGAGGAGACCTTTCTGAGCCGGTCACACAGAACACCCTGCGTATCGTGCGTGTGTTCTGGGCACTCGACACAAAGTTGAGGGAGAGGAGACACTTCCCGACCATCAACTGGCTGACATCATACACAATGTACGACAAACAGCTTAGGGACTGGTTCAAGCAGAATGTCGCAGAGGACTTCCCGGATCTCAAAGCATGGGCGATGCAGATCCTTCAGAGGGAATCAGAGCTCCAGGAGATCGTTCAGATGGTCGGATCGGATTCACTTCCGGACGAGCAGAAGATGACCCTCGAGATAGCGAAGATGATCCGTGAGATCTATCTCCAGCAGAATGCGTACCATCCGGTGGATGCCTATTGTCCGATAGGAAGGCAGTACAGGATGATGCAGCTGATCAAGAAATACTCGGACCTTGCGGACGATGCGCTTGCCGCAGGTGTCCAGGTAGATAAGATCGCTTACCTCCCGGTAAGGCAGAGATTCAACCAGGCCAAGTATGAGGAGAACGTCGATGAGGAACTGGAAGCCGTATCCAAGGATATGGATGCACAGTTCGCCGGACTGGGAGCGTGAGAACAATGGCAAAAGCAAAAGTATCCAAAGAGTACAAGACAGTCTCACAGATCGCCGGTCCTTTGGTCTTCGTCAAGAAGACGGAACCGGTCGGTTTCAAAGAGATGGTCAGCGTAAGGCTCACGGACGGATCGATGAAGAGAGGCCAGGTCCTTGATACATCGGATGACGTCGTGGTCGTTCAGATATTCGAAGGCACATCCGGTATCGACAGGGAGGCGTCAGTACGTTTCCTCGGAGAGACAATGAAGATGCCTGTTTCCAAGGACATGCTCGGAAGGGTATTGACCGGTGCAGGAGAGCCCCTCGACGGAGGAGCAAGGATCGTTCCTGAGAAGGAACTCGACATCGTCGGTGCAGCTATCAACCCGTGGGCAAGGGACAGTCCATCTGATTTCATTCAGACCGGAATATCCACTATCGACGGAATGAACACACTCGTCAGGGGTCAGAAACTTCCGATATTCTCGGGATCAGGTCTTCCCCACAATGAGATCGCCTTGCAGATCGCAAGACAGGCGAAGGTGCTCGGAGAGAACGATGAGTTCGCCGTGGTGTTCATTGCTCTTGGTATCACGAACGAAGAGAAGCAGATGTTCATGAAGGAGTTCGAGAGGACCGGTGCATTGAAGAATGCAGTGGTCTTCCTGAACCTTGCGGACGATCCCGCTGTCGAGCGTATCGTCACACCCCGTCTGGGTCTTACCACGGCGGAGTACATGGCATTCGAACTCGGTATGCAGGTTCTCGTCATCATGACAGACATAACCAACTATTGCGAAGCACTGCGTCAGGTCGGTGCGGCAAGGGAAGAGGTCCCCGGAAGACGTGGGTACCCCGGTTACATGTACACCGATCTTGCCGAACTATACGAGCGTGCCGGAAGGATCAAGGACAAGAAAGGTTCGATCACACAGATCCCCATCCTTTCAATGCCCGGTGAGGATATAACCCACCCGATCCCCGATCTATCAGGTTATATCACGGAGGGTCAGATAGTTCTGTCAAAGGAACTTCACCGTAACGGTATCTATCCCCCGGTGAATGTCTCCTCTTCCCTAAGTCGTCTGATGAACTCAGGTGTCGGAAAGGGTAAGACTCGTGATGACCACAAGGCAGTGTCGGATCAGTTGTATGCTTCATACGCAGAGGGTAAGGACCTTCGCGGTCTGGTCGCCATCGTCGGTAAGGACTCGTTGTCAGCAAAGGATAAGAAGCTCTTGGACTTCGCTGATCTGTTCGAGGACCGTATCGTCCGTCAGGGCATCGATGAGGACCGTACCATTGAGAGGACCTTGGACATCGCTTGGGAGATCATGAGGGAACTCGATATCGACCAGCTGACAAGGATCGACCGTAAGTACATAGAGCAGTACCTGCAGAAGTGATCCCATGGGAAGCCAAGACATAACCCCGAACCGTTCAGTCCTTCTCGAACTTAAGAAGAAGATCAAACTGTCTCAGAGTGGATATAAGATCATGAAGATGAAGAGAGACGGTCTCATCATCGAGTTCTTCGAGGTCCTTGAGAAAGCAAGGAAGATGCGTGAGGGTGTCTCCTCTGACTACGAAGCGGCGATGGAGAAGATAACCATCGCACGTGCAGTGGAAGGAGAGATCGCCGTCAAGAGTGCGGCATATGCACTCAAAGCGGAACCAGAGGTCAAACTTGGCAGTAAGAGCATCATGGGTATGATGGTCCCCAAGGTGGAGGCCACGTCCATGCACACCAACATGACCGAGAAGGGTTACGGTGTGATAGCGACGTCGGCATACATCGAAGAGGCGGCAATGGCCTTCGAGAAACTTCTCGACACATTGGTCCGTGCGGCCGAGATCGAGACCACCATGAAGAAACTGCTGGACGAGATAGAGAAGACCAAGAGAAGGGTCAACGCGCTGGAGTTCAAGATCATTCCTGAGCTTCAGGAGTCGGAGAGGTTCGTCAAATTCCGTCTCGAGGAGATGGAAAGGGAGAACACCAGCCGCCTCAAGCACATGAAGAAGAAAGGAGCGGTAACGGAGTGAGATCGTTCGAGGAACGCTGGGAATCCATAAGGGATGATCCGAAGAAACTGAAAAGGATCTTCACGGTCACATGGGTCGCAGCATACTCGATGCTCATTCTGGGTTTCGTTCTGATACTCTGGGTCTTCCTGACCAACTAAACAATTTTCTTCCAATAAATGGGGGTTCCACCCCCAATTTTATTAAAAATTCACAAAGCCACCGCTGTGAAAATGACTTTAATGTAGCCTATCAACGAAATAAACATGGAATTATATTGTTTTCTTCTCGCGTTCAAAGATGCATAATAAATTCGTTCTTAGACATCAAAGGCGTGTCAATTTCAAAGCGCAATACTATTCGCCAAAAGGTTCCGAAGTCTTTCCTCTCCATCATACGCCAATTGCACCGTGTCTATTCCATTCATGGGGTTATGTTGAAGAATGTCTCTGAATCTGTTTCCTCCGGATGACAAAGTATCTTCATAAAAGATTAATTACAACTCCCAATCCATTTAAATTCAGGGAGCCAGCCAGCTTTAATGATCAGAAGACGATAATGAACTTGATCTTTCGACGGTGTTTCTTGTTTGGCGGCTGAAAATACGAAAGGTCGACTTTATTCCTTTGTACAGTATTTACCTTACCTTGATACGAGACATCAGTGTATCTTTTTCTCTGACTTATTGAATGTCAAACTCGGGTTGCATTAGTGTAACCTTTGGGCATAAACATATAATGCCGTGTGACTTTCCATAAACGGTAAAAAAACCGTCAGAGGCGTTATGCATGCCCATGGACTTGCCCAGGCATGCATATGGCACAGACGAAGCACTGCAACCGAATGACTTGGGTTAAAACTCCTGTGGACCCAAGGGATTCAGAAACAAGTTTCCGAGAACCAATGTAGACAGCTCTCCTTTTTGATGAGGGGGTGGGTTGGAAACCTTAGGCTCCCATCAGCCTCCTCATGAATATGTGCCATGCTCTCACTGAGTTATGGTTTTAACAAACCATTCTCTATTTAATCTCTCACTTCATATCCATCCAATACCAATCCGAACCAACCCCAGTGTTCCCACAGTGACCAGCTTTTGCCCTTCGAATAATAATTGTCAAATGCAACTGTTGTAGCATTAACCATGCTTTGTGCTAAATTACCCGTAATGGCTCCAGCTATACAAAAAACAATACCGGCGGCCCAACCTATGGGCGTCAGACCGAGAGTACCTCCGATCAATAGACCATAATAAGCTGTAGTTGTGAATGCAGCAGCGGTTAATCCTGCCATTCCACACATTGTTACCATGCCATCCACACCAGAACATCGCATTATATAATCCCAATGATCTCCATACACGCCTCCCGTTATGTATTCTATCTCATCATAGGTAATTTCTATACAATTGTCGGGCACTTCAAATCCTACTTGGATTGCTTTTTTTGTCCTGTTCGGAATCCGAACGCTTACATTACGTCCATTTGATACACATGTTTCCATATCTATACCTCGTTCATTCTTCATTCATTTTAAGGAAGTTATGTATATCTATTCTATATAAAATATATAAATATGACTATCTCATTACTTCAATATGTGAAGAAAGTATCAGGACGGTTTAGTCTCAAAGGTTATTTAGCACTTTTATGTGGGTTTATTTTCTCCATTCTACTGACAATTTCATTTCTGGGGTCAATCCGTTATACTCCTCTTTTTTTATCCGCTGTGATCGGAATAGTATTGTTTATGATATATCGGCCATATCAAGGAAACTGGTTTAAAGACTGGATGGGAGAGTCGCGGCGCGAATTAACTTTTGGAATAATGTTTGGTTTGCTTTTTGGATCAATAAGATTGATATTAAATTATGGATCACAGAGTTATTTTTCAACAGGTGTTGGCATCATTGGGCTGTGTATGCTCATTGCTCTTTTTGTGAAGTGTTTAGAGAACCACAGGTCATATAAAAATGGGCAAAATGACGAATCGGGATCATAAATGTTATGGGAGCGGAAATGGTGCCAGAGATTGTCGTTAAAAATGGAAAGTTTTTGATTGCTAAACAAGTAATTCTAATACCCGCAGATAACATTACCAATCTGGGTGTACTCATTGAATCTTCAATAACTAAGCTAAAAGCATATGGTTTGTCTCCTACAGGGCCACCAATTATTTGGGAAAAAATTGATTTTGATGGAAAGGCAGTCATCTTAGGGAGAAAAATAATTCTACAGTGTTCCGGAAATGCATCAAAGATTCCGACCGGATTTGAGCGAAAAGAAAGGCTCAAGATCGGCCCATGCATTTATACACGATTTATAGGCAAAGAAGAAAATGCAATATATGCTTCTCAGAAAATTTCTGTTTATGCATATGAAAATGAAATAGGGTTAAAAAAAGAGAGCTACACGGTCTATGTCAAAAAAAATAATGATATGGCAACAATAGATTTATTTGTGCCATTGGAGGATTAAACTGTGAATGAACGCTCGCGACATCTGGATGATTTAAAAGACAGTGCTTTGTTATATAGTAAAAGCCCTCCCAAATTCATGACCATTCTTGTGATTGTCATTCTAGTGTCTTTAATCGCAACCGTGGCTGTAGCAGATGTAAAACAAAAATCAGAAAGCGTTCATAGTGTGGGTGTAATACATTCAGACAGCAAATATTATGTTATGTCGCCTTACAGCGGGGAGATTGGCGATATTTATATCAAAGAAGGGCAAGTAATAGATGATGGCGACAATTTGATTACTATTGGTTCAGCGGACTTTGAAGCCCAACTGGAGATGTATACAAAGCTTACAGATTATTACTGGGGAATCCTTGGAGGGTATGTCATAATGCATGAACATGTCAAAAATTATGATATAAATAAAAACGTTAAAGAAAATTATGGGAACAGCAATCCATTTGATGCTAATTCTGATCGGATAATGTATGTCTCATATGAGGCCTTTCTGCGCCAGATGGCAGGTATCATAGCAGATGACACAAACACACTGATAGAAAATAGACAACTTTTTTTGGACCAGTCTTTGATGAGTTGTAATCAGATGGTACTTCAGCATGAGCCTGCATACAAACAGGCTCTCGGGCAGAAAGAATATTTTCAGACCCTTGTGGATAACCACACAATAGTCGCAAAATCGAGTGGCATAGTTCATTTTGAAATGATTTTAAATAAGGGCATGGTTGTATCAGCTGGTACATTGCTATTTTCTATATCTGGTGTATCCTCTGATAATAGTGCAGATGTCAGTCTCCAGATTCCAGCGGCATATCGCCCATATTTATTTGAAGGTTGTCTCGTTCAGATGGAAGTAGCCGGGCATCCAAGCCAAACATATGGAAAACTGAACGGCAGGATATCAGAAATTTCAAGTGACAGCACGGTTGACTCAAATGGAAATGTGTGGTTCGTTGTGACAGTAAAAATCGATGATGCCACGCTCGACGGAAAGGCTGGTTCAGTGCAGGTAGTTAATGGTATGATTGTATCTGCATCGATTATTTACAACGAATCCACGTGGTTGGATTGGATTGTAAAAGGACTAGGGTTCAAATGAAAAAAAATATTTTAGTAAGACAGCACGACTCTACAGATTGCGGGGCCGCTGTGCTTGCTATGATTTGCCTCTATTATGGGAAAGAGGTCACTCTCACTAGTCTCAGAGATGCTTGTGGAACAGACGTTCTTGGCACAAATATAGAAGGGTTATGCAAGGGTGCAAAAAAACTGGGGTTGGAAACCAAGCCAATACGAATATCAGATGAAGAATTTATAAAGGGGGAATTTACGACTCCTGCAATATGTCACACCGTTACAAGAGATGGGGGCCAACATTATGTTGTTCTTACAAAATTGAGCAAAGAAAGCGTAATAATCTTAGATCCCGCAGTCGGAAAACGAAAACTGCAATTTGAAGATTTCTTAAAGGAATTTAACAACATTCTTATCTTGATTAAACCTTCATCCAAGTTTGAAGCTTCAAAAATTGATAAGAGGTCTTTATTCTCCAGACTCATGAGCCTGATTCTTGCTCAGAAGGGGCTTTTTATAACAACAATTATTGCCGGACTTCTTATAACTATTTTGGGCATTATATCATCTTTCTTTAATAAGTTTCTTATCGATGAAATATTACCTTTCGGTCTGAAAGATCAGCTTTTCACTCTCGTATTGATTTTCGTTATAGTAGCGCTGACAAACATCGCACTCAGCGCCGTTAGGCAACACATCATCCTACATTTGTCTCAGAAGATAAGCATACCGCTTATGTTAGGATACTATTCACATATATTCAACCTCCCAATGAGATTCTTCGGCACCAGGAAGACAGGAGACATAATAACTAGATTTCAGGATGCCGGAACAATAGTGTCTGTCGTATCGGGAATAATATTGACGCTTATTCTTGATATAATATTCGCAATAGTGACTGGTGTCGTGCTCTACCTGATTAATCCGTCTCTGTTTGGGGTTATACTCTTATTTACACTAATAAGTGTAGTTTTGGTGTATATTTTCAGGCAACCATACAAAAAAATTAACCGTGAACAAATGGAGGCAGCGGCGTTGTTAAATTCAACAACTATAGAGTCGCTCAGAGGTATCGAAACAGTCAAAAGCAACGCCGCAGAAGAAGATGCAATGGACAACATTGAAAAACGATTCATAAGAAATTTGCGCATTGCATATAGAGCTAATGTACTTTCCAACTATCAGCAGGTGGTTTCTTCATCTATATCCATGATTGGTGGTTTATTGATCATGTGGCTCGGTGCTGTATATGTAATTGATGGACAAATAACGCTTGGAACTCTTATGGCGTTTTCCTCCTTGACAGGGTTCTTCATGGGGCCCATTGGTAGATTGGTCAACGTACAATTCCAGATACAGGAGGCGGACATTGCACTTAAAAGACTTAGCGAAATTCTTGATGTCGAAGAAGAGAGCGAGATTCACACAGGAAAAAGCATACCCGAGACTCTCTTTGGGGGCATTTCGATTAAGGGTTTGAGTTTTAGATATGGTTTCAGGAAACATATTTTATCTGATCTGTCGCTTGAAATTGCGGGAGGAGAAAAAGTAGCTCTTGTCGGAGAAAGCGGGTGCGGAAAGACAACTATTTGTAAAATACTTATAGGTCTTTGGACCCCCGAAAGTGGGGGAATAAACATCGCAGGGTATGACCTTGAAGAGTTAGATATACATTCTTACAGAAAAAGGGTAGCGTATGTCCAACAAGAGGTTGAGCTATTTAGTGGGACAATAACTGAGAACATGCGTCTCTCGGTCCCTTTCGCAACGGATGATGACATACGGGCCGCATGCGACATGGCAGGATGTTTAGATTTTATAGGCAGACTTCCTTCCAGATATGATACATATCTCGAGGAAGCGGGCGCCAACCTTTCAGGAGGGGAAAAACAGCGCATAGGGCTTGCGAGAGCATTTTTAAAGAGGCCGGAGATATTGATTCTGGATGAGGCCACAAGTAATTTGGATTTTATATCCGAGGCGAAGGTTTATGATACCTTGTTCAGCAAGAAGCTGAAATGCACTACAATAATTGTGGCGCACAGACTCTCTACAATAAGAAGATGCGACCGAATATTCATGATGGCAGATGGGAAAATTGCAGAGGCTGGAACACATGATGAACTAATTGCATTGCATGGACTGTACTGTAAGTTGTGGAATAGTCAAGTTGGCAATGATATAAGTCAATCAGAGATTGATTGTTCTGGAATTAACTCCCATGATGTTGATGGTCCCGACAAAGAAAGTAAGGATGATTCTTTTATTTCGTATGGTTAAGCGTAGGCATAGTTTACTTTATGTGTTTTCTTTATTGAAAAGTTCGACTTTTTCTGTGTTGTAACCTGACTTTGATAGTGGCCCACTGATCGATTTTGAGAAAGGAATAATTTGACAGTTGAATCCTGACATTGACAATTGATGTCGTGAGATATTGAGAATTGACAAAAATTGACAGCAGAGCCTCCGCTGTTTCCGATGTGGAATTCGTACTCGATTCGAAAGTTTCCGAGGAGGCTTTCAGCCCCACGGAACCTTGTCCGGAGGCGGTTTGAGGCCTAATGTCAGAGAGTCTTCGGTCCGAAGTTGGAGAATATGCGCCCTTTCTCTTACCTGCTCCCAGAATCACAGTTAGTGTCAAATTTTCCAAGGAACGGATTATGGTTCTTGTTGAAAAATCTCGATAGATTATCATGTTCAAATCTTATCATCGATACCATCATCTGAGCAAGGAAACATATTGTGGGAATACCTTTTCCGAATCGTCTGACTATACTCTTAATGGGAACATATCGATATGGCTCTTGAGGGAATCGATAAGCGTCTCGGCAGTGTCCCTTTTACGATAGATGTTGAACAATTCAAACTTTGTTGATCCCTTGAACTCTAGATCTTAAAAAAATCTCTATCTTCATTGGAAAGGCTTCCT
Source organism: Methanobacteriota archaeon (assembly GCA_023402275.1). GTDB lineage: Archaea > Thermoplasmatota > Thermoplasmata > Methanomassiliicoccales > Methanomethylophilaceae > Methanoplasma. Next base: position 18,945 of record JAEXCH010000019.1, read on the forward strand.
GACATAAGGTAACACATCCTCTCCCATATCTACTAGTTTACCTTGGGCCGTGAGTGTACATTCTATGAGGGGATTTCTTATCCCTCTCAACACCATATCAGATATCCTGAGGGTGCCGTCCTTCTTCCTTACTCTCGATGTCTCTATCCTTGCCGGTTCTATGTTCCTTACGGAATGAATGCCTTTACGCCCAGTCTCTCACGGATCTCCACATGCACATACTCTGCATCATATCCCTTGTCTGCGATGATGGAAGCTATACTGAATCCGCTTCTGGTGAGATCGTCTATCAGGAATGTCATCCTCTTCACATCAGCATGGTTGGAATCCACACAATCGCATGCCAGTATCATCTTCGTATCCGTATCTACCGCCAACGATGCCTTGGAGAATCCCTTTCTCACGCCGTTCGCATAGGTTATGTCGGAACCCATCTCCCTCAATCTCTTCACGAAATGCCTCGAAGCGTTGGAACAGGAGAATCCCGTCGCATCCACGGCCACTATCATATCCGGGCCGCATAACATATGCGCCATCACCCATAACACCCGATCTAACAACCCCGTATCCAATCTCTTCGAGAACTTCACTAGTGTGGAATGATCCGGGACCCGCCCCCTCCATACCTTGAACGATGATAACATCGAACACAACTCCCTGAAAGAAACATCCAGATATTGCTTCAAGGCCAACAATCCTATCTTCAACCGATCATCGTACAACCGATTGCTGAATTCCGAGAATACTTCGGAATCCCCAATCCTTCCAACACCATCACCGTTACCTTGATAATGCGACCTATCCTATCCCTTTTGGAGGATGACCTCCTTCTGCGCATGCTATTCCCATCCCGGGGATACCTTTCTTGAACAGCTAAGTGCCCCCGTGGGAGCAAAATGTCAGAAGGAGTCAATCCTTTTCATTAGGGTTTCACCAGAGCACTTTAATTTATGCAAAGCAATATTGAATTCATCACTGACATCCAGAGGACACACTAGTGAATTTTTTATCATTAGAAATTTCAATTTTTGGTAGAGTTCATCTATTCTTTGCTTATATTCTGTGCATACTTGTCTAAGGTTACCAATAAAACTGTTATGATCGACAATACAAAAATAAGTCCAACATTCACAATAATGTTTGTATAAATTGCATCATCCATAACAAGTATTGCAGAAATGCATGCGATAGCTGTCATCAATAGTAAAATGAAAAAAATAATTTTCTTTTTCAGTGGAAAACTGTTCCACGAGCTTTTAAAACATCCTCTGATCCGATCAATTAACCAACATATGATTGCGATCATTGAGATCAATGCAACAATAGTTATTAGATAGATAAGAAGATAGCTTTCCATAGATTATACCTCGATTCACAACCACTATGGGTCTCTCTCAGGAGTCTAGCTACGGGTTTCATAATTAACTACATTTCCAACCCCTTGAAATATTTCTCTACGAAATGGGAACGGGTCGATTTCTCAATCATTATCCTACACTGAAGAGAAGAATATCTTTCGGTTATCTATGTGAATCCTTCCGGAGAGGTTTCTATATCGGAAAGTTCTAATTCAGTCTGGCTCTTATCGTTCAGTGCACATACACAGATTTTCTTATGTATGTCTAATTGCCAATGGATCTCATGGTCTCTTGCCTCTTTTATTTGCATACTATAGATACAAGAGACCACTTCTAAGGGAAATTGTTTATGAGTGCTGTTACGGCTTCTCTTTTAGTACGAACGAAAGTGTCATTCCCGCAGATGTCATATCGAACTTATATATGATCTTGGATTCACCATTTACGTAGAACTTCCATGTGCTGCCGTCTATTTCTGTAAGGGTCCATATTCCGACATCCACTTCTCCGTCTATCGTATCAGTGAGTTTAGCGGTCTGTCCACTGTCAACGGCCTCATCGGGGAGTCCTTGGGGATTGTTACACAAGGTGTAGTATTTTCCTCCGGAGAAGCTGCTGAAATCGTACATCACGCCGAATTTTCCATCAATACAGTCTGCAACGATCTTCACATCTGCGGAAAAGATCAAACTTGTAAATGATGCAGAGTACTTGTAGGTCTTGCCGACATCACCTGACTGCTTGTATTGCTTCTGCCATACAAGATCGTATGCGGTAAGGTCCTGGACCTCCTCCATACCAAGTGTTGTGGCCTCATTCCTGTATGTAAGTCCGGTGGACGGATCGGCATATGACTTCACATCGGATCTTGCACCCTGGGTCTGTACAGTATATTCCCATATCTCCAGTGTCTTCTTTCCGTCCATCGTATCCATTTCGATCGTGCCGGTCTTCTTGGCACCCTCTATTTGGGATTTCGAACTGAGTTCGTATACGGTCATCTCACCTTCTATGCCCGCATATGTCAATGTTGCTTTTACGAAATAGTCATCTGCACTTTGGCCGACTATGATCTGTCCCATGGTTGCGACCTTCTCATCATTTTGGCTTATGTCATATGTGAAGGCGGTCCCAGGCCCCCATGTCTCTTCCTCATTCTTATCGGAGAGGACCAAGTACACCGCGGCAGCGGCCACTATCACTATCGCAACTACTGCGATGACGGCAATGGTGCTTACGCCGGCTCTGTTTCTTTTGATACCCTTTATTGAATACATCCAATAACCTCATTAGGGGATTACCCTTGATTTCAATAGAGTTAAGTTTAAATAAAAATATATGCGAATTGGATAGATAGGTTTGATGATCAGTCACGAGGATTGGTTAGGGCAATTTTCGTAATAGATAATAATATGTTGCAAATAGGAATAATCCTATAATCATTATGCCGAATGCAAACATTTGTACAGATTGGATCTCTTCGCTGGTAAAATCATTAAAGAGCCATATAACAATGAAAGCCACCGCAATAACTGAAATCGAGACCCATATAGGGGTAAATGATTTTTCAAAAAGGGGTTTTACATCTATTTCTGAAGGTTCAGATTTAGCACTCGAGATGATCCGTCTGAAGGTGATGGCGAGGCTTAGAATTATTGCCAATGATAACACTATCATCAGTACACATAGTAATATCGAAACGTAATTCAATTTGATCTCCTCTTACAATAATGTCCGACATCATTGATAATAATAATTACTTTGGATGCCATAGTTATAAATGAAGAATGTAGAAAGAGCATAGGGGAGGTATCTATTGACAAAAGAATATGAGGATGTTGTAAAAGTTTTCAAGACCTCCTATGATAAATTCTCTATGATCGGAATATTGATCATTCTGGCATTACTTGTGATATTGGAGTTATCCGGATGGTTAACTGGCTCTATCCTGATAATGATCGTTGGAGCTGTTTTGTGCATTCCTCTCTTGATATTACAGTTGATGTTGATCCTCAGGACCAGATACATAATAACAAATGTGTATCTGATCATTGTATCTCTCGGTTCGAAGGACGAGTTCATTCCCTTGTCGGATATACTTCATGCCAAGAAGGTCAAGAGCACAATATCCGCAAAGGCACCCTCGTCTGAAAGAATAGAGCTTACACTGTCTCCAAAAAGAAAGGTCTACATCTCGCCTAAAGATAGGGACGGATTCTTGGACGCAATTGATCATAAGAAGGTTTGAATCACTTTGTGAAATCCATCATCCTTGTTATTCCGGTTCCCAGATTAACGACAGGCATTATCGCGGGATTGGGGTTGAAGTTGTGGGCCCTTTGATATTCGGTCTGATCCTGCCACGCGGACGCATTGATTATTTTGATCCCGCGGTAATCCATCTTGCCTGCACCATGCACATGGCCTGAGACGAAGATGTCCGGGACCTTCTCGACTATGAGATAATCCTTCTTTTCGGGTGCCATTGCCGTCTTTCCACCGTACATCGGGGATAGATGGCGTCTTGTCAGCATCTCCTTCATGACGCTTATTGGATCATCATAAGTAAGCTGCTGGACACTTGATATCCAATCATCGATGCTCTTCCCATGATATGAGAGCACTGTCCTCCCCTCTATCTCGATGTTCACGGGATTGCCTGCTAGGATGATATTCGAATCGAATCCCTTTGTGAATATCTCATTCAATGCAGGTTGCGGTTCCGCCAATCTCACAGCATCGTGATTTCCCGGCTGCATCACGATCTTTATGTGATCCGGTATATCCTTCAGATATTCTGCGAGCTGTCCATATTGATCATATATGTCTGTTATGTCCAGTTCCTCTTCCTGCCCGGGGAATATCCCTATTCCGTCGACGACATCTCCGGGAAGTACCAGATAATCCAGATCCATTTCGTAGGAGTTGGCCTTCAACCAACTCATCATCCTCTTCCATTCGCTCTCAAGGAAGGTGGAGCTTCCTACATGTATATCGGAAAGGAAAGCGACGTGTGCCACTGAATCTGAAGGCACCCATGCGTTATTCCCCGGTATGTCAGGGCGGTAGATCTTGTCCGCGATGAATAGGTCCCCTCTTGAGGATGGTTTTCCAGCTATCCCTATGACCTCATCGTTAACGAACATCTCTTTGGAACACGGGGAATCCTTCGATATCAGAACTGTACATGTTCCTGTCTCATCCTCTACGGTTATTGTGGTATGACCGTTCTTGGTCTCCCTTTTCTCATAGACCATCCCTATGATCTTGGTCTCCCTTCCTAATGAAAGGGCCCTGGATATCGGTATCGATGTTCCGAAATCCCTTCTTTTCTCTATCATCCTCTGGAGTGTGAAGAATCTGCTCTTGAAGTAGTTGGCAAAGTCATTGACCTTGCCTTCGCATGTGGAATCCCCTGTGACGTCCGTTCCCGGGACGATCGAGATGTCAGAGTGTCTCTTGTTCTTGACCGTGATAGGCTTCCTATCAGGTGACACAACGACATCCCCGGCAATGAAATCCAGTACATCCTTCTTCTCGATGAACATGGAACTCTCGGATAGCTTTGACAACAATGTGTTGGTGAAGGTCATCGGATCGGAGTTTGAGAGTATCATCTCCAAAGCATCGGGAGAGAAGAAAAGGTTCTTCCTTGCTGCCGCATTCAAGACCTCCGACCTCATAGGAATTCCCTATGCATACTCTGTTTTAAACCTTTTTTGACCATCTTTTTTGTTGAGTAGGATCGGTGCATCATCTCTTTAAGGATCATACGGGCGTTTGATGGATCATCAATTGAAACCAGATATAAAGGGAGTTAAATATTCACAACACCTGCCCGGTTTTCATGGTTGCTGTGAAGATATTCTGCAAGATATGTCCCAGCGAGGATCCGGAAAAGGTCAGGGATGCTGTAATGAACATATTCCCGGACGCGGTCCTGGAAGGAACGGATGAAAGACTCGAAGGTACAGGTACGGCAGATAGGTTCTTCGATCTCATCAGAAAGCAGAAGATACTTGACAGCACGAGATCCACGATGTTCAAGGGGGTAAGAAGGAATTCCATCGTCTTACATCTCAATAAACAGGTGGCTACGGTAGGAAAGGTCTCGTTCACAGAGCCAAGGACCATTTTGGGGACAATACAGGTGACCATCGAGTGCGACGACCCCGAGGCAATGATAGATTTCATTGCACCGAGAACTGTCGACGGTCAAGAGGTGAGATGATGATAGGGATGTCCTGCACCCAATTCGGGGTAGAGGATCCAGAAGAGATAATGGATCAGGTCTCACATGATTTCAGGCTTTGGGAGATATTCTCTGAGGGAAGACATTCTGTCACTGATATCTGGTCGCGTTTCAATGATATCAAATGCAGATACTCAATGGAATTCTCCATTCATGCTCCGATATGTGACATGAACATAGCTGCTTTCAATGATAAGATAAGGGAGACATCCGTAAACGAGATGATAAGGACGATGGAGTGCGCCAACAAGATGGACATCGAGACCGTGACAATACATCCGGGCATCTATTCGATGGTGCTTCACGACGTCAAGGAAAGATCGGAACAACTGGCAAGGTCATCGTTGAAGGATATAGAGAAGGCGGCCAAACAATATGGTGTAACGGCAGCGATAGAGAACATGCCTTCTTTCCAAATAATGATGGGGCAGACGCCCGAAGGATTACTGGGTCTGATAGAGGATACGGACCTCATGGTCTGTTTCGATATAGGCCATGCGAACACCATGGGAATGATAGATGAATTCATAGATGTGTTCCATGAGAGATTGGCCAATATACACATACATGATAACATGGGCGATAGGGATGCCCACCTGACGATCGGTGACGGCAACATCGATTTCTACAATGTGCTCTCAAGACTCAGGGGTTACAAAGGAAATTATGTCATAGAATCAAAGGATCTGGATTCTGCCGTGGCATCGAAGAAAAGGCTCGAAGAGATGATGTTCAGGATATGATCATTCATTCTTGTTCTGTTCGATGTACCCGTTCATGAACCAAGGCATCGCACGTATCTTGTCCTTCGAAGTGAATAGTTTGTATAAGATATACAGTAGAGCGGCCAAGCCCAGTATGAGCAGTGCGAATGTCACGATAATCTGAACTCCGCCTATTCCGATCCAGTCGAATGATGACAAGTAGTTGTTTATGAAATGCAGAAGTATAGTTGCATACAATCCGAACCTTACGAAAATGTAACCCATCAACATGCCCATTATGCCGGTGGCCAATACCTTCCAGTACTGATCGTCCCATCCTGAGAAATGGGCTATTCCGAATATGGCGCCAGACAATATTATGAATACCAATGCGGAGGTGCTCATTCCGAATCCTCCGAACAGGCATTTGAGGGATTCCTTCTTCCTTGTCATTATCAAGGATATTATCGTTATCGGGACCCCTATGTAAAGCACGCGGGTGACGATCTCCTCCCAGAATGCTGCATCCGCCAGAAGGAACATCTGTTGTATCTTGTCTCCGAAGTCTGGAACTATGATCTCCTGTCCGGATATGACCGCGATCATTACGACAACGAAGTTCACTACGAGTGAAACGCCTATCGCCATACCCACCCAGGTTATTGCCGTCCGTCTGACGTCAGGGGATTCTATGATGTTATCGGCAGATCTTGCTGCATCTATGAACTTCTTTATCGCGTATGCCGCACATGCGAATATCACGACCACCACCATGACGAAATACACTTGGGCAGCTATGCCGCTCAGAGTGAATGCAGTTGTGGGGAACGGTATCAAAATCGGGAAACTCACTCTCGATATGGCAAGAAGGTCGAAGATGGCCGGCAGGTTCAACAGAAGAGCCAGCAACTCTATCGCAAGTATGAATAGAACAAGAATGGCGGTAATGAACAGAAGTATCTTGCCAAGATACATGGATTCGTTCCTTTGCTGAGGAACATCACCATCGATCTCACGGCCGCAGGCACCACAGAAGGTGCTCCCCCTTGCTGCGAACTCACTGCATCTTGGACAACCGTCACTCATTTGTTATCGTTTTGATATGGCTGACGATATTATTTAGCCTTTCCACTTCGACGACCGCAAGCAATGAACCTCTGTATTTTGAGATGTCCACTATCTGTTCCGCAATGAATCTCTCTCTTTTTCTGCTCACTGCAGCATATCCCTTTACTTTGTTCACGTAATCATCCCAAGATATTGCGAACGCTTCTGCCGAGGACATGTCAAAACGTTGTTTCATTCCTTTCTTGGCAAGCCTGTGTTCCTTTACGAACTCTGTTGCCTTCACTGTATTGACGTACATCTCAGTGAAGTCGATGTTATTCATATCCAGAGGTATGACGTTTATGGAATCCGCTGAGCAAAGATCGATGAGTTCGCAATATGCAGGGGTCGGACTCTGTATCTCTCCGAAATTGGATAGATGATGAACATACACCATATCCAATTCGCTCAGTTCCTGCTCATCCTCTATCTCATCGCGGTGTTTGACAGCCGTAATCTCCTCTATCCCAAGCGCTACTGAGTATGCTTCGTATCTCCCGTATGCTTCGTTGACCTTGTCGGCCTCTGAGACCAATCCTTTGACGATCGGAAGAAGGTCCACGTTGCAATTCCCTATTTTCATAGGGATCATTTCTTGGTGCTCCTTGAAAGTACCAGATCGGTCAGTTCATCCTGATCGTCTATCTTCTTGAGTTCATCGTTCGTTACAACGGCTGTTGTATCGATGTTCTCGGCGGAACGTTCCTTCTCAACTATAACGAGTGAGTGTTTTCCTGCGATCTTAGATATCTCCGATGCTATCATGGCCTTCTGGATGAGCCGTTCCTCGTCCGATCCAAGACCTGTCAATATGACCGTCTGTCTGCTTCTGGTGATGGCCTCGAACGGACTCTTCGTGACCGGCGTTATCGCGAACCCTATGTCCAATAGGCGGTTGAGAGCGGTGGATTCGGTCCTCTTGTCCCCTGTTACCTCGTACTCCTCAGGCTTCTTCTCGCTCTTGTATTCGAATGGATTCAAAGGCTCGATGATAGGAACCTGCAGGAACTCCTCCAACCTCATTGCGGCATCGATCATGGCGCCCATCCCTGATTCATACATCTGAATGGTCCTTCTGGATACGCCAGCGGTCTCTGCAAGGGTTCCAAGACTTATTCCGCAGTTCTCTCTGACATTCCTCAGCATCTCGCTGTCGATCCTGACATATAATCCGCCGGGTGCGGCAAAAATGAACGGGGGGACCTCCTCCAAAAGATGTTCCGCAAGTGTTTCGTTGGAAATGATCGGGATCTTGAACCTTGAATAAACGATCCCGGGTTCCAGTTGTCCCGAGCTCGATGTCTCCCCGATCAGTAGCGGGGTCGCTTTCAAAGCCTCTGCGAGGACCTTCATCTCCTCTGCGTTATCTCTTGAGAACGCGTCTATGTTGCTGAGTACCTTGATTATAAGCAGGATCTCATCCTTCCTTCCGACGATGTCAAAGCAAACGCTGCGGAGGTTAAGGGTGGCAGATATATCGAAACCCGCCCTAGCCAGAATAGCCCTTGTGGTGTTGATGAGATCCTCTCTGCTCATAAGTTGGAAAAAGGGTTGTTCTTCTATATAAAAAAATACCTTTTACAAAATAATCAAAGGAAAAAGGTTTTGTTGGTGATCGAAAAGAATCACTGGATGTCGATCCTCTTTTTGCATGTCGGGGAATCGACCGGGGTCAGAGTGACCTCCAGTATCCCGTTGTTGTATTCGGCCGAGGCAGAATCGGGATCCACATCGCAGGGAAGCGCCAAGGTCTTGGCGAATCTCCTTTTCCCATTGTCGACATTCACGGAGAGAGTGCTCTTGGTACCTTCTAGGATGATGTCTTCCTTAGAGACCCCAGGGATCTCCACGATCACCCTGACCACTCCGTCCTCGAGACTCACATCGGTCAGAGGTTCTCTGACCATGCTCGATTCGATCCCGTGGTCACCCGCGGAGTTGCCGAATTCCTTCACATGCCTGTTCCCGTCAGGGTCCTGGTACATCGTGTACCCGTAGGTCTTGACGTTGGGATCATCGAGGTTCTCCATATCGGAGAACATCTTCTCCATCCTCTTGATCATCGAATCGAAACTTCCTCCGAAGAGGTCATCCCAGATATCACCTGTATCCATCTATGTTACCCCCTATTGCTTGGTATCCGTACTCTTTCAGTTTCTGTGATGCCTGAGGTCCGAACTTGTCCATTGCAGAGATGAAATCCCTCATCTCCACCTTGCATGAGGCGATCTCCTCATCGGTAGGGACCTTCCCCGGTTCGATTATACGTCTTACCGCGGTCATCACAGCCTCGTTGCATATCGCCGCTATGTCCGCACCCGTGCACCCCTCGCTCTTGTTGGCAAGTTCTTCGATATCCACATCATCCGCAAGAGGCTTCTCTGCAGTGTGTATCTTGAATATCGATACCCTTGATTCGAAGTCTGGCGGTCCTATGTAGATGCTCTTATCGAACCTTCCAGGTCTCAGGAGTGCCTGATCCATTATGTCCGGGCGGTTCGTCGCTGCTATCACAACAACATCATTCAATGATTCCAGGCCGTCCAGTTCCGTCAACATCTGGGATATTACCCTCTCTGTGACATTGCTGTCGCTTCCTGTTCCCCTTTCCGGTGCTATCGAATCTATCTCATCCATGAAGATGACACATGGCGATGCCTGTCTTGCCTTCCTGAATGTTTCCCTAACGGCCTTCTCGGATTCCCCGACCCATTTGTTCAGGAACTCCGGTCCCTTCACGGCTATGAAGTTCGCTTCGGATTCAGTTGCGACCGCTTTCGCAAGCATGGTCTTACCTGTTCCCGGAGGTCCGTACAGCAGTATCCCCTTCGGAGGTTTGGCGTTCATGTGTTCGAACACCTTTCCGAACTTCAACGGCCATTCCACCGCTTCCTTCAACTCCTGCTTCGCGGATTCCAGTGCACCGATGTCCTCCCATTTCACGTCGGGCTTCTCGATCAGCACTTCTCTCATGGTCGAGGGCTGAAGGTCCTTGAGTGCCTCCTTGAAGTCATCCTTGGTGACCGATATCATATCCAGTATGTCCACCGGTATCTCATCGGTCTCAAGATCGACCTGAGGGAGTATGCGTCTCAGAGATGCCATTGCCGCCTCCTTACAGAGTGCGGAGATGTCCGCTCCCGCATATCCGTGTGTGCGGTCTGCGAGTTTCTTCAGATCGACATCATCCGAAAGGGGCATCCCCCTTGTGTGTATCTGGAGGATCTCATATCTTCCGTCCCTGTCCGGGATCCCGATCTCTATCTCACGATCGAACCTTCCGGGCCTCCTGAGTGCTTCGTCGATGGAGTTGGGTCTGTTGGTGGCACCTATGACCACTACCTTTCCCCTGGAGTTCAATCCGTCCATCAAGGATAGCAGCTGAGCGACTATGCGTCTCTCTGCCTCTCCTGTGACCTCATCCCTCTTTGGAGCTATCGAATCTATCTCATCGATGAAGATGATACTGGGTGCGTTCTCTTCCGCCTCTTTGAAGATCTCTCTCAGTTTCCCTTCAGACTCTCCGTAGAACTTGCTCACTATCTCCGGCCCTCCGAGGAATATGAAGTTGCTGCTCGTTTCCCCGGCGACAGCTTTCGCAAGCATGGTCTTACCTGTTCCCGGAGGTCCGTGGAGCAGAACTCCCTTTGGAGCTTCCACTCCCAGCCTCTTGAACAGTTCAGGGTGTCTAAGCGGGAGTTCTATCATCTCCCTGATCTTAGCGACCTCGTTGCTAAGTCCGCCAAGATCATCATACGATACCTGAGGGACCTCCATGTTGGTGGCCGATGCAGGTTTATCGGAGATCCTGACCTCTGTATCCTCGGTCATTATCACCGCATCCCCCGACGGGGAGAACGATGTGACGACAAGGTCGATCTTGTTTCCCATCACATTCAGGGTGAGCACGTCGCCTTTGGCGAACACCCTTCCTTCCATGACCTTGTTCAGGTATTCCTCTCCGCCCTGAAGTCTCAACTCCTCAGTGGGTGAGAAGGTTATCTTCTCCGAGTTCTTCGCCATCACTTTCTTTATTCCAACGCGTTCATCTATCGATGTTCCTGCGTTGCGCCTGGTCGATCCGTCTATCCTTATTATTCCGCGGTTCGCATCCTCGGGAGCACCTCTGAGCACCTTCACAACGGTCTTCTTCGTACCGTCTATCTGCAATATGTCCCCTGCTCTCAGCTCAAGTATATCCATAAGCTCGGGGTCAAGTCTTGCGATGCCCTTCCCGGTCTCTCCGGGTTTCAACTCTGCGACCTTTATCGCTTTCTCGTTACTCATTGTTCATTCCTCTCCTTGGCATCTCTGCATTTGTTCTCTATCTCTTCGATGATCCCGGTGATCCTGTCCTCCCTGAGTCCAAGGTCCTTGGATACATCCTCTATGTCGTGGTCCGGGTAGTTCAGCATCTCGTAGAGTAGATTCCTGCCCAGATAGTCAAGTTCATTCGCTGCGGACCCGTTCATGAATGCACTGATCATCCTGTTGCGCTGTCTGATCATGTTCGCTCTCATCTCATCGAACTCATGTATCTGTCTGTCGATCTCGGATAAGGTCTCCCTTATCTCCCCGAGTTCCATGTTGTTCTCTTCTTGGATGGTCTCATTCATGTCAGGAGCTATCAGACTGGTCCTGAACATGCCGTTGCGCATGTCTATGGTGATGGTGAATTCGGATGTTGGACGATATACGGTCTTATCCGGCCCTTTATCGCTGCTTTCTTTCCTACTCTCCACCAGTCCGCTTTTCTCTAGGATGTCCAGGTTCTTCATTATGGCCTGCTGGCTGACCCCCAGTTCCTTTGAGAGTTGAAGCGGATAATGCGGTTCTCTGACCAAAGCCTGCAGTATCCTTCTTCTTGTGGGGTTCTCCACAACCGATATGATCGTGTCGAAGTCATACATATTATCACCTGGTTGTTAACTTATAGTTATCAACCATTGGTTAATGACATTATAGTATTTAAACATATTTATATTATGTTAAACTAGGTACTCTGTTCACGTTAAGATAATGAGTATTTGCGTTTTAATGGTTGAAGTTTCAAGTAGGTTGAGTATCATACTTATGTAACATTCATGGGCAGATGTTGTAGCCAATTATATAGGCTTTTTATTTATAAACTGAATCGCCCCTTTACAATCTAATCTTGATCACAATTTTTGTATAAAGAATTTGGGCCGAGGGCTATTTTATAGTTATAGTTTGTGAAAATGACTCAAAATAGAGGCATATGTATGATAGTTAAGAAAATAATATCAGTGACAATAGTATTGTTATTCTGCACAACAGGATTCATGGTGTTAACTAATGATTCTTCAGAAGGCGAGGCAATGGCTATAGAATTGTCAAGTAATCCTGTTAAAATTATAGGTCAGCAGAAAGCGAGTGAAGATTACTCAACTTTATTGAGCTATAGTAAAAATGTAGAATTAATTGAAGACATAAATTCTGTTGAAGATGGAGATTATATTTTTATAAATAGCGATAAAATCAATGATGGAAGTATCTCCAAATATTCAATTAAGGAAAAAATAAACAATGGAAATCCTGTTGTGATAGTTGGAAGCAATACCAAAATCATATCAGACATTGGAATGGATATGGGAATGAGTGTAACAAGTTCCGAATCTCAGGCTTATGGAATATACTATGATGCAGTTAGCGATGTCCAATATGTCTACAACGTTGGCGGGTTTGAGGACGAAGCCGAAATTTTGGCAGAGATGTATCATCTTATCAATACAAGCATGGTGACATCATCAAGTGGAGACATTCTGGCTGGTGTAGGTGGAAGTAAGATCTCCTCATTCTCTTTCAATTGTGATAGTTTTGGTAAAGTTAATGGAAGGACACAGTATTCAAAAATCATCGATACAAGCAATGATTATGAATTTTATTTGGTACACTACTTTTATTCGGGATTGACAAATAGTGGAAAATCAAAGAGCGGAATGGGAATACATGCAGATGTGGATGGGTATCCCGGATATGGCGCCAATCAAAGATTGTTGAGTTATGGACCAACAACATCTTCTGGTACTACTACTGTAAGTTTTGGGGGATCGGTAGGAGTCAATGTAGATCCATTACTAAGTGTTTCTGCGACAGTAGGGTTTAATGCATCTTGATCACGTACATATTCTGATGTATCGGTAATGGATAGGTCAGATTTGGACTATGAAATTTGTGACGTTTGGTACGACATTAATGAATGTACTAATAGTGGTTACAACACACTAGTTGTGGAACCAGGATTAGTAGCTTCTGTTCACAATGTGAATGGCGGTGCATACCGTGTAATTGAAAACTATAACTCACAGTTTTGCAATGTTGTGATCCAAGGAATGTGGCATAATACATTTACGAATTACAGTTTTCCTTTAAATGTGGTCATTGATATATGAATATAGCAATGAGGAGAGATAAGTGATAAAATGAAAAACACAATGAGTTGGCTGTTTATAGCAATATTCGGAACGATCGGAGCAGTGATGACTTCCGCCGTATGTAGGATTGCATATAAGGCAGATGGAAATGGAATGTTATCAGACTTCTACAATATGGGGTCTCTCATATTCATCATCCTTGCCTTTTTATTGTTGATTGGATCAATAATAGGAATGGCGTTATCCCGAAAATCTCAAACTGATATCTGAAACAACTTTAGCATCTATTCCTGTTTAAGCAGGAAATTTATTTTTTTAATGACACTAGAAATATTCTTGATAGTTATGACAATGGGTTTGTATGGCCCAATTTATCACCATTGGCGATAAGTCTTTCTGTTCAATTTATATTTGAATAAAATAATAATATTGTATATTATTGTACATCAATGTACATATAATTAAATAGATGGATAATATCGTCCAATCATGGCAATACCAAAGGATATGCGAATAGATCTCCCGCCAGAGGGGATACCCAAGAAATGGTACAATCTGGCAGCCGACATTAGGCCGTTGGCCCCGCCGATGAATCCTGCGACAGGTAAACCTGCAGAACCTAAGGACTTCGAACCCATCTTCTGTAAAGAGATAATAAGGCAGGAAGGGTCGACCGAGAGATTCATCGATATACCCGAAGAGGTAAGGGACAATCTGGTCTATCTGAACCGTCCGGCACCTTTACAGAGGGCCTACAGATTAGAGAAGTATCTGAAGACCCCCGCAAAGATATACTACAAGAGAGAGGATATGAGCCCGCTCGGAAGCCACAAGGGCAACACCGCCCTCGCCCAAGCATATTACAATGCGGAGGCAGGCATACATACCCTTACGACCGAGACCGGTGCTGGACAGTGGGGGACCGCACTCGCGATGGTATCCAACCTGTTCGATATCGATACGACAGTGTTCATGGTAAAAGGCAGCTATGATCAGAAACCTCTGAGAAAGATGCTGATGCATACTTACGGTGCAACCGTGTATTCTTCCCCCAGCACTCAGACGGAATTCGGAAAGAGGATGCTGAAGGAACACCCCGAGACATCCGGATCATTGGGGATAGCGATATCAGAAGCATGCGAGATGGCCGCAATGGATGAGAATATATGTTATTCTCTTGGAAGTGTGTTGAATCACGTAATGCTTCATCAGACCGTCATAGGCATTGAGGCAATGGAACAGATGAAGATCGCAGAGATCGAGCCCGATTACATGATAGCATGTGCAGGAGGAGGATCGAACTTTGCAGGATTCACGTTCCCGATGCTAGGTGATAGGATACATGGTAAGAATGATTGCCAGTTCATCGCCGCAGAATCAAAGGCGGCGCCTACCATGACCGAAGGCGAGTTCAAATACGACTTCGGGGACACCGCCGGTCTGACCCCTCTCCTCATGATGTACACCCTGGGTCATGATTTCATACCCAGCAGCATTCATGCCGGAGGATTGAGATATCACGGCATGTCACCGCTGGTCTCGGCTGCTGTTGATAAGGGATTGGTAAGGCCTCAGGCATATGATCAGGCAGAGACGTTCGAGGCAGGTGTGGCCTTTGCGAGAGCAGAGGGCATAGTGCCCGCACCGGAATCATGTCATGCAATTAAGGCAACAATGGATCAGGCTCTCGAGTGCAAGAAGAACAATGAGGAAAAGACCATTGTTTTCTGTCTGTCCGGTCACGGTATGCTTGATCTATACGGCTACGAGAGATACCTCAACAACACGCTGTAAACATCTTTCAAACATCTATTTTCTTGCCCAATTTCAAATTGGGCATGATATTATTTCTCCCTCTCTCACTCATGATCCAAGTATGATCGGAACCTTGAGAAGTATACAATTTGCAGAAGTAGTTATAATTCTAAGATAATATTCAATAGGTAATTGAAGATGAATAGGGCGACACGAGAGTTATTGATATCTCTCTTTTTATTCGTAGGAATAATAATTTCAATTTGTGCAATAAGCATATACTTGGGAATTTCTTCACAACGGGTACATTCCATTATGATCTTGTCAGTAGGTGGATTCTGCATTTATTGGGGACTTTATCTCAGATGGAGGATAAATGATGATGAAGTGGTCATTGTCAGAGATGATATCTCCGAATACTATGATCCAAAGAGAATGAAGATGGATGCCTGGAGATATCTGGTTATTCTGGGCATTGTTGGAGGATCACTATCCTTGATATCTTATTTCTTCTCTGATTCATTCATTTTGACATGGCTTCTATTCATGGGCATGCTGGTTGGGTTATTGTTCTACAGTTTTATGTTCAATTTCAAAAAGTACCTCAAGGATCCTGAGATCCGACCGAATGTGAATTTCTGGGGCAATACCCCAAAGAAATGATTTTTCGATCGAGTTCACCAATCAAAGATTAAGGCAATAGTCTGCATAACAATAAAATACGAACTACCTTTCTGTCAATTAGATGCCAGGTGAATTGCAGGATGACACCGTGGTCATAAAGGACCAGAAGGAAGGGACCCAACTATACAACAAAGGGAACTTCGGTTATCCCATGCGGGGAGGGGGTCTGGAACTCGATCTGATCGAGGCGACATTCCTGGTCGAATGCGATAGACTGGAAGTTCAAAGTAACGGCAAGAACATGTCGTTCAAGGAGATGTTCTGTCATTCATCCTCATTGGTAGAGAATTTCGACATTGCATATCTTGTTTACAGGGATATGAGGGGACGTGGATTCGTTGTCAAAGCGGAGAGCGGGCAGTTCGATCTGTCCGTTTTCCCGAGGGGATCGACAATGAGCAACTCCCGCCCACAGTATCTCGTGAGAGCTGTATCCGAAAGGGATGTACTCGATCTGGAGGTCTTTTCACAAGAGGTCGAGCACACCGAGAGCAAGGGAAAGAAATTGCTCTATGGGGTTGTCGACGAGGAAGGCGATCTAACATATTATCACATGTCCACCAAGGATCCCAGCGGTAAGATACTGCACACATCCTCGAAGAGTGTACCTGTCGGGAACTTGATAGGAGAGAGGATACTCGTTTTTGATGAGAAAGGGATCGAGGATCTCAGGAATGGCGGATATTACGGCAAGATGATGGGCGATATTCTGCAATTATCTATGATCGAATGCTGTTTCCTTATGGAAATGGGTGATATCGAGGTCTTTGCCTCCGATGGTAACAAGATGTCCATGGAGGAGATGGTTGATCTTGGTGTAAGGACGCAAGAGGAATTCGAACTCCGTCTGGATGCATTCAGGGACCTTAGGAAAAGAGGCATGGTCGTGAAGACCGGATTCAAGTATGGTGCTCATTTCAGGGTCTATCAGGGATCCCCGGATGATGATCATGCAAGATATCTTGTTCATTCAGTCCCGTCAACAAAGACGATGATGTGGCCGGAGATATCCAGAACAGTAAGGTTGTCCGGAGGGGTGAAGAAGGATATTCTCTTCTGTCGTTCCGGTGATCCCCTTAGGTATCTTGAGTTCAAGTGGTTCAGACCGTGATCATAGGTCCTTGAGCAATTTTTCATCTATGAGATCGGCAACATCCTTTGGAACACCTGCTTCCTTTGCGAAGTATTGCCACTTGTTTGCTGCGGATATGGTCCTATCGATAATGTCATCGGCTTTGTCTATGTTCATATTATGGGCGAACTCCTTCATATCGGTACGATCGATGTTCTCTGTCTTCCCATTGATAGACATCTGGTGTCTCCTCATCCAGAAGTTGTCCGGATCGAACGCATAAGTGATATCATATGCCGGCGAGACCCTCCACTTCTTATCCTTACCATACAGGAATGAGAAGTTCTTTGTGTGATCGTCCTGATTCCTCATTATGACGTTGAATACCATCCTTTTGAACATTTGTTTCTGATCGATATATGGTATGTGCATTCTACGCATTGCGGCGAACACATCCTCATACGAGTATCTTCCTGGCATCATATAATCGAAATGTGCCAGTGAACATAAGGTCTGCATATGCACCTTTTCATTTCCGACCCTATCGAATCTTTTTGTCATGAAGTGTGCTGACCCTTTGGAGGTCTCAAGTAAACGGCATTCTTCCATGTCGATGCCGCATTCCTTTGCAATGTTATGATAAGCATACTCTATGCGACAGTATCCTCTTCTTCCGTCTCTTGATTCAGTGTCGAATTTCAATATCCAATGTTCGTATCCGGGGGGGAGATCAAATTGTCCACTGCATATCTCCATGGTCTTTTCGTTAAGGCCGATGACAGCCTTGGGGCGAGCGCCGCCGGCCGATGTACCGACCTGTATCAGTTCCTGGAGTCCTGTTTCGTTGAGATCTGTATGTAAGTTCCCTCTTTCTTCCGTAATATTCGATGCAAGGGAGGCTAAGAGATCAACATCTATTTTGCTGATCCTACTCTTATCCTTTACCGATGGTTCGTATTCCAATGCCCCCATACCTCTTTTCCCCACGTAGCACAATTTATCCAGAGGGGTGAAATCATATGCGGGCATCTTGTTCATGCTCAGCCAGACATCTATAAGGGAATTTCCGAATTTATCAGGAAGGGAGTCGGATAACATACCTGGAAGTCCCTGATAGGTCTCCCTGTTCAGTCCTTCAAATCTGAATGGCCTATCGATCAGGGGCATCGTCAGTGGGGAAAGGTCGTATCCTTTACCAAGGAACGACGGATCATATCTGAATACGGCACAGTTCAGTCTCTCATCCCATGATGCGAAACCGACCGTATCATTCCAGATCCTTATCTCAGTGATTATGTTCATGATCTTCTCCGGCTAGCTTTTTTTGGAATGTTGCCCTGACGTTTTGCCAGAACAATGGGGTCGATACTCTCCTCTTCGATGAATGACCCTATCTCCTGCAGCATATCCAATCCTCTGAGTATGCTTATGAATGTAAGAAGGGTCATATTCTTACCGCTTTCAGCATCACCTATGGTCTTGACGTGAACCCCGGTCCTGTTCTGAAGCTCCTCTCGAGTGATGTTCTCATTCAATCTCGCGGTCTTCAATTTAGCACCGATCCGTTTGAGTATATCCGTATCCGAAAGAGCATAGATGTCATTGAGATATTGTTGCATTTCATATGAATATGGGATTCATAGTTAATAATTATTGTTAATAACATAACTTATAAGTTATTTAAAACTAAAAAAATGCATTTTACATAACATAAAAGTCATGTAAATTTGAAAAAGGAATTTGTTTGAAGATGTTTTATCACAGAGTGATCTCGATACCGAGTTTCTCTGTGAGTTCCTTGTATCTGTTACGGATGGTTACCTCAGTGACCCCGGCGACATCCGCCACTTCCCTCTGAGTCCTGCGTTCGTTGCACAGGATGGATGAGATGTATATCGCCGCAGCGGCAACTCCCGTAGGTCCTCTTCCTGAGGTGAGTTCCTTCTCGGAAGCATCCTTCAGGATCTCCGCTGCCTTGCTCTGGACCTCTCCGCTCAGTTTGAGTTCGGAGCAGAACCTCTGAACATAGTCCTGAGGTTTGGTGGGCATCAGCTTGAGCTTGAGCTCACGGGTCATGAACCTGTATGTACGGCCGATCTCCTTCCTTCCGACACGGCTTGAGCTTGCAACCTCGTCCAATGTCCTTGGGACACCACACTGTCTGCATGCCGCATAGAGTGAAGCTGCCACAACACCCTCGATCGATCTTCCTCTGATCAGGTTCTTGTTGACCGCTTTCCTGTAGATCATAGCTGCCGTCTCCCTGACATTCCTGGGGAGACCCATTGCGGATGCCATCCTGTCAAGCTCCGAGAGCGCAAAGGCAAGGTTCCTTTCTGTGGCGTTGGAGACACGGATCCTTCTCTGCCACTTTCTGAGCCTATACAACTGGGCCCTGTTCCTTGTAGGTATGCTCTTTCCGTAGCTGTCCTTGTTCTTCCAGGATATCTCGGTCGAGAGACCCTTGTCGTGGATCGTATATGTCATCGGGGCACCGGTACGCGCCCTCTTCTCACCCTGTTCGACATCGAAGGCCCTCCATTCGGGCCCCTGATCTATGAACTGATCGTCCAGGACCAGTCCGCAGTCCTCGCACAGGAGTTCTCCTCTTTCATAGTCACGCACCAAGTGGTGACTTCCGCATTCGGGACAGACCTCAATCTCTTCTGTTCCTTCTCTTGTCTTTGCCATTATGAGTCCTCCTTGTTGTGTATAGTTCCTTCCCCAGCAGTCCGTCCAACATGGCAGGGTCATCAACCGTCACCGAAATGTATGGTTCATCCACTGGTCCGAATATACGCTTGACAGTTCCTATCTTGTTCCTATCGGAATCAAAAACCGGATTTCCCATATCCGGGATCTCGGGCGAACCCATCACCACGATCTTTCCGTTATCGGCGATACCGTCCACGATCCCTAAAATTTCCATGTTAATATTCCTCTAGACAAAGGTTCTATCTTAATATAGAACAGTACACATATATAATATTTAAACGTTGGGGTTTAATTTAATAAGGATAAGCTTTCTTATATAATTGCATAACCGTTATTTTTAGGCAGTAACAGTACAAATATAGGATATCTCATCCATCCATATAACCTTTGTCACCCGGAATTCCTTCGAATAATGTAAAAAGTTTAATAATAACAATCATGTATCAGTGCCAGCCGTATTCGTAAAACGAATTGAAATGGAGGTTTAGAAAAATGGATCTTGATATCTGGAGTTTCCTGACGATTATCATCTTCGTGTTCGCATTGGTCATGATGATCGCAGGTATTTTCTCGGCTTATTTCGGAGCCGGAAGGAACAGGGCATACGGCGGTGCTATATTCGCTGTCGGGTTGATCGTGTGCCTTGTGTGGGCGTATCTGGTCGGTTTCAGCGGAATAGAGCCGTTCGACAGTGTCCACGCATGGGAAGTAATGCGCGACGCGATCATAAATCTGATCGCAGTGCTGATCGGTGCCCTTATTGCCATTGGTATCTTCCTTGTGGTAGTATTGAAAAGCTGAAACTTCAGATAATGGGTTTCTAACTAAACACATTCCACCGATATAACATTCGGTGGGTTTTTATTCTTTAATTGAGTGAGCATCAACAATGCAAAAGGTCTTCATCATAATGGGCAGCAAGAGCGACATGCCTGTGGCCGAGAAAGCTATCGCCATACTCAAGAGATTCGATATCGATTATGATATCGCAGTGGCATCGGCACACAGAACACCCGGCAGGGTACAGGAACTTGTAGAGAGGTCGGAAGCCGATGTGTTCATTGCCATAGCCGGACTATCGGCGGCGTTGCCAGGGGTCGTTGCGGCACATACATGCAAACCAGTGATCGGAGTTCCGGTGAGCGGGAATCTGAACATGGATGCTTTGTTGTCCGTGGTCCAGATGCCGCCAGGCATTCCTGTTGCGGCCGTAGGCCTTGACAGAGGGGACAACGCAGCTATTCTCGCGGTCGAGATATTCAGTCTTGTGGATTCTACTCTGTATAGCAAGATGAAGGAGTACAGAGAGGAGATGGCACAGAAGGTCATCTCGGATTCAGAGCAGGTGGCTTGATATGTTCGGAGCAGAGGATTTCATCAATGAGGCGGTAGAGGACCTGAAGGTAAAGATCCCGGGGAAAGCGATAATAGCATGCTCCGGAGGAGTGGACAGCATGGTAGCTGCCACACTCACTAGCAAAGCTATCGGCGACAGACTACTTGCGGTCTATGTCGACACGGGCCTTATGAGAAAAGGCGAGACCGAGGAGGTCCGCGGAATGCTTGAGGACACGGATATCAACTTCAGGATCGTTGATGCGTCCGAGGAGTTCTTCGAACATTTGAAAGGTGTCACGGATCCCGAACAGAAGAGGAAGACCATCGGCGAGAGGTTCATAAGGGTATTCGAAAGGGAAGCAAAGACATTCGGATCGGAATACCTTGTACAAGGAACGATAGCTCCTGACTGGATAGAATCCGGGGATGGAGTAAGGGATACGATCAAATCACATCATAATGTAGGCGGACTTCCCAAGGAGATGGGGATGACAGTGGTCGAGCCCCTTAGGGATCTTTACAAGGATGAGGTAAGGGAGATAGCAAGGGCCTTGGGCGTAAGATCGTCTGAAAGGCAACCGTTCCCCGGTCCGGCACTGGCGGTCAGATGCCTTGCCGAGGTGAACCCTGAGAACATCGAGATCGTAAGGGAAGCATGTTACATCGTTGAGGATGAACTGAGGGCCGCTGCCAAAGAGGGTAAGATGGAGATCCCGTGGCAGTATTTTGCTGTTCTCCTACCGACAAGATCCGTAGGGGTCCAGGGGGACAGAAGGGCATACGGAAGGACGATCGCGATAAGAGCGGTATCCTCAATAGACGGAATGACCGCCACATACTCCAAGATACCGTTGGAGATACTTGATAGGATATCGACCAGGATCACGAACACGATGAAGGATCAGGTCAACCGCGTCGTATACGACATAACGAACAAACCTCCGGCAACCATAGAGTGGGAATGATCCCACTCAATCCAGATGGTTCTCGTTAACCGATATCTCGTCCGTTGCTTCGATCTTGAATATCACAGGTCTGAGGCCGTCATTGCAGCTGCATATGGCAACTCCCGGTGTCTTGATCCAGTCTCCGTAGTAGAACAGTCCGTTCTCTGCGCCGTGAGACAGTGCGAACACATATTGATACATGGCCTTCCATGCCTCATCGCACAATCCATCCGGTTTAGCATGATCCGCATAATAGGTCTGGCCCGCCTTATGCATGGGGCATGGCCCTATGCCGTCAACCCCGAACTCGTCAGAGAGTTCTTTGTCAAAGGTCGTCTTCAACACTGTTATCTTGCATTTCTTCATCGAACCACCTGTTTCTGTCATGCCTTGTTCGTTTAAACATTTGCTTTTCAGCTTCTAACCTAAAGAACTCAATGACCAATCATATTAAATCGAAAATGCAGTATTATCGGCAATGAAAGTGTATGTGGTCGATAACGGCGGTCAATGGACGCACCGTGAGTGGAGGGTCCTGAAGTACCTCAAAGTTGACACCAAGATCGTACCTAACACGACACCTTTTGATGAGATAAGCGATGCTGATGCGATAGTCCTTTCCGGAGGAGCCCCCAGTGTCGCCAGTGATGCAGATAAGATGGGCAACAACGGGGAATATCTTGACAAAGCGGACTTCCCGATACTTGGGATATGCGCAGGTATGCAGTTCCTATCCGAGCACTTCGGAGGAAAGCTGGGGCCAAGCGTGACACCTGAGTTCGGAAGGGTGGAATTGAAGGTAAGTTCGCACGACGATCTTTTCAAGGACCTTCCATCGGAATTCAACGTCTGGGCATCGCATAACGATGAGGTCAAGATCGTTCCGAAGGATTTCGAGGTCACGGCATTCTCCCCCACATGTCCGGTGGAGGCCGTGCGTTCACTGAAAAGACCTATATTCGGCGTACAGTTCCATCCTGAGGTGGAGAACACCGAGTACGGGCCTCAGTTATTCCAGAATTTCCTGGATATAGTTTCAGAATATAATAGGTAAGGGGCGTCAGTTCGACTGAGCGCTTATGACCTCAAGCTGGCTTATCACATTCCAGATGAGGGTCCTTCCGTGAAGCGGTATGTTCGGGTCGTTAGCGAGATCATCCAATATGATCATAGCGCTGGTGGCACGCACATCCATCGCATCCTTTGTGTCCATGAGCCTTGACTTTGCATCAGTGGCTCCTTTCCTTATGTTCCTGGGTACCGAGGTGTCCTCGGCAAGATTGTCCAGGATATCTATTACTTGTTTGATTTGATCCGCCATGTCGATCACTCCTTTCAGATGGACTCGAATTCTTCCTGAAGGTCGATCATAAGCTGTTCCAATACCTCTTCGAAATTAGATGACTTGTATTCTCTCATTCCGCCGAGGTCGCTCTGTATCCTAGCCACGAAGTCGTTGTTGTCCTTTACCAACTCTACGTTGCACAAAATCTCTTCCATTTGTCATCACCTGTGCAAGAATTAATTTGGTCAACATATGGCTTATATATAAGTGTTGGGCAGAGTTCCATACGGCTTCAAAGAACTCAATGAGTAGTTTAATAACCATGCTGGGACTATCACGTGTAGCATATGAGGGCTGTTGACAACAGGATCAGAAGGCATCAGCTTATTCTGGGTGCGGTATTCGCTGCGGCATCAGTCATATTGCTCTTAATGATCGATCATCTGGGCGTCGAGACCGAGGTCATGAATGTGTACTTCGTATACGCCGATGAGCTGTTCCACGGGAACATCCCTAACATGGAATATCCCCCTCTGGCGTTGTTATTCTTCGCCATACCTCGACTTTTCTCAAGCGATCCGTTCGGATATCAAGTGGCATTCGCGGTCCAGGCGGTCGTGTTCTTCATAATAGGCATGTTGATCGTGAGCAAACTGGCAAAGAGATACAATCAAAGCCAGCATCAGGCGATGCTTGTGTACACGGTGCTTATGATGATAATGATCGAGTTCGTCATTTGTCGCTATGACATATTCCCTGCGATGATAACCCTCTTCTCGTTCTATTGTCTGGTCACCAAGAGATATGTCTGGGCATTCTTCCTTTTGGCGATAGCGACATCATCGATGGTCTATCCCATCATACTGTTGCCGATATACGTCATACCATTCATCCTCAACAGGGATTGGACCAACATAATCAAAGGCGGTGGCGTGTTCGTGATCGTTGTTTCGGTAGTGATGCTGGTAACCTTGCTTGTAGGTTCGGACATGGTCCCGCAACTGATACAATACCATTTGGACAGGCCCCTCCAGATAGAGTCCACGGCAGCATCAGTCATTGCTTTGGCAGGTATGCTCGGACTGACCACGGTCAGGATCGAGTTCGGTTTCGGTTCGGACAATCTGATAGGGACATGGCCGGATGCGGTAGCACCATATCTGTTCCCGCTGCTTCTGATATCCTTGGCTCTGATCTACGTCTTGAATGCATACATGACAGTGAGGCTAAGGAAGGAAAGAAGGGATAACGAGAACAACAGGATGATGATGCTGGGCGGAACTGTGCTGATATCGATATTGCTTGTAATGGTCGTTTGGAAATCATTCTCGGCACAATATCTGATATGGGCCATACCCTTTGTCGTTTATCTCTTGATGACCTCTCTGAATTACAAACAGAAGACGTACATCCTTTTGCTGTCGATAGTATCGATGTTGCTCACACAGCTGAACTTCGTGGTCAATATGGTCATCAGCGGCGGTGGGGAATCCATAACGGATGCAGGTATGCTGATAATACTGGCAAGGAATGTGGTGGTGATCATATTGATAGCTTACATAATAAGTTCCACGGGCAAACACATATACAAAGGTCAATGGAGACCGAAAGCCTCTAAATGATACCAAAAGCTTTAAAATAAGATTTGATTGTAGGGGATGTTATTCAATTGTTATCTTCAGTGGTAACGAAAGAGTGCGAACTCATGGCCGGAAACACATCTGGCTATGTCAGGGAAGTAGGAAAATGAAAGTAGAGGCAAAAGCAGAGGAGATCCAGGACAACTTCGAGTCCAAGACAAGGAATCTCGGAAGGGGCAAATACGGCAGGATCCTCAAGATGGCCCGCACACCCACCCGAGAGGAGTACAAGAAGACATGCTACATTGCAGCGCTCGGTATGGTCATACTCGGTGCAGTGGGTTTTGCCATAATGTGGATAATGACCTATCTTCCGAACCATTTCTGAGATCAAGAGGTTATTACGATGTCAGATATGGGAATAGGGGGCACTCGCTTAATAGGAGAAGAGGGAGACAGGGACGTACACGCAGGAGCAGCTGTGGTCTGGAAGTTCCAACTCAGTTCCGATTCCTCTTCCGCAACGATCGATTTTGATATCTCCACGGGTCCGGACCAAGAGAATGCTCCGGAGTGGAATGTAACGTTATATGATTCCACGGGAAGCGAACTCTGGAGCAACTACCGCTCGAAGAGCGAGGTGGATGTGGATCTGCCGAACAACAAGCCCAAGGAATTGAAGCTTGAAGTCATATGCCCGAAAGGTGCAAGATATGGCGATGAGGTGAGCATAAAGATGCTTGCCAGGACACACGACGGCTCGACATCGTTAAGATTCGGGGCCGTGGCAAGACAGTCCATAATGGTCCTGAAGACTCAGATGGACCAAGAGAAGAGCGTGGCTGACAGCCTGTTGTCGAAGGCACAGATAGGCGAGAAGGACATCTACGCGATATTCAGTCCCCCAGGACTCAGAGGTTATGTGTTCGTCGAAGGTATGAACACAGACCGCCTCAGGGAGAAGACAAGGGACATAAAGAAGGCCCGTTCCTTCGTGGACGGGGAGACGGACATAGAGGAGATCAGCCATTACATGGTGCCGGTCTCTGCGGTCATAGGAATTGTAGAAGGGGATCTGGTTGAACTCATCAACGGTCCCTTCAAGGGTGAGATAGCCAGGGTACAACAGATCGATCAAAGCAAGGAGGAGATCACTGTCGAACTCATAGAGGCTATGGTGCCCATACCGGTCACCGTCAAAGGTGACAGCGTAAGAGTCGTTGAGAAGGAGAAATAAGCATGGCAAGTACTGTCGAGGCATTAGTTGACGGGGGCAAGGCCTCCGCAGGTCCGCCCCTTGGTCCCGCACTCGGTCCCACGGGCGTCAACACAGGCGATGTTATCGCCAAGATAAACGAGAAAACGAAAGCATTCAGCGGAATGAAGGTCCCTGTAAAAGTTATAATAAACGATGACAAGACCTTCGACATCAAAGTGGGAACACCTCCGATGTCCGCCCTCATCAAGTCAGAGCTCGGGCTGGCAAGCGGTTCAAGCAACGCAAGGACCACAAAGGTCGCGAACATGACCCTGGACCAGGCGAAGAAGATCGCTGACATGAAACAGGACAGCCTTTTGGGAGCCAACCTCAAAGCACGAGTGATGGAGGTCGCAGGTAATTGTGTCTCAGTCGGTGTGACCATCGATGGTAAGGACTCCAAAGTATTCCAGAAGGATATGAAGGCCGGCGTCTACGACGACCAGTTCTGATCAAACCGCTTTCCTTACAATCAAGGGGGTACGCCCCCTTATCAACATCTTCTTTTTCATTATCGACCGCAGATTTCTGGATCACGCTTCGAATACGGTCTTGTTCAATTAAACTATAATCATCACGCAAGAAAATTGTTTTTAAAATATTTGATAGCATCAAGACATAGCAATTTAGAATCAGTTCTGGATGTTATCGAATTTCATGGGCTGCATCTGTGATACGCTAGTTCCGCAAACAGCACATCTTTTCTTTTCTATGTAGCAGTATGCTACGTAGATTATTCCAAAGATAATTCCTAGTATGAATAATAGTATGGTAATTATCCAATTTATCTTCGGTTTCACTTCTCTGTTGGTTTTGCAATTCGGACACCACATTATATCTGTCATCAATATACCTGCATTCAATATTGAATGTATAATCTAATATTTAATACATTCAACATTGAATTAACGATGCAATTTCATAAGAATATTCTAAGTTATGTGTTGAATGTGGTGCGTAAAAATAAGTGGGGTATATTGTCCGAAAGATACGCGGTACCTATTCTAATAAGTCTCTTAGATTCAGAGAATCCAAAGCTTAGCGACCTCACACCAAGGCTTGGAAGTTATAATACAATTGAAAATCTAATATTTGATATGGAAAAGTCCGGACTTCTAGTCTTGAATAGAGTCACTAGGCCGTATAAAACCACATACATATTACTTACTGATCATGGAAAAGAAGTTGCAAAGGCATTGTCCATAGCGGATAAAATTGTAAATGGTCAGTATGCCAGTTTACAAGAGGTCGTCGATTCACAAGAGATCCGTAATATGTGATATGGTGTGTTCACATCATTTTGCTCGGGTGACCCTTACAAACTTGATAAAAAAAGGTACTTTGCAAGGGTCACCCGAGCAAAATGAAAATACTTTCATTGTGATAATGTGTCATCCATAATGGCGGAAGTCCCTACGCTGAAGAAAGATTGCGAGATGATAATCGCAGAGTTATCTTGAATTGATCATTGGTCAAAAAGACTGAGGGCGGCGATGTTCTAACATGTCAATGAAGTATAATTCATATGACAGTTTTTACCCTAACTTGGTAAAGTGGGGTATAATATTCTGATGGTTTTGAGTACTTCGATCGTTCCGTGACGATGCTGGCCTGTTCGTTCTCCGATCCGGTGTGAGATATTATATACTTATACCATATATGGTATATCATGGGATGCGAACCGGACCAATGGGCAAAGTATTGGCTCACGGAACAGAGAAAGAACGGGAAGACGGGATTGACGGTCGAGAAGAAAGGAAGCGTCCACTATCTAAAATGGGCGACCACCGTGTGGGATCCGAAGACCAAGAAGAGACGCAAGGTCTCCGAGTACCGCGGAGTACTAAACCCCGACGGTACCGTGGAACCCCCGAGACCCAGGCGCGACAGGGATGTCGTTGAGATCGGAATGATAAAGGATTCAGGGAATGCCAGACTGATGGCCTATGCTTCGAAGTATTTCCTGGACGATCTAATATCCGCTTTCCCGAGGGATCATCCGGAGATAATGGAACTGGCATTCGCCAGATGTCTTGGAAGAGGGACATTATCCAAAGCGGGGAGATGCTGGAAGGATCTGGACGATGTTCTCGGTCTGAGACCGAACACCTCTCCGAAAGCGTTATCGGAATCGTTGGAGAGGATAGGTAAAGCGAGAGGATGTCAGGACATCTTCTTCGACCGTATACGGACGGACGACAGGGAGATGGCGGTGGACATGAGCGTGATGTTCTCCCGCGCGAAGGGGGTGATGCTGCTCAAACGCGGATACAATCGTTTCCGATCATCCTGTGAACAATCGAATCTGCTTCTGACATGCGGTCTGGGATCGGGAAGACCGCAGTACATGTCCGTACTTCCCGGGAATGTCAGGGAAGGTTCAGCGATATCGATGCTGGATGAGTTCGATATCCCCGAGGGGACTATACTGGTGATGGACAGGGGATACTGCATCAAAGGATTCCTGGATGAGGTGAAGGGAAAGGGGTTGGAGTTCATGGTCGCCGCCAAGAGGAACTCCAAGGCATACGGGGAAGTGAACGCGGATGAGGGCATGTTCAGATGGAGGGACTCCGCCGTGTCATACGGTTATGCTCCCTTCGACGGTATGTACGCATACAGATTCGAAAATCTAAGCAACAGGAACGACGAACTGATGGATTCCCTCAAGGCCAAGGAGAACGGACGTGAACGATCCTCGGATCCGTCCAAAGCTGGTAATTTCATGATCCTGTCATCCATGGATATCGAACCGGAGATCGTGTACCGTATGTACAAGAAGAGATGTACGATCGAGGAGCATTTCGATACTGCTAAGAACGTGTTATCGGCGGATAGAATGTACATGCAGGATGATGCGCACATGCTCGGCCATATGTTCGTCACTTTCGTATCGCTGCTGATTTGGATGTCCATAGGAAACATGATAGAGAAAGCGGACATGTCCGGACAGTTGTCGGTGTCCGATGTTCTGGATATCTACGGAACAATGAAGTCCATGTCCTCTGCGGATATCGAGATAAGACAGACGATACCTAAAGACGTAAGGGAACTGGATTCCAGACTGGGATTGCATCTGTATACGGAGCCGAAGGATCCAAGCAAGAAGCAGTGACACCGATGATCGTTCACGGCATCAGGGACTTATACCCCAATTTACCGAGTTAGGGTT
>JAEXCH010000012.1 GCA_023402275.1 Methanobacteriota archaeon
GATATAACGCAGGCTGTGGTGTTGTTTTTATGTACATCCAGACCAATGTATCTCATGCGGCATTCGCTCCTTTTGGTTTGACATATAAAGTATCGAATGTCGCACTTTTCAATTATTGGTCATTTATCAATGAATATGTTCACTGTCAATAATAGAGGAAATAAAAAGTTTTAAATCCGACCTCACATTGGCATTTCCAAGAAGTGGGAAAATGAATAATAAGAACGGAAACTTCATAGGCAGACATATGTCATTTTTCATAAGTCTGTGTATGTCACTTACAATGTCCTTTTGCATGTCGCTTGCGATGATGTCGATCAACGTAGGATTCGTAGACAATTTCTTCCATATATGGGCACGCACGTGGTGTATCGCTCTAGTCATAGCGATACCGATATCACAAGTGGTCTCACCGCTGATAAAGAAAGGATTGTTCAAACTTGCAGAGAATGGCGAGATCCAACAGGAAGAGATCGCAACTATTGATAAGAGCTGATCCTTTCTGCTAGTCTCCGAAACGTGAACAATATCTATATATGTTTCCAGCACGTCTAATTGAATGTATAGGGGGACATGCATACATTGGGCGACGACTCCGAGAGTAGGAATACGGACAGGGCAACCTCTCTAAGATGCCTTCGATGTTTTCATGAATGGTCACCCAGAGGCAATGGTAAACTGCCTAAGAGCTGTCCTTCCTGCCGTTCAACCATATGGATGAAAGGTTCGCACAGAAGAAACTGTAAGAGATGTCATCATGAATGGGAATCCACGGATGACAGCCCTAAGAGATGCCCCGCATGCGGAACGTACAGATGGGACGATGCTCCTACTGTTCACGAGTGCAATAAATGTCATTACAGTTGGAATGCGAAAAGGGAATGGCCGCCAAAGAGATGTCCGAACTGCAGGTCCACGAGATGGGCAATAAGTCCGACCGGCATCAGGGAGAAAGAGGAAAAGGCTGCCAAAAGACCCAGCGCTGTGAAATTGAATGAAAAAAGGTCGGAATCAATTATCAGATATTATCGGGAAGGACAGACCTGTACAAAGATATCCCTAAAGACAGGCATACCGTTCAATATTGTGTACGAGATAGTACTTGAACACACAGCTCCCGAACTTCCAAAGATCTGACATCGATTGTTTTTATTTTTATGATAATGGGGAATGCAATGTCATACGCTCTTATCGTTATTGACTATCAGGTGGATTTCGTTGCAGGCAGTCTTGGGTCCGAACAGGCGGTCGGGATCGAGGGGAACATTGTCAAAAAGATAGAGGAATGCATTGGACGCAATGGCAGACTGATATTCACAAAAGATACTCATTATGATGATTATCTTTCCACAGATGAGGGTGAACACATACCGGTAACACATTGTGTCAAAGGCACTCCTGGTTGGGAACTCTTTGGCAGGGTAAGATCGTTCCAGGATAAAGGGACAGTTATAGAGAAGACGACCTTTGGTACTTTTGATATCATTGATCCTATAAAGGGGTGTGAAGAGATCGAACTTTGCGGAGTGGCAACGAACATCTGTGTCATTGCCAATGCGGTAATAGCAAAGACAGCATATCCTGAATCCCGAGTTATGTTGGATACAAGATGCGTAGCAAGTTACGACGAGGATCTTCACAACAAAGCCATAGAGGTCATGGGTTCCCTGACCATAGATATATTGGATCAGGATAGATGAACCATCAAACCAATCTCAGAAGCGAGAATGTCGTAGTGTTCTGAGGATCGTCCTCTATGTTCTCCGCTATCAAGAAAAGATCGTAATTCTCTCCTGCATCCTTCCTGCATATGACCCCGACATTGTCCGGGAGGGATCCTTCCGAAAGCATCTCTGCGGCGTACGCGGTATCTTCCACCTCGATCCTTTTTGCTGAGGGGACCAGTCTCTCCAGGTTGGATTCGCATTGAAGTATGGCTTGGATGTGGGATGCGATCGAATCGATCTTGCAACCCTCGTGTTTGACGAACAGACAGTGGTGGATAGGGACGTCGACGGTCTGGTAGACGTCTATGTTCTTCTTTTCTTCAAGAGACTTTGTCGTCTCCTCAACAGGGCCTGCAACGATGTTCTTCGTTGCCACCACACCATAATCTATGGTGTCCTCTTCCAAGGCCGCTATGACCGCTGAAGAACTCATCAGCGGGAATATATCTATCCCGTTCCATCTGTTCTTGCGTATGAACATCTCTGCGGCCTCTTCCGAATTGGAGAATGGTATCCCCATGTAACCTACCCTCATGCATCAGGTGTATGCAACAAAGCTTAAGGAACTTGCCGTCGCGGTCAAACTTTATCATAACGTTATGCGTTGTATGTGCAGTGACCAATGAGAATTATCAGAAATGCAAGACATGCAGGTTCTGCATACATTCCAATGATGATTGGGTTTGCTCCTTATCCGAATCCACGACGAAGATGGAGAATTCCTGCGAGAGATATCGCCCCGGGTCATGCGAGAACTGCACCCATATCAGGATGAAAGGATCAGATACATCTTGCGATCTGACCGGGGATGATACCTACATACTTAGTGTATGTTCCGATTATGATCCATCGGGAAGAAGATCACAGTGATGCATTCCTCTTCTTATGTCCGTCAAATGCATTCCTCAGTGTTGCCTTTGCCTCACTGGACCCTGCCATGACCCTTTTTGCTGAATCCGGTATCCCGTAATATACGATATTGTCGGCTATACCGATATCGAAATTCATCTTCTTTCTGACCGATGAATAGGATGATTGTAGTTTACCCATAGCATTGTTCATCTTATCGGTCAGTTCGTATAGGTTATTGTTGATGAATTGTTCTTTATTTCTGAAACCGACTGCATTGACCAGCAAGGGATTGAATGTATCATCAAGATAGTCCTGATCGAGATCATCTATTGCATCCATAAGATACACCGCGGAACTCAGATATGTGAACAGATCCTCAAGGTCCTTATCTGCATAATCTTCTGCGATATCTCCCAAAGCGAAGGAAAGGGATCTGCCGAACGTCTCACCCATCATCAAGGCATCACTGCAATCCGCGTTCTCCATCTCCCTGAGCCTTTCGAAACCCTTTCCCACAGCCTCGTCATATTCGGGATACTCTTTCTCTGCCTTTGTTATCGCCCGATTCAGGACCAAGGAGATGGCATTGCTCTTTATGGACGGTTTATCCAGTTTGTCATCCACAAGTTCCCACTTGGTCAGAAGCACTGTGTATGCGGCCATCTTTCTGAACAATTCGGAGTCTGCTCCCGGCTCCTTGAACACACAAAGCAGTGAGTTCTTCGTACCACGGAAGTCTTTGATGTCTCCCATGACGGAATTCAGGATTATTGTGTTGAATGTCATGTCATAATTCACAGCAGATGCCGACATCAATCCGAATTCGGCCTTTAGCTGGTGGCACGTCTCACAATAATACCTGCGGTATGCTGAAAGGTCCGAAGGGGACATTTTGCTGTAAAGCGGCACAGTATATCCGAACATAGGTTATTTTCAAACACGTGAATGGTTCGAACATTTAATATATTCTTAAGGGGTACGCGGGTTATGCCTATCCAGCAGGATAGGTTAGGTGAAATTATGTCTCGCGATGCAGAATCCATCGAAAGCCTGACCGCATTGTATATGGACCAGTCCCCAGCAGCATTCACATCTATAGCGATGCACGCAAAAGAACCGAATGATTATTCGAAGCGTGTCGATGATGGAGAACACGGCGGAGACTCCAAATGTGACTACCCCTGCTGTGACGACAAAGGTTGCTGCTCATCAGGATGGTGGTACGTGGGACTCGGAGGATGCATAGTTTGTTGTTGTGCATTCTGCTGTTACATCACCAACGGATTCAATGGTGCATGGACATACTGGCCGTTCTGATATGAACGCTCGGTACGATCATGAAACCATTCATCTCGGTCATCATAAAACCCACACTTGATTGCAACATAGCTTGCAAACATTGTTATCACACTCCATCCGAAAGGACACCCGAAAGAATGGACATTTTCACTCTGGAAAAGGTATTCGAACTGATATCGGAAGAATATGAATCCGCTTGGTTCATATGGCATGGCGGGGAACCTCTTCTTATGCCATTCAAATTCTATAAGGATGGTATAGAATTACAAGAGAAGTATTTCGGGAAGAATTCCCACCGCGTAGGGAATACGATCCAGACGAACGGTATACTTTTGGATCGAAAATTCATTAATTTCTGCAAGGAGAAGATGATCAACATCGGAGTGTCCTTCGAAGGTCCGTTCAACGATGTTCTAAGACAAAGGACCAATGACGTGAGTAAGAATCTCGACTATCTTGAGGATAAGGAAAGGGTATTCTCGGTAAGTTCCACAATATCATCAGAAACTGCAGACAAACAGAATGAACTATACGAACATTTCAGGGCCAAGAATATGGCCGTTTCATTCTCTCCTGTGATACTCGCAGGATGCGGTTCATGCGGGGATCTCGTACCTGATCCCGATGTCTACATAAGATCGAGCATCGAATGTTTCGATCGATGGCTTACGGATAAGGATACCGAGATACCGTTGATACCTCATTACCTGTACATTCTGAATGCACTGGGAGAACCCACAGAGTCAGACTGCGCTCACACATCATGTCTGACCAAGTGGTTATGCGTATATCCGAACGGGGATCTATACCCGTGTGGTAAAGGATGCCCTACGGATTTCAGATTGGACAATGTAGACAATATGGAGAGAATATCCGATGCATTCAATACGGATGGATTCAGGAACATTCTCATGGGAACCATAAAGCGTAGGGAGAAATGCATGTCCGAGTGCGATCTGTACAGATATTGCAACGGAGGCTGCAGTATCGATGCTCACTATGAAACAGGAATCGAGAACACAGGCGGCGATTCATGCAGGATATTCCGAGAGGTATTCGGACACGTCCTGGAATCTGTTGAAGGTATCATTCAGGATCAGAAGGACCTGTCCAACTACAACAAATTCGTAAGGGATGCCGTATTGGGCAAGCTGATAAATCCTAAGATCGTGGAACAGTGATCATCCGGTTCTTCCGACGCAGTCGATCATTATCCTTGCATTCTTGGGAAGTCCTTTGACAAAAACACAGGTCCTTGTCGGATATTCCGGACCCAACATCTCGGAGTATATCTCATTCAATATTGGAAGATCTTCTTCATCTGTCAGATAGACATTGATCTTCAGTATATTTTCCTTTGATACTCCGCAGGCGCATGAGATGGATAGCAGATTATGGATCGCAAGTCTTATCTGATCCCTCGGATCGGCCGGTATGGATCCGGACATTGCGTCGATGGGTATCTGGCCGGATATGAAAGCGATACCGTCCGAGACGATCGCCTGAGAGTATGGACCCGAAGGTAGTGGTGTGTTGTCTGTCTTTATCCTTTCCAATGTCATCAAAGCCCTTTCCCTATGTCATTTATGTCATATGGGGTGCGCTGGTATACGTAGTAGTTAAGCCAGTTGGAGAAAAGGAGTGTTGCATGGCTTCTCCAGTTGACCACAGGATCGTTATGAGGATCATCATTCGGGAAGTAATTGCATGGTACACAAGGATCGATCCCCTTCTTGGAATCCCTATCATATTCGTATGCCAGTGTTCCTGCATCGTATTCGAGATGGCCGGTTATGAACACCTGTCCGTTCTCGG
Source organism: Methanobacteriota archaeon (assembly GCA_023402275.1). Classification (GTDB taxonomy): domain Archaea; phylum Thermoplasmatota; class Thermoplasmata; order Methanomassiliicoccales; family Methanomethylophilaceae; genus Methanoplasma. The sequence goes on from JAEXCH010000012.1 coordinate 5,694, forward strand.
ATGTCACAGCGCCAATGCCGGCCTCCTTTGATTCTGTGACTATGTGCAGATGAGGATTCTGCTTTATGTCTGATGCCCTGATCTCCGTATGTCTTGAGTGAGGCATGTTGAAAACATCATCGAATCCTCTCAGCAATGGTTCATCCTTTACTATGGGGGTGTGTATGAATACTCCTGATATCTTTTCGTTCAGGGTATATTTTGGGATGTTGTAGTGATGGTAAAGTCCAGCCTGGGCCCCCCAGCAGATGTGCAGTGTCGAGGTCACATTGGTCACGGACCAATCCATTATCTCGCAAAGTTCCTTCCAATAATCAACATCCTCGAAGTTGATATTCTCCACAGGAGCACCGGTTATTATCATGCCATCGAATTTCTTGTCTTTGATCTCATCGAATGTGTAGTAGAATTTATCCAGATATTCCTGGGATGTGTTCTTCGATTCGTGAGTTGCCATTTGAAGCAGAGAGATATCGGTCTGCAAAGGGCTGTTACTCAATAACCTCAATACCTGTATCTCGGTCTCGATCTTCGTCGGCATGAGATTCAGGATAAGGATCTTCATAGGACGTATGTCCTGTGCTGTGGCACGTCCTTCCCTCATTACGAATATGTTCTCGGATTCGAGGGCTGCTCCCGCAGGAAGATCATCGGGTATGTTTATCGGCATTCTAAAATACTCCCAGTGTCAAAGTACATATTCATACTCACATATTTATCTTACGTAAAGTAAAGTAGCTACAATCAATATGATGGATAGATCACAAATCGAAGGGATGTGTCAGTACTCTATTCCCTTTCTTGCCTTCACTCCTTTGTCAAAAGGATGTTTTATCATTGTCATCTCTGTCACAAGATCCGCATATTCCCTTATCTCTTCAGGAGCTGCCCTTCCCGTAAGTACGACCTCTATATTCTCAGGCCGTCCTTTCAACATTTCTATGACATCCTTAGGATCGAGCAATCCCCAACCCATTGCCACATTTATCTCATCCAGTATCACAAGATCGTATTTCCCGGAGTATATCTCCTCCTTTGCTCTCTCAAGGGTCTCCTTTGCGATCTTTATGTCCTTTTCCTTGGGGACCTTGGATACCATATGATCCACACCCAAAGGAAGTATGGTGAAATTGCAATGTTTCTCGCACGAGATGTGCTCTCCGTAATTCTCCGGAGGTTTCAGGAACTGTATCATCAGAACCTCCAAACCTCTACCGCATGCTCTGAAGGCTAGACCCAGAGATGCGGTGGTCTTACCTTTGCCCTTTCCGGTGTATACTTGGACCAGACCGAGCTCTTTCTTGATGTCCTGAGGTATGGTGCTCATTTATATCGTATGGAGAATGTAGATATGAACAATAAATAACAACCTATACGGATTGTTGATTCTAAATGGCGTGAGATATAATGGAAGGCCTATTCTGGACAAAGTTCATAACGCACTCTCTGACATGTATGCATAATAACGGATCTCTGGATCAGAAGGGTATTGGGTGAACCAGAATGAAGTTCATTTTTGGATAATTCCGAGACCCTGTTATTAGATCTAATAACGTGATTCATTATCAATAATGTGCCGTAGATGTGAAGCCCCGGTTGGCGCTTCCGCCGCGGCAACCGGGACCATCTGGCAGGAGGTGATATCGTGACGATATCCATCACCCGTCATAAAGACGGTCTCGTGGTGTTGATATGTGTCAGAGACATGATCATTGTGATCTGTCTTGATTGGCCGTAAGCAATGCCACCGTATGGCACCACGTTAAGGGCCCTGTCCGAAAGGACCGTCATCACCTCTTACCATACATTAGAACACATTATAGTAATTAAATCATTTGTATTATCGATTGATAAAGATGCTTCTTCGATCAATGGTCCATCATCGACTCTGAACAAAAGGGGTTCAGCCGAGACATGTTGATTGGAGGTTATTAATAATCGGATAATATTGAGGTCATATGGAATCTCCTGTAAAGTATTCACAACGCGATATGACCACGGTCCTCATCGCCTGCTGTGCAGGGATATTCATCATGCCATTGATGAGTACCATGATGAATCTGGCACTAGTATCCATTGGTGCCGAGTTCAACGTAGGTTCCAAGTCCCTTGCGATGGTGAACACGACCTTCCTTCTGGCATCTGTTATAGTAATGGTGCCTCTTGCGAGGTTGTCCGATATCGTCGGAAGGAAGAAGGTCTTCGTCATCGGATTGCTGACCACTGCCATCTCATCATGTATCGCAGCTTTCAGCCCTACGTTCGAGATACTTCTGGTCATGAGATTCATCATGGGTGCGGGTTCAGCTGCTCTTTCATTATCAAGCATTGCCATGCTCACTGAGGTCTTCCCATTCGAGAAGAGAGGGTGGGCGATAGGCATACAATCCACTTTCGTTTACATGGGCATAGCCGTCGGTCCGGCATTGGGAGGTTTCATCTGCGACCTTGTCGGATGGAGATATCTTTTCTTCTTCATGATACCGTTCGCTTTGACAGCACTCATATTCATAAGCAGGTTCAGAAAGGAGATAATCTCGGACAAGGGAGCACATATGGATGTCAGAGGTTCTATCCTGTATGGAACGACTGTTCTGTTCATGATGTACGGAGTGATCAATCTGCCATCCATCTGGGCGGTAGGGATGATAGTCCTGGGATTCGCATTGCTGTATGTTTTCGTTACGGTCCTGAAGAGAACGGATTCGCCTGTGCTTGATCTTAAGGTATTCAAGTACAAAGTGTTCTCAAGATCGTGCATATCCGCATTCATGAACTACGGTTCGTCATATTCCGTGTCATTCTTCCTTGCATTGTATCTGCAGAGTATCGGTGCCTTGACAGCTTCACAGGCAGGTTTGATACTGCTGATACAACCTATTGTACAGGTGGCACTCACTGCAAAATCCGGAAGTCTTTCCGATAGGATAGCAGATAAGCGCATACTTCCCACATTGGGAATGGCGATAACGTGTGTTGCCGTAGGAATGATAATATTCCTGAGCGTGGAGGTCAACTTCTATTACATAGCGGTGATACTCGTGTTTTTGGGTCTGGGCTATGCTCTTTTCTCTGCTCCCAATACCAATGCCATAATGTCCTCGGTCCCTCCGAAGAACCGTGGTGAAGCATCCGGAATGATATCAGTTGTGAGACAGGTCGGAATGATGACAAGCATGGGTATAGCCATGTGCTGCATATCCGTCATAATGGGATCCACGGATGATCTCAACCCCTCCAACTATGGTCAGTTCGTAGAGGTAATAAGGGCAGCATTCACCATATGTTTGGGAATGTGCATGGTAGGTACTTTCTTCTCTTGGTTCAGAGGGGACACTAGGAAAGCAGAGCTCGATATCGAATGAGCCAGCGTTTAGTTATTCCTAACATCTGGATATCCTTGGAAACATGTAAATAGGTACAAGGACAATCAAAATATGATGTCGGAGATCTCGGACGAGAACTATGAGTTTCAGAAGATAGTCGTAGCAGTAGGCGGCCTGCTGTTACTGATAAAGTTCATAGCTTATTTCCTCACCAACTCTGTTGCTATCTTCACAGATGCCGTTGAGAGCATAGTCAACGTCGCCGCGGGGATCATCGGACTTTATGCACTATATCTTTCTGCCAGGCCTGCGGACCGTGATCATCCATTCGGTCACGGCAAGGTCGAGCTAATTTCAGCATCTGTCGAGGGAGCAATGATCAGCATTGCGGGGTTGCTGATAATATTCGAAGCGATAAACAACATAATGCATCCGGGAGAGATATCCTCATTGGATGTAGGTCTTATCCTGATAATATTGGCCGCGGTAGTGAATTTCATCATAGGTACTCTCGCGGTAAGAAAGGGAAGGAAGAATAGGTCCATGGCATTGGAGGCCAGCGGTAAGCATCTAAGGACCGATACCGTGTCCTCAATAGGTATAATACTCGGACTATCGATCGTCTATGTGGGAGCGAATCTGGGATATGATCTCTATATACTTGATCCGTTGATCGCCTTGGTATTCGGCGCATTGATAATGATCACAGGTGCAAGAGTGATCAAAAAAGCAATGGACGGTATAATGGATAAAGCAGACGTGGAGATACTGGACCAGGTGGTGGAATGTCTGAACGAACACCGATCCCCGGATTGGATCGACATCCACAATCTGAGGGTGATAAAGTATGGTACCACACTGCATATCGAGATGCATGTCACACTCCCTTTCAATATGACGATATCCGAGGTCGAACAGGAGAATCAGCAGTTATATGAAGCTGTAGCGACAAAGTTCGGGGATTCTGTGGACCTGATAATGATGTCCGAACCATGTAAGGAATTCTCATGTGTACATTGCAGACGGGATTGCTATGCAAGGAGGGCCGATTTCATAGAACAGCTCGACTGGAATGTGAACCTCCTGTCCCAGGAACACCAACACGCTTTCGGTAATCATGTGATACTCAGAGGACCAGCGATCAGGAAGTGAGGTTTAATTACCATCTATATGATTACAGGTCATGATCTTCAACAAGCACAAGGACACTCCGGAAGAGATCGTCAAGGCAGGACTCACGAAATGGTACGAGGGACTGAGCGATCCTGACAAAGTGAAGATCAAGAGATATCTGAAGGATTCAGATGCATCGACGCCCTTTGATCTAAGTATCCTCATCATGAGAAGGGCCAATGAGGAGGAAAACTACCCGGTCACGGTTCTTGTGGGAGAGAACATGCTGGGAAGCAGATTGACGGATATGGAAAGATTTGATGTCATTGAAGAGATCATACCCGCATATTATGATCTGAAGCGTTATGATGAATGCAGGGACCGCTGCGAAGATGGGTTGGACCTCATAATGGAATTGATGGATGATATAAGATCAAGGAATAGCGGAGAACTTCCTGAAAGGATAATCTGCAGGAACTATCTGGTCAATGTCCTTATAGGAGCATATGGGGATTATGATGCGGGTGATGATGCCCTGGATAGATTCCATGAAATGGGATTGATATCAGAGGAGGATGTCAATTTCAGGAAACAGAGCCACAAGATACACAAGCTCCAGAGGACGTTCGACGGTATCTACGGGGTCAAGCTCAAGGATCAATGATATCTTTCCAAGGTATCATAGGTATGACATCGATCGCGGGTTCCTCGTAAGGATGGACATCCGCAATGACCTCCAATACCTTTTTCAGATCCTTTTCCTGGACAGCAAAATCGATCCTCAGTTCTTCTGCGGAGGTTATCTCTCCGATCCTGCCGTTGAATGGGTCTGCACCTTCCAATGTTCTCCATGTACCTTCGGTCTTTGTGATCGAGAAAACTCTGTCATAGCCGGGGTATATCTGTCCCATAACTGAATTAATGGAATCCATCAATTCATCCTTGTATTCCTGAGGGATCGTGACGGATATCTTGTAGATACCAGAGATCATCTGGACGCCTCTTCCGGGGACGATTCCTTCTTGTTGATAATCTTGTCTATATCATCGAGTCTTTTCTTGAGGTCCTTATGCATCTTCTTTGCACTCTTATTGAGGAATGAAGTGCTTGCCAGCGTTGCTATGAATGATACAGGCGGGAAAAGATACATGAATCCGCCGATTATCCCTGTTGCCTTCTTAAGATCGCTTATCTCGTTGATCCTATTGACAAGGGAGTGATCCTCCACATTCGGAAGTTTACCTTTCAGTGAACGGTACATGAGTTTCTGTCCGCCCATCACGACCTCCATGCTCCATTGCACTTCGCTTAGTACTGGTGCGGTGGTACCTTTTGGAACGGTGGTCTTATTGAGTATCGCTTTTCTGAGGTCATCGGCAGTATTGCCTTCGAACTCGGTCCATGAGTAACCGAATGTGTATTTCGAGTGGGCATCGCTTGCAGATATCGGAGCCCATCTTCCGGGATAACGGTCCATTACCGTCTGGGCAAGACGGTTGGAATATTTGTCCGGGTGACCTCCGTTGAGGACCTCGAAACCATCAAGGTCTATGTCGAATATCCTTTCATTAAGACCGGATACGTGGAAACTGAATGGATGCGGAGCTATCGTGAGTCCGCCCTGTTCCCTTATGATGTCGACCGTCTCTTCTATTGAAAGCATGGGAGGTATCTTCTCGTTAAGGAAAAGGCCGATAATCTCCCCGTCCCTGGTGGTCACCTCTTCGCCTATTATGACATCTATATCATCGAACTGTTTGGCATAGTCCTGTGCGATGAAAGCTCCTGCTGTCTCATCGTGGTCCGTTATACAAAGAACGTCCAGACCCAGCCTCCTAGCATGATCCACTCTATCCTGAGGACTGGTCACAGATTCAGGAAAACGCAGGACCCCTAACTTTGCGAATCCGGAGTACTCTGTGTGAACGTGTGTATCAGCCCTTCCGACACGGTCCATGACCTTAGAGTGAATTACATTATTTTATTGTATTGTAGGTCAACAGGTTTTTTGTGGCTCAAAAGAAAGAGTTATAAGGTATCTCCAGCATGGCGAAGTGTGTCTTGGATACTTCTCGGCATTCCGATAGGGATCGTTCTTCTGTACTTCGGGTCAGAATGGATGGTGGACGGAGCCAAGAAGATGGCCATCCGTTTGGGTGTGACCCCTTTCATGGTGGGACTGACCGTTGTAGCATTCGGATCATCATCACCAGAGGTCGTCACATCGTTGGTAAGCGGTAATAATCCTCAGATAATCTTGGGGAATATCGTCGGAAGCAACATAGCCAATGTTGGTCTCGCTATAGGTTTGGCGGCACTTATTTCACCTATTGTGTGCAAGTACACCGAGATCAAATTCGAATTGATCTCGATGATGGTCGCCGTCTTTGTCGTCTCGTTGATGGCCCTTTCCGGTTCACTCGGACTGATAGAAGGAATAATCCTCGTTGCTGCATTGTTCATATTCGTCTATCTTGCTTACAGGTTCAAAAAAGACAAGAAGCAGGTGGATGATGAAGAGGTCGTTGCGGTAATAGAGGAAAGTGTCAAGACACCGCTTTGGAAATGCATAGTGCTTGTAGTAGTGGGACTCTTGCTCCTTTATTTCGGCGCAAGAGCATTTGTTGACGGTGCAGTGGTTCTTGCAGAGATGTTCGGCGTATCCGATCTCATGATAGGTCTGATAGTAGTTGCTGTCGGAACATCACTCCCTGAACTTTGCATATGCATCATCGCCGCATATCGTAAAGAAAATGAGATCGTCGTCAGTAACATAGTGGGAAGCATAGTGTTCAATTGCTTCTTTGCCCTGGGGGTCGGTGTCATGTACACCACTGTCCCTGTGACTCATTATACGATAGTGTTCCATCTGCCTGTGATGATATTGATGGCGGCTTTGCTTGCCATAATGATAAGGACAGGCAATAAGGTCAACAGATTAGAAGGCGTGGTTCTGATAGGCATCTATGTGACATATGTGGCACTGATGGGGTTGTTCCCCGAACTGACGGAAGGAATAATCTAAGGTCAGGAGTAGTAATACTCGCCCTTCATCTTCTGTTCCCTATCCAGTCTGGAATCGGGTTTGTTGATCCTTGGACGGTTAGTATCCGCATCCCTTCTGAACGTTATGTCCACAGCGGAAAGGAATTTGTTCATACCGTCCCTCATATCGAGCGGTCCCTCTCCGATACCATGGTGTCCCGGTTCTCCGCCGAACACCATCATAGAATCGGATACCATATCTATGAAATAGATGTCGTGATCGACTATCATGCCGCTTCTCCCTGTCTTCTCCATCATCCTTCTGATGGTCTTTGCGGCATTCATCCTTTGATTAGAATCGAGATAAGCAGAAGGCTCATCGAAAAGGTACATGTCAGCCTCTGTAGCAAGACATAAGGTTATAGCTACTCTTTGGAGCTCTCCGCCGGACAGATTCTTGACATCCTTGTCCATCAGATGTTTTATCCCAAGAGGGTCCAGAACCTCTCCTTCAAAGAATCCTGAGTTCACAGTATCGTAAGCTCTGGCATACAAAAGGTCCCTTACATTACCCTCCGTATCTGCTGATATGTATTGAGGTTTATAGGATACCTTAACAACACTGTCCAATTCTCCCTTATCAGGTTTGATGACACCCGCGAGCATTTTGACAAAAGTTGTCTTTCCTGTTGCGTTCGGTCCAACGATACCGACCGATTCCCCGATCTTCACCGAACCTTTGTTGATGTTGAGCTTGAATTCTCCGAGATCCTTCTCAACACTATCGAACTCTATCAGATCCGGAGTGTTCCACTCCGTTCTCGGTGGGGAGGATTCGAACTCTATCGGCCTGTCCCTGAATCTTATATTCTCTTCTGGAAGATATCCATCCAGATATACGTTGATCGCAGCCCTTACCTGTCTGGCAAGAGTGAACACTCCGTATGCTCCCTCCGACCCGTAGACGATGCTGACATTATCGGCAAGGTAATCCAGTATTGCAAGGTCGTGCTCTATCACTATGACCTGTTTATTGACGCTGAGTGATTTGATGACCCTTGCCATCTTCACTCTTTGATATATGTCGAGGTATGAGGTGGGTTCATCGAAGAAGTATACATCCGCCTCCCTCATTATCGTGGCAGCCATTGCTAGGCGTTGCAACTCTCCTCCGGAAAGTTTTGACAGTTCTCGGTCAAGTACCTCTTTCAACTCGAACAGTTCCGCAGCCTCATCAATTGTCATCCTTTCCTGAACCTTTCCCAAGAGATCCCTGACGACCCCGTTGACACTCTGCGGGAGTTTGTCCACGTATTGGGGTTTCAATGCGACCTTGATATTGCCTGCATACACATTCTTAAGATGATCATGGAGTTCAGTGCCTGCGAAGTGTTCGAGTACCTCTTCCTTCGATGGAGGATCATCATATCTTCCCAGATTCGGCACCTCCGTGCCTGACAGGATCTTGATGGCAGTCGTCTTTCCTATTCCGTTCGGTCCGAGTATACCTGTTATCATACCTTTCTTAGGGACCGGAAGTCTGTAGAGACGGAATGCATTATCGCCGTATTGGTGGACCATCTCTCCTTTGAGTTCATCGGCCAGACCGATTATCTTTATGGCATCGAACGGACACTTGTTGACGCATATCCCGCATCCTTGGCATAATACCTCGGATATCATCGGTTTACCTTTCTCTGTGAATGTGATGCATTCCACGCCTGTTCTCACGAGGGGACAGAACCTTACACATTCCTTGTTGCACTTACGATTCTGACATCTGTCATGCAACACGGCGGCGATTCGCATGGATACGGACTATTAATAAGTCCGATTTAACCTTTAGCGTCCTAATATCCATCCTATCCGAAGAATTCAATATATTCCTTGTCCATTACTATCCATGGAAGAACGCTCTGTCACGAACGGTGTACAGACCATGCTGGGGGATCCAAAGAAGGCCATCATAGCTTTCTCGATCCCGATAGCGGTCGCATTGTTCGCTCAACAGAGCAACAACATCGTTGACAGTATATGGGTGACGAGCCTCGGAGCCGAGGCAATGGCAGCTTTGGGACTGGTGTTCCCGATATATGCGGTGATCATCGGCATCGGCAGCGGGATAGGTATCGGAACTTCCGCCGCTATAGCAAGGAAGATCGGCATGGGGCAGAAGGATGATGCAAGCGCCATTGCCGTCCAAGCGTTGTTATTGTGTCTGATAGTCTCTGTTGTGGCTACACCGCTCCTTGTCCTAACGGCAGAACCCGTTCTGATGATGATAGGTGCAGGTCCAACTATCGAAGCATCGATGGACTATGCCATTCCTCTCTATCTTTCCACAGTGCTGATACTCGTAAGCAGCGTGATGTCTGGGATCCTTAGGGGAGAGGGTGCTGTAAGGAGATCGATGTACATCCAGGTCGTGGCGGCCATCATCAATGTCATATTGGATCCGATACTCATCTATACATTGGACATGGGTGTTGCGGGTGCCGCATGGGCGACCGTGATATCGTTCGCGGTCTCCATTGTCATAGGATTATATTGGTACCTTTCAAAGAAGGACATGTTCCTGGAACTGAAGAGTAAGTATCTCAGGTTCAACAGAGTATATCAGAGGGAGATACTGTCCGTAGGATTCCCTCAGTCAGTTGAACTTTCAGTGATGAATCTGTTCAATATCACTTTCAATTTCTGTATAATAATGGTCGGGACCACCGATGCAATGGCGATATACACCGTGGCATGGAGGATAGTTTACCTGCTGATGATACCAGCACAGGCCATGGGAGGGGCGATTGTGTCAGCCTGTTCGGCGGAGTTCGGCATGAAGCGGTATGATATGATCAAGAGCGCATACAATTTCTCTGTGAAGGTATCGATACTCCTGCTTGTCATATTGTCTTTGGTGATGGTGCTCTTGGCAGATCCGATATCATCGGTGTTCACCCATTCTCCGGACATGCAGTATCTTCATGATGATATGGTTACCCTGTTGTACATATTCGCGATATTCGTTCCGTTCATGTCGTTGGTTTTCATAGGTTCGTCCCTGCTTCAGGCACTGAACCGTTCCAAGGTGGCATTGGCATCGACCATAATACGTAACGTTGTTCTGACCGTAGTCTTCGTGTTTGCAGCGTTTGTCATAGGAACACTCACATCCCTATGGTGGGCGATGACGCTCTCAGAGATATTCGGAGGATTGCTTATGGGATATTGGGCATATGTTGTCCTAAGGGATGTGGCGAAAAGGGATAACAGATTACAGCCCGTCTGACACATATTCCGCCAACATGTTTATTATCGATATAGGCAATGGACTTCTCGGTTCAAATGGCAAAGATCTGTATCAACATCGCATGGCCATATGCTAACGGCCCGATCCACTTGGGACACGTGGCAGGCTCTCTGTTGCCTCCTGATATATTCAGCAGGTACAATCGTCTCAAAGGTAACGAGGTGATAGTTGTAGGAGGGTCCGATCAACACGGTACCCCTATAACTGTCACTGCGGAGAAGGAAGGTTCCACGCCGGCAGTTGTGGCCGACAGGTACCATCACATCAACAAGAAAGCGATAGAGGATATGGACATTGAATATTCGCTGTTCAGCAAGACGCACGGGGCCAATCATATCGAGGTCGTGCAGTGGATATTCACAGACCTTCTGAACAAAGGATATCTTTACGAGAAAGAGACGAATCAGTACTATTGTCCAGTGTGCCAGAGGTTCCTTCCGGATAGATATGTCGAGGGAATTTGCCCAGCATGCGGTGCGCAGGATGTCAGAAGTGATCAGTGTGACACATGCGGGACAACATTCGAACCCGGGGACCTGATCAATGCACGCTGCATACACTGCGGCAATGAACCTGAGGTCAGACCTTCTAACCATTATTTCCTTAAGCTGAGCGCGTTCAGCCAGGAACTCATAGATTACATCGAGGATAAGGACTATTGGAGGTCGAACGTCAAGGACTTCACGATGAACTGGTTGAAGGAAGGACTGCTTGACAGGGCCGTCACCAGAGACATGTCGTGGGGAGTACCGGTACCTGTTCCGGGTTGGGAGGAGAAGGTGATCTATGTATGGTTCGAGGCTGTGATAGGATATCTCAGCACATCCATAGAATATTCGAAGATCATCGGTAAACCCGACTACTGGAAGTCATTCTGGAAGGATCCTGAGACCAAACATTACTACTTCATAGGAAAGGACAACATACCTTTCCATTCGATAATATGGCCCGCCATCTTGATGGGGGTAGGCAACATGAATCTCCCGTATGACATACCCGCCAACGAGTATCTGACGTTCAAGGGAGGGAAGCTCTCAAAGAGCCGCGGAGGAACGATAGATATACCATCGGTCCTGGAGAAGTACGATGTCGATGCGATAAGATACTATCTTTCGGTCAACATGCCTGACACCCACGATGCGGAGTTCACATGGGATGATTTCCAAGTCAAGATCAACAATGAGTTGGTATCTGCTCTCGGGAACTACTATCACAGGTGTCTGAGCTTCACACATAAGAACTTCGGAGCCATACCGGAACCGGACACCGGCGAGGGATACAACGAAGTGGCCAAAGCGATAGAGGACACCCTCGCGGAATACGAAGAATGTCTCGATAGGTGTGATTTCAAGAAGGGTATCAGGGCACTGATGGAACTGTCAAGATTCGGGAACAGATACTTTGATTCGATAAAGCCCTGGGAACTTGTCAGGTCAAATAAGGAGGAATGCGGCAGACTCCTGAACAATAATCTCAGGATAGTCAAGGCATTGGCCGTAATGGCATGGCCGTTCATGCCCAGATCATCCGAGAGGATATGGGAGTATCTTGGACAGGAAGGAACGATCGAGGAGGCAGGCATCAAGGCCATAACATCCGATCTGACACCCGGTGTCAAGCTGCCTGAGCCCATGCCCGTTTACAGGAAAGTGGAACTCGAGGTCAATGAACCCAAGGAAGAGGAGAAGGTCGTTGAAGTAGGAACCGAAGTACCATTCCATGATTTCAGGAAGATAGATCTAAAGGTAGGGAAGATCCTGAACGCAGAGGACCATCCGGATGCAGAGAAGTTGTTCGTTCTTAGTGTGGATGTAGGGGAAGGAGAACCAAGGCAAATCGTGGCAGGTCTCAAGGCCTACTATTCCAGAGAACAGATGGTCGGCCGTAATGTGATCGTTGTATCAAATCTCAAACCCGCGAAACTCAGAGGCGTCAGATCGGAGGGAATGCTGCTTGCGGCAGATGATGAGGATCTTGGTGGAACAACCGTCCTTCTGCTAAGGCCGGCAGAGGAACTGCCGCCGGGAACAAGAATGAACTCAGGTCTTGAGAATTCATCATCCAGAATAGAATACAAGGACTTCCAAAAGGCAAGGATGGTAGTGTCCAGGGTGAACGGCGGTAAACTTATGTCCCCCGATATCCAGATAGATGTCCCCGAAGGCCATCCCAAGTTCATAGCTGCCGTGATAGATGAGGATAAAGTGGTCCCGCTAAGCGACGGTAAAGGCTGCATAGCAACTGTCGATACGGAAATAACAGATGGGGCGGGGGTCAGATGAAGGCCGATCTCCACATCCACTCCAATTACTCCAATGACGGCAAATCAACTGTCGAGGAGATAATAGAGAAAGCTGTGGAGAGGGAGCTTGGCTGTATCGCGATAACCGACCACAACAGTTTCGAAGCGTATGCCCACGCAAAGGACAACGGGAAGGTCATAGTGATACCCGGTATAGAGGTGTCCTCGGCTGAAGGGCACATACTTGCATATGGTATAGATAGGGACATACCTCGCGGAATGTCGATACAGGAGACCATAGATGCGATCCATGAGGCGGGCGGTGTGGCCTTTGCAGCACACCCTTACAGATGGTGGTCGGGACTCGGGGAGAAGAATGTCCTCGGACACGATTTCGATGGAACCGAGGCTCGTAACGCAAGATCCACGCCGGCAAGCAACCGGAAATCAGAGAAATTGGCAGAAAGGATCGGTAAACCGATATCGGCAGGAAGCGATGCCCACACACCCTCCCATATAGGCGACGGGATAGTTGAGATCCCCGATACGGTCACGACATGGCAGGAAGCACTCGCTGCAGTGATGGAAGGCAAGGCGGAGGTCAGCAGCACGAATAGACACTTCAAGAGCACTCTCAAATATGGCACGAAATCCATCACCCAGTGGATGATGAGAGGCTTCAAGAAGATGTGATTCACACAATGAAGAATCCGTAATGTTGAGTACCTATTTTAGTATCGATGTATTCCGAATAAGGCCTGTCGTTATATCCCGATTTATTGACCAATCCTATCTCCAGGGGAACCATTATCGTGGTCTCACAGGCGTAGAACGTAAGGCCGTCGATCTCCTTTGATATTATCTCATATCTGAATGCGGAGTATGAACCTGGATCGTATGAGGCAAGACCGACAGCCGCCAAAGCATGCCCGGGGACTATTATCACTCCAGCTTCGTATCCAAGTGATTTGTAGAGTGCTGCAAGAAGTATGGAAGTATCCTCACAATCCCCCATTCCATAGAATATCGTTTCCAAAGGATAAGCGAAATATTCACTTTGACCGTAAAGATACATATCGGCGTTCATCTCATTGGTTCCCGTTGTATAAGGAGGATATTCAAAACATATCTGCACGAATGCAAGTACGAAAGATGCGAATTCCTGATCAAGAGCGTTAACATTCTTGCCATATGCGGTCTTAAGTGAATTCGCCAACTGTATAATGGACGGATCCTCGTAGGTAACGAAGTCAATCGTCTGATTGTACCAGCGTATGTGTCTGTCAGCTGCTTTCATCTCTTTGTATGAACGGTAATCGCTGTAGTTGAAGGATATCTCCGCCGAATATTCCACTCCGAGGTATTTCCAAGTATACTCGTTGGTTATAGTGCCTACATAACCGACTGTTCCGCTGTACATCTTCTGGGCAACATAGTTGCCTTCGGTACCGGAGTAGCATGTAACCGTGATATCGAACTCTCCGATGTTCGGAACAAGATAGTATAGAACAGGTTCGGTCTTGTTGACATATTCTCCGGTGTATTGGTCATACCAGTAACTGGATGCGGATGCAGGGCGGTTCTTATCATAGAAATGCCAGGAGTAGTAGGTGTAGTTGGATGCTACTTCATCATTGAGGGAGAATGTCATCTGACCCTCATCATTGAAATCAACAGTGAATATCTCACGGTCCGGAAGGAAGTCCCCTCGAAGCTCAAAATATGTGTCGGAATCTATCGATTGAAAATCCACTCTTTCATTCGGATTGGACTGGTCCAAGAAACCTCCGGCCCCCAGTATCACCCCTATGAGAACTGCGAGAACGAGTGAGACCGCTATTATCTTTTTGTTGTTATCCGATCCCTTAGGTTCGGTCACGGGAGTGCTGTATGTAGGACTGCCGCTAAGGACAGTCGTGTTGTATGTATTGAGCGCATACCCGCATTTTGGACAGTATCTTGCAGAATCATATTCGATGTATGATCCGCAATTCGGACACAGCATAGATAAGTAATAGAATTGAAGGGATTTATCTTTTCTTAGAGAAATAAGGGGTTTGAGAAAGGCTTGGGTATCAAGCCATCAGGCTGGCGGCTCTGAGTTCCGCAGCTATCTTCTCGACAGCACGGACAACGTCCTCAGGGACCTTTGCGCCTGTACATACCATCTTTCCAGATCCGAAAAGAAGTACTACTACCTTTGGATCGTCCAATCTGTATACCAGACCGGGGAACTGCTCAGGCTCGTACTCCACCTTTTCCAGACCAAGTGTTATGGCCACTGTGTTGAGGTTGATCTCCTGTTCGAGATCGGAAGATGCAACAATGTTCTGAACCTCTATCTTGGGTTCGATGCTGATCTTTATGTTAGCTTTCTCAAGGTCCTTTGCGACCTTGCTTATCGCGATCTTGACATCCCCAAGGCTCTTTGCACCCGTACAGACGACCTTACCGCTTCTGAAAAGCAAGGTGGCGGTCTTTGGTTCTTTGATCCTGTAGACAAGTCCGGGGAATTGCTGAGGGTTATAATCTGCTCCGTCGAGAGCTTCTTCGATCGCATTCAGGTTAAGTTCCTGTCCGAGAGAAGTAGAAGCAACAACATTCTCAATATTCATCTTAGCCAACTTTTCACCGAACAAGGCTATTTATAAGCTGTTTATAAAGGTTGTGTAAATTGGATGAAAGAACGTAGAAAATCAGAGAAATATCAGGATATGAAAATATGGGGTCGGGAGAGGGAATCGAACCCCCGTATGCGGATCTGCAGTCCGCCACATAGCCTCTGTGTTACCCCGACACTGAATAACCCGATTCATGGAATCCTATTAAACATTTCGTACACACACCCTTTCACAGTAAGGTGCATGACCGACCAACGGACGAATAAGCGTTAGGATTAAACGATTTGTAACGGATATGAGGGTGTGCACTGCAAGGATGTTTCCGTGAGGGATGTGGATTTCCCATTGGATGAGAAGAACATATCCGAACTTATGGAGAGTTGGACAGCATATGTCCGTACAGGTTATCTCGTACTAAGGAACGGGAATGATCTCGCAGTGATAGAATTGATCAAAGAGGATAAGGACGACCTTTTCAGAAAGGTCGAAGGATTTACGATACTTTCCTTGCCGAAAGATACCATATTCATAAAGGACCCGGATATGGATGTTCTGAACAGACCTGCAATGGCAGTTCTGCAGGATAGATATCCTGATAAGACAATTGTGGTAGAAGGGATGTTCTCACACATCAATTTCATACATGAACTGAAGACTAAGAGACTCAGAGTGATAGACAATGTACCTCCTGAACCATCAAAGCTAGGAGTTCTGGTCAAGATAGCATTATCGTCCGGGTTCGTGGAACATCCGATCTCCACGGAATATGTGGACATCAGAATGGGGGATAAGGTCAAAGATGTCGGAACAGAAGGTGTCATGTTCCCCTGCAGGGTATCCGGTCTCACAGCAGATATGCCTGTGTATTTCCTTGACGAGGCACCTGAACTTGCACATGAGGTGACATTGATAGGTTGCAATCTGTCCCAGAGGATATTCCGATCGGTCTATGGTGAAGAAGCGAGGTTCATCAATGTGTGCCCTTCGGACAATGTGCCTGATGACGGTATCAAAACGATCGTAAAATGCTGCAAGATCAAGGAAGGTCATGTAATAGAGGGCAATACCGCCATGGTACCATGGGGTGCGACGGTTCCAGAGGTAGTAGGGGCAATAAACGATCTGTTCGGATCAGAATAAGTCCCTTCCTCTTGCGAACGCCTTGTAACCCTCTTCAGTTCTTCCCGCTTTGCACAATAGTTCTCCCAAAGCGTACCAGGAGTCCGCATCTTCCGGGTCCTGTTCAAGATGTCTCTTGAGGTGTTTGATCGCTTCTTCGATCTTCCCTTTGGACTCAAGTTCCTTGCTGGTGGATCTTCCGTGTGTCTCCTCATCAAGTATCCTGAGCATCTCCTTCCTTGCGTTCTCCATTAGGATATCAAGGGAGTTCTCCGTCAGCCAAGGATATCTTGAGCGCAGAAGTTCCCTGAACGGTATCTCTTTCGACCTCACTATCTCTGCGTTGTTGCCTTTGAACATGTCCCGAGGCACATTCACGGAGAGTTTTCCGTGTGTAACAGGAAAATGTCCTGTCGGTATCCCTATTGTATCACCCAAGTTTTATGATACGGCCGCATTCGTCACGTTTGGATGTTCCGAAATCCTTCATCTGTGATATCTGTTCTTTATTGAAGACCGGCCCGTCCTTACACACGCGCATATCATCCATTACGCAGCACCCGCATACTCCTGCACCGCATTTCATATGCCTTTCGAGAGAAAGCTGACAATCGATGCCTAGTTCGACGCAGGCGTTGTATAGATGGTACAACATGATCTCCGGGCCGCATGCAAGGATCACATCGTACTTCTTCTCCTTGGCCTTCTCCTTCATCAATTGAACAGCATTGCCATGGAATCCACGGCTTCCGTCGTCGGTTGAGATCCAGAGGTTCTTTGTGTATTTTGATGCCACATCATCCATTATGATGTCCTTGTCGGTCCTTGCACCTATTATCATGTCAGCGCCTGTTTCCTTCAGGGCTGGTATGACCGCTGCTGTACCAACTCCTCCACCTATTATCAGTGTCTTCCTTCCCTTTTTGAGGTCGAAACCCTTTCCGTACGGACCTCTTATCCTCATGGGGTCTCCGAGACCAAGCTGATGTAGTTTCTCTGTATCCTTGCCGATCTTCTTGACGGTTATGCTTTTGATGCGATTTGTCTTTGAAAGTGACATAGGGATCTCCTCCATTCCGGGGACCCAGATCATTATGAACTGTCCTGGTGATGCTTTCTCATCCCATTGGAACTCCAATGTCTTTGTATCATAGGAATCCTCCACTATGCTTATGATCCTCACAGTATCACTCATGTGCAACACCTACCATATCTGAAATAGAGGAATAACCGAAATCCTTCATGAACCTCTCCATATCCTTGTTTATGTTCTCGAACACCCCTATGCCCTTGGTCCCGATGGCGCTTCCGATCTGGAATGCTGATGCACCTGCCATTATGTATTGGGCAGCGTCCTTCCAATCCGATATGCCTCCAACCCCAACGATAGGCAGATCGACCGCAGTTCTGATATCAAATACAGCCCTGACGCCTATTGATCTTATAGCAGGTCCCGAGAGACCTCCGAACTTATTGCTCAATATCGGCTTTCCAAACTGCGGTGATATGACCATTGCCTTTACCGTGTTAATGGCGACTATCGCATCTCCTCCAGCATTCTGGACAGCGACCGCAAGGTCCTTGATAAGGTGTGTGTTCGGGGTAAGTTTCGTCCATACAGGTATGTTCACCGATGATTTAACAGATGAAACTATGGACGATACAATATCCGGGTCCGTTCCCAGCTCCATTCCATATCCTTTTGCGTGGGGACAAGAAAGATTCAATTCTATTGCTACAGCACCGTAATCTTCCATCTTTGCTGCCAGTGTGGAGAACTCTTCCGAAGATGATCCGTATATCGATCCGATGATGTTGCCACTCTTTGCGGCGATATCCATCTCCTCTTTGAACAACTCTATTCCCGGGTTGGGAAGACCCATAGCATTGATGTATCCACCCTTCAATTCGCTGAAGGTTGGGTTCGGGTGTCCCGGGTTCGGGTTCGAACCTATCGATTTGGTGACGACGGCCCCGGCTCCCGATCTCAACATCCTTACCATCGAAGGTCCTGTTTCGTCCATTACGCCTGATGCCACCATTCCCGGCCTTTCCAATCTGAGTTTTCCGACAGAGGTCTCCAGCATGATATCGTACCTAGATACATATAACCGATTAAATAATACTAAGTGATGGAAGGTCACAATGCAGGTGTCCGATCTAAGGAATGATTTCCCTACAATGAGGAAGGATGACGGAGTCTATCTTGACAGCGCATGTCAATCCCTCAGGCCCGACAGCGTAATAAGGGCAATGGTCGAATATTATGAGGATTTCCCATCTTGCGGGGGAAGGAGCGTTCACGGAATGTCCGCAAAGGTCTCCCTGCTAACGGATGAGACAAGGGAGACCATATCATCATTCTTTGGTACGAAGGACCCCGACTGTTATATTTTCACTAAGAATTGCACAGAAGGCATAAACACCGTTGCAAGGGGTTATCCCTTCAAAAAAGGGGATGTTGTGGTCACCACTGATACCGAACACAACTCCAATCACGTTCCGTGGGTAGCACTTTCCGAGGAGATCGGAATAAAGAGAAGGTATTCACGATCCAATGAGGATGGGGAGTTCGATATCGAAGCGTTCAAATCGGTCATGGATAAGGATGTAAGGTTGGTCTCTGTACATCATGCAAGCAATGTCACAGGATGTGTCGTACCTGTGAAGGATGTTGTGGAGATAGCACACGATGCAGGTGCGGATGTTCTGATAGACGGTTCCCAGGCAGCACCTCATTTCAGAGTAGACCTCAAGGATCTGGATGTTGATTATTATTCAATGTCCGTACACAAGATGCTCGGACCTTCGGGGATGGGCATACTTTATGGGAAGAAGGAAAAACTGGAGAAGATCAGACCTCTTACGATAGGCGGAGGTACCGTAGGGCTCGCGACATATGAGAAAGTGGACCTTGCTCCTGTACCGGATAGATTCGAAGCGGGACTGCAGAACTATTCCGGAATAGTCGGGACCAAGGCAGCGATAGATTACCTTTCCAAAATAGGGATGGATAGAATAAGAGAACATGACAGACATCTCATGAAGATGATATTCAAATACCTGGAGGGAATGAAAGGTTTGAGTATTGTAGGTCCGCATGATCCGGACAGGAGATGCGGAGTGTTCTCATTCAACGTTGATGGTATGTCCTCGCATGACATAGCAATGATGTTGGATAAGGTGGATAGGATAATGATAAGGTCAGGAATGCACTGCGCCCATCCTTTCTTCGGGTCCAGGAATATAGAGGGAAGCGCAAGGGCTTCTGTATACCTTTACAACAATGACGAGGACATAAGAAGGTTCTCGACCGCATTGACAAAGATCGCAGAGACCTTCGGACGATGATCATTTACTGATGTGTACCTCATCATTGTATCCGATCGAAAAAGCATCCATTCTATGTTCGATCAAAGTGCTGAATGAGCCGTCTTTATTGTTGACCGTCAAGTGATTGCCGTCGATCTCCAATGAGCTGTCTGGCGACGGCAGGATCTCCCATCCTCTGATGGTCAGAACATCCGATTCCGATGTCCAGAATCTATCCAACATCAATGATGTCCTGTCTGCCGTCTCCCTCATCGAATCATCGTACCTGTCATCGTACATTGAAATTACAGGTACAGAAACCGCAGCAAGCAGTATAACTCCGCACACCATCGTTGCAACTCTTGACATTGTGAATTCAATCAATTATCCTCACCTTCACGCCATATTCTCCATCATTTACGCAATCGATCGATAGTGTTCTCTGACCCGCGATGTAAATGGGATCTCCGATGAATTTCACAGACGGCCTCTCAAGATGCAGTCTCTCTGTTTCTTTATCCCCTTTCAATATCATTATGCTGTAAGCATCTGATCCCTCTCCACCTATCACAGCGCTGTATCCGCTCGCTAATGATACTTCGATGACCATCGAACTTCCAGCCCCTGCGTGATATGCTTTCTTGGATGAACTTATGATCTTGTCGATCTCATCGGCAGCAGAGTTGTTCTTGATCTCCTCATCCATATCGCTCACCATCGAAAGTGATATCGGAACGAACAAGGACAATATCAGAAAGGTGATGGCCAGACGCATGGGCATACCGACCACTCCTTTCCTGTCAAGTCTCAGGATATCACCGCCACCCTTGTGTTGTTGTTCTCCCCGTACTCAGGCATTGATACGTTCACAGTTATGAAACCGATGTCGGACCCTCTCAGATTAACATTCAATCCGTTGAATCTGGCGTAGCCATTGTTGTCTGTGTTCAAATATGCGGTCCTTCCGTTCCTGTCAGACACACCCAATCCCGAAAGTATCACTGTTGCTCCGCTCAGAGGATCACCGTTCTGGTCGGAGACAAGGACCTCTATCGTGCCGTTGGTCGTCGTGGTCCCGTCAAGTACAAGATCACCGGATATTACTTCCACCGATCCGATGTATTTCGGTGAATCTATGTTCCCCATCCACCCTACCAATATTGCGGTGCCCATGGTAGCGATGATGATCATAATCATCAGTTGCAAAGGGAGACCTTCTATGCTCCCCTTTCTGTTCATTCTCTTTCTTTCTATGAGATTCTCTGTGTTTCCCATGAATGAATGATCTTAGTTCTGCCGATATATAACCGAAAAATTACAGTTAGCTTACAGAACACAAAGTTCAGATGAGATCGAATGATATTATCGCGGATGCTATGGTTGGATCGTTGGCAGGTATCCCAAAATGCCCCTTCAACATAAGATCGGTAGTTGTTGCAGGATAGAGGATGGTGGCATTCTTGATCCCTTCCTCATCCCCTATTATATCGACCCTTTGTGGAAGCATGACCATCAGCATCTCTTCGGAGGTCGCTATGTTCGGGTAAACGGCAAAATCCTCGCAAAGCCAGAATATGCCTTCCTTATCCTTGTATTCCTCCATCTTGCACATTGGAACGTCGTGACCGACCCTGTTCCCGTCCCCGTCCTCCAGGACCATTACGTGATCGACGGGGACCTGGAATGATCCGGTGCAGAAGATGCAGACCGCGTGTTCTCTCTTCAGGGTCTCCTGTAAAGCACGGTTCACCAAAGGCATTCCCATGGATGCTGTATCAACACTGCTCTCTTCGGCTATCACTTCATCATAGAAATCGCCTTCCAGAAGGAATGCGCCATTAACAGAATTCTCTTCTTTCAGCCTGTTAAGAACAGCCTCTACGCTCATAGACTATTATCACAATACTTTGATAATATCGTTGTGGTAAAAGATAAGGGTTGCCGGTATTTGCCGGCATTTAGGTTTAAACGTCCCTGAAACAGACCGCATACTCCATCTTCTTGGCACCGAAGTACTCTTTGACGTATTCTGCGGTCTTCGCGGGCGGGAACTCCTTGCATGAGAAGACATCTATGAAAGCTCTGTCGGTATCCTCTGCGAAGTGTCCCGAGATCTGTGATGTCTCGATAAGCTGAACAAGTGAATATCCCTGTACCTTCGGTTCATCTCCGAAGAAGACGGTCATGGGCTCGCCGTATCTTTTCATATTGATGTAATTGGCAAGATCTATAGCGAACTGTGTTATGTGTTCTTTGGACGAGATCTTATCGTGGTCGCATTCCCCGATATCTATCGATACTGCTAGACCCCAGTGTTTCTCGTCGTTGTATTTCTTCATTATCGCCTCATCTGACATGAGGTCGCCTGCGTAAGGACTCATTGTGTACATTGGATTCTCACCCCAGGATATTCCTTTATTGGGCCACTTCACTTTCACTATTTGAATTGTTTCCTTTTAATGATATATCAATATCCGACACGGGACATTTTAAAGTAAAAATGTCGAAATAGGATTATTCCAAGGATGGTTTTCGACAATGAGCAGTAAGAAAATTATCTCTTATAGATATAAAGACCAAAGACATGATCGCAAAGGATGTTATCCTGACGGACGATGGGACATATAATATCAATACAGTTAATAGTAAATATTCTGCAAACGATCGTTATTTCATAATCGTGATGATATGATGGAAAGGTCTACAAAAATTCTGGCCATGGTCTCGGTGGCAATAGTGTTGATCGCTTCAGTGACCATTGTATATACTGTAACGAAACCATATGATCATAGCAGCGATATAATACACACTCCTTCTTTGGGCAATATGAACAGGGATGTCATGATACTCTCTGATTCAATGGATCAGGATTATGCTGTAGAACTCCTTTTTCGATGTACGGCCGACATATCCATTGCAAAAGATCTAACATCGGTTGATAGGAACAGCATATTATTCATAGATGAGGATTGGGCACTGAACCGCAATGATCAGAAATTGTCAGATACTCTAAGATCAGCGTTGTCCGCAGAAATGCCGGTGGTATATCTGGGGGATCGGTCTGTGTTGGAAGATGATAACACTGGGCTGAAAAGGACCGCTTTCGCGGAAGGCGCTTCCGCATACGGGATCCATCATAATTCGGATAGGGACATAACCTTCTGTTATAGTGTGACATCCGATGACCGGAAACATGTATTTGAGAGGGCCTATGCGTGGGGAGATGCCATCATAAGCGGAGATATGAACAGATTCATAAGAGGGTCATCAATTCCTGAACTGTCATTCTCCATCAAGATGATATCCACATTTGAGGTAGAATGTGATGAATTCGGTTGGATGCGGGGCATGAACACGTACTCCCTTGCATATGAGAACAACTACGGCCTCAACTATCTGACGCATTACAGACTGCAATCCATGCCAGGTATCGGGTGTAAGACCACAGACATGACAATTGAATCATACACGGTCGGTGATGGCCATGAGTTGATATACTATGATCCGACCTCGACGCATGGTCACGATGAGATGTTGATAAAACCGTTCGTATTCTATGATGTAGAATGGTCATACTTTACTAAAGGAATGATAATACATGATGGATCCGGTTTCATGAATGATAAGTTCAAGACCTGGCATGAGATCGATACCGATATGAGATACAATGTTCCGTTGGTCATTGAGCCATGCAAGGTATCAACTGTGGATGTTGAGGGAACATATGCTGACTCAGACACCTTCAGCGTCGATTTCTTGAAGGAAGTATCATGGTTGACCAAGGAACGTAAACAATACGAGATCAAATGCAACGTGAACATGGGATGATCATTCTTTATCTTCTTCCTCTTCCTCTTCAGGATCCAACGCACGCCAGGACACGGTATCGTAGTCGTTGTCCAACGGAATGAGATGGAGGTGGGTGTAGAAGGGATCGTCATGCTTTGAATTGATGTATCCTTCCATGTTCGGATCGGCGTTCCTTAACACTTTGATGAGTGTGTTGCGCATCCTGAGCATCTCATCCCTTGGGATGCCTTCGAAGTAATGATTCATCGTCTCCCTGATGTTCTCCATGACCTGTGTTGCGAGTCTCTCCCCTTCCTCGGTCAGGTATATGTTGTACTTCTTGCTGTTCTCGAAGGCTCTGTCATCATAGACCAGATCCTTATCCCTAAGGACCTTGATGACCCTGTTGGTATTGGCAGGGTCCAGATCCAAGAACTTTGAAAGGCTCATCAGGGTCAGACCGTTCTGAAGTTTCAATGCTATGAGATAGATTGAATGTGCGCTTGTTAGTCCGTACGGGCTTACTTCTGCGGTCATGTCCTTCTTCATTGTGTAGCTCATCCTATCAAAGAAGATAGGAAGGAACGAATCCCAATATAGGTCCTCAGTTTGTTTGCTCATACTCTTCTTCCTGTCTATTGTAATACCCTCACCTTTTATATTTTTGCGATGCTCGGACATTGAAATCGATCACACCGCTTAACAATTCTTCGTAATAATAACAAGTTTCTAAAAAAGTCCTCATACATTATTCAGGATGCAGGTACCTAAGATATTCTATTTATACGGAAAAAGGGGTCATCATCCGATTCAGATGACGGCGTCCAAAGTATACTTCACGAACATGCACACCGAGTTGGAGGACAGCCTGTTGAATAAGTTCGACAGACTGATAGATGAGGCAGGCATAGACTCCATGGATCTGGAGAGGAAGTTCGTTGCAATAAAGACACACTTCGGAGAGATGGGGAATCTTGCGTTCCTCAGACCTAATTATTCAAAGGTCATCTCGGACAAGGTAAGGAATGGCGGAGGAATACCATTCCTTACTGACTGCAGTACGTTATATGCAGGAAAGAGGAAGAACGCGGTCGAACACCTCGACACTGCCAACATCAACGGATTCAACACAATAACAACAGGATGCCAGATCATAATGGGGGACGGCCTCAAAGGTGATAATGATGTGGAGATACCTGTAAAAGGCGAATATGTAAGCACGGCAAAGATCGGAAGGGAGATAGTCGATTCCGACATCCTGATATCACTGAACCATTTCAAATGCCATGAACTCACAGGATTCGGAGGGGCGATAAAGAACATAGGGATGGGCTGTGCATCCAGAAGGGGAAAGATGGAACTCCACAGTTCAGGAAAACCATCCGTCACAAAGGAAAAGTGCAGAGGCTGCATGAAATGTCTTGAGGTGTGTGCACATTCGGCAATATCCGTAACGGATAAGAAAGCGGTCATCGACCATAACAGATGTGTGGGATGCGGAAGATGCATATCCGTCTGTCCATTCGATGCCATAGTTGCAAGCATGGATGAGGCATCGGACATCATTAACTACAAGATCGTTGAGTACACAGTGGCGACACTTGAAAACAAACCCAATTTCCACATCTCGATAATAGCGGATGTCTCACCATATTGTGATTGTCACAAGGAGAATGACCTTCCGATAATACCCAACGTAGGTATGTTGGCATCATTCGACCCTGTTGCGTTGGACAAGGCATGTGTGGACCTTGCACAGAAACAGCCAATGATATCCGGAAGTAGGTTGTTCATCAACTCAAATGGAATAAAACCGGATGATATCTTCAAATGCACGCACCCGGATACTAGGTGGCAGGCTACGTTCGAACATGCCGAGAAGATGGGATTGGGTTCTTCGGAATACGAACTGATGGAAGTGAAGTGAAAGAGGTATACGATGAGAGTGGTCAGCAAGGGAATAGTGGACGGAAGGATACTGGACAAATACGGTTCCAAAGGGGACCATTTCTCCCCCGGAGGCATGCCCTCTTTCTCGCTGCCTTTCGAGATAATCGATCCTCCGAAGGGAACAGTATCCTTCGCAGTGATCCTCGATGATTATGACGCAGTACCCGTAAGCGGGTTCACATGGATACATTGGCTCGTAACAGACCTGAATAGGGTCTCGCTAGAGGAGAATGAGAGTGTTACTTCCAAGGACATCATTCAGGGCATGAACAGTTGGCACAGTTGTGCCTCAGACCTATCAAAAGAAGAGGCAACAGGATATGGGGGTCCGTCACCCCCGAATGGTGAACACATCTATACTCTGAAGGTGTTCGCCCTGGATTTGGAAACGGGCCTTAAGAACGGTTTCATGTTGAATGAGTTGATGAAGGCCATGGATGGCCACATAATCGATCATGCTCAGATAACGGGAGCTTATTCCCCGAGGTGAAGTATTGGCGATCACAAAGGCCGCTAAGGAATCAGTATACAGATATCGCTGGGCGATATTCGTTATCCTGACCTCCGCATATTTCTTCGTATATTTCCATAGGATGACCGTCGGGGTCGTCGGTGAGAATATCGTCGAGGAGGTTGGAGGATCTATAGGCATACTAAGTTCAGTCTACTTCTGGACATACACTGCCATGCAGATCCCAAGCGGTCTGCTGGCCGACCATTTGGGGCCGAGGAAGGCGACCTTCATATTCCTGTCGATCGCCGCAGCAGGTTCATTCCTGACCTTCATGGGAACGGAGTTCTGGGTGATGGTCCTCGGAAAGATGATGATCGCCGCAGGTATGGCCGTTGTTTACATACCGTTGATGAAGATAATCTCGGTCTGGTTCGGAAAGGATGATTTCCCTCAACTCACGGGAATAGTGATAGCTGTTGGTAATGTCGGGGCGATAGCTGCATCCGCACCCCTCGAGATGCTGGCGGACATACTGGGATGGAGGGAGGTGTTCCTTGTCCTAGGTATAGTGACCATGGTGTTGGCCATACTCTGTATACTGGTGGTCAGGGACCATCCGCATAAGAAAGGATTGCCCGGGATAGAGGAGATCGAGAATGAGGAGAAGGGAACACCGATCACAGATAACACGGATTCCAAAATGCCGATGTTGACGGGATTAAGGGTGGTAGCATCCGGAGGAAGGAAGTTCTGGACACTGGCCATAGCATATTTCCTGGTATATGGGACGATAATGGTATTCCAAGGGACATGGGCCAAGACATATTTCAACAATGTCTATGATTTCTCGATGAGTGTTGTATGGTTCATAACCATGATCGGTGCAGGAAAGATACTCAGTACCATTGCGATAGGGATATTGAACGGAAGAGGAATAATAAGGTCCAAACGCACGGCAATGATAATCGGAACGGGCATGTTCGCCGCTGTCTGGGGTATAATATGGATATTCGCAGGCAATATGGAGAATTACTGGTTCTGGATGGTCATATGCTCACTGTTCGGATTCTTCGGAGGTTTCATGACCTTGTCCTTCACACAGGTCAAGGAGTGGTATCCAACGGCCATATCCGGTACTGCTGTTTCCGCAATGAACGTGTTCCTTTTCCTGGGAGCATCCGTCTGCACGACAATAACCGGAGTTATAATAGGAACCTCATATACGATAGAGAATTTCTCTTTGATATGGGTCATTATGTTCGCAATGTCCGTTGTGGCATTGATAATGGTAATACTATCGAAGGAGAAGAAGGAAGGTGACCCCTTGGTAGGTTGCCAATTAGGGTAAATTAATATAACGCAGGGGGGTTAAGGTAACCAATGGAAGTTCTGGAGGATATGATCTCCAAAGCCAACGAAGGGGATGTCAATTCCTGTTTCAAACTTGGACAGGCTTACGCGATGGGAAACGGTGTTGAGGTCGATGAGAAGGAAGCCTTCGACTGGTACATGAAGGCGGCGACACTCGGCCATACCGATTCAGAGTTCATAGTGGGAAAATGTTATGCTGAGGGAATATCCGTTGACAAGGATGTCGACGAATCCATAATGTGGTATTCCAAAGCGGCGCTCAAAGGGTACCCAGAAGCGATAGAGGAATTGATCACTATATTCGAGGAGACCGATGTTCCCAGAGATAAGAAAATCTTTGACTATCACAGTAAAAGAGCGGCAGAGGGCTGCCCCAGCTCAATGTATATGCTGGGGATGTTCTACGATCTCGGAATAGGAACGGATCAGGACCCTCAGAAAGCATTCGAGATGTTCTCGAATTCAGCAGAGAAGGGCAATATCGACGGTGAATGCCAAAGGGCGATGTGCATTCTCAGAGGGACAGGTACGGAACGCGACCGCAAGATGGGAGCGGAGATCCTGAAGGAATGTGCCGATAAGGGATCGGAACGTGCAAAATGCGAATTGGCAAGATGTTACGAACATGGCCTGGGCGTTCCCAGAGAACCTGAAAAAGCATTTGAGATATATTCCAAGATGGTCGATAGGGGATCGCCCATCGGTCAATACCACTTAGGAAGATGCTACATGGACGGCATAGGAGCCACGCCGGATCCCATATTCGCCCACACTTGGTACAAAGTATCTTCGCAGGCAGGATGCCTGGATGCAGAATTCGGCTTGGCAAGATGTCTTATGGGCGGGATCGGCATCGAAAAGAACAAGGAAGAAGGACTGGCGAAGTTGGAATCAGCGGCCGACAGAGGCCAGGTGGATGCAATGATCATGCTCGGCCAATTATACGCAAAGGGAAGCCAGGTCAAGAAGGATCAAAAAAGATCGGCAGAGTGGTTCAGAAAGGCAGCTGACCTCGGAGATCCCTATGCAGAATATATCACAGGGATGAATTACCTTGAAGGCAACGGCCTCAGGAAGAATCCCTCCAAAGCGGTAAACTATTTCGAGAGATCCGCAAATCACGGATACACCTTGGGCTGTCACATGGCAGGAAGCTCATACATGACGGGCAACGGTGTGGACAAGGACGAGACAAAAGGATTCATGCTGTGCTCAAGGTCCGCAGAAGACGGATACCTGAAATCACAATACATAGTGGCAGAGAGCTATGCAAGAGGCAAGGGGACCAAACGGGACCCCGCAAAGGCCCTGGAGATGCACACCTATCTGGGAGAGAAAGGATACGGGAAATCCCAACTATATGTTGGAACATGCTACATGGAAGGCAAAGGCGTCAAACAGAACGATAAGAAAGCATTCGAGTGGTTCATGAAGGGTGCCGAGAACGGCAATGCCATATGCCAGTACTTTGTTGGATACTGTTTTGCGAACGGGATCGGTACGAAGGCCGACGAGGGTAAGGCATTGGTGTGGTACACACGTGCAGCGGAACAGGGCCATAAGGTATCGAAGGACCTAGTTGAGAATTACACTGGTAATAAGGTCATAATAAAAGGGGAGGCATCCCCATTCGAATCGTATATGTTCTCTGCTGAGAACGGTGATCCCGAGGCTATGTTCATACTCGCAAGATACTACGAGGACGGTATAGGCGTTGAACAGGATCCCAACGAGGCCAAGAGATGGTACAACAAGGCGGCAACGCTGGGACATTTCGGTGCCAAGAAGGCAATGCTCAGATACAGAGCGAATAGGTCAAACTGACCTATCTTTTTTTGATAATGATCGATAAGAGTTTTAGGGTGTGTGCTCACCCATTAAACTTTTTATATCTGTGTCCAGAACAGAACAGCCAGACCAAGTGTTATGAGGAACACTATCGCGGGAAAAGCGTTCATTGCCTTTGTACCTGCTGTCTTCTTTACAATATCTGCCATTGTATCGGAGTAGGTCGCGCAGAGATATAAACGTTACACCTGTATATAGAGCAAAAGAAGGCAATGGACATGAGATCATCGTACTGTCCAAAGATGGATGTTTGGTTATATCCAACTGATTTCGTACTCAAAAAATCATTATGTTTATATATTAGATTGATCAGATGGGAAAAACAAACAGTAAACCTTATATCTAATGCCAGAAAATCGACTCAAAAACAGTTTTTTCCAAAACAGTTAGATTTAAATATTAAATCGGGGTAGAAACCATTTTTGAAAAAACTTTACACATAATATATTTAAATGTATCTATGAATTTTTAGGTAGTATTATATACGCTTCAAGTGATTTTATTTTTTGGAGATAGTTCCTTGGAGGAAGGGACAATTCTGCAACCCATTTGAAGGAGGAAGAAAATGGCAGATGAAAAGAAAGCACTCTATGACGCTATGGTGGCATACAAGGTCCCCGGCATCCAAGAGGCAGTAGAAAACGCAAGGAAAGCAGGACTTACTGCAAATGAGATCATCGACGCCCTTGGGGAGGGAATGACAGAAGTCGGTGTTCTTTTTGAAAGGGGGAAGCTCTTCCTGCCTCACGTTCTCAGTGCGGCAGCGGGAATGAAAGCAGCTATGGACATCCTTGAGCCCGAACTCTTGGCGAGCGGAGATGCCAGCACTAAGAAGGCATCCGTTGTCATGGGAACGGTCGAGGGAGATGTCCACGACATAGGTAAATCGATATGTTCGACAATGCTTCAGTGCGCTGGATTCGATGTCCACGATCTCGGAAGGGATGTGCCAAAATCGGCATTCATGGATGAGATAAAGGCCGGATGTTCCATGTGCGGAATGTCTGCACTTATGACAACGACGATGACCGTGCAGAAGGATGTCATTGTAGTTGTCATGAGTGCAGACATTCCACACATTGTACATCCTCCTTCTTTGATCTCCTTTATGAACGCGTCCTTTGGCACATCCCTTCCGAGATCATGGACATCGAATCCGGCGCACTGAAGCATTGTCGAACAGATCGATTTACCTATGTCGTGGACATCTCCCTCGACCGTTCCCATGACAACGGATGCTTTCTTCGCGCTTGATTCGCCGCTTGCTGCCAATTCCGGTTCGAGTATCTCCATCGCCGCTTTCATTCCCGCTGCCGCACTGAGAACGTGAGGCAGGAAGAGCTTCCCCCTTTCAAAAAGAACACCGACCTCGGTCATTCCATCTCCCAGAGCATCAATTATCTCATTTGCACTGAGTCCGGCCGCTCTTGCATTCTGCACTGCCTCCTGAATACCGGGCACCTTATAGGCCACCATGGCATCGCTAAGCATTTTCTTAACGTCTGTCATTCTTCATTCCTCGTTGACTTTTAATGAGTTGTCAATATAATATAACTAATGGAGTATATAACCATCTTGGTTTATCTGCCAAGTTATATCCATATAAAATTCAAAAATAATTAACAAAAAAGAGATCATGTTCGAATTTATGAATTATTTTCTGTAAATATGTCCAAACGAGGGTCTTACTGCCCACAATATGAAGATACCATCAATGTAAACTTAAGGGAATATAATAACAAAGATGAATAGTGTTTTGTAAATGACCAATAATTGAAAAGTGCGACATTCGATACTTTATATGTCAAACCAAAAGGAGCGAATGCCGCATGAGATACATTGGTCTGGATGTACATAAAAACAACACCACAGCCTGCGTTATATCAGCAGGCGGGAAGATAGTCAAGAGCATAGATGTCCGTTCTACCGAGAACGGATTGAATGAGATCGCGGATTACATGGGAGAACAGGAGTACTGCGTGATGATGGAGTCATCCACGTATTCCTACAAGGTCTATAGGTTCTTTGAGAGTTTGGGGATAGAAGCCCACGTTGTCCATGCAAGGAGTCTGAAGCTGATAACCGAATCCAACAAGAAGACGGATAAGAAAGATGCAGAATCCATCGGAAAGATATTGAGATTGTGGAAGAGGAAGGAGATGGATCTTTCCATGTCCTTCATCCCAACGCCGGAACAGATGGAGTTGAAGGATATCTGCCGTTACAGGGAAGAGATCTCAAGGAAGTTGGGGGATGAAGTGAGGAAGATACGTTCCCACATGTCCAGGAATTGTCAGACTCTTCCAACAGAGTACTCGAACCTATCTACAAAGAAAGCATTGGGATATCTTTCTGATACCTACTCAGACGACATCACATTGCAGAGAAGGTTGCAATGTTATCGGGAATTGTTGAAGGAGAAGGACATCGTTACCAAGGAAATAGAATCCAGAATGCCAGATAGTGAAGATACGGAATTACTCTGCACCATACCCGGGATAAGTCGACAAACAGCAGTTCAGATAATGTCAATGATCATAGATATCGAAAGATTCGAATCCCCTGAGAAACTATGCGCATACTTCGGTCTTGTTCCCAGAGTTCGTGATTCCGGAGGGAAGGAACACCACGGCCATATGACCAAGACCGGAGATAGGATGATGAGAGCGATAATGGAAAGAGTGACATTATCACACATAATCCATTGCGACTCATCAATAACATCCTATTTCCGTAGGAAAGAGAAGGAAATGGGTACGAAGAAAGCTCTCATAACAGCATCAAGGAAGATGTTGGCATTAGTATTTGCTGTGTTATCGAACAAACGATCATTCACAGCCTGAACTCCTTCGAGTTCGGATTTCAGCCTTGTGTCCGCACGCTGTCGTGAGAGGATAAGGGTCGAAGATAATGCCGTCATTAATTTTTGCGGATATTGCCGCCTTTGTTAAATTACGGAGATGTCCGAAGATCCATGCCCGAAAGGTCATAATGCGGATGATGCCGCCTAAAGGAAATTGAGATATTCCTTCCATGACAGAGGATGAGATACAGGCAGTTATCAGCGTAAGCTATAAACAAACATACCTACAATACAGAAAAAGTCGCACTTTTCAATAAAGGAAAAATTAAAAAGTAAAGGGTTTGGATAGTCTTACGAAGATCGGTGGAACCTCACGCTTTTTCTTCTCTCAACCTCCTTGTTATCAGCAAGGCTGCGATGGCCAATATAGCGATTATTGCCAACAATATCGCTACGGCGTAGATGTCGACACCGTTGTTCTCACCGTTCTGTGCATATCCTATCGAGAAATGCGAGAAGTGATCGGATGATATCAGGATGTGTCCGTTCTTATAGGTGAACTCCATGTCATCAGCGGTACCGTCATCCTTCAGATGCCATACGTACATATCATCGATGCTGGCATCCTTCGGTATTGTGTGCGGTATCGATATCTTCACCTCCCCGTTGAATTGATGCACAGCAGTGCTTCCAACATGGGCTGTGAACTCAACGATGACGTCATCGACACCTACCCTCTCTCTATGGTCCCTTATCAACTCATTCCTATCGGCACTTCCGATGGTGATGGTCAGATCCCCGACCTTTCCGGATACCATGCCTTTGAGAACACTGTTGGGTATCTCCACGACACCGTCTGCGGATATCACCTTGATGCTGGCCCCAACACTTGCTAGGTTGGATGGGGACGGTATCACCACTTGTCTTGCGGAACCGATATCCATTATGACCGCGGATGCAAGACCGCTTCCTGCAGTCTTCTTTGCTTCCTCTATCTGAGATATAATATCCTTAAGGTTGCCTGATGATATGCGTGCCGAATCACCCATCGTTGATGGTCTGACATGCGTCTCTGCGATCTGACCATTCGTACCGTTGATTATCTCAGTGCTTACAGATGATCCTTCCTCAACGGAGGATGTCTCGTTAACTGTTACCGCACATGACACAGAAGTCAATGTCGTCTGACCGGACATGAGTGTTGCAGTTATCACAGCAGTTCCCTTACCTACTGCTGTCACAGTACCGTTGGAATCAACTACAGCGACAGCAGAGTTACCAGATGACCATCTTATGGTCTTCCCGGCCATTTCTCCTGAACTCAATGAAGCTGTTAGAACACCTGTGCCCCCAACATTCAGAGACAGGGAATTCTGATTCATTACGAGAACATCCTGTGTTGCATTCCCCTGCACGGATATAATACAGGCCGCCATCTTACCTCCATCTGCAGTTGTCACGTATATGACAGCATTCCCCGGAGATACTGCGACCACATTACCATTGCCATCGATCATTGCGACCGAACTGTTGCTGCTTCTCCATGAGACATCCTTGTTAGTGGCGTTGGTCGGATTGACGGTCGCTGTGAGTCTTATTGTCTCACCAACATCCAAAGTTGCTTCCGTATGGTTCAATGAGACATCTGTCACACTGGTCTGATATGAGACCACATTCACTACGCATTCCGCTGTTAGGAATGGGTTCCATACGGAGGTCACAGTTATCACCGCAGTTCCTATCTTCAGAGCATTGATGTTACCATTCGAGTCCACCTCTACCACATCTGGGTCACTGGATACGAACAATAATGATTTGTCCGTAGCATTTGTAGGTTCGATGATCGCGTTTATCCTATTGGTCCCATATACATTCATGTAGAGGATACCATCAACAAGGGTCAATCCCTTCACTGAAACCTCTGCCTCGGTCTCTGCTACCGTTACATAACATCTTATAGATACGGACGGGTCAGAGTAGGAGGATGCTGTGACGTATGCAACTCCCTTGCCTGCTGCTCTGATGTTCCCATCTTGATCCACGGTTATGACCGATGTATTGCTGGATGTCCACACTATTCTGGAATCTGCACCTGTTGAAGGTGTTATTTCAGCTGTGAGCTGTGCTTTGCCGTTCTTCAGAAGATATAATGCCTCTTGATCGAGAATGATATCTTTGGCCGCACTTGGCTTCACGTTGGTGAATACCGTTCCGCTTGGGATATTTGCAGATGGGATCTCCTTTATTGTGTATCCGTATGTTGATCCATCTGCATCCTCATAATACCATACCTCAGATGCATTTGGACGACTAACGGATAGTACGTAGATGGGTGTCCTGATATCATCCATAACATCATAGACACTCTCCCACCTGTTGAATTTCTCACTCCAATAATAGAGATAGAGTTCACTTTCCAAAGTGCTGTCAAGTGTAGGCTTGCCATCAACGATCTTCACTACGTTACCGTCAATGCTCTCCACAGCGTCAAAGACATCGCTTCCTGTTGCGGACATCCATGTTCCACGGTTATTGCTCCTGTCATTTACAAAGAAACTATAATCCTTACCTGAACTTTCAAGGACACTTACACAGTACAAGAATCCTCTATCATTATACCATATGAGTTCCCCGTTAGGGCCGGCTCTTACAGCTTGGGACCCGAATTGGGCAGGCACCAGATCATAGTACATCACCTCTTTTCCTTCGGTTTGACCTGGACGATCAGAGAATATATGTAGACTTGTTCCCTTTGTCGGTGAATACGGCAGCATATAGATGTAGACGTTGCCGTCAATGTCCACATGACTGATATCCATGGCCATACCTCCATGAGTTCTTATTGACTTAACCGAATATACAGGTTCAAAGCCATCATCGGTCACGTTGTATACGAATAGGGTGTCTCCCCCTATCACATACCCACGACCATTGAACACCAGGAATTGTGATGTGGCATGAGTGATCTCACCCATGTCGATGTATCCTACATCATGGAAATTGCCTTTTTCAATAGTAGCATAGGCCACTTTGGAATTATAATCTCCCTCTATATCGAATAATCCTGTTGAATATGCAGTCATGTATAGTCTTGATCCATCGGTCGTAAGCCAGCCGTCATCATGCATATACCCGGCTATGCCATCCAGTATAACGGATTTATAGATCGTACCGGTAGCAGTATCCAGAGAATTGAACATACGCAATCCTACAGTCGATTCATCCGTTCCTACGGAGAACCAATACACATAGCCATCAAGGAATACGAGCTGTGTGCTCTGTGCTGGTTTATAAACACCAAATATGTCTCTTTCCCATAGCTTCTGAGAAAGGTCAGGGGTATATTTTGTAAGTATAGGGTGTCTGATCCCATTCTCATACCTATTGTGTATGGCGTATGTATACTCCCCATCTGAGAATATCTCTCCGCCTGACTCAAAGTCCATAACATAGTTCAGATCCGTATCGTATACTTTACTGGTCATCACATCGAAGATCAGACCATGCGCATATCCCAGGAAATGGAAGAACGATTTCGATGAGATGGACGGGGCATTTGCCACCGATACTCCATTGTAGATGTCGACCTTTTGTATCTTATCCATGTTCCTTACATAGACATAATCACCCACGATCAGAGGCTCACTGGGATGACCTTCCCATGCCATAGATGCAGGATCACTATTCATGAATCCTGTACCGAATATCCACTTCAGTTGCAGATCGTCTGAACTTGTAGGGGTGTTCTTATCCAGGATGCCTTCAGGGAATAATGATAAAGAGTAATACCTGCTGTGTGCAGTTATCACGGTGTTATCCGTTATACCTGTTAGTCTAAGGGTATATGAATCATGGTAGTCGGTCTTACCTCCATATGTTACTGTCCATTCAACGAACTCGTAACTCTTTTCCTCTTGGTATCTAAGGATCAGAACATCAGTACTGGA
Source organism: Methanobacteriota archaeon (assembly GCA_023402275.1). Taxonomy (GTDB): domain Archaea; phylum Thermoplasmatota; class Thermoplasmata; order Methanomassiliicoccales; family Methanomethylophilaceae; genus Methanoplasma. Next base: position 41,878 of record JAEXCH010000012.1, read on the forward strand.
TACCTTTTCTCCGGAATTGAATTCATCACCGTTCAACATAGCCTCTATCGATCCGCGATCGGAATCAAAAGTCACCTGCAGGCCAGTGAGTGCAGCACCTACTGTCACTTGGAATTCTGATGAAAGACCTCCATTGACAGATCTTACAGTAATGGTTGCTGTTCCACTTCCTATTGCTCTGACCACACCATCCTGCGTTACAGTAGCGATACCCACATCACTTGATTCCCATATTACACTCCTTTCGGTAGCATCATAGGGCATGATCCTAGGTATCAGTACTATTTTCTCTCCAATATTCATTGTCCCGGATGCAGGCTCTATGGAGATATCGGTCATACTTATCTCTTCGACCTTGAGTTCATATGTTGCAGTGTGTCTGCCATCAACAGATGTTGCGATTATGTTTGCGGTTCCTGCAGATAATGCGGTGATCCTTCCTGATATGGATACCGATGCCACAGAGGGATCGGTGGATCTCCAAGTAACATTCTTATCCCATGCATCGGATGGATCGAATATCACTTCCAGATCGAATTGTTCCCCTACATTCTTTATTCCGGATGCCTCTTGGAAGGATATCCTTTCCACTGATATACGGTCACCTGCTTCGAATTTAGGTATCTGTACGATTCTTGATCCGTCCTTACATATCCATCCTTCCATGTCTATCATGAACGGTGACCCTTCTTCGAAGATCACTGTGCTCAAGTTAATGGGAAGCTTGTTAGGGATCGATTGTACTGTGGACGGTATAACAAGTTTTGTGAGTTGTGCATTATTATTGAAGTTGATATGTAGTGGTACGAGTAAGGCTATCGCTGTGACTCCATATGGGATCGTGAGCTCAGTTATGTTCGTATTTGTTCCCATAGAGACTATGTCTACCCCGTATGTGTGTTTGTCTCCTACATCTTGATAGTCTCGGAGATACCCTTCCACTTTCCATGGAAGAGTAACAACTCCACCTAATGTGTTTTTATCGGAAACCGTCAAAGTTACAGTACCGGCAGTTACTATTGTCTCGCCTCCTCTGACAGAAGCACTGAAACCAAAGTCTGAAAGGTAGTATTGATCGTCAATCGAAGTAGCTGTTAAACTCGCATAACTAATACTGATCACTGTGTCATCAACTAACAGATCCTCATCAACAACAACTATCGGCGTGAAACCGGAATTAGCAGCACCAAATATACTTACGTAATATTCGCCAGGTTGTACATCGTCAAATGAATATCCGTCCAACTCATCGACAGTAACTGTCTGAATGGGATACCCATATCTATTCCTTAGAACAGCACTGAGGTCCCCGTAATCGGCTTCGGTCCCGATCAGAACTACCTTGCCACTGACGGAGTATAGATCCCCATAGTACGGATCCTCCACAGTTATTGTGCATATCGCAGATATCGACTCTCCCATATCTCCCATTATGGATGCCTTTATCTCCGTCTTTCCATATCCTATTGCCTTGACAACTCCCTTATCAGAAACTGTCGCAATCGATATATCTGCAGATTCCCAACTTATCTTCTTTTCGGTAACACTAGAGGGGAACAGTATTGCATTAAGTTCTACTTCTGCCCCCAGGCCGTCAAGGATCTCTGATTCTGAGTTGAATCCTATCCTCTCAGGATGGGTTCTCTGATACTCACTAACTGTTACTTCATAAGTGATAGATTTTGTAGGATCCTCTCCCGAACTTACCTTAATTTTTGTAGTTCCCGGTGCGATGGCCTTGACCCATCCTCCCGATACCGTTGCTACACTATTATCCTCGGATTCCCATTTTAGGGTTTTATTATAGGCATCGGAATTGACCGATGCATTCAACATGATCCCTTGCCCTTCTGTTATTGTCACAGATGAATCCGAATCTGATGTTATAGATGAGACAGGATTCTCGACTACAGAAGGCCACTTGGTTATTTGAGCAGGCGAAGTTAGATTTCCCCCATGGATCTTTCCAGTCGCATCGATATAGAATGGAGACCCATCTTCAAAAGTAACTTTTTCTATGTGTTGATTTGGCATGGCCCCCCAGAACATGAATGTCATTTGCTGAATAGCATTTATGGATGATGGAAAAATATAGTGTTTTGTCGCTTGATTAGGGGCAGACAGAGTCATATTGGAAATGTCCGTTACACCATATGGAAATGTTACAGTGCTGGGTTGAGGTTCCAGATTCCCTGTACCAGATGGAAAATTAGATGCAATTACTGTTACAGCATATTTTTGAATCTTCTCTCCATCATCATATTCAATTATATCTGGAACAATTAGATTATCACCTATGCTATAGTTACCGCTTCCATTTACACCATTCCACTCAGCCACATTATATTCTGGGTATAGATCATACTTATACGCATAAAAGTTTTGTTCATCAGTGTAAGTCAAATTTATATGGACCGTCTCTGATTTAGCGCCTCTTCCTGTAAGTGAGATGACATCCAATTCAAGGACCTTGTCCTCTGCATCATTCAGATCTATCGATTCGAACAGAACATGATTTCCGCCGAACACGTAGAGGCCGTATTCTCGGCCAATATCCGGTATGCCTTTGAAAGAATATACTCCATAAGCATCAACGTATGTTGTATATCCTTCTCTTTTTTCGTTGTCTCTTAGAACGATCTTCAATTTATCGAAGGTCGTTGTTTCAGTACCGCCTATCTCGATCGTTCCTGAGATGGTGTACCCTTCATTATTATCCAATAAGCTGTAATTGTTCGATTCATCTGCTGAAACATAATAATTCGTGCCTGCAGGTGTACCTGTGCCTAAAGCCCCTCCAATGCCTACCGATAATGATACGGAAAGCATCAAAAGAACTACTGTGATTGAAATGATCTTATTCTTGAACATCGGACCCCTCCATTATGGGGCAGAAAATCTTCTGAACTTTTTTTAATAAATGGTAAAATGAATTTCTTTTTCTGTCTGCTTGGAGGTTAGGATTTCCATTGAGGTACGAATATGATAGTGATATGATACTTTCAATATACTCAATGCTGACAAATGATATAGATAGCGAATCAACTGATTCACATGGTCCCTTGTCATGGCGCGGGACGCCCCCCTCATGAATTGAACTTCTTTCCATGTCTGCCGCCGCACGATCTATTTTCTGATCCGCACTTGAATTTGTTTTTCTTTGGATTATTAAATGAGAGGGCTTGCACCCTCTTTGAAATGGTTTTTATTCTTACGAGTATGAGTACAGCAAGCTGAACTCATCAACGACGAATGTACCTGACGGTGTCTGATATGACCACGGTGGACTTGTCACTATAGGATCACTACCGAGTGCACTAGCCTCTGCCAGAGGACTCATGAATCCGAGAAGCCATCCGGCATACTCAGTGTTTGCAGAGTCATAGTAAAGTGTCCAGTAGTAGTATCTCACC
>JAEXCH010000001.1 GCA_023402275.1 Methanobacteriota archaeon
GGATACTGATATATGACGATCCTGTCAGTGCATTGAGGATGTTCTTCATAGCACTGGTCATCGCATGCATAATAGGTCTGCAGGTCACATGCCCGAAGACCGGAGAATGCGAATGCCAAACTAAGGAGAAGCCTTGAACTCAATTCAAAAAAAGGGGGGAGGGATTTCCTCCCCTCCATCTTCGATTAGGATCACTATTGATACTGGCTGTTTCCATAAAGTGAAGAATTCATGTTTATGATCCATATTTTTAGGAATGTTATTTCTATTTTGTATAGAATTAATGAAACATCCCGACTTAATTGAACTGATTGACTGAGGCCATTCCTTTAATCTCTCAGACAACCTATGGGTACTACATACACACCATCTGGTCTTTTTATTGCATACTGTCCGCCGGTAAGAACCATGAGGAATGATGGCGACCTCATTCTTTCCTCATCTATGTGGTTTTTCAATCTGATGAGGTTCGCAGCCCCTTCATCGATATCCTTCCCTCCAAGTTTGACCTCTATTGCACCCCATTCCTTTCCTGGCAATTCAACAATGAGATCGACTTCATTACCATTCACATCCCTAAAGTGACTGACAGTACCTTCAAGGGGTTGCAGATAGACACGAAGGTCTCTGACACAAAGAGACTCGAACAATAATCCGAATGTCCTGTAGTCTTTCAAAAGTGCAGATGGAGATGCTCTCAGAGCCGCCATTGCTATCGAAGGGTCAGTAAAATGCCATTTGGATGATGTTATGAGTCGGGTCTTGGAACGAAAATGCGGATTCCATGCTGGCAGATTCTCAATTAGAAATATACGTTGCATAGCTTCCAAGTATCCTTTCAAAGTGTTGGCAGATAGGGTTTCTGATTTTCCTGCCACATCCTTTCTAATTGTTTCAAGCGAAGCATATGTGGAAATATTTCTCGAAATGGATTCGATTATACGTCTTATCAGAACAGGATCCTTGCGGCCTTCACCAACTTCAGATATGTCCGAATTTATAACTGCATTCAGATACTGATTGACCATTTGTGCAGATCTCTCCCCGTCTCTTTTGATGCTTTCTGGCCATCCTCCACGTGCGATCGCTGTTGCCAGGTCCATCACGGATAACTGTGAGTGACCACTCACTTTGTAATCTGGATCGAACAGCTTTTTTAAGGATACAGCGCCATTGGATTCCTTGGATTCGAACAGACTCATAGTTCTCATGGTGAGTCTTCCTATTCTGCCTGCTCCGGAATGGAGCGGTTCAGAATTCTTTGGTGGCATCCATGATCCTGTCAGAATGAACTGACCTCTTTCCCCCCTATCATCCACCACTGTTCTTACCGCATCCCATATTCCGGGAACCAGTTGCCACTCGTCCACCAACATTGGCGGTGTACCATCAAGGAAATCGAATGACCCATTCTCCAATAACAGATTCAGAGATTCGATCTGGTTCTTATTCGTTATGGATAGAAGACTTTTGGCAAATTCTTTTGACGTCCTGGTCTTTCCGCACCATTTAGGACCTTCTATTAGGACGGCACCCATTATTTCAAGATGTTCTTTCAATTCTCCATCTATGATACGTTCCATATACACATCTGCCATGATCATTGGATTAGATTATCGTATATAAATAATTGAGCAATTATACTAAGATATATTGATGTATTATACTTAATTAAATTGATTAATTATACTAAACTTTGTTTATACAATGTACTAAAAATAATTTTTTATGATATATTTACTCCCAATAATATTTTGAAAATAGTTTACAAATGGTTTTTGTATCTAACAAATAAATCCAATATTCGGCACACGTCAGAAAGGAAAATGATGACCATTATAGGAAGGATCTCGGATACAATTCACATAATGATTATCATATTATCCATAGTATCATTTGAATTCCCATTTGTCCGATTTCCAAACGCGGAATATCACAAGATAATACATTATTACGAAGACACATGATAATATCGAAGATATATTGAAGAACAGCCCGACCTCAAGGAACATTACGTGATCCTCATTGATCATGACGATCAGGCCTATCACCATTCCCATGAAGAACAGTATGCTGACTCCGAGAGTGCATATCGCAAGGAATTCACTGTTCCTCTTCTCATCTGTCTGCAGAAGTGTGTAGAACACGACAAGAACACCGAATGTGGCAACGGAAAGCGTCAGCAGGACCGTTATCGTATTGCTTGCCATCACCTCCGGTATATCGGCATAGAAGAACGAAAGTGCGCCTATTATGATAGGTATTATGAAAACACTTATTCCCGCAAAACAGAGTCTTGCCCTTCTTCTATCATCATTTTGAACATTATCTTCCATCAGAGTATGTTTTGCATTACTCAGTGAAATAACTATTGGTCTGAGAAGTGTTGAATACTATACTTTCCATCATAAATTGATGGAAAAGGTAAGGTCGTTCATTTCAATATCGATACCTGAATTCGATACCATTGATGATATAAAGGATAGGCTTGGAAGGATAAAGGATGTCAAAGTATCCAATGATACGCACATGACGTTGCGATTCCTGGGAGATGTCGACCCCCATACACTATACGAACTTGCTGACAGAATGGATGTCCTATCCTCATACCCATCCTTCAATATCACCCTCGAGGGCCTGGGAGCGTTTCCGAATGCCGGGTCCCCCCGCGTAATATGGATCGGCATCAAGGCCCCTGATACTTTGAACAGCATAGTTGAAACAATATCAAATATCCTTGACACCATAAACGTGGACTACGACAGAAAACCGTTCAAGGGTCACGTTACCATTGCCCGTGTCAAGAACAACAATCCAGATATCACATCCGAGATCAATGGCCTTAAAGATGTGAAGATAGGGGATCTCAGATGTTCGGAGATACATCTTATAAGGAGCGACCTCTCTCCAAAGGGTGCTGTACACTCTGTGATAAAAACCATCCATTTGTCATAATAAAAGGTCAATCTATCCAATCTTGATATTTATATATAGTATGTAAACCCCTGATTCATTCAATCCTGAATGGGAATTATAAAGGAGGCATTAACATCAGAGATATTGATAAATTGTCCGTCCTTTTGATCTCCCCCGAATCTGGATCCAATACACCGATAGGTGAGATGATCGACATACTTGTCGATGAGATGATCTCATCAGGGATGTCGGTAAGGACTGAATCCAGCTCCAGAGGAATGAAAGAAGGGCTGTTCGCAGTAAGTACAGATGCGGACGTGATTGTTGTTGACTGGAATGTAGAGGAGCCTTGCGATCTTATAAGGAACATAAGATCTCTGGACTCTGAGATAAAGATATTCCTTATGACCGACCCCCGAACATTGCCGGATATACCCATAGAGGTCATATCCATGGTCAATGAGTACATATGGATCATGGGCGACACCCCATCGTTCATAGCTGGTAGGATAGAGGCTGCCGGCAAGAAGTATAGGAAGGATCTGCTCCCTCCCATGTTCAAGAGTCTTGTGGAGTTCTCGGAGGATTTTGAATATTCCTGGCATACTCCGGGACACACAGCAGGAACGGCATTCCTCAAATCCCCTATCGGAAGATTGTTCTTCGATTTCTTCGGAGAACAATTGTTCAGATCCGATCTGTCAATATCCGTCGGGGAATTGGGATCGCTTCTTGATCACAGCGGACCCATCGGGGATGCAGAGAAATATGCATCGGGGGTGTTCGGATCGGACATGACATTCTTTGTGACCAATGGTACATCCATGTCCAACAGGGTAGTGCATGTCGCAATGACCCCTCCCGGAGGGATAGAGGTCGTGGACAGGAATTGCCACAAATCCATTGAACATTCTATCACGATGAGCCATGCCATCCCCGTATACATGATACCCACAAGGAACAGATACGGCATTTTGGGTCCTATAAGACCCGGAGAGATGTCTCCGGAGAACATAATGAAAAGGATGGGCGAGAACAGACTGATAGTGGATGGATCGCCTGAACCGGGTCTTGCTGTGGTAACCAACTCTACCTATGACGGAGTATGTTATAATGCGGCAAAGGTAGAGGAGATACTGTCGAGATCCACCGGCTGCATCCACTTCGATGAGGCATGGTACGGGTATGCAAGATTCAACCCCCTCTACAAAGACAGGTTCAGCATGAGGGATGATGACCGTGATCCAAAGGATCGTCCTACTGTCTTCGCTACACAGTCCACCCATAAACTATTGGCTGCTTTGTCACAAGCTTCGATGATACACATCAAAGAGGGGAAGAGACATGTTGAACACTCGCTCTTCAATGAAGCTTACATGATGCATGCATCTACCTCCCCACAATATGCCATAATAGCATCCCTTGACGTATCCACGAAGATGATGGACTCCAACGGATTCGGACTCACGCAGGACTCGATAGACGAGGCCGTAAGGTTCAGACAGACCATGGCAAGGATCCTGGATGATCTCAAAAAGAGGAAGGAAGATCCGTGGTGGTTCAAGGTCTGGCAGCCCGATCAGATATATGATTCAGGCAAGAAGAAGAAGAAAGTATCATTCTCCCAGGCCCCCGCAGAACTCCTCAGCAGCGATCCGAATTGCTGGATACTGCACCCCGGAGATACTTGGCACGGTTTCGGTGACATAGAGGAAGGATGGGCCATGCTGGACCCCATCAAGGTAACCGTACTTACACCGGGTATAAACGATGACGGCAGCTATTCCGACTTCGGTATTCCTGCCGCAGTTGTATTGGCATTCCTTGACCAAAGGGGCATAGTCAATGAGAAATCAGGTGATTACAACATATTGTTCCTATTCTCTATGGGAGTTACCGACGGTAAGTGGGGCACCCTTGTATCAGAATTATTCGAGTTCAAGAGACTGTTTGATGCGGACGCATCCCTGGTGGATGTACTTCCGGACCTTGTATCCTCATATCCTGAGAGGTACTCGGGAATGACCCTTCAACAATTGGCAAAGGAGATGCATCAACAGATAAGCTCGACCAGACAGACACAGCTTGCTAATGAGGCATTTGAGTCTCTGCCGGAACCTGTCATGATACCTGCAGATGCATATACCAATCTGATAAAAGGTAATGTGGAACATGTCAAGGTCGATGATATCGACCAAAGGATAGTTGCGACAGGCGTCGTTCCGTATCCTCCCGGGATACCCATGTTGATGCCGGGAGAAAGGACCGGGGATAGGGGTGGAGCAATACTGTCATATCTAAGGACACTTCAGGAATTCGACAGAAGATTCCCCGGTTTCGGACACGATACCCACGGAGTGGAGATCATTGACGGGGATTACATGATCTACTGCATAAAGGAGTGATATCATGGCGGAAACTGAGAAGAAGACCTCAGGTAACTCGAACAAGTTCCTTGGGGTCGCATCCTTGGCAATGATCAATGTTGCCGCAGTCCTGAGCATCCGTAACTTCCCTACCATGGCAGTGGAAGGATGGGGGATGATATTCTGGTATGTTCTGTTCACATTATGTTTCCTTTTACCGACGGCATTGGTGGCGGCCGAATTGGCATCCACATGGCCGAGGGCGGGAGGTATCTACGCATGGGTGCGTGAAGCATATCCCGACAAGGGAAGCTTCATCACCATATGGTGCTCATGGGTCAACAACATCGTCTGGTTCCCGACAGTGGTCTCGGTGATAACTGTGACATTCGCCTATGCTATTCTGGAACCCACATTAGGGACTCAGAACACAGCATTCATGGCACTTGTCATGCTCGGATGCATTTGGATATTGACATATTTCAACTTCAGCGGAATGAAGAACTCATCGAAACTCAGTACGATGGGTACCTTGCTTGGCTCCATATTGCCGATATGCATACTTGTTGTCCTGGCATTCATGTGGCTCCACGGAGGGAATCCCAATGAGATGGGTGCATTCTCTGTAGAATCCATGATACCGAGCATGAACACGAGCATGCTTGTTTTCGCATCAGGCCTTGTTCTGATGTTCGCTGGTATGGAGATGGCAGGTTATCATGCAAAGGAGACCAAGAATCCTCAGAAGGATTATCCTAAGGCCATGTTCCTGGCAGCCGCGATAATATGCGCAGTATCCATAATAGGGACATGGGGCGTTGGGGTCATAGTTCCGCATGATCTTCTTGCCAATAACCTCAATGGCGGAGTGGTAGAAGCATTCAGGATGTCACTTAACAGTCTAGGAATAGGTTGGATGATCACACCTGTGGCGGTAATGATCGCAATAGGGATAATAGCTCAACTGTCAACATGGATGATGGGGCCTGCGAAGGGTCTCGCACCGGCCGCATACCGCGGTGATCTTCCTCCGATATTCAGAAAGGAGAACAAGAACGGCGCACCAGTAGGAGTACTTGTGCTTCAGGCTGCCCTTTCATCGGTGTTCATAGTGATCTATATTGCAATGGTCCATTTCAACATGAACGGATATTGGGTGCTCACTGCAATAACCGCATTGATCAACATAATCATGTACATATTCATGTTCATGGCATTCATCAAGCTGAGAAAGACACAATCCAACAAGGAACGTCCGTTCAAACTCCCGGGAGGAAGATTCGGAATGTGGCTGGTAGGTGGTACCGCCCTTGTCACTTTGGGATTCGGTTTTGTGGTAGGGTTGTTCCCAACGGTGGAGCTAAGCACCACTACGACCATCGCATACATTATTTCAATGGCATTGGGAGTGATCATCGTTGCTGTTCTGCCTCCGTTCATAATCGAGAAATGGTTGAAGAAGGATTCTTGGATGCCGACAAAGGAAGAACTTGAGGAATTCGAGAAGGAAGTAGGTGATGATGAGTTTGATGAGCCGTCAACATCATAAGGGGTTAAAACCCCCTCTTTTCATTTGTTATGACCTATTATTAATAATGATTTGCTCAGTTATATACAACCATAAACCGAAAGTCTATTTATTTCCTATTAATTAGATATCTACGGGATTCCAAAAACCATCTTAGGTTGCCTCCTTGATGTAAAATGGGTCCCAACCCTTTTTTTAAACATTGAAAAAGTTATACTAATTGTAATCACAGATTGTTTACATCTGCCGCCCAATGATATATTGGGATGTTCTATGAACGGCGACATTAAACTTGAAAAGACCCTTGAAACGATATATTACAGAATAACAGACAACATGCCTTCAGACGTGTGCGAAACATGTCCGATAATAAGCATGCTTGGGGACCTGACCATCTCAATAAAGCTCGAGAACAACGCCCAGATCGCATCTGAATTGGGAATAGAGGGGCAAAAGTACAATTGCCCCTTCAGAAAAAAGGAGGTCAGACCTCCTGTATAATGGCCCACACCTGGGCCAATTCTTTTGATACCTCTTTGCCCTTATCCGTCAGTTTGTAGATCTTGTTATCTGACCCTTTTGAATCGACCACTTCCAACAATCCAACCGATTGTAGGTCCTTTACAATGACATTGTGTCTTTTGATAGAGTCATTGAAATGATCAGCATCGAGTTGACCGCCTGCTTCGTATACCTCTATCATTATCGCATATCCTTCACCGAGTGTTTCTAGTTTCATTATTTATTACGAATAGCAAATTAGAATATAATCTTATTTACAAAATGATAATATATACCCAACAGACGGCAATAGGCATTGAACGATCAGTCACTATACAATTGTGATCAAAAACAGAATAATAAACAATAAGAATGGAAAGCTGACAGGAAGGATTCAAACACCTACTCTACGCTCTGCAGACCCCCATGACCTAAATCGGATACACCCCCTATGTGTAAATACCGATCTGTTGGATCAGTTTCAATGATCATCATATCGAGGTCATCGGAACCGCGAACACACTTTCCGATATCGGATAGACGATATCTGTATTGCAAATAATGCATGATTCCGCAATTCGATGACTTGATGATCTGATCGATTTGAAGGCTTTGACATCTTTCCTGTCAAAGGTTGTCCCGGACTTGCACTCGATCATGTGTATTTTTGTGTCTTTCAACAATATCAGATCTATCTCATTCCTGTTTGAATCCCTGTAGTAGAAGAATCCGCATTCAACACAATTATTGTTATATGACTTTATTATTTCGTTAACGATGTATGTTTCAACCAGACGGCCTTTGTATATCCCTTTGCTTAGGACCTCTGAATTGTGTATCCCCATCAGGTGACATGCCAACCCAGTGTCTGTGAAGTAAAGTTTGGGGTGTCCTACAACCCTTTTGATCATGAAAGTATCGTAAAACGGTTGTATCAGACGGACAATGTGTCCGGTCACCAGCACACTTATCCATGATTTTACGGTCTTGGCAGTCACTCCTACTGCACTTGCAATAGTCTCGTAAACAAGTTCTTGTCCGGTAAGTGATGCCAACACCGATAGGAAATTAGAGAATTTTACTTTGTCTTGAATGTTGATGAGTAAGGAAACATCCTTCTCCAGATAAGTGTCAACATAATTCCTGTAGAATGTCTCTACATTCTTATTCTCGTTATCATATAGCTCAGGATACATTCCTTTGACGATCTTTTCATAAAGTTCTGTCGGTTCGATTTTATACGTTTTCGTTCTTTTTACTATTCTATCTATATCCACTGTGAATGGTTTCTCCTCTACAGAGAACACCTCACTCATACTGAGAGGTGACATCTCCACAATGTTCACCCTTCCTGCAAGGGATTCTGTCACGCCTTCCATAAGGCTGTATGCGTGTGATCCTGTCAATATGAACATGCCGTAATTGTCTCCGGTCTCGAATTTTTTCTCATTGACTATGTGTTCGATCTCGTTGAACAATCCAGGTGCATATTGGATCTCATCGATTATCAACGGACAAGGATGAAGTTTAAGGAACATATTGGGATCTGAGATCGCAGAATTCCTTTCCAAAGAATTATCGAGGGATACGTAGTTATAACTGAGGTCTTTTTTCAATTTGCCGCAGAGAGTGGATTTGCCTACTTGCCGGGCACCCGTGATAAGTGTGACAGGCCATTGTTTCACACTTTCTTTGATGCATTCCTCGATTGTTCTCTTTATCATAAATCAATATTATCAAGGCGATTATTTAGTATTTTCGGGAATGTAATTCCTGTTTTGCATAAATATCCAAATATTATTCAATTGTTGCTAATGAGCAGAAACATGAACATTGCTCAAACATACAGTGAATCCAGAAGAGAGTAACCCCTAAACCTGATCTCCCTTCTATCACTGATCTCCTTCGATATCGTTCCTTTCCTTATCTACTGAAGTTACAGAATGAGATATTGACAAAATAGGGAGTGAAATACTGCCAAAACAGGGAGTGAAATACTGCCAAAATAGGGAATTATTAAAATACATTCAACCATATCCTATCCTGTGGACAAGAGATATCTCAGCAGGATCGTCGATAGAACATTAGATGCTAAGCTAAGATACATGGGGGCCGTATTGATAGAAGGACCCAAATGGTGCGGTAAAAGTTGGACTGCTGCTCAAAAAGCAGCAAGCATACTCTATATGCAGGACCCTGACACACGTGAATCGAATATTGGGTTCGCGAATACTGCGCCATCCATTCTCCTCAGAGGAGATACACCCCGACTGATCGATGAATGGCAGACCACACCTCAATTGTGGGATGCAGTACGTCATGCAGTAGATATGCGAGGGGAACCGGGACAATTCATATTGACAGGCTCAGCTGTGCCTGCAGACAATGCAGTCATGCACACTGGAACAGGAAGGATAGCTCGCATGAGAATGCGGCCCATGTCCTTATTCGAATCATTGGAGTCCAACGGCAGTGTTTCATTGATAGACCTTTTCAACGGCTCGGATATAGCAGGAACATCATCTTTGAAAGTGGAAGACCTTGCATTCGTAATGACAAGAGGCGGATGGCCGGCATCCGTAGGCAGGAATAACGATGCGCTGAATTACGCCAAGGACTACGTGGATTCCGTTGTAAACCAAGATGTGTCCCGTGTAGACGGCGTTGAGAAGAATCCGAATCGCGTATATTCGCTAATGAGATCATTGGCCCGTAATGTTTCCACTTCCGTCAAACTGAAAACGATCATAGATGATGTCGTAAACGACGGCAAAACGATATCCGAGAAGACACTGACATCATATCTAAACGCACTGAATCGCATATTTGTAACAGAGGATCTTCCTGCATGGAGTCCCGCGATGCGTTCCAAGACAGTATTGCGAACATCACCAAAAAGACATTTCGTCGATCCGTCCATAGCAGCGGTTCTCCTAAACGCTTCGCCAAAAAGCCTCCTTAGCGATTTCAACACCTTCGGTCTGCTTTTCGAATCACTAGCAATAAGGGATCTAAGAGTGTACGCTCAGGCGAATGACGGGAAGGTCTTCCATTACCGGGACAGGAACGATCTGGAAGCAGATGCGATCGTTCATCTTGCGGACGGAAGGTGGGGGGCCATTGAAGTGAAGATGGGATCTAAAGAGACAGAAAAGGGAATTGAGAATCTTATTAAGGTCAAAGATAAAGTGAACACAGAGAAGATGATGGAGCCCTCTTTCCTAATGGTTCTGACGGCCGGGGAATATGCGTACCGCCGTGAGGACGGCATATGTATTGTACCGATAGGCTGTCTAAAGGATTAAATCGGGAAATAATAGCATTATTGCCATAATAAAACTGCAATGAAACTTGAAGAGAAGGTTAGATTGAATATTGATAATATGCTTATCAATACAGGTTATGCAGTTCAAGATGCACCCGAGTTTGATCCTACAGCTTCACTCGGTGTAATTCTCCTTGAAGCAAATACAGATTCGGGCCCTGTAGATTGTCAAATTTTTATCGATGGCGAACGGGAGGGGATTCGAACCCCCGACCTGCAGCTTAGGAGGCTGCTGCCATATCCAGACTAGGCCACCCGTCCAAATAAATGGGTTTAAGGTAAAGGGGTTTATTCCTTAGCTTCTTCAGCAGGCTCTTCCTTTGCGGGTTCCTTGTCCTGATCCTTCTTTGCGATGGACCATATCTCAATGAACTCCACTGTATCGACACCGAATGCCTCTCTGAGGTCGCTGACGATCCTGAACCTTGCTACCGGCCAATCCTGGTGGAATTTGGTCAGTTCCGGAAGTGTTACCACTACCTTGTCACCAGGGAACTCGAACTCGAATCCCTCGCCGTCTCCGAAGTCCACTTCCATGACGGCCTTTGCCTTCTCAGCGGGGTCCTCGATGACCTCGGTAACTGTGAATTTGTAAAGAAGGTCGTGACCTGCGAGCGGACTGTTGAAGTCCACCTTTACACGGCCTGCACCGACGGACATTACATTACCTGTGCGGTTCCCGAGGGTTACCTGAAGTCCGGGGTATGGGTTTATCTCCTGTTTGTAGAAATCCCTGATAGGGTAGACCTCAATGAGCTTGGGGTCCCTTGCGCCGGCAGCATCCTCTGACGGTATGCGCACCTCTTCTTCCTTACCGACCTCTGCTTTGGCCAATGCGTCCTCGAGAGCGGGGAAGAGTTTTCCTGATCCCAAGATATATGCCATTGGTGCATAGGTGTATTTCTCGTTGTAGATATCTGCCTCTTTAGCGACCTCCTCGTTCGTTGTATCGTAGAGTCTGTCGCTGTCCGCCAAGTATGCCTTGTAATCGAGGCGGATCATCTTTTTAGCGTCACTGTCTGCCATTTCAAATCACCATGATCAATGTCTATGATCTAATGATGGCGCGATTATCTAATACATATTAAAGATGTCGGTTGTTAATTACCAACAGCCACACTCCCTTTCTAATGAAAAGTAATAAAAAGAATGCCAACATACAGCAGATTCAAGCCACCTTTGCATAGCCCGGTAGTGCGGCTGACTTGTAATCAGCAGGTCCAGAGTTCGAATCTCTGAGGTGGCTCCACTTTCTTCTAACTCAAACTATCGGATGGTCAATTACATCATTGGGAGAAGTATCGTAAATCCCCGTACATGTTCTCACAAAGGATTATTCACTTAAGATAAAAAATTATGATATGCCCTAAATTTTTGGATTGGGATCATATCAACATTATTGTGTGAAAGAAATCCTATTGATGCTGATGACGCATTCATAATCGGAATATCTCATCCAATATGTATAATGAACCGGCAACGCCCATGACCGGTCTTGGAAGGAACGAGACCCTGTTCATACTTGGTGCGGAAAGGTCTATACCGACCTTGCATTCACCCATGGTCTCCATTATGCCTGCTGTGTGTCCGTCTGCCAATACAACATCCACTTTCTTGTCCTCAATGGGCCTTAGGATCGCATTCTCTAGTCCATATATGATCAAGTGATCCTTGAGGTCGAGCATCATGTCCCTGTCGTCACCATGTGCTGTCACGAGTGACGAAGGTATCATACCCAGATAACTATGGAGCCATTTAGTCAAAGGGCATAGCACAGATGGCTCCGCCATTATCGAGAATGTACGGCACTGCATCGATAAGGAAAGCGAATCCTTTATCCTGCGGTATGCAAAGAGTCTGCTCCTTTCCACATAATCCAAGGCTTTGGTGGGATCCTTTCCCATTCTTTCTGCAACGGTTCTGATCCAAGCTTCCGTGGCATCGAAACCGACTGGTGCGCCTTGGTCGCATATCACGGACGGTATACCATACCTGCTCTCATAAAATTGAGATGTGTGGGTACAGTATTCCTTTGAAAGCACGAGATTGAACTCTGCTTCGGTTGATGATAGCATATCGGACACAGATGCTCCTGCGCCGGGGGTTGCTATGACCTCCACTTCCATCAACTCCAATATGTGCCTTATATCCTCAATTGATCTTTCCCAGTCCTTGCTTGTTATAGGTATCCCGAGGATATTGACCGATCCTTTCCTTACAGGTCTCTTCTCTGCATCCATCCAATCAAGTATCGAACGTATTGTGTGATCATAACTGAATGCATACGGCATAGATACCAACGACTCCTCGACGGCCATTGCCCTCTTCGAATAACCCAGTTCGGATATCAGATCGGTTATGTTGTCCCCGATGAGAGATGCTCCCGGGGATTTTATGAACACAGTATATCCCTCATCTACGTCGCATATTATCGGTATTGCCTGCCTCAGTTTTGCCTCTGAACCATGGATGTAGTCTGCCTCATCAATGTATGTGCATGGGATCCTGTGCTGTCCAAAGAAGAAGGGTTTCCAATACTTCCCTTGATCCTTTGGGTCTGCACGCTGATAGCATTTCTTCGAAGTGAAAGCGTGATACTGCCTGCAACCCCCCGGACCATGAAGTGCCGCTTTGATGTCGGAGAAACTCTCTACCGCCATCAGTGAGCCTGTGAACCCGTCCATCGTCGATATCTCTTGATTCATCTGCATCTCCATCCTAATCTGGCAGGTTGCTGCGGCATCCTGGAGAACCTTTCTGCATATCTGCATATTCTGGATATACCTACACCCGGACCGCTGTATGTTGTATAAGGGATATCGAAATCGATCCCCATGTTGTAATCGGTCAGTACGAAATCCGCATCCGATCCATTCACCATGTTCATCACCTGATCGTTCTCCAGATCTGTTATTATGTTGTATCTATCATTGTATTTCGATTCGATGTGTCCATTGTTCTTACGCGGTCTGGCAACAAGTACCGAACATACCTCTACGCCCAG
Source organism: Methanobacteriota archaeon (assembly GCA_023402275.1). Taxonomy (GTDB): domain Archaea; phylum Thermoplasmatota; class Thermoplasmata; order Methanomassiliicoccales; family Methanomethylophilaceae; genus Methanoplasma. The sequence goes on from JAEXCH010000001.1 coordinate 13,641, forward strand.
GTCCTCCATGAGATCCAGAAGCCAATCCACATTGTATGAGAGTTTCTGACAGATGATCACTTTCGATCCTTCCGAGTTCTTGCGGCATTCCTCAATTATCCTTAGGTACTCGGATTCTTTCCTTGCAATGAATACTTCTGCCTCTTGATGATGACCGTATTCCTCGGTCATTCGGTTCACCCATTCCTTAATGCCATTGATACCTGAGGGCAAGGTCATCGATTCGGTCATTATGCCATGTTCGCTAAGTACCTCCGCTACCCCTCTTGCGGATCCGTCATTTGCAAAGAGGAAACTCCTCTTTCCACGCTTAAGGTTCACTATCGAATCCATATCGCACTCGTGCATGAACCTGCAGTTTATCTTGAGTCCGAACAGTTCGAAGAGTTCCATCAACTCTCGGTCGACATTCTCTTCCTGACGATGATGGTATCTTTCTGCGATGAGGTTTATGTGGTCATCAACCGGCTCGACCGATCCATCTATCAGTTGCGAAAGGGCCTTTGCGGATTCGATATATCCTTCGCCCCAATCACCCATGATGTTCCCGTCGACACCTATTATGATAACCCTGATATCCGGATACTCCAACATCATCCTATCAGCGACTCCCTGTGAATCATCCCCGATTATACCGGATGTACATGTGGTCACCACCAGTATGTTCCTCTTCCCTTCGTTGATTAGGTCCCTGACCTTCTGTTCAAGCAATCCTGTGCCTCCGAATACAGAGGCCTTGTCATCCATGCATGTGCAGTACACCCTGCGGGATTGAAGTTCCGGAGGATCGTTCACATCGAATACCTTGTGTATCTCATTGCTGCATTTGCCGCTCATTATTATCTGTGCACAACTTTTCGGACCATGGATCAATGTTACCGCATCAGATACGGTGAAACATCCGTTCACTGCACCTGTTGTGGCACAGAAATACAATATGTTCTCTTCCTTGGTCTCTTTCCTTTCCTTTGATAATCTACAGCTTATGTTCTTTATCGATGATCCGCTTATGATCTCTGAATAATCTATTTTCTCCCCTCTTGCCAAGGCAATCATCTGTTCCTCATCCAAAGGATGCGGGTGCTTGAGTTCGAAGGTTCCGTTCTTGATGGATAGTATTGTATCCGCAATATCATCAAAATGTTCAGCCAGATCGCTTTCGGGGAACATCTCGGAAACGGTAATGCCGTTTGCTTCAGCCTGTGAGAACCTCTCATCCCTTGGTATCATCTGTATGATCGGAAGGCCTGTGGCAATTGCGAATCTTTCCACTATGTCCTTCTCTTCTTCCTGCCCGCGGCTGTTGAATATAAGACCTGCCACCTTAGGAATGCCCTTATCGAAATTCAGTATCCCTTTGAGTATGTTGTTGGCTGCATAAAGGGACATGAACTCCCCCGACGTAACAAGGAACACACAATCGGAATACTCTTCCCTCAACGGAACGGCGAAACCTCCGCAGACCACATCCCCCAGCACATCATAGATGCCTATATCGATGTCCCTTTCGTCCAGGCCTAATTTCTTAAGGGTATCGAATGTACTGAGTATTCCCCTCCCCGCACATCCGACCCCCGGTTCAGGGCCTCCTGCCTCCACGCATCTTACTCCCTGTTTACCAATGAGTATGATATCCTCCAATTTCCTGTCATAGGGGGATGTCCTTCCGATATAATCCAGAACAGTTGTTTGGGATAGGCCATCCAGCAGAGCCCTTGTTGAATCGTGTTTGGGATCGCATCCTACCTGAAGCACACTCATACCCTTATTTGCAAGAGTATAGGAGATGTTCGAGGAGACGGTCGATTTCCCTATCCCTCCTTTCCCATATATGGAAACTTGTAACATTTTTACAACTCATTCATTGGATGATATATCCATAAATGTCATCCTCTGTTCTTAAAAATATGCTGGGTACCATGACATAAACTATTGGCATATACATCCAAAGATATTATATGCTTATTATTCCTCACAGGATTCAGGTGATTAACCTTTGCAAGCTAACACAACCAAAATCATCGTGATCGCGATCGCAATAGTGATCGTTGTTGCGGGTGTTGCTGCCTTCTTTGTTCTTAACAAGAATGACAAAGAGGACAACACACTGTACGAAGTGATCGATGCGGCAGGAAATAAGATCAAACTTGACACGGTCCCCGAAAGGATCATCACGCTTGATGCAAGGATGACGGAGATGGTCTGCGAACTCGGACTTACCTCGAATGTCATAGGAGTTACATCCGACAACGGTGTACATGACGTTACCAATTTCATATACGGCATGGATTTCGACATAGGCTATCCTGATGCCTTGAAGACCCGGATCGCCGATGGAAAAACAGCATTGGTCGGTACTGTCACAGGATGGACCACTGATCAAGTGATCAAAGCGAATCCTGACCTTGTCGTATTCCAGAACACAGCGAACAATCTCACAAAGATGAAGATGCTGCAGGAGATAGGAATAACATGTCTGGTCACCAATAACAACTACAACAGTGTGGATGTTATCTACGAGAACATGGAACTCCTCGGTAAGGCCCTCGGTAAATCGGACCGCGCAGAGAAGTTCAACAGCAGCATGGAACAGATCGTTGATTACATCTATGAGACATGCAACGGATTCGATTCAAAGGATGTCATAATGATATCAGCACCTGGATCCGCATTGTACGCATACGGAGCAAGCAACCTCAAGCATGTTGTCCTCAGGGAACTTGGATGTACCACAAAAATGGCTGGATCCGCTACCGGAGTGGTCACTGTTGAGAATGTTCTGAACTATCAACCGGATGTCATCATATTCGACCCCATGGGTGTGACAATGAATATGACCACCCTCAAGAACCAGTTGGAATCCGATCCACTGTGGGCTGACGTTAAGGCCATGCAGAACAAAGAGGTATACTATCTGGAGTATGCTCCGTTCCAGGCAACAGGTTACACGACCCACCACTTCGTTCACGGTATCGCCCTTATGGCAACGATCGTGTTCGATGAGCTTGGTGTCGAAGTCCCTCAGCTCGTTGAGGATGACAAGTATCTCAACTACATAGAGTGGCTTGACAGGAAATATTGATCAAACAGCAGAGGAAACTCTGCTTTCCCAATATTTATTGAAGTGGTATAATGAGTCAATTCGAAGACGTACCTACCGATGATGACAAACTGGCAGGAAAGGCGGTCATCAGAGGAACCGCTCACCTCAAAAGGAGAATGATCATCACTGTTACGATAGGGATCATCTCCATGGTCCTTCTGTATATCTTCTCTCTTACAATGGGTGCATATAGTCTTTCTTTCACCCAGGCTTGGGAGGCTGTCAAGGAGATAATCATGAATGGCGGACCTATTTCCACTGATGCAAAGGTCCTGTTCTATTCACGTATGCCCAGGTCCATATGCGTCCTATTGGTGGGTGCAGGACTTGCGGTTGCGGGTGCAGTTATGCAGGCGTTGATAAGGAACCCCATGGTCGACCCTTACATAACCGGTGTGTCCTCGGGAGCATCGTTCGGTGTTCTGTTGTTCACTCTGGGGAGTGCCTCACTTGGTGCGGTCTTCAATGTCAACTACATAATACCTATTGCTGCAATAATCGGTGCCATTGCAGCATTCGCATTGACAATGACGGTCGCCGAAGCATCGGGCGGAAGAGCTATGAACTACGTTCTTGGCGGGGTCATCATTGCAATGGGACTTTCTGCCGGGACCACCCTCATAACATCATTCAACATAGAGGAACTGCATTCGATCTCAACATGGTTGTTCGGATCCTTTGCGAACCTAAGGTGGGAGCAGACATCGATAATCTTCTTCCCGATCATGCTGATACTATTGTACCTGTTGTACAACGCAAGGAAACTTAACATGATGCTTCTGGGAGAGGAACAGGCACAATATCTGGGAATGAATGCGAGGACCTACAAGAGGAACATGATGATCCTTGTAGCTGCTCTTACGGCGCTTTGTGTAGCATTCTGCGGTGTTATCGGATTCGTGGGACTCATAGTACCGCACCTTACAAGGATGATCGTCGGAGGGGACCATAGGATGTTGCTTCCGACAAGCATGATCGTAGGGGCCAACATATTGCTGGTAGCAGATATTTTCTGTAAAAGTGCCCTTAGTTACGTAGAGCTCCCCATTGGTGCCATAATATCTGTGGTCGGAGTGCCGCTGTTCATATACATAATGGTAAAGGAGGGAAGGAAATATGCCATGTGAATCCGGGGATGATGCCATGCTGGATGTTGAGAATCTCGCTTTCAGCTATACGAATGAGGAGACCTTGAGATCCATAGACTTCAAGGTCAGACCGGGAGAGTTCGTGGCATTGATGGGACCCAATGGTTCCGGAAAGACCACGATGATGAGGTGTATAAACAAGATCCTCAAGGTGAACAGCGGTTCAGTGACCATCGACGATGAGGATGTTCTTTCATTGACACTCGGAGATATAGCAAAGATATGTACAACAGTTCCTGCCGATATCTCCCTTGATTTCGTATTGACCGTCAGGGATTTTGTCTCTCTGGGCAGATCGCCCTACGTTACCAACGTATGGTGGGACAGTCAGGAGGATGACGATATGGTGAATAATGCCCTTCACGATTTCAACATTGCACATTATGCAGAAAGGAGACTCAGTGAGCTCAGCAGCGGCGAAAGGGCGCGTGTACTTCTTGCCAAGGGCATAGTACAGACACCGAAAGTCATGCTCGTTGATGAGCCGAGTGCACATCTTGACATCAAATATAAGATCCAGATAATGGAGATGCTGAAAGCTCTGTCGAGAAGAGGCCTGAGTGTTGTCGTGGCATCGCACGACATAAATCTATTGACCCGTTTCTGTGATCGTATAATGCTATTGTCGAACGGCAGGATAATTGATTACGGCCTTCCTATGGATGTGGTCACTGAGGAATCGATCAAGAAGGTATTCGACATCGAGGTCAAGACCGTTGTCGTTGATGGAGTCGTATATGTCCTACCGACGGGATCGACAATGAAGATGGACCTTTGATCACTATAGAATGAAACAGAGGAAGGACCCATTGATATCAAAAACCTCTTCGTTTGGATCTCATTATCTCTCGATATACATTGATAATCATGTTGACTTTATTACTGATAAGATGCGTATTGATCCAGCATGAGCCAATCAGTAATACACATGACAGTTATCCCCTCATCTGTTACGTGTTTGACGACCGGATCCAAGGTTAAGATGGTCTTAGGAAAACTATCTTTTATCTATTCTAACGCACTTATTTCTCTTTCAGCAGTGGATTCATCGATCATTGAAAGACATACCTGATAGTACTCTCTCCCACCTATTATGGGTGATGCGACAAAATCGACCTCTTTTGCACCATATTTACCTATCTGTATGGTGTTTCCGCGTCTGATCAATTCCAGATAGACAATATTCTCCATCACTCTTCCCATGTCATTTTGTGTGAATCCTACTGCCATATCCCTAAGGCCTGGGTCCACAACATAATACTTAGGTGACGGATTCAATGAGGATGAGACCATATCATAACGGTCTGCACGATAGATTATGAATGCTTCTCTCATAAGCTCGATATACCTATCCACCAATTCCCTGCTGGACCCCATTCCTGTTACTATGTTGTTCAGTGATATGGGATTACCTATGTTATGCATCAGGTACGCCATCAGCCTATCCAATTCCTCCATATTTCGTACCTGTCCACGTGATGCGACATCCCATTTTACCACGGATGCATATAGATCGCGCAAGGCGGTCTTAACGGCTTCATCACCTATCGAAGGATCGATAGAAGGGAATCCCCCGTACACCATATATCTGCGGAAGGCTGTCGCATCATCCATCCCCTCTCCACGAAGTTCCTTCCATTCTGCAAAGGAGAGCGGGAGCATATCTATACTGACATACCTACCTGTGAGGAATGTTGTGAGTTCAGAGGATAACAAATGAGCATTACTTCCTGTGATGTATATGTCCGCATCTGTACCGGACATAAGTGAGTTGATGACCCTCTCCCAACCCTCTGCTCTCTGCACCTCATCAAAGAATACGTAGGTTCTGATATCTTTGGGGATCCTCGAGAATACAATGCCGGCAAGATCATCACCTGTCCTGATGCTGAAGAATTCCGGATCCTCCATATTGAAGCGAAATATTCGATCGGAAGATATGCCATCAGCCTTTAAGGCCTCTATGAATTGTGTCATAAGAGTGGACTTTCCGCATCTGCGAACTCCCATTATGACCTTTATGAAATCAGTGTTGTCACGGAAGTTAGATAGTTTCTCAAGATACTTTTTTCGCAACACTAATCTCTTGCTCATAGAATAAAGTATATCTCACAAGAATATAAATTTATGTTATACCCTAAATTTTAGGGTAAATTTTTAAGAAATTTATGGTATAAAAGAAGTTTGAATGGTTTGATCTATGAATTGTGACTTACGAAGAACCAGTTGCGACTGCTGCCTTCTCTGTCATTCTCTCGGCGTATGAGATCTTCTTAGGTGCTATCTGCACCTGGATATCTTTGCCGCGGTGTTTGGACCCTGCGAGTTTGCCCATGACGTACTCTGTGTCGCCTGAATTTACCATAATGAAGGAAACATCTGTTCCTAGCCCAATACAACCGATGGTCTCCTCTCCCATCTTGGTTGCTTTCCTGACTATCTCGGAGATCTGACCTCTCCTGAGGCC
>JAEXCH010000009.1 GCA_023402275.1 Methanobacteriota archaeon
TCGCGACATCCGGCGATAAGGTCATGGTGACACTGGCATCCGATCCGACGGGAGCATCGATACAGTACACCATAGGAACGCTGAACCAGCAGACCTACACCGTACCCTTCGCCATGTCCAGATCCGAAACATTGACCATAACGATTGGAAATGTTCCAGGATATGGATTGAACAGATGGGAGAACAGTGCAGGAACGAACATAGGTACGACGCAGACGGTATCTAACATCGCTATGCCGACTTCCGGTTCAACGGAATCATTCACTGCATACTTCGATGTATTATCGGGACTACAGATAACCGCAACATCCGGCAGTAACGGATCGATATCCCCATCAGGAACGATAACAGTGGTTGTCGGAGGTTCACAGACCTTCAACTTCCTTCCCGATTCGGGATATTACGTCAAAGCAGTTTACATCGACGGAATACTTGAGGATGTGAGAGGAGGTTCCTACACCTTCACCAACGTTCAGAACAACCACACTATACATGTGGACTTTGAACGTATACAACACTACATAACAGCAACAGCCGACCCCGGAGCAGATATCACACCATCCGGTATCATATCAGTTCAGAGAGGCAACGACATGATCTTCATGTTCACAGCAGTGGAAGGATATTCCCTATCCGACATAATAATCGACGGAGTATCCCACCCTGAACTCATATCCCAAGGATACTACACGTTCAGGAACGTCAACATGAACCATTCCATAGAGGTGAAGAACACAAGAGCACTAATAACCCTCGAAGTGAACATCATCGAAGGAAAGGGTCATATCGAATACAGCGTGAACGGATCATCCTTCAGAACATACTCCCAACCTGTCATACTTGACACGAACGATAACGTGACCCTAAGAGCAACAGCAGACAAGGGATACCGCTTCGTTCAATGGTCGGGATATCTGTCATCAACGGAATCGGAGATATCAGTGAACAAAATAACACACTCCGTTCATCTTGATGTCACATTCGAGGAGGATGATCCAACTCCCATACCATTGACGTACATAATCATAGGATTGCTGATCCTAGCTGCATTGTTCTTCCTGATCCTGTTCTTCTTCTACTTCAGATCGTACGAGGTCATAAAGATAGGATCATCCGCGAACATAATAGGGAAGGACAAGGCACGCAGGAAGAGACAATATGAGTTCTCGGTGGAAGGAGCAGCACCCTCAACGATTACATACAGAGTGGGAGAAGAAGGCCCCGTCAAGACGATGACTGCCGGACCCGATGGACGATACGTCATCCCCAGTGACGATGTCGTCGACAAGATAACCATCGAGGTCCGTTGATCCTAAACCCCTTAGATCAAACCGTTTTTCCCCTTAAACCTCTTATCTGCGGTCATATGGCCGCAGAGCATTCAATTTTAATTCTCTGATACAAACGAACAAATCTATCTAAGAGAACTTCATAGTGATAATGATGATAACAATGATCGGGACAGGGCACATCTTCGATATTGCGGAGCAGGTCTCGTTCATTGTTAAGAACACTTGGCCGGATGCTGTTCTCGTAGAGCTAGATGAAAAAAGATACGCTGCTTTGACCCAGAATGTTAAGACTGATGACATCTCAGAAGATCTTCCAAAACTATACCGGGAGTCTGCAAAATATCAGAACAAGATGTCCGAGGAGAACGGGGTACAGACCGGAGGGGAGATCCTTGCCGCTATCAACACAGGTAAGCTTGTGGGTGCAGAGATAATCTGCATAGATAAGGATGCAGAGACAATAATGGAGGAGATCGAAAAGGAGATGTCCTTCGCGGAAAGGACAAAGTACTCTCTATCATCCATAACGGATAACATGTTCGGGAAAAGAAAGACAATCTCCACCCGCAAGAATTTCGTTGCAGATGAAGAGCAGTACATTTTCAATATGAGAAAGAGATATCCGACACTCGTCAGAAAGCTGATCGATGAAAGGAACGATCATATGGCGGGCAGGATACGTGAAGCATCGAAGTATCACAACAATATCGTGGTCGTTGTAGGAGATGCACACGTCAGCGGGCTTGTTAAATTGTTGGACGACATCCCTATCGATATCATAAGATTGGCGGACCTGATGGACACAGAGAGAATGAATGCGGTAAGGTCCAGGATCTGGAACAGAACGATGGAAGGAACACGATGAGAGTAGAGTTGCTGGCACACACTAAGGATGCAGATGCGATCTGCGCTGCGGCCGGAAGGTCGTGTTACTCTAAAAGATCATCAGCCGATCTGATGGATATGAAGGATCCGGAGAAAACACTCGGTAAGATAGTCGGCATGGGTCACCACTCGGTCATAGAACATGCAGTCTTCACATTCTCTGTGGAAGGTGTATCCAGAGCTTTGACGCATCAGTTGGTCAGACATAGGATAGCATCGTTCTCTCAACAGAGTCAGAGGTATGTACCATTGAAGGAAGCAACGTATGTTGTGCCTGAGACGATAAAGAAGGATCCCGATGCTCTGAGAAGATACGAGGATCTCATGACCCAAATATGGGATGCCTATTCAGAACTCTCCGAGAAGATACCTGCCGAGGACGCCAGATATGTTCTGCCTAACGGATGTACAACGAACATAACGATAACCATGAATGCAAGGGAATTGTTGCATTTCTTCTCGCTGAGATGCTGCGAGAGAGCGCAGTGGGAGATAAGGGATATGGCGGAAAGGATGCTGGCACTTTGTAAGGAGGTTTCACCCGTCATATTCAAGGATGCAGGACCTCCGTGCGTCAGAGGGCCATGCCCCGAAGGGAAGTTATCTTGTGGACACCCGCGCAAATCCAACAAAGCTTAAATAAGGAATCCACTTAATCGGGTTCAATCGGTGAAAGATATGGGAAGAATTAGGCCCACATATATCAAGAGAGTTTCCATTGAGCTCGTCAACAAATACCCTCAGGCATTCAGCAGGGACTTTGAGAACAACAAAGAGATGGTCAACAACCTTACAGACGTGTACTCGGTCAAGATGAGGAACAGGATCGCAGGATACATAACCCGTTACCTGTCCCGTCCGGAGATCTGAAACCACTTAATCTGAAAAGATACTGTTCTTCCGCACGTAATTACCACGCCCGCGTGGGGTAGCTTGGATATCCTGAGAGATTGCGGATCTCTTGACTCGGATTCGAATTCCGGCGCGGGCACTCATTGTTCGTCCGGTTCTTTCCACACACGTTTGACGATCTCGACATCCCCAGGAGGTAATATCCTCGAGATCTCTTCTTCAGGCACTTGGAATTCTTTTGCCAAGTCACCAGATTTCCTTCCGCTCTTCCCTCTTCCTGGGTTGAGTATCATGTACTTTTCGCAATTCTCAAAGAGCTCTACAGGTCCGCACATGATCTTCCTTGCTCCTTCATGGAATATCTCGCCTATCCCGAGTTCCATCTTCAGATGGTGCTCGTAGTTCCTCTTCCCTCTTACGATGAACGCACCTCTCGGAACGAACTCTCCGGGATTAGGTGTCTTGCTGACCTGATCGGGATATACCCAGAATGCCGCACCCTCCATCAAAGCAGCGACCCATGCCTTTGATTGAGTGAGTGCGAAGGTACACGCTTCCCTAAGTTCTTCAGGTGTTGCGGCGAGACCGTCTTTCAACACGACCGAAGGGGCCCCGTGTACATCCGCATGTACGAACACATCCTTCTCCTTCAGGTGCTTCTTAACGACATTATCGTTGCTGTGTGCATCCCTTCCGGCTATTACAAGCTTACCTGATGAACTGATGAACCATTTGTACCTCTCAAACCAGAATTGCTTTGTGGGCTGTGCTTTGGTCAACGCAAGAGCTCTCGCCTTATCGAATCCCTTCTGCTTCTTCTCCAGTTCTGCAATGCTCTCTTTAAGCGCATCCTGGGCCCTTTTGGCCTTCTCTCCTATATCCTTGCTCCTCTGGTAGATATCTGAGGCGTTAGCATCTATGCTCTTTGTATAATCCAATGTTATGTTGAGATCGGAGAACGTTCCTGTGACCTTGTTCTTAGATGGATCTATGTTGGTCACGAACGGTATCTTCTTGGCACCTTCCGCCAGTTTCTCCCAGGTGAGCTCCTTGGATTTCTCCCCGAGCACGGTCAGCAGCTCGTTGACCTTCTGATACTCAATGTAGATGACATCGGCCCTTTTCTTAAGGTCATCCGATTCCATATTGTACTCGTCAACGGTCTCTGTCTGTTTCTGTATCCTTTTCTTGAGCTTCTCGATCTCAGGATCGACGTACATCTCATCCTCTGCCTGACCGATCTCCTTCATCAGAGCATCTATCGCCAATGACATGCTCGAGAATACCTCGGATTCAAGATCCTCGTATATCATGAGGTCTACCGGTGCTATGTCGACTATCGATCCGTTCTCCCTGAACACTGTGGGTTCGCTGTTCTCTACGACCTTCGACAGTATGTCCCTGAGGGATGAGTACATCTTCTCCAGATCACCGTCACTTACATCCTTGGACGGGGAGTTCTTGTCCATGCCGGATCTTTTGCAGATCTCCTCTGCATATTGGCCTCCCAGGTTCACCACGGTCGCCAATGTTCTTACGATATCGGAGTCGGATGTCCTGAAGACCTCCTTGAACTCATCAAAGGTGGATTCAACGGGATCGAACCTGCTCTTGGGCATGATATAATCCTCTCCCGGTCTGGTGGAACGGTCCCTCCATGTCCTGTGTATCAGACAATTCACGATCTTCCCGTCAAGTACCAGGAGTACATTCCCGCCTCCGAACATCTCGAATATCAGTTTGTATTCGGCATCGGATTTGAATACTTCCGTTATAGTTATCCTGTCGAATCCCGCTTGAATTGTTTTTCCTATCCTTGCGTTGGTTATGTACTTCCTGAGGAATGTCGCAAAGGAAGTAGGTGTCTCGGGAGTCTCCGGACGATCCGGAGAAAGATATAACCATTTCTTATCCCTGAAGAAAAGTTCTCTCTTACCATCCCCTTGGACGTTCAGACGGAAGAGTACGTTCCCTGCACCCCATTGGAATATCTTGTCTACGTGTGCTCCTTCCAATGATGCCATCTCCGTTACTATGGAACGGACATCGAAAGAACTCATCTCCTTCTTCATATGGAGGGTTAATGGTAACATTATGATATATGTTCGTTGTCAAAAAGACAAGGATCCTTAAAACCAATGTGATTTTAGAACCATAATAAATACTTCTAATTGGATGGATATAGGAATAATATGGAAAGGGAATTCAAGATCCTCCTTGCAGTCGGCAGCATCTCTGCATTCGCCTCTATGATGGTAGGTTCATTCTTTCCAGACCATGCCCCCGTAATATGTTCACTTTTCGTATGTGCGATATTGTTCGCAATGGCTGTATATATTTGGGTCAACAGGGATAAAGAAGATGTAATGATCATTCGTGAGGATGCAGATCACCATTATGATTCTACAAAGATGAAATCTGATGCATGGAAATATTTTGCTTTGTTAGGTGCAGCTTCACTCGTGTTGGAGATGATGTTAATAATTCTCATAAGACCAACAGGGGTCATGTCGATCCCTGCGTTCATAGGGCTAATTGGTATGTTCTTGATCCTATTGAACTGCAGAAATAAGAAATATCTGTCCGATAGGGAATATCCTGCCACATCATCTTAATGGATGCTGTTCGAATGAAATCTGAGGGTCCGCTCATCATCTTTTGATAACAGCATCCAGGTCCTTCAATACCTTATCCACCATATCAAGCACTTCCTTCCTGTTCTTTGCAACCTCCTTATCAAGCATGGAGTTGGAAGAATGTGTGGTGAAGAATGAGTTCGTTCTGACATTCTCCCAGTTGTTGAGTCTGTCTATGTAACGGTATGCGAGTATGATCTCCTTCTGCAATTTCAGATTGGGGATATCCCCTCCATATACAAGGGAATCCCAAACAGGTGTCTCCAGAGGGTCCAGATGGTATGAGGTCTCCTTCAACGAGAGTATTGTATCAACTATCGATTCGAGTTCTTCGTAGATACCAATCAGTGCATCATTGGAATCTGTGGACTCCTTTACTCTTACTATGACATACTCGACAATGAGTGCCGATAAGAATCCAAGAAATGTGGATATCGTGAGTTCAAGAACTCCCAGATCCTCAAACATATCCGTTCAAGGCATTGGAGAGTACTTATAGATGATGTCTCAGCTGGGCGGGCCCGCGATCCCCAACTTCACAGCCGCTTTCCTGAATATTACTGGTAATATGAACGATAACGGAAGTGCGACTATGAATCCTATGCACCACGATCTTAGCCATATGAATGGAAACCTGTCTACGAAACCTACATTCACGGACGTCATCACCAGAGACATTCCAAGCGACATGAAGAAAGCCATGCCCAGGGCCATGAAGACGGTCATCTTCCAGTTGCTTCCGCCATTGGTATTTCCTTTACCTTCCATTGTATCATCCACGTGATTCAATCGAAAGTTATAATGGTTGCACTCGAAGCATACGTTTCCAGAAAGCTTTATAACAATGTCCTCCTTGACTGGTAATACAGGCCGCTGTGGCTAAGGGGTATAGCGACGCCTTGGTAAGGCGTAGGTCGTGGGTTCAATTCCCATCAGCGGCTCCATCTTGTTCTCTGATTCTGTGATCGATACTGACACAATATGCCAGGATCGAAAGATCATCGTTCCTCTCAATATCGTTATACTTCTCTGCTGTAGGATCATTTTACTATCGATCATTCAAATGCGTATAAGTCCAGTTGATGAAAAACATGAACAAATAGGATAAGGAAAGGGGTTGAAGATGTTTGAATCGTATCCGATATCAAGACATCTTGTAGAACACGAAGCCTGACCAGATCTTGGGGAAGAAGAATGTGGTCTTCTTCGGCATCCTCATTCCTTTCATGGAAAGGTCCCATATCGTCTGAAGACTTGGATCGTTCAGAATGACGGCGACATCGAATTTCCTGTCATCCCTCATTTTGATCACATTAGGGAGTTCAGCTTCATATTCCACTCTGCATTTCCCTTCATCGTATCCGTAGATCTTCTTCAGTATCAGTTCCTGTGCCACAAAGGTGTCCAATTTCCAAAGATCGCTATCTCCGTCACCATATCTTGCGAGATAGCATTTTCCGGATCCGGTCATGAGCCCCATCATCCAATTGTTCAGGTCCTTGACCATCTCTTCTTCTGATACTTCCTTCACGGTCATCTCAGAGGATATCCCTTTGATCGCCTGTTCCTCTGTGATCTCGTCGGAACTGATCATCCTGTGAGTAGGCCAAACGATCAGCCCCTCATCGTTCGCTGCGACAAGTGTTGCAAGGACGTATCCCTTCTTCTCATCGTCAGGGTTCTCCAGAGAGTAGTTGAGGGCGGTCTCGTATCTGTGGTGCCCGTCGGCGATAAGCATCTTCTGATCCCGGAGTTCGGATGTTATCTCCTTCTTGATGTTCTCATCACTTATTATGTGGAATCTGTGATCGACGCCGTTCTCGTCCATGTATCTGTAGACAAGACGTGCGTTGTCGGCGACCTTCTTGTTCAATTCAGGACTAAGGCCTTCGAATATGCCGAATATCGATTCAAGGTGTGTTTCCATATCCCTGAGAAGGTTCAGGCGGTCCTCCTTCACCTTTGAGAATGTCTCCTCGTGAGGTATTATGTTCCCCTGATCATAACTCTCTGTCTTCAATATCCCGACCAGTCCCATCCTTGTCTTCAGGACCCCGTGGTCATTGAAGACCTGTTCGTAAAGATAGAATGAATCCGTATCCTGTTTCAGGCTTCCGTCGTCTATCATCCTGTCAAGTTCTTTCCTGGATCCCTTGTATCTTCTGTCTATATCAGGTTTGAGTGTAAGGTTGGTGACGTTGTTATTGTTATCCTGAAGTACTTTGAGATACTCCTTTCCGATCACGTCGTAAGGAGGGGATATACGATCCTCTATTCTCTCATCGGTCTTCAATACTGGTCTGTATCCGGGAAAAGGAAGGAATGTAACCATTTCTATGCCTGAATTCATGGTATACTTTGTTACTTATATCTCTTTCTACTTAGTAATTGAGAGTTGGATGTATCGTTATTGTATACATCCGTATCACTTCGCGGCCGACCGGTGAATTCAACCCAATGCCACATCAAGGATCATCATAAGTACGAACCCTACAGCAAAACCTATGGTTGATATATTGGAATGTTTACCTGCTTGAGCTTCCGGGATCAGTTCTTCAACAACAACATAGATCATCGCACCTGCAGCAAAGGCAAGCAGGAATGGCAGAATGGGAACGAACAGTGACGTCAGAAGTATGACCACCGCTGCAGCAATGGGTTCCACAACACCTGATGCAACTCCATAGGCGAAGGACCTCCTTTTCGATATGCCGCTTCCAAGCAGAGGCATGGAGACGATAGCCCCCTCCGGGAAGTTCTGTATAGCTATGCCGATGGCCAATGCGAAAGCACCCGCCATGGTGATGGTGGCATCTCCTGCCAATACGCCTGCGAAGACCACACCCACGGCCATACCTTCAGGTATGTTATGCAAGGTGATCGCGAACACAAGCATCGTCGATCTCTTCTTTTTCTCAGGATGTCTTCCTTCCGGTTGGTCGGAATTGACATGAAGATGAGGTATTATCGAATCGAGTGCCAGAAGGAACAATATCCCTGCGATGAACCCTATTGCGGCAGGCAGCCAGGTTATACCTCCTTGCTGTTCGGTCATCTCCATTGCAGGTATCAGAAGGGACCAGACAGATGCTGCTATCATGACGCCTGCCGCAAAACCCAACAGCAGTTTCTGTATGTTGGAGCCCATCTCCTTCCTTAGAAGGAAGACCATGGCCGCACCTAAGGATGTCCCGATGAATGGGATCAACAAACCGATTGCGACCTGCATGATCTCGCTTATGGAATATTCCCTCCTGGCTCAATTGTAATTGTATCTAATGGATCGATAATATAACATTTATGTTCCGAGATTTGATTTCTCTATCGCATCGTCGATATCCTGCTTCAGATTATCGGGAAGGCCCTTAATCCCTCCGCCCAGGAATCCTCTGACGATCATTCCGACAGCCTCATCCTCCGACAGACCGCGTATCATAAGGTATTGGACCTGATCCCGGGCTATCTTCCCCACAGCCGCCTCATGTGTCATCTCCACATCCGCAACGTTAGCTTCCAGCTCCGGAATGGCTATAGTGGATCCCTCATCGTTAAGGACAAGACTCCTGCATTCCAAGTGGGCCTTGGCACCCTTGGAGTTCCCGACGAGTCTTCCCCTCGTCATCATGGTTCCGCCAAGGGTTATGCTTCTGGATATTATCTCGGCGCCCGTTCCCGGAGCATTGAGAACGGCCTCTCCTCCGGTATCGATCTCCGAACCCGGATGGGAGAGACAGATGGAATTGAATAGTACTGATGCACCCTCCCCGTTAAGATATGCCACAGGGTAGCTTTGCATTGTGCCAACAGGATTCAATATGACGTAGTTATTAACGAATCTGCTGTTCTTTCCCATGACCGCAACGGTCCTTGGTCGAACGGCTGTCTTCTCTCCCCAATTGTGTATCATCGAGTATGTAAGCGAACCGCCGTCCTCGATGAATATCTCCGTCACTCCGATGTGAAGGGATTCCGTTGCATGTTTGTTCGTGGTGCAACCGGTGATCATCTCTAGTGAGGCGCCTTCCTCTATTATCACTATGTTATGGACGTTCTGGATAGTGCGGTCCCTGTTTATCATCATACATGATTGGATAGGTGTCGTGACGGTCTTTCCTTTCTTAACTCGTATGAAGTATCCGTCAGCATCCTCAAGATAACTTTTTGCGGTGTACTTGTCCTTGGCGGGATCCACGGCCTTCCAGAAGTATTCCGGGAGACCGTTGTATTTCTTCAGGGCATCCCTTGTGGACATCATCTCCGCATCCTGAGTACTGTTGGAGATATGGCTTTCTCCGTTATCGATGAATATTATGGAACCGGAACGTCCTTCTCCGCTCGGGATTATTCCGACGTCCTCCATATCCTTCTTCATATCATCAGAGGCAGCGGTGAGGTCATCTATCCTTTCTGGCTCATATGTTCCCTCATGGAAATTGGATAGATCTATGTCCCTGCCGTAAGTTGCCTTCTTCCCTAAGGAGTCCTTCACTTTCTCTCTATCCTGCAATCTATGCACTCTCCGTAGCCTTTCTCTTTGATCTCTTTCAGTATGTCATTGGGTCTGCCGGAACATCCGATCACGCCATCCTTCAGGACATATGCTCTATCTGCTCCTACATAGTTCAATATCTGTCCCGTGTGGGTTATCACCAATGCCGATGCACGGTTCCCCTGACAGGTCTTGTCCATGCAGAGTAGGTCGTGTATCTTCTTTCCCACCATGTCTATGCTCTCAAGGTCCACTCCCGATTCCGGTTCGTCAAGCAGTAGGAATGAGGGATTCTGTGCTGTAAGTTGAAGAAGTTCAGAGCGTTTGATCTCCCCTCCGGAGAATCCTACGTTTATGTCCCTGTCCAAGAACTCGGACATTCTGAATTCCCCTGCTCTTTCTATCATGGTCTCATCACCATCGGCCGCTGCTTCGACTATATCCCTGAGTCTTACCCCTACGACATTCGGAGGACGCTGCATCATCATGCCGATACCCATCTTTGCCCTCTCATCGATGGACATGTTGGTGATATCCACGCCTTTGAACAGTATCCTTCCCTCTGTCACTTTGCAGTGCTCGAATCCCATTATGGTGGCAAGGAGCGTGGATTTACCTGAACCGTTCGGTCCGAACAGCACACAGGTGTTCTTCTCCTCTACCTCCAGGTCCACACCTTTCAGTATCTCCTTCTCTTCCACGCTTACGTGTAAGTTCTCTATTTTCAGCAACGATATCCCCTTCCTTATTCTCAAATCTCAATGAACACGGAAATTGCGTGTTCGGGTCCGCGACCTTGGGCCGGGAAAAACTCAGATAACCCTGTAGTCACGTCAAAAAAGATAAAGATTTTCCTCACCGCTCCGTATTCTATATTCTTGTATGATGTATAATTCGTGAGGATTGTACATTCAACATATCCTCGGCACAGGATCTCCCGAAGGGGTCTCAAGGATCCTCTTTCCTCCGATCTCCGTCCTCAGGACAACCCTTTCAGGTCCTTCTGTGGCAGTTCCTATGATGGCGGCATCCTTTCCTTCAGGTGTTCTGCGTATTGCTGCGAGTATATCATCAGCCATCTCTGCGACACATCCGATCACGACCTTTCCTTCATTACCTATGCTCAAAGGATCTATACCTAAGAGGTCGCATGCGTTAACGACACCTGCCTTCAATGGTATGGATGCTTGTTCCACCTCCATACCTACATGGGATTTGGAACACCACTCGTTGAGGGTGTTTGCCAGCCCTCCCCTCGTGGGATCCTTCATTGACACTATGCCGCCGATCCTCAGACCCTCGGCGATCATCTTGTTGAGCGGTGCGACATCACTCTGGATCTCACTCTCGAATCCGTATCCTTCTCTGAATGATAACAGGGCAACACCGTGGTCCCCCATGCTTCCGGAGACGATTATCCTGTCCCTGGGGGCGAGATTGGCATCCGTGCACCATCTGTCCTTTACCTTACGATATGAGGATGCGATCTCCATGTCCTTGTCCAGTATGTCAGATCTCTTTCCGATCGCCGACGTGGATATCACCATCTTATCCAAAGCACCGGATTCCATGACCTTGGTATCCCCTGTAACGATCGGTACGCCGCATTCCTGAGATGTCCTTCCCATACTCTCCATGATCTGGTCCACGATCTCTATGTCTAGACCTTCCTCCATTATTACGGAACAGGCAAGTGCAAGCGGTGTTGCACCCATCACCGAGATGTCATTAACAGTACCAGACACAGATATCCTTCCTATATCCCCCCCGGGGAATATCAGAGGATTGACGGTGTGGCCGTCCATCGTGAATACGATATCGTCTATCACAGCGGAATCATCCATGGAGTCCAGAGGGACATCCGATTTCACCTTTGGAAAATGTGAGACAATGTGCTTGGAGAGGAATTCCTGCATGATCTCCCCGCCTGCGCCGTGATTCATGATGATCTTTGACATCATCGGTGAATCGCTATAGACAATATAGGTTTTATCTTCAAGAACGTCCGGTGAAACCCTCATCAAGGATCGCCAAATTCTTCCATTAACTACAGGACGGTTTCTATTTTCAAAAAACATCGTCTAATGATGAGATATATGTTTGTATTAGGGGATCGATCCTGGATGGAGGTATTCCTAGGATTACAGCAACAGGTCGTATGATGATCATTCGAAGGTGATGTGTCGATGTATCATATTCACCTTAGTAATCGTTTCATCCAGCGATTTCGATCAATCACATCAGAACCAGACTTTCTTTGATCCCCTAACCAACAGGAGCATGAATATCGGCCCTCCTATGACCGCAGTTATTACCCCCACAGGCATACCCTCAGGAATTATTATCCTCGATACAGCATCAGCTACCAACAGGATCAGTGCGCCCAACGCAGCTGAACACGGGACAAGATATTTGATGTGTGAGCCTACGATCATCCTCGAAACATGGGGTGCGACAAGACCCATGAATCCGATCCCTCCAGTAACCCCTACTGTGATGGCGGTCATTATCGCTATAGTAATCAAACAAATATTGCGTACCAACTTAACATTGACACCCATAGATTTGGCGCTAACGTTCCCGGAATTCATCAGGTTCACCTGCTGTGCCAGTAGATACAAGATCATCATGCAGGGCAACACAGAGGCTATCACGAAACCAACGTTGTCCCAATTGGCCCGGCCAAGTGAACCCACATTCCATATATACGCTTCTTGAACTTTGGTGGGATCGGCAAGCAGCATTAGCAGGCTGGTCACAGAGCTGAATATGTACATCATTGCGATCCCTGCCAGGATCATCGTGGTGGGAGTGACATATTTCTTCTGTGAAACGAATAGGATCGCCAATGTAGGTATCATTGCGAACACTATGGCATTTATTGCCACACTTGACATGTATCCCCCGGTCCATAGGATAGCTATATCGAGGTAAACGAACAGAGCGGCACCCATTGAAGCACCTGCAGAGACCCCTGTCGTATATGGGGTAGCGAGAGGATTGCGCATAATGGACTGCATGATCGCCCCGCCGACCCCCAGTGAAGAACCCACGATCACTCCGAGCAATGCTCTTGGGACATTGTACTCCCAAACGACCAGATCGAAAATGGGATTTCCCGCAGTATTGCCTGTGATGTGGGCTATGAGGACATCTATGACATCGCTTACGGTCATATGCAATTGCGCTATGAACAATGTTCCGATAGCGGCAATTGCCATCAAAATGAAAATTATCATTATGTATAGCCATTTCTTTCTGGTAGAGGCGTTATACGCTACTTCGACATCGTAGGTCTCGTGATCCATCAGAAGACCTCTCCATAGCTTTTCTTGCGTTTAAGGATCATATATAGGAATATCGGCGCACCGATGACCGACATTATCAACCCCACTCTAAGCTCATCAGGATATACCACTATGCGGGATATCAGATCCGATAGCAGCAAGAACAATGTACCGACTATCATCGATGCCGGGATGACATATTTTGTATCTCCGCCCAGGATCATACGGACCATATGCGGTGCGATAAGTCCGACGAATCCGATCACCCCTACAAAACAAATGATGGATGCTGCAACAAATGTTACTATCAACATGCACAAGATCTTGAATTTTTCTACATCCATGCCCAAACTCTTTGCTCCTGTCTCGCCCAAAGTAAGTAAGTTGAGTTTTTTGTAAAGGAATCCGGAAATGACAACACCGACGAGTGTGACCGCAGCGGGAATATAGCAATCCTTCCATTGTGTCTGGGTGAATGATCCGATCCCCCAGCGAAGCGCCTCGGTCAATTCGTTCGGCCCTGCGGAATACATCAAGACGGTCTGAAGCCCACTGCATATCCCGGATAGGGCCACGCCCATGAGTATCAAGGTGGCCGGACTGATCCTTACTGCACTTGTAATCAGAATTATTATTGTGGCGGGTATCAGAGCGCCGACGAATGCGTTTATGACGATACCCATAGAAGCAGCGGCGTTGGCAAAGGACAGACCAGTTATTATTGCAACCGTGGCCCCTAATGTTGCACCGTCCGAAATACCCGTTGTGTATGGGTCTGCAAGAGGATTGGAAAAAACACTTTGCATTATTACCCCGCAAACAGCCAATCCGCAACCGGCTATGATCGCAATGGCTATGCGTGGAGTATAGATATTCCATAGATTGTAGTCAATGAACCACTCCTCTGAGTGGAGAACATACTCATGACCGATTATGTGTTTGATGATGTACTCATAACATTCTAAAAAACTCAGATTGAGGCCATTGTATGATAATGAGATACCCGCAACTATGATGCATCCTAGCAGAACGACCAATATGAACAGTATCTTACGGAATATGTATTTGTGATAAACTCGATCGACATCATCTGAAGTTATAATATTGGAATCTGGCATGGGTAAACCTCATGCCCCCTCAATGTTTATTTCACCGAGAACATACGATCCATCCCTGGTCTTTAGGTCGGCCTCGCTGTAATTCGGATCGAGTAGTATCATATGAGGTCTGCCACCATGTTCTATTAGTTCGGAATCCACATTGTAGACCGCTTTTATGTTCTCCTTCGTGATAACATCCTCCGGTTTTCCTACAGCGAATATTCCTCCGTTAGACATCATTATCACATTGTCTGAATATTTGGCGGCAAGATTCAGATCATGACTGATCATTATGATCACTATGTCCTTTTGAAGAGATAGTTTCTTGAGAAGTCTTGTAACATCCATCTGGTGTCTGATGTCCAGATTGGCAGTCGGTTCATCCAGCAACAGGATGTCAGGTTCCTGTGCAAGACCCCTTGCCAGCATGACCCTTTGATGTTGTCCGGCAGAAAGTTCGTTGAAGGGTCTCATTGCCAATGGAACGATATCCATCATCTCCAAGACCTTCTTGACGATCTCCATGTCCTTCTTGTGATCGCCTCTCCATTTATTGTGGGGGTTCCTCCCCATCAATATCGTATCCACAACAGTGAGCGGGAATGTATCATTGGCGGCCTGTGGTACATAACCCACTTTACGGGCCAGATCCTTTATTTTAATTGTTGAAATGTCCAGATCATCTATGATGACCGTTCCTTTGACAGGAGATAGAACCCGGTTCATACAATGGATGAGCGTGGATTTACCAACACCGTTTGGGCCTATTATGGATATCAATTGTGGATTTTTAATATCTAATGTGATATTGTTGAGGGTTAGCTTTTCTTTGCCATATGCAAAATCAATGCCATTCAGTGTTAGGTGATACATTGGGATTTACCGTCCTAAGGTCAGTTAAATGATTTAATGGTTGGATTATACATCCAATTTAGTATTTTTCTAACAATATATACGATTGTCGATTCGAAGCTCTCCAATTATGTGCATAATATGCAATATTTGGTGTAATTTACATGGTTTCCATACAAATCTGAGAAAGATCGAGGTTAATACATGATTAAATAGTTCTAATAATATTCGAGTTGGGATATACATCCAATTGGAAAGAGGTAATGACCAATGAACAAAATTATTGTAGTCCTCGTTGCGGTTATTGTAATAGTTGCCGGGGCATCAGTGGCTATTTTCGTACTGAACGGGAATGACAAAAAAATTGAAATACCCGATGTGGCGGAAGGAACCGGCACTGTATATGGGAACTCTGACGGTAATTGCTACATAGACGAGGTCGATGTAGCGATAGCCGAAAGCATAATCGCAGGTGAAAGGACCCTTGCAGACTTCCCGTTTGCAGACGCTGACTGTTCTGGGAGCGTCACGGAAAAAGATGTTGCATTGATAAAGGATATGGTCGCAAAGAAAGACATGAAGGTAAAAGTTCTGGATACACAGGGTAAGGTGGTCAATGTACAATACCCAATCAAGAATCTGATAGTATTGTGCGGATCGAACCTTGCTCCGTTAATGAATATCCTTGATGTGACCGATTTGATGGTTGGTGCGGCCTACAGTACTCTGGATCCAATAAGGGACTATCCGGTTGATCAGGCTATCGCGAACGGTTCCGTAACGAAGATATCGACAAATGGTACTGCTGCAGACATGACTCTGATATCCAGATTGAACGCCGATGTGATGCTGACAGAGTACAGCAGCATGTATGATCTTGATTCAGATACCAACATTGCAATTCTCAATGATTATGGTATAGACGTCCTATGCATGGAATGCAGGGATCCCGGAGATGACATGAGATCCTTAGCCGTGTTCGGTATACTTCTGGACCGCGGGGATAATGTAGTAGATTACATGGATTTCTGCGATCAAGTATACAAAGAAATCGAAAAGATCGAAGGAAACAGCAAAGGTACGACCACAGTCATACTTTCGGCATTAGCGTCTTCTTTGACGGGGATCACCTCCGGATACAACAAAATGCTAGAAATGGCGGGCGGCAAAAATCTTGCCGACTGGACGGAGAATTCCAAATCGGTCGCAGTGGGAGATACTTGGATATATGAAAGCAAATATGCCTCGGATTGCCTACTGTTGGGCGCTACCTCGAATTACGGAGGTAGCGGTTTCACTGCTGCCAGCATTGCCTCGTATGAAGAAAAATATAAAAACCACCATGCCTGGACCGACGGCGACGTATATATCTACTCAACCGGGATCCCAGTGGTGATCAGGGTAGCATATTATGCTGAAGCTATGTATCCTGAACTCTTCGAAGAAGGCTGGGCCATAAAATGGCATCAGAAGCTTGTGGACCAGTATTTCGGTGCTGATTTCACAGTGCCCGTGGATATGTTCTGCAAGAAAATCAATTAAATAAACCAAGACAATGGATGATCCCAGTCATCCATTGTCAATAATTGTCTCTGTTTGCATTTATTGCTATTTTGACATCCTATCCATACTATCATTTGTCTAGTTAATGCACTAAATTGCGCCCATAATCGGATGCATCATGATATCTCATTCGTTTTCCTGATATAATTGCTGATGCAGGAACGATGATCATCTGAAAATATCTATTACGGCAACCAAGGATGTTCCTAATCAGGACTAAATAATCATTGTGCATATTCCGGAACAAAGGGTTTGTGGGGTAGAGGATCATCCTTTTGGCCTTCGGAGCCGAAAACCCGGGTTCGAATCCCGGCAAGCCCTCCATCAAATGTTTCTGCCATACAAGGAAAAAGTCAGAATTTTGGTTACTTTTTCTATTATACAAGGAAATATCAATTGATCGGGATCAAACTTGTATTGTGATGGATCATCCCTTGAAATATCTCTGGTTTCGGCTAGTAGGTTTATCTGGCAAAGTCATCTTTACTAAGCCGGCCTCCAGTGCTGGCTTGAGATAATTCTTCTGGAATGTTGCTTTTGATCTCAATCCTAGCATCTCCATTAATTCAGCCGCACTCTTGGGATCAGTTGTTGTAACAGCCATCAATCTCTTTACGTATTGATCTGATGACTCTGGAGCGTTTCCTTCTTCGGTGAGTTCTTTGATCGAATCCAATATAGCTTTTAACATGAATACTATGAATCTATTGGAAGAACCGTCTTCTGTAGAGGCAGCTATCGCATCATAGTATTCCTGTTGCCTTTCATAGATCATGCTCTCGGTCGGTATCCATGCGAATATAGGTTTCCATTTCATAAGTATGGCCGTCTGCCAGAACCTTCCCATCCTTCCATTCCCATCTCTGAAAGGATGTATGAACTCCAATTCATAATGGAATACACTTGATGTTATCAGCGGATGCGCATTGCTGTTACCGAGCCAGTTGAAGAGATCGGTCATCAGAATAGGGACCATATCGGGAGGCGGGGCCATGTGGATGCACCTTTCATTTGAGAACACACCTTCCGCTCCTTTTCTGAATGCTCCCGATTCATCGATCATTCCGTTAGTCATAGCTTTGTGTGCTTTGAGCAGATCATCGAGATTGAAAGGGTCGATATCTTCGAGAAGTCGGTAGGCATCTATCGCATTCTTTACCTCCTGTATCTCATCCGGAGGGCCCAATATGTGTTTTCCATCCAAGATGTCTGATACCTGTTCTAATGAGAGGGAGTTATTCTCTATCGCCAAAGAGGACTGAATGGACTTTATCCTGTTGCTTCTCCTGAGCTTGGGATGCTTGGTCAGATCACTCACAGCATTCAATCTGCCAAGGAGCTCAGATATCTCCGAGACCATTATGAGCATCTCGTCTGTTATTGAATACGGCGGTGAACAGTCGTTCATTTTAGTCCTCTTATCTTATATGTTATCTTATATGTTATCTTATATGTTATTAGTACATATAAGTTGTTAAAGAACACGTAATAAATTGAAAATATATCATCACCCAGACATGCTGAGTGATTTTTGATTGAGGGTTATTTTCCTTCGTAGATTATCAGGGATTCCACGTCATATCCTTTCAGTGCATCCCTTCCGTTGAGGCCAGCAAGTTCCATGACGAAACAGTTCTTGACAACAATTCCACCGAGTCTCTCAACCATCTTGATCATTGCCGCGGTGGTACCTCCGGTCGCGATCAGGTCGTCCACGATGACCACTCTCTGACCCTTCTTCACACTGTCCACATGCATCTCCAGTGTGGCTTTCCCGTACTCCAGTTCGTAACTCTCCTCTATGGTCTCTCTCGGAAGTTTTCCCTTCTTACGGACAAGTACGAATCCCTTGTTCATAGCATATGCCACAGGTGCACCGAACACGAAACCCCTGGACTCCGAACCTAGTATCAGATCGAAATCAATATCCTTGAGCATATCGACCAGACCGTCCACTGCCAATCCGAATCCGTCCGGATCCTGGATGACGGTCGTTATGTCCCTGAACATTATCCCTTCCTCGGGGAAATCAGGTATGGTCGTAACGTAATCTTTCAGCTCCTTCATCTTAAGCTCACTTGAACTGGATTGCAGAATTAGGTATTAATTCCTTGCAGGCAGAGACAGGCTCATTCTCCATGTAATACATATCATAACACAATAGAATGTATCAACTGGCTATTTCAGTATATACATTACTAATTCATACCTATATGATAGGAAACACTGTTATACTCTCACTCGGATTACATACACATGACAAAGACAGTCCTTAAGATAGACGGCATGTCCTGCGGGATGTGCTCAAGCAAGGTCGACCAAGCTCTCTCTGCGATAGACGGAGTAAGCGAGGTCGATGTAGACCTTAAAAAGGGAACAGCAACTGTTATTCAGGAGAACGTCAGCGACGACGATCTCATACGCGCGGTGCTGGATGCAGGATTCCGTGCAAAGGTAAAGCGTGGACTGTTCTGATGGTACAGGAGCCTGAGAGGGTAACCCTCAAGACCGACGGTATGACATGCGCCGCATGCTCTGCGGCAATAGAGAGATCGTTGGACAGGTTGGACGGGGTAATAGAAGCGAACGCTAACTTCTCCAACAATGTCGTTTCCGTAACCTATGATCCTGAAAAGATCAAAAGAGAGGACATAGCCAGAGCCATAAAGAAGGCAGGCTATGATGTTCTGGAGGATGATCCTGATGTTCTTGCCGAAAGGGAAAGGCTGAACGCTATCAAGATAAAACGTGAACTCATAATATCGATAATATTCACGATCCCGTTATCGATCCTGGCAATGGGTCCGATGGTGGGGTTGAATGTTCCCTTCCATGATGAGCCGAAGATATATGCCATAGTTCAACTGTTATTGTGCATACCTGTTCTGATAGCAGGCCGCCGTTTCTATACAAAGGGATACCCAGCACTAATTGCAAGGACCCCCACGATGGATACCCTGATCGCTTTGGGTACCACTGCGGCAGTGGTTTACAGTCTGTATGCCACAGTGCAGATATTCGCAGGCGATGGACATGCTACACATTCCCTCGTATACGATTCGGCCGCGATGATAATAACACTTGTCTCGGTTGGAAAGTATATCGAGTCAAGATCGAAAGTTAAGACAAATGATGCTGTAAGAGGACTTCTGGATCTGGCACCTCCCACTGCAAATGTCATAAGGGATGGTAAAGAGGTAACCATACCGGCAGACGAACTTATCGTGGGCGATATCATAATAATAAGGCCGGGTGAAAGGATCCCGGCAGATGGTAAGATAATCGAGGGGAATTCCTCAGTGGATGAATCAATGCTCACCGGAGAGAGTATGCCGATATCGAAATCCGTCGGTGATCTGATACACAGCGGAACTATGAATACCACCGGCAGTCTCAGGATGGAGGCCGAAAAGACCGGAAAGGATACTGTACTTTTCCAGATCGTGAGGATGATACAGGATGCTCAGGGAACCAAGGCGCCTGTTGCTAGGATCGCTGACAAGGTTGCAGCGGTGTTTGTGCCGGTGGTCATCCTCATCGCTGTAGCGGCCTGTCTGCTCTGGCTCCTTGCCGGAAGGGGAGTGGAGTTCTCGGTGATAGTATTGATCTCGGTGTTGGTCATATCATGTCCCTGTGCGCTGGGACTTGCAACCCCGTTGGCTATAACCGTCGGTACAGGGAAGGCAGCAGAACATGGGATATTGTTCAAGAATGCTTCTTCTCTGGAGAGATCAGGCAACATAACATCTGTCATATTGGATAAGACAGGCACCATAACGGAAGGAAAGCCGAAGGTCACTGACATAATATCGGATATGGATCAGGATGAACTGATAAGGTTAACTGCATCTGCTGAACTCAATTCACAACATCCTCTCGGAAAGGCTATAGTCTCATTCGCTGAAGAACGCAACTTAACGATACCTCAACCGACGGATTTCATGTCCGAGACAGGAGGAGGGGTTCGTTGTACCGTTGATGGTAAGAATGTTGTCGTAGGCAATGAGAAACTGCTGAGAACCGAAGGGATCCAGGATCTCGGAAATGCATCTGAGCTCTCATCAGAAGGTAAGACCGTCGTATTCGTATCGATAGATGGGAATTTTGCAGGTGCGATAGCGATATCGGACCCGTTGAGGCCATCGGCCGTTCAGGCAGTGGAATCACTTAAACAGATGGGCATCAGACCGATAATGGTCACCGGCGATGCGGAAGGGACCGCATTGGCCATCGCTAAGGCCGCCGGTATCGAAGAGGTACATGCAAAGGCCCTGCCCGAGGATAAACTGAATATAATCAAGGATCTTCAGGTAAAGGGCGAGAACGTTGCTATGGCAGGGGATGGAATAAACGATGCTCCTGCCTTGACACAAGCGGATATCGGTCTTGCCATCGGCTCCGGTACGGATATTGCGATAGGTGCGGCTGATGTCGTTCTAATGAATGATGATGTCAGAAGCATACCTGCGACCATGGAGATAGGAAAGGCAACTCTGAAGAATGTCAAACAGAACCTTTTCCTTGCTTTCTGCTACAATGCGGTGTGCATACCTCTGGCAGCCGGTATCCCATATCTTTTTGGATTGAGTATGATCCCGGAGATGCCGATGCTTGCGGCAGCGGCGATGTCATTGTCCTCTATATCCGTGGTGACGAACGCTCTCAGATTGAGAGGGTTCAAGCCACAGAGTATAAGGGAATGAAAAGAACAACAAGCCCTCGAAGGGTAAAGGCCGGCCGAGGCCGGATTGTTGCGGTCATCCGTTGAGTCTTGCGAACGATCCGGAACATCCTTAGGACGTACAGCGGAAAGTGTCAATCGACCTGTCTTTCACTTTGACGCCTATCTCCGATATTGAATCATTCTCGCCGCAGGGTCTTGACATATTACTTTTCGCGATTTTCACTAACCTCCACATCTACATAGTTTTACTACTATTTATACTAATCTTTTCAACAATAATCTTGTTATTCGTATTATTGCTACGATAATCGTATTTCTAAATAAATAATATATGCATAGCCCATGCTAAGATCAAATAATGAAAAAATAAAGGTCCGGCAAAGCCGGATCAGTTTAGTTGCTCTGAGCAATATGGACAGAACTTAGGTATCTTTGGAAGACCGCTGAGATCCTCCCCGCAATATGGACAGTTCTTGAATCTTTTCATCTCTCCGCCACTTGCACTTGCTCCCTTGTTATCATTGCCGCTGCCAGCCGGGGCCGCTACCTGAACTGGTTGCCCGGGAGCCACCATCGGCGATGGCTGTCCGCAGTTCACACAGTACTTGTAAGGATAGTCATTCAGACCGCCGCATGTGGGGCACATGACCTTTGTCGGCTGCTGTTGGTTCTGGACCCCCTGTACAGGCTGCTGCTGGAGCTGTTGATACATCTGAGGGAACAGAAGCATGCCTGCACCCATTGCCGCACCTCCTGTGGATTCTCCGATGGCGTTGGCCATGCTCTCCATGACCTCGTATCTCCTGAAGGCCTCTCCGTTCTTACTGCTGAACTGAAGGTAGTTGAACACCTTCTGACGGTCCTCATCCGTTGTCAGGACCTCGTTGATCTTCAGTGACAGGAGTTCGATACCTCTCTGTGTGAAGTACTGCTCTATCAGGATCTTTGTGTTCGTGGACGCCTTCTCCAGATTCTCCATGATGTCCATGTAGTACTGGTTGTTCATCTGCTGGATTATCTGCTCATTGATGAAACTCTTCATGAAGGAGTTGACATCACCTGTGGAGTATGTGTTCAGACCTCCCAGGACCTGTGTGTAGAACACAGAGATATCGTTGATCCTGAACTGGAAATCACCGTTGGCCATCAGGACTATGGGCACCTCATACTCCTGAGCTGCCTTTATCATGCTCCTGATGCCCCACTTCCCGTTGAACATCTTCAGGGAAACGAACACTATCCATACTTTGAATGGTGTCTCCTTGTATCCCAATGCAAGGTTGTACAGTTTCGTCAACCAGGGGACGTTAGCTGATGTTATCGTGTGTCTTCCCGGCTCCAGTGTTCCGACCAACTGTCCGTCCCTTATGAAAAGGGCGACGGCATGTTCAGGAACCGTAACCGAGGTTATCGTTCTGAGGTCATCGTGCTCTGACCTGTATATTATGTCATCCGGACCTTGGTTCGCCCAGAATACTACATTCGTCTTTTTCTCTGCCATTTAGGTCACCTCACTCTGTGAAACCCCTCATCACGGTCTCTCTTCCGTTGTAATCCTCTATCAGTTTATCCACGGTTATCTCCAGATCCCTGAGCGGGGCTTTCAGTCCTTTGTCTCCGGAGTCGATCATGGTGACGATCGATGCCGTCTGATCCTTCAAGGATACAGCATCATCTATCAGTTTGGCATCCCATTCTATCAGGGAGTCCAATTCCGATTCCATTATCTTAACTGATGAATGGAATGCGCTGTATCCGTTCACCGCTTTCTTCACATCTATGTAGTAGCGGTCGGTCTTGCTCCTGATCCTCTCGGTGTCCCTCATGAGATCGAGATCGTTGACCGCTGCTCTCTGGACGGTCGCAAGATCGAGTTTCACTCTTTCGAGTACCCTTGCCACTTCCGTCCTCACTGCTCTGTCCTCGTCCCTGCGGAGGTTCTTCTCTTTGTATCCTTTATAGATGGGGATGTAGAGGCCTATCCTCTCGACAAGGGACTGGTTCTTCTTCATTTGACTTTCCACTGTCTTATCCAATGACATATCACTGTCCCTCCTTCTTTCCGTTGACCAAGGCCACCGATATTCCCACCAATGCCAATGCAATGAGGAATATTGCCACGAGTATCCATATGCTCAGGTCTGTGAATGTGTATAGCATTCCGATCAGACCGATCACAGCTACGAGTATGCCCCCCACCATCCTGTAGATGGAATCGGAAGGGCCGAACTTCCCGCTTTCGCCGGAATACATGAATGACATGGCAAGCAAGGCTATACCGAATATCAGCATGGTCGTCCACAATATTATCGCCGCTCCCAATCCGGTGGCGACGAAGACTATCAGACCGACGGCCAATGAGACCAAGAATAGTCCCAGTGTCACCGCCGACAATGTTCTGTTGTTCATTTCTTTCCCTTTCCGTTGTTTATATTATTATCATCTGTGAGGGGTCCATCCTCTTCACGCGCTCAGGTACCAGCTTGCCGAATCCCGAAGGTACCTGCACGCTGTTGCCCCTTACTTCGCATGGTATGTAGATGAGTGATTTCACGTATGGGCTGCTAAGTTTCAGTTTGGAATCCTGACTTGTGCAAACTGCGAGATACTCGCTCACAAGTTTCCTAGCTTCCTTTTCCGTGCTCAAGGGGACCACTATCTTGCGGGTCCCTGGAGAGTTCTGTGCGGCGTTGTTGGAGATCTTTCCTATCCCCTCTCCGTCGCTGATGCTTGTTTCCGTTCCTTTGATACCGGACAGTATGCTCTTCTCCGGCCTTACCGAGAATATGTCGGTGAGTGCACTGCGCGGGTTGCTTAGACATAATGGGTCGATAACGAAATCCGCCGGTATCAGAAGGTCCTCCACGACCTCCACGCTCTTCTTCGCCCACATGGCGCCGGTCTGGAAACTGTATCTGAGGTCCACATCCCAGAAGGGTATCAGATAATCACCCGGTCCTGATGCAATGAGCAGCGTTCCTCCGGCCTTTGCGCTCAGGGCATTCGACAGGTTGTCGAAGACATAGTTGAATCTGTCCTTGTTCCCGAGCAGGAATCCCCACTTTCCCGTCTTGGGATAATTGAAACTCATTATCCTCTGTATGGTGTTTAGTATCTGTAACGGATCCGCAGCCACTCCTTTGGTCAGGAATCCGGATATGTCGGCAAGGATCTTCGCTTGGGTGATCTCCATCTCGACAGCATGATACATTATGCCCAGATTCAGATCCGTTCCTATTGATTCCTTCACCTTGACGAGTTGATCGTATCCTCTCTCAAAGTAGGATATGCTGCCCATGCCGTCCCCGTTCAGCAATTTCTCGCATCCTGTACACAGGCCGGCAAGTGCCTGAAAGCGATCTGCCACAGGCCCGTATCCCTTGATCTTCTTGAATGCCGCTGCAGCATCGTTGAAGTTGTTCGCCATTAGGATGTACCTTCCCGGCTTGTCCTCCTGCAGGAGTTTTGTATTGTTTATGAGCATAGCATAACCGGATGCCATCTCCTCCGCCGACATGACCAGGTCCCTGGATGCATCATCGACCGCCAGAGCCTCTATGCTCTTGACCCTCGCATTGAACTCGAATGCCTTCGTGGATGTGTGGGAAGGTATGGCGCTGTTATCCGTTGTGAAAGGTAATGTCATAAGAGTATTGGACAGAAGGGTATTGGTCGCGAATCTGTATTCGGAATACTCCACCTCTATCCTAGGTCTGACGTTATTGTTGAATATGTTGTACCTTGCAACGGAATCCACATTCTCCGTCTGTGCCATGGAGAATCCGCCGGGTATGGTCTTGCTTATCCACGACTGGATCTGCCCCATCATCTGATCGAGGTATGCCTTCGCATCCATCCTCTGCTGGGAGGTACCGCAACTGGAACACGTTATGTACGGAGAGTCGGACTCAAGGTCCTTCTTGTCCAGCGGGGCCCCGCAGTATTTGCACCTAAGCATGACCATTTCGTCCAATCGGTTCACCGTCTCATTGTGGAATATGCGGCAACGCTTCTGATCTCGGCCTGGAGTCTTGCTTCCATTGCCCTCATCTCCTGCATCGCTTTATCATAATACTGTCTGGAGATCTCGTCGGACCTCCTGGAGATCGAAGTGTAACATGGTCTGCAGACATACACCGAATCATAGTTCTGAGGTGCTGATTTCAGTATGTCGTCATCAGAGTTCCTCATGAATGGGGTTATATCACTGGACATTGCCAGGAAATGTACCCCTTCACCGGTGGAAGGTCTTCCGCAGATCCAGCATTTGACGGATTTGGAGTACGCTTTGATGAGGTTCATATCCTTCTCTCCGTCCTCTCCAAGCTGTCTTCTGCAGGTGTATGCGTTCTGCAGGAGTTCCGCCGCCCTCTTCGGATCGGTCATGACAGCAGCGGAGGCAAGGTTCTCATATCCCCATGCCTGGATGTACAAGGCCTCCTTGATCCCGGTGTTGACCGGTATCCCTACGATCTCGCTTATCTTGATCGGATTGTTCCCTATCTCCGCTTGATATCTTCGGGCTATGTCCAGGAACTTGTTCCCTTTATTCTCGAGTATGTCAACGGAATTCCCTTGGACCCTTCCGATGACCACGCGTTCGGCAAGAAGTCTGCACTCCAATGCAAGTTGTGCGGGATCTATCTCTGTGAGGCCGAACTCGAAACCTTCTATGTTGGTCTTCTCCAGATTGTTGGCGAGCTTGTTGTACCTGTTGGGATTGTTGTTATCAAGACATGCGTCTATGATATCGATGTAGATCCCGGCAAGCTCTGCTTCCCTTCCGCCTTTCTCTATGGTCTTTTCGAAGTTCTTCCTCGCTTTGGCATATTCCTTCCTTTTGACAAGGTCTATACCTTGGTTGAACAACGCATCGCCGGACTTGAAAACGCTGAGTACCATGATTAATGCACTTTAGGACGTATCGTTAATAGAGAATAAAAGTTACTATGTTGAAACTTTGCATAATATCCTGATTTTCGTAGAGATGTTCTGTAGAATGTAAGCGGTATATGGGCCCCTATTCATGCACACTCTGTACAATATTTTGAATGTAATTGGTCATTCATCGATGTAATGATGAACAAATTTGGATTATTTAGACAATTGTCTAATTATAATTGTTTTTACTAATCATTTAGAAAAGTTTATTAACATGTATCCTACTTTATGTCCCATGGTGAACGTCAGGTTCAATGCGGTCGAGGAGGCTTTTAAGAGAAAGCCGGTGGTTGCGACACCCCCGGCATCCGAGACATCCGCGTACTATGGGTGCAGTGTGTTCAACAGGAACACAATGAGAAAATATCTGTCCTCTGAGACGAGAAGGGTCGTCTATGAGTCCATAGAGCAGGGTGTAACCCTCGACAAATCCGTCGCCGAACACGTTGCGGCAGGGATGAAGAGATGGGCAATGGACATGGGCGCTACACACTACACCCACTGGTTCCAGCCGCTCACCGGAGGTACCGCGGAGAAACATGATTCGTTCGCGGAACCCCATAAGCACGGGACATCCATCGAAAGTTTCAGCGGAGACAAGCTGTGCCAGCAGGAACCGGATGCATCGTCATTCCCAAGCGGAGGATTGAGGAACACATTCGAAGCAAGAGGGTACACTGCATGGGATCCCTCATCACCCTCATTCATAATGGGCGACTGCCTCTGCATACCTACGGTATTCATATCATACACAGGCGAGGCCCTTGATTACAAGACACCGTTGATGAGATCGGTATCAGCGATCAAAAGCGCAACATCCGATCTTCTGGAATATTTCGGGATGGGTGATGACGAGGTATTCGCATACCTAGGTTGGGAACAGGAGTTCTTCCTTGTCGACAGTGCACTCTATGCTCAGCGCCCCGATCTCATACTTTCCGAGAGAACACTTCTCGGACATGACAGTGCAAGGAACCAGCAGCTCGAGGACCACTACTTCGGATCGATCCCTCCGAGGGTCATGGAGTTCATGAAGGAACTCGAGTACGAAGGATACAAACTCGGCATACCACTAAAGACGAGACACAACGAAGTGGCACCGAACCAGTTCGAGATAGCTCCGGTGTTCGAGGACATGAACCTTGCAGTGGACCACAACCTTCTTCTGATGTCAATGATGAAGAAGGTGGCAGAACGCCATATGTTCAAGATACTGTTCCACGAGAAGCCGTTCAAGGGCATCAACGGATCCGGGAAGCACTGCAACTGGTCTATAGGAACGTTGGACGGTATACCTCTGCTTTCCCCCGGAAAGACCGATGAGGAGAACCTCAGGTTCCTGATGTTCATGGCCAACGTGCTGAAGGCCGTTTACGATAACAACGGCCTGCTGAAAGCGTCGATAGCAACATCATCGAATGCCCACAGGCTGGGAGCGAACGAAGCCCCTCCCGCTATAATATCCTCATTCCTGGGGATGCAGGTCACTGCGGCATTCGAAGAACTGCTGAAGACAACGGACATGGTCAAGCTCAAGGACAAGAAGGGTTACAGCATCGGTATCCCCCAGATCCCGGAACTCTTGGTTGACAACACCGACAGGAACAGAACGTCACCGTTCGCATTCACAGGGAACAGGTTCGAGTTCAGAGCGGTCGGTTCATCAGCCAACTGCGCCTCACCGATGACGGTATTGAACACGATCGTCGCATATCAGATGAGGCAGTTCAAGAAAGCTGTCGATAAAAGAGTAAAGGCAGGCGACCCTGTGATGAAGGCCATACTGGACGAGACCAGGGAGACATACAGGGCCTCAAAGGACATATGTTTCGACGGGAACGGATACTCCGACGATTGGATGGAAGAGGCGAAGCGCCGCGGTCTGGATACAGAGACATCGGTACCTGTAGTGTACGACCACTTCACATCCAAGAAGACCATCGAGATCTACAAGGATACAAAGGTGATGTCGGATGTCGAATTGGCGGCAAGGAACGAGGTATCCTGGGAACATTACTCTAAGAAGATCGAGATCGAATCCCGTGTGCTGAGCGACATGGCATACAACCACATCATTCCGGTCGCAACAAGGTATCAGAACGTGCTTCTTGACAACGTGCTAAAATGCAAACAGCTGTTCACGGAGAAGGAGTTCAAGGAATATTCCTCACAGGAAGTCGAGCAGATCAAGGAGATGGCCCGTCATATAGACGAAGCAAGATCGATGGCCGACAAGATGGACGAGATGTGCGATGAGTACTCGAAACTCGAGGGAAGGAAGATGGCCGTCGCATATCATGACAAAGTACTGCCGTACATAGAAGGGATAAGGGACCACCTTGATGCATTGGAGATGATCGTGGACGATCAGATGTGGCCCCTTCCGAAGTACAGGGAATTGCTGTTCATACGCTGAAAAGGCGGTAAAGATGAGAAAGATAGGTCTTTACGACCCTGACAATGAGAGGGATTCATGCGGTGTCGGCTGTATCGCCAACATTGATGGTACAAGAGATCACAGAGTGGTCGAGCTTGGTCTCCAGACTCTTGAGAACATGGAACACCGCGGTGCCGAGAACGCTGACGGCAAGACAGGGGATGGAACAGGGATAACCATACAGATACCGCACGAGTTCATCCTCGGGTTGGGATTGAACATTCCCGAAAGAGGAAGGTATGGTACAGGTCTGATATTCCTTCCAAGGGATCCCATGCAAGCTGATGCATGTATGGATATCTTCAGACACAGATGCAATGATTCAGGCCTTCACATAATAGCAGAAAGGGAGGTCCCAGTGGACCATAGTGTACCCGGACCTCTTGCTTCGGAGACAGAACCCAGGATCATACAGGTATTCATTACAAGCTATGATGGCCAGGATGTTCTGGAGAGGAAGCTATTCGCCGTAAGGAAGATGGTGACATCAAGGGTCATGATTATGCCCAATGTGATCGAGGACTTCTATATCTGCAGTCTCTCGACCAAATGCATAGTGTACAAGGGAATGCTGACCCCAGCTCAACTGAGAGTTTATTACAAGGACCTATCCGATCCGAATGTCGTATCCGCGATAGCCATGGTCCATTCGAGATTCAGCACCAACACTATGCCTATGTGGAAGCTGGCACAGCCTTTCAGGATGCTGTGCCATAACGGCGAGATAAATACTATCAAGGGGAACAGATCATGGATGACGGCAAGGGAGGGGGTTCTCAGTTCGGACATGTTCCCCAAGATGGAGAGTATGTTCCCGATAGTAGAGTTGGGGATGAGTGACAGCGCATCCTTGGACAATGTGTTCGAATTTCTCCATATGTCGGGAAGGTCCATGTCCAATTCTCTTTCGATAATGGTCCCGGAATCATGGAACAACAGGAATCCCATACCGGACAGTCTCAGAGCATATTACGAATACCATTCGATACTGATGGAACCGTGGGATGGTCCCGCGGCTATATTGTTCACTGATGGAAGGTTCGCAGGTGGAATGCTTGACAGGAACGGCCTCAGACCTGCAAGATACTCCATAACAAAGGACGGATTGTTCATATTGGCTTCTGAGGCAGGAGTCATCAGGATGCCGGATTCGGATGTAGTTGAAGCTGGAAGACTCATGCCCGGAAAGATGATGCTTGTTGACACCCAGGAAGGCAAAGTGATCTATGACCAGGAGATCAAGAGCGAGCTCTCCTCCTCACATAATTACAGGGATTGGCTGGACAGGAACAGACTGGAATTGGATGAGGTATCATCGGGAAGGGAAGTGGGAAGGTCCGTTAAGGATATGGAGGATAAGCTCAAGAGCTTCGGATATACCGATGACGACGTATCCAAGATAATAGAACCGATGGCCATTCAGGGAAGAGAACCTGTCGGTTCCACTGGATCGGACATACCTCTTGCGATATTGTCGGAAAGACCTCAGAGGTTATTCAACTACTTCAGGCAGTCATTCGCACAGGTGACCAATCCTCCGATAGATCCTATAAGGGAAGAACTGGTGATGTCCATAACAGGATATCTTGGCCATATAGGACAGAATCTACTTGATCAGGAACCAAAGAATTTCAACATGGTCAAGATAAGGCATCCGATAATAACCAACAGGGAACTGGACCTGCTCAGGAATCTCAGGTACAGGGGATTCAATACAACTGAGATAGACATAACGTTCCCTTCATCCGCGGGGGAAAGCGGTCTCAAAGATGCTCTGGAAAGGATACGTAATGAAGCCGAGAGAGCGGTCGACCGCGGAGGTTCGTATCTTTTGTTGACGGATAGGAATGCAGATGCCGACAACATCCCCATACCATCTCTTCTCGCAGTATCGGCGGTACATCGGCACCTTCTACGGAATAGGAAGAGGATCCAGACAGGTATAATCCTTGAATCCGGAGAACCAAGGGAGGTCATGCATTTCGCACTCCTGTTCGGATATGGTGCGAATGTGATCAACCCGTACATGGCGTATGCATCGATCGACGACATGGTATCCAGAGAAAAGATAAGGATGGATGCGGACACCGCCGAACGCAATTACATAAAAGCGTCCGAGAAGGGTATAATGAAGATAATGTCCAAGATGGGCATCTCCACCATCCGGTCATATATCGGAGCAGGACTGTTCGAGACGATAGGTCTTGACTGGGATTTCGTGAGAGAATACTTCGGGAACACGACATCGAACATAGGAGGTCTGGATCTCGCAAGGATATCGAGGAACATCCTGAATGAACATGAGAATGCATTCTCCGACACCCTCGAACAAGAGGATGATAAGCAAACGGAGAGACATTCATGGTCACCTCAGGCGGTGAAGGCTCTGCAGAAGGCTGCAAGGGATGATGACCCTACTGCATTCAAGGAATTCTCGGACATCATAGACAACGGGATGTTCTTCATCAGGAACACCCTGGATATCAAGAGCGAAGCATCGATACCGCTTCGCAGGGTCGAACCTGCAGAATCAATAATGAAGAGGTTCGTCGGAGAGGGGATATCCTTCGGAGCCATCAGCAAGGAGGCGCATGAGACATTCACGGAAGCAATGAATCTGATGGATGCTCAGAGCAACACCGGAGAAGGAGGAGAGGACCCCTCAAGATACACCCCAACTAAAGACGGAAGGGACATCAGAGCAAAGGTCAAACAGGTCGCATCCGGAAGATTCGGAGTGACAACACAATATCTGGTCAATGCGGACGAGATACAGATCAAGGTCGCACAGGGAGCTAAGCCCGGTGAGGGCGGACAACTGATGGGCGACAAGGTCGACGCCGACATAGCAACAACAAGACATACGTTGCCGGGGGTCACACTCATTTCCCCGCCTCCTCATCACGATATCTATTCGATCGAGGACCTAAAACAATTGATATTGGATCTCAGGTGTGTCAATCCCACTGCAAATGTCAATGTGAAACTTGCATCGGAATCCGGTGTAGGGACGGTCGCCGCAGGAGCGGTGAAGGCAGGTGCAGATAAGATACTGATATCAGGTGCGGACGGAGGAACCGGTGCTTCGCCGATATCATCCATAAGATATGCAGGTATGCCCTGGGAGCTAGGATTGGCCGAGACCCAGCAGACCCTGATGATGAATGGTCTTAGGGATAGGGTAAGACTGCAGGTCGATGGTCAGATGAAGACTGCAAGGGATGTCATCATCGCAGCCATGCTCGGAGCCGAGGAGTTCGGATTCGCCACTGCTCCAATGGTAGCAATGGGTTGTGTCATGTGCAGGAAATGTCAATCCAACATATGCCCAGTGGGTATAGCTACGCAGGACCCTGAGAAGAGGAAGAGATTCAAAGGTCAGCCTCAGCACATCGTGAATTACTTCAGACATCTGGCAGAGGATGTCAGAAGGATCATGGCCGATCTGGGCGTGAGAACGATGGATGAACTAATCGGACGTTCCGACCTTTTGATACAGAGGGAAGATGTCAGTGATCTTGGGATAGATGTATCACTCCTGTTAGAGAATGTATCGAAAGGCCCCAGGATATGTACCAAGGGACAACCCAACATGCTGGGCGACATCCTTGACAAGAGGATGATAAGGGATGCAGGACACCTGATGGAAGCTGAGAGGAAGGTCAATCTAGAATATACGATATCGAACCTCGATAGATCGGTCGGGGCAATGTTGTCGGGAGAGATGGTCCGTAAGAATAAGGATCTCTCCGATAACATGATCAATGTGTCATTCAAAGGTACGGCAGGCCAAAGCTTCGGAGCCTTCCTGACCAAAGGGATATCTTTATCACTTAAAGGTCAGGCAAATGATTACGTCGGAAAGGGTCTCTCGGGGGGAAGGATATCCATATCCCATGATGGAGAAGGACCCAGACAGAACGTTATAGCCGGAAATACCATCCTATACGGAGCGACTGGTGGAGAGGTGTACATCGCAGGAAAGGTCGGGGAGAGGTTCTGCGTAAGGAATAGCGGTGCCACGGCCGTTGCTGAAGGAGCGGGGGACCATTGCTGTGAGTACATGACCGGAGGTAAAGTAGTGATCCTGGGAGAAGTGGGAAGGAACTTCGCCGCAGGGATGTCCGCAGGTGTGGCATACGTTCTCAATGAGAATAGTGATCTAGACAGACATTGCAACATGGACATGGTAGAACTATCCCTCGTGGAATCCGAGAACGACCTTTCCGAACTGAAGGGAATACTCGAAGCACATCTCAAACACACCGGAAGTCGAAAGGCAAAGAGTATCCTTGACGATTGGGAGAACAATGTAGATTTATTCTTGAAGGTCCTACCCATAGAATACAAGAAGCTGCTGGAGACCAAAAGGTCAGACGCACTTCAATGAATCCACGGTCAAACAGGAACGTGAAAAAAACATGGATACGAAATACCTCACACCTCTGGCGATAGTACTGTCTGCGATATTGATATCATGCACAGTGGTCTATGTCCACTATGACGGTGAGGAACATCAGGGGATGTCTCCCAGTGATATGGTATCCGCATCTGTCAAATTGAAATGTATGGATGGGGGCAAAGAGGTTGGTGAAGGAACAGGATTCGTTACCGACAGGAACGGGATCCTTGTGATCACGAATGCCCATGTCATATCCACGGAAGGTGTTGCCAATGACATGGTCATTGCGATGTTCGACGGAAGTGAGGTCGAACATGAACTCTTGTTAAAGGTATTCGATGTGAATAAGGACATAGCTGTCCTGACATTCGAGAACACCCCCGAGAACATTCGCACAGTAGGATTCGGGAACAGCGATGATCTTGAATATGGACAGAAGCTCTTTGTTGTGGGCAACCCAATGTATCTTGGGTTGGCGTTCACAGAAGGGGTTGTGTCACAACCTTATCATGAGACCTATTTCCAGGGCAGGAACATGACCGGTATATTATTGAACATAGGGGTGAACCATGGCAACAGCGGAGGCCCGCTGTTCAATGAATGCGGAGAGGTTGTAGGCATCATAACAATGAAATTCTGGAAGGTCGAGAGTGGGATCGAGGACCTGAGTTTTGCCATACGTTCCAATGACGTCGTCAAGTACCTAGATTCCGTGCTTGAATGACCGGTTTTCAACGATTCATTTTTAGTTATGTTTATATAGAAGAACAAACTATAACCCTCCCAGATATTCCATAATAAAGTATGGAATGTACATTTGGAGGTTTGAATAAAATGGGTATGGGCAATGCACCGATCCTGATCCTCAGGGAAGGAACCAAGAGGGATAAAGGAAAAGACGCACAGTATAACAACATCACAGCGGCAAGGGCGATCGCGGACGCCGTAAGGAGCAGTCTCGGACCGAGAGGAATGGACAAGATGCTCGTTGATTCCATGGGAGATGTGGTGATCACCAACGACGGTGTCACGATCCTCAAGGAAATGGATGTACAGCACCCCGCAGCAAAGATGTTGGTGGAGGTCGCTAAGACACAGGACGCAGAGGTAGGGGACGGAACGACAACTTCTGTGATACTTGCCGGAGAACTGCTCAAGAAAGCGACCGACATGATCGATGCCAACGTGCACCCCACGATCATAACGACCGGATACAGACTTGCCAACACAAAGGCACAGGAGACCCTCAACAAAGTATCCACAAAGGTCAGCATCAAGGACGACAAACTTCTGAAACAGATCGCAGAGAACGCAATGATCAGCAAACAGGTCAACGCATCCAAATCATTCTTTGCCGACATGGTCGTAGATGCCGTCAAGACGATAATCGACAAGGACGAGAAAGGGAACTACTCCGCAGACCTAAAGAACATACAGACGGTCAAGAAGGCAGGGGCCAACATGGAGGAGTCACAGCTCATCAAAGGTCTGATCATAGACAAGGAGCCCGTCTCACCGGCAATGCCCAAGAAGGTCAAGGACGCAAAGATCGTTCTGGTCGATGCGGCATTCGAGGTCAAGAAGACCGAGATAGAAGCAAAGATCCAGATAACCGATCCCTCACAGCTCTCAGCTTTCGTACAGGAAGAGGAGAACATGCTGAAGAAGATGGTGGAGCAGGTCAAGAAGGCAGGCGCCAACGTAGTGTTCTGCCAGAAAGGTATCGATGACCTTGCACAGCACTTCTTTGCGAAAGAGGGCATCTACGCATGCAGGCGTGTAAAGAAATCCGATATGGAGAGACTCGCCAGGTCCACAGGTGCTAACATCTGCAACAAGATCATGGAGATCAGCAAAGAGGATCTCGGATACGCGGAGTCCGTGGAACTCAAATACATAGAGAATGAGGAGATGACCTTCATCACTGGATGCAAGGACCCCAAGACAGTGTCCATCCTCGTAAGGGGAGGAACGAACCATGTTGCAGATGAGGTTGAGAGATCACTCGTCGATGCATGGTCTGTCGTGAAGGTGTCCATCGAGGATGGAATGATCGTCACAGGCGGCGGATCCACAGCGATGGAGATCGCAATGCAGCTCAGGGACTATGCGGCATCGGTAGGCGGAAGGGAACAGATAGCCATCGAGGCATTCGCTTCGGCAATGGAGATCATCCCTACAACACTTGCAGAGAACGCAGGTCTCGATCCAATCGACATAAACATCCAGATGAGGAAGGAGCACAAGGCAGGCAAGATCAACGCAGGTCTCAACCCCTTCTCCGGAAAGGTCGAGGACATGAAGAAACTGAATGTCATCGAACCCTACAGGATCGGAAAACAGGCCATCAACTCGGCAACCGATGCTGCCGTCATGATCCTCAGGATCGATGATGTCATAGCATCCAAGGGAAGCCCGATGCCGCAGTACGGCGACGGAATGCCCTCGATGGACGATTGAAACCAATAAACATGGGGCCCAGCCCCATTTCATATTATATCTTAACTAAAGAGGTCACACCCATGACTGAGAAGTCTAAAAAGAAGAAGGCAGACGAGACTGAGGAGAAAGCTCAGGAGAACAAGGAACTTGAAGAGGCCAACGCCAAAGCAGAAGAGTACCTGAACATTGCCAGAAGACTTCAGGCGGATTTCGATAACTTCCGTAAAAGAACGGAGAAGGAGAACGAAGAGTTCAGGAAATTCGCTACAGAGGGTATGACGAGGGACCTGTTGACCATCGTAGACGATATGGATAGGGCACTATCCACGACCGATGAGGAAACGGAACTGGTGATAGGTATAAGGGGAATAAGACAGAACCTCATGAAGATACTGGAGGAGAACGGACTCGCCGAGATACCCTCGGAGGGAAGGTTCGATCCGAATATACATGAAGCGCTGTGCACAGTGGACGGGGACACCGACGGGGAGATAGCAGAGGTGTTCCAGAAAGGGTACCGCATGAACGACAGGGTCATCAGGTGCTCTAAGGTCAAAGTGACCAAAAAGAAAGAGGAAGGTGAATAAACATGTCAAGAATAATAGGAATAGATCTCGGAACGAGCAACTCGGCCGCTTCGGTGATGGAAGGCGGAAGACCCACAATGATCCCCAGTGCAGAGGGTACCAGTGTCGGCGGGAAATCCTTCCCTTCATACGTAGCATTCACAAAGGATGGTCAGTTGTTGGTAGGTGAGCCAGCCAGAAGGCAGGCGGTCACCAACCCTGACGGAACGATAAAGAACGTAAAGAGGAAGATGGGGTCCGACGAGAAGGTAACAGCCCTCGGAAAGGAATACACTCCGCAGCAGATATCAGCGTTCATACTGCAGAAGATAAAGAAGGATGCCGAATCGTATCTGGGGGAAACGATCGATAAGGCTGTGATAACAGTTCCGGCATACTTCAATGACAATCAGAGACAAGCGACAAAGGATGCAGGCGCGATAGCCGGTCTTGATGTCGTAAGGATAATAAACGAGCCCACAGCAGCAGCATTGGCATATGGTGTGGATAAGAGCGGGACATCCCAGAAGATAATGGTGTTCGACCTCGGAGGAGGAACATTGGATGTCACCATAATGGACTTCAGCGACGGTGTTTTCGAAGTGATATCAACATCCGGGGATACACAACTCGGAGGATCCGATATGGACGAGGCACTCACAAAGTATGTGCTCGACCAGTTCAAGAAGGAGACGGGAGTCGATCTCTCCAAGGACAACATGGCATTCTGGAGGGTAAGGGAAGCATGCGAG
This sequence comes from Methanobacteriota archaeon, assembly GCA_023402275.1. GTDB lineage: Archaea > Thermoplasmatota > Thermoplasmata > Methanomassiliicoccales > Methanomethylophilaceae > Methanoplasma. The sequence continues at coordinate 37,181 of JAEXCH010000009.1, forward strand.
AAAGCGAAGATCGAACTATCGACAACAATGCAGACCGAGATAAACCTCCCGTTCATAGCGTCCGATGATTCAGGACCCAAACACCTGATACAGACAATAACAAGAGCGAAGCTCGAGGAACTCGTCGATCCGATAGTCCAGAGATGTAAGCAATCGATAGATCAGGCGATATCCGACTCCAAGTTCTCTGTGGATTCCATAGACAAGATCATAATGGTCGGAGGGCCCACAAGGATGCCCATAGTCCAGAATTTCGTCGAAAGCATCGTCGGACCCAAGATACAGAGAGGTATCGATCCCATGGAATGCGTCTCGATGGGAGCGGCAGTTCAGGGCGCAGTATTATCGGGAGATGTGAAGGACGTCCTTCTGCTCGATGTCACCCCTCTGTCACTGGGCATCGAGACCCTGGGAGGAGTAGCGACCGCACTCATAGAGAGGAACACCACTATCCCAACAAAGAGATCGCAGATATTCTCCACAGCAGTCGACAATCAACCATCGGTGGAGATCAATGTCGTCCAGGGAGAGAGGAAGATGGCCTCGGATAACACCTCCTTGGGAAGATTCAATCTTGAGGGTATACTCCCGGCACCCAGAGGGATGCCTCAGATCGAGGTCACATTCGATATCGACGCAAATGGAATAATCAATGTTTCCGCCAAAGATAAAGGAACAGGAAAGGAACAGAAGATAACCATAGCATCATCCAACAAACTCTCCAAGGATGAGATAGAGGACCTTGTCAAACAGGCAGAGCAGTATGCAGATGCGGACAAGAAGAAACTCGAACTCATCGAAGCAAAGAACCAAGCGGAGACGATGATCCACTCGGTCCGCAAATCGATGGATGAGTTGGGAGAGAAGGTATCTCAGGAAGAGAGGGCTGCTGTCGAAGCGGCAACATCCGATCTCGAGAACGCTCTGAAAGGAGATGACCCAGAAGCGATCAAATCCAAACTGGACGATCTGATGAAAGCGATGGGCCCCATAAGCCAAAGGATATACCAAGAAGCTGCAGCTGAACAACAAACACAGAATGCAGAGAATGGTGCCGAAGGACAAGAGGAGTTCGTGGACGCCGATTACAAGATCGTCGATGACGAAGATGAGAAGAAGTAAGGAATAAGACATGCCAAGAGACTACTACGAGATACTGGGTGTCACCAAGGACGCCACGGCGGATGAGATAAAGAGGGCTTATCGAGCTCTTGCTAAGAAATATCATCCGGATGTGGCGGAGGTCTCCAAGGAGGAGGCGGAAGCCAAGTTCAAGGAGATATCCGAGGCCTATGAGGTACTTTCCGACGAAGGTAAACGGAAAACATACGATCAATACGGCCACGCAGGTGTGAACAGCCAGTTCAGCAACGGAGGGTTCTCTTGGGATGACTTCACCCATGCCGATGATATAAGTGATATCTTCGGCGACATCTTCGGAAGCATGTTCGGAGGAGGATTCGGAAGACGCCAGTCGTCAAGATCCAAATCATCACCCAGACAAGGGGAATCCCTGAGATACGATCTGGAGATCACCCTCAAGGACGTGCTCAAAGGGAAACAGGCAGAACTCTCCATCCCCCACTCCGTCACCTGCAATGAATGCAAGGGAACCGGAGGAAAGGACGGTAAGGTGGAAACGTGTCCAACATGCAACGGTACGGGACAGGTGCAGAGAGTAAGCAGGACACCGTTCGGAAACATGGTCTCTGTGACGGAATGTTCAACATGCAACGGATCCGGAAAGGCATTCAAGGAACGCTGCCCCAAGTGTAAGGGAGCAGGAAGACTGAACACTTCCACAAAGGTATCCGTTGATATTCCCAAAGGAGTGGAAGAGGGAACCCGTCTCAGGGTATCCGGAGCAGGGGACGCAGGATATAACGGAGGTCCGGCAGGCGATCTCATCGTTGTCATACACATCAAAGAGGACAAGGAGTTCCAGAGGGACGGAATGAACCTTTGGTCAGAAGTGACAACGACCTATCCGAAACTCGTTCTCGGGGGAGAGGAGGAGATCAAGACCATTGATGGTGAAACTATATCCCTGACAATACCTGCGGGAACACAGATCGGAGGTGTTCTGAGGATAACCGGTAAAGGTCTTCCAAGACTGAATCAGTCGGTCAGAGGGAACATGTTCGTTCGTGTGAGGATCGATGTTCCGAAGAAAGTGACCCCGTATGAGAAGGAACTACTGACAAAACTCGATGACCAGGCAGGAAAGAAACCCTCCTGCAAACCCAAATCCAAAGTGAGGCAGAAACTGGAAGGCCTCTGAAACCGTTTAATATTTTTCAATTTCATACATAAGGCGGACATTCTATGATCGACACACCAATTATGTGGGGGATATTCTTTGTTATCGTCATAGTGATGTTCGCGTTGGACCTTGGAGTGTTCAACAGGGGATCCAAACACATCTCTGTGAAAAGAGCATTGATGATGACAGGATTCTGGATATTCCTGGCACTTCTGTTCGGTCTCTTCATCTATACACAGATGGGGACAGACAAGACCATGGAGTATCTTACCTCGTATGTCATAGAGAAGACGATGAGCATAGACAACCTGTTCGTGTTCATCGTGATATTCGGATACTTCTGTGTTCCCGATGAATATCAACACAAAGCATTGTTCTATGGAATAATCGGAGCGTTGGTGTTCAGAGCGATATTCATCATCGCCGGTGTCGAATTATTGGAAAGATTCGATTTCGTGATGTACATATTCGGTGCGATATTGATCTATACGGCAATAAAGACGATGATGAAGAAGGATGACGGAGAACCTAATAGCAAGCTTGCCGAAAGACTGAGCAAGAGGTTCAATGTCTGCCCTACCTATGATAAGGATAAACTGTTCACTGTTCAGAATGGCGTCAAGATGATGACACCTCTGTTCCTTTGTATAATTGTTATAGAACTGACGGACATAATGTTCGCATTCGATTCGATACCTGCAGTACTGGCGATAACAACGGACACATTCATAGTATACACCTCGAACATATTCGCGGTGCTGGGTCTCAGATCACTGTACTTTGCACTGAAGGGAACGATGCTTCACTTGGAATACCTGAAATACGGTTTAGGAGTGATATTGGCATTCGTCGGAGTGAAGATGTTGATCTCGGAGTACTATCACGTTGATGTGATGTTCTCGCTGGCGTTCATACTGATCGTGTTGACGTTGACGATAGCGCTCTCGTTGTTAAAGAAGAGAAGGAACCAGAAGGTGATCGCCGGACCGGGATGATCATCTCATGTGCTTCATGTAAAGGACCGCTGAGCAAGAGCACGGTCTTCCGCAAACAGGACAATCATGACCTCCGGGGGAATCCACCATCTGGTTCCAGTAACCTGGGATCTCCAACTGAGCGGTCATGCCCATCCTTCTGAGTATCCCATCGATGTTGGTGGTGCCGTCAACGCTCTTCCAGGCCATTGCACATATGATGTCAACTTCCCTGTTCTCGAATTCGTTGTAACACGCTGTTGACAGTTCTGTTCCTATTCCGTTGCCTTTCATATCGTTTCGAACAGCAACAGAATCGAACAGTCCGATCTTCTTCTTTGAAATGAGATCGTCTTTGATCGGAGAATCGGGAAGATGCAACATTTCATCGACCTTTTCAGGACCGAATATCTGGCAGATCGCGAATCCTGCGAATTGTCTATTGTATGTAACGACCTTGCAGAAAGCGGATTGAGAATTGATCGTTTCACGAAAATCCTCCTCAGTGAGATAATCTTCTCCAAGCTCGACTTTAGAAACATCTAAAGCATTAGGTATCTCATTGGTTGCTAGGTTCCTGTTGAAGATCAGTCTGCGGCATTTCATATTAATGCCCTAAATCAAACATACCTCAATTAATTTTTGTTTATTATAATCAAATAATGGCAATATATTTATTACAACATACGAAAGCATAATTTTAAATAGAATTAGCATGAATTTTTATACTGGGTTTAACAATAATATCTCATGAATGTCCCTAGTGTAGGTTCTATTCTTGACAGCAAAGAGTTAAATGAATTATTCAAAGCTCAGCAACAAGGCGGAATTAGAGTTTCTAAGAAGAATAACTGCATTGTGTTGATTATGGATCCTAGTCAGAATATGTATGATGATAAGTGGGAAGGAAACATATTGCATTATGTTGGATCTGGCCAGAAAGGGGATCAAGAGATGAAAGGCCCGAACAAGACACTTGCTAACTCGAAAGAAGATGGGAAAGAAATTCACGTTTTTGAAAAACTGAGGCCAAATCAGTATTTTTATCGTGGTAGTGGAGAATTAGTATATGAACCATATAAAGAAAATCAGAATGGTAGAAATGTTCTTGTTTTTCCAATCAAAATCGAATATTCAAAGGCAATTGAATAATATTGCGTATATTAATTCCAAATAATGGTTTATTTATTGTTAGAAAAATTTCCTTCGTTGACATATTCTGATAATGAATTCTGTAGATCAGAAAAAGAAGCCAAAAGTTCATCCTTGAATATGGAAGCTTTATCTCTATTTTTTTCATCACTATAGAATCTCCACAGTTCCTCATAGAACTCATCTTCGTTATTGCCTCGTAGTGGCATTTTTAAATTTTTTTCTTGTGCATAGTTTGCTGCTGCGGAATAAAAATCATTATGTTCGTAATAACAGCACCTTTTATTTTCAATTGTTTTATTTATTTTATTTGCTTCAGCAGCTAGCTCTTTGATCCAGTCTTTAGTTTCAGATATTAATTTGAAATGAGCACTCATCTTCTTTTTTATTTTTTGTCCAATAAATGGCGAATATTTGAAATAACTGGATTCATAAGTCCTCTCACTATTAGAATCTTCAAAAGTGACCATCCATAGTGATATCATTGGGTCTTTAGGGGAATTTGCTTTTTTTATTATATTTTCCAGAGAATGTAAAGTATTTCTGTGAATATCATGTAAAATATTGTTAAGTTCTGATATTCCTTCTGCCTCTTTTTCTAGTGAAACAACTTCCCTCATAATCTTTTGATTCTGCTTAGATATGATGTATGATATTGCAGAGGTTATCGCACCACCGATAACTACTCCTGCCATGGTAATTAAAAAATCCATGCTCAATCTCCTTATTGATTTTTAGGAATAAGCGCCGAGGGAGAGATTCGAACTCTCGAGGCGATACGCCAGCGGTTTTCGAGACCGCCACCTTACCGGACTAGATTACCTCGGCTTGATTCAAGCAATTGAATCGTTCTATTTAAATTATCATTCCAATAATCAAATATCTTAATATCTGAACAACATAAGGTGTATCAATATCATGTCTCAGATAATATCAGATATCAAAAATGCAAAATCCGCAGCATTGGTACTTGCAACTCTTGACACAGAGACAAAGGACAATGCATTGAAGGCCATGGCTAAAGCTTTGGATGTAAATAGAGGCAAGATTCTCGAATCCAATTCAGTGGACGTTAAAGCAGCCGAAGAGATGGCAGAAAAAGGAGAATTGTCTGATGCATTGGTTAAGAGATTAAAGATCAATGACGACAAGATATCTGGAATGATCGATGGGATACATGACGTCATTAAATTAACAGATCCGGTTGGAGAAACAATCTCCACCCTAAAACTGGACGAAGGTCTTGTTCTATATCAGATCAAATGTCCGATTGGTATGCTGGGAGTAATCTTTGAATCGCGTCCGGACGTTGTTCCGCAGATACTCTCTCTTTGCCTTAAAAGTGGTAACGGAGTGGCTTTCAAAGGCGGTTCTGAAGCTTTCAATTCCAATAAGGCATTGTTTGATATCTTGACTGAAGCTGCAGCCTCTGCAGGAGTTCCGAAAGAAGCGTTTGTTATGATGGAGACGAGGGAAGACATCAACGAGATACTTGGAATGAATAAGTACATCGATCTATTGATTCCGAGAGGTTCCAATCAATTTGTACAATATATTCAGAACAACACAAAGATTCCGGTATTAGGACATGCAGCGGGGATTTGTCACATCTATGTTGATGATGAAGCTGATGTGGATCTGGCACTTGCAGTTACGTTGGATTCAAAGATACAGTACCCCGCTGTTTGTAACGCAGTGGAGACTCTACTGGTAAACTCGAAGATAGCAGAAAAGTTCTTGCCGAGTATGGCTAAACTGTTTGAAGAGAACAATGTTGAAATGAGAGTCGATATTAGATCAAAAGAGATCATTCCGAAAGAGATATATGTCGTTGATGCAAAGGAAGAGGATTGGGACACAGAATATAACGATCTAATAATATCGATCGCTGTAATAGATGATGTAGGTGAAGCGATAGAATTTATCAATATTCACGGATCACACCACACAGATGCAATAATCACAAACGATGAGTCAAAACAAAAGGAGTTCGTGAGATCTGTGGATTCTGCAGATGTTTTCATAAATGCATCCACAAGGTTTGCAGACGGCTTCAGATATGGAAAGGGTGCAGAGGTCGGTGTAAGTACCAACAAGGTCCATTCTAGAGGTCCGGTGGGCATGGAAGGCTTGACGATCTACAAGTATGTACTCGTAGGAAATGGCCAAGTTGTAAAAGACTATGTTGGAAAAGATGCAAAGAAGTATTTGCATGAGAAAGTCGATGTTAAGTATGGTCAGTGAAACCATGAACAGAAAAGAACTCCTTGGTGAAGTTGAACGAATCGTAATAAAGGTTGGAACCACAACCATTACAAAAGGAGGTTCAACAGCTTCAAAGGATATGATTGATTCAATCGCTAAACAAGTGAAAGAACTCAAAGATCAAGGAAAGGAGGTCCTTATTGTCACGTCCGGAGCAATAGGAATAGGTTTGAAAGCAATGAATGTTCATCCAAACCCAAATGACATCCCTATGCGTCAAGCGGCATCATCTGTTGGTCAAAGCATACTGATGCAGAAGTGGAATGAAAGTTTCCAAGAACAAGGAATCACCACCGCTCAGATACTGTTAACAATGGATGTTTATTCGGATAGAGACGGTGTTTTGAATCTGAATAATACGATCGAATCTCTTCTTGAACATAATGTAGTTCCGATCTTCAATGAAAATGATGCAATTTCTGTGAAAGAGATTGGAGCAGTCTTTGGAGACAATGACACTCTTTCCGCAATGATTGCTAGCAGAACAGATGCAGATCTTCTTATAATCCTGTCCGATGTTGATGGACTTTATGATAAAAATCCGAATATTTACAAAGATGCCAAAATCATTCCGGTTGTTGGTGACATAACGTCTGAGATCGAAAATATGGCTGGAGATCCGGTAACAAATTCCGGAACTGGTGGAATGAAGACAAAGATACGTGCAGCAGAGATTTGTAAAGATGCGGGTTGCAGGATGATCATTGCTTCCAATGAAGTTGAAGATGTAATTTCTAAAACTGTAATTGGTGAAGGTATTGGAACTATATTCACCGCAGACACACAAATATCAAAGAAAAGAAGGTGGTTAAAGTCTGCAAAAGCATATGGTTCTATTACTGTGGATGAAGGCGCAAAAAATGCTCTCAAAAACCATCAGTCGCTTCTTCCGGTTGGAATAATTGGGATATCTGGACATTTTTCTAAGGGAGATGTCGTAGATATAATATTTGATGGGAGTGTTTTTGCTAAAGGAATGTCCAACTATAGCTCTGAAGAGGTTATTAAGATAATTGGACTCCATAGTTCAAAAATAAGTGAAATATTAGGAAAAAGTGCAAGAAAAGATATCATCGATAGTCAAAATATTGTAACAACAATCTAAATGGAGATTTATTCGATTATTGAAAGTATCCATCTGATCCATCCTGATACTGTACCTGCTCTTCTCTCTGGAGTATTACTTTTTTCAGTATCTGCAAAATAATATCTTCTTATTAAAGATGTAATTTCCTCCTTTTGTGGTATCTCTCCTGATATGATAGTTTTTTTCAATACTTCATTGAAAACTTTGTCGCTAATTATTAGTTTTATTAAATCGAGATGTTTCTCTCTGTAAGACTTATTTTGAATATCTTTACCTTTCTCTGAAAGTACATAGATCCTATTTTTTATTTCGATCAATCCTAAAAACTTTGCTGCCGCTGAATAGTATGCTGATTGCCTAACAGCAAAATTAAAATGTTCTGCTGCATCTTTGCTGGATGCATGCGGGGTCGAGGCTACATAGTCCATCAGGTCAACTATTTTTTCAAAACTATCTGCTTGTGGAAATTGACATTGTTTGTTGACTGTAGGCGATACAGAATCTAGAAGTTTTGTTAAAGTTTCAATAGTAATAGGCTCGTCATTTGTAATTATGTACTTCTTTGATTTTATGATCTCTATTGAATTTATATTATTTGGATCCTTAAAAGAATATATGAAAACATGGAATGTAGAGTCACTGTATACTATGAATACGGGAGTAATTTCTTTCGCTACACGGTCTGACCACAATCTAAATGGATAGTATAGCTGTTTTAGATTAACATCGTTAACAAATCTGTTTTTCGCTTCTACAAGAAATATTTCATCATCTGATTCAAAGCCGGCATCTATCTCGATCTGAGCTTTGTTTATATGTATTGTTTGGATTTTTTCATCGCTTCCGTTAATATTGAATATAAAGGGTATTGTGCCTGTTCTTCCGCTAATGGTGAAATATAGTTCATCAATTTCGAAAGCATCGCGTAGTATTTCTTTGTTGAATGCAAAAAGTAATGCAGAAGACTCGTTGTTAATATAAATTGGATTTAGAGTCTCAAGTGATGAAGAAGATATTCTTTCTATATTTTCTGTTTTATAATCTAATGATAGATACAGTTCAAAGGGCCCGATCATATACTCTGTTCTTGATATTGATAAAATGGATAGGCCGTTAGTCTTAAAAATATCCGGTAAGCTTGATCTTTCGTCGAAATATGCCATTAATCTCGGTTCAGCAAATTCTCTAATCTGATCTGAAGTGATTTTGTAGAATCCTTTGTTTTTCACTTCTTCTAAGATGTTATATCTTTCAAAAAGTGTTTTCCATTGAGTGTTTATATTCATTTTTATCCCAGTTCATAATCAATACTTCATCTACTGAGCCACGGTTATTTGAGTTTGAATTTATAGGTCGATTCGCTTGTACAACAAGTATATCAAAACCAGCATATAATTTTTTAATATATTCTGTTGATGAATTGCTCTGCATACACAAAACTCCTTTGCTCGTCAACTTTTCATAAACCTCGAATAGTCTCTCTTGTTCACTTTCATTAAATCCTCCCGATTGGTAGCCGGTAAAGTTGGATTTATCGGGGCTGTGGTAGGGCGGATCGAAATAAACGAAATCACCTTTTTTAGCGCCAAGAGTAGATTGTTCAAAATCTTCGCTTACAATTCTAATGTTATTCTCTTGTTTATTCAAGTACCCACTGACAGCACGAATCACTGGCTCATTAACTATTGCAGGTGAGTCATAATTTCCAAACGGTGTATTAAAAAGTCCCTGAGCATTCACTCTGTATAATCCGTTATAGCACGTCTTATTCAGGTAAATGAATCTAGCAGCTTTTTCTATGTTCGTTTTGTTAGCATATGTTTCATCACGATCTTGCTTCCGAATTTCGTAAAAGCTTTTGCTATTATTTTTCGTTTCAAATTCTTTTAAAAGCAAAATCAATTCATCTATGTCATTTTTTATTGTTGTGTACGTGTTTATCAGTTCGGTATTAGCATCACTAATCACTGCATTTTTAGGTTGTAAATCAAAAAATACAGCCCCTGCACCCACAAACGGTTCATAGTAGTGCCCAAATTCTTTAGGAATATTTTTTCTTATATCGGGGAGTAATTGACGCTTGCCGCCTGCCCATTTTAGATATGGTCGAATAAGTGGGTTTTTGGCTCTCATATATATGCACTTGGATTATTGTCTGTTAATACTTAAGCAGTCACAAGAGGTCTCCGAAAGTAGTATGTACTAGTATTGTACAAAACAATATAGATCTTTTGTTAGGCAAATAGGCCCCCACATCCCTGGTTGGCATATTTTTCTTTCAAAGTAGGCTTTCTAAATACAAATAAATGTTCATGCTTAATAAAAAGGAAATTTGGATTTTTGTACTTATAATGCGAATTATCGCTTCTGCAGTTCCATTCTGTTTTTATTATTTCTTCTTTAAGTATAAAACCCGCATCAAGAAACTCAATCATCATTCTTGTTGATAGAGGTATAAAATGTCCGTTTTTTCTTGTGTCGCCCATAAGTACAACACAATATGAGTTTTCTTTTAGAACTCTGTAATATTCAAAAATTGCTTGCCGAAAATAATCAAAAAATTCATTCTTTGTGTCTATGTTAGATAAGTCTTTATCTAAATTTGTATACTTTATAATATTAAAATATGGCGGGTGAACCATCAAAAGATCTATAGTGCTGTCTTTTATTTTGGTTAATTTTCTAGTGTCTCCAATGAAGATTTTGTGGATTGTCTCAGGCAATTGATGTTTATATACTTCTGGCAGGGATAGTCTGTCGCAGGTTAATGAAACGGCATTAGGGTTGATATCTACCGAAATGGAGTTTCTGCCAGTCAGCATGCATTCCAGCGGGGTGGTTCCTCCTCCAACCATAGGATCTAGTATCAAATCGTTAACTTTTGAATATAATAGAATAATATTTCTTACTGTTTGAGGGGACCAATTACCTCTATAATGTGGGGTGTGCGTTGCCCAAAATCCTCTGTTAGGAAAGCTCCACATGGTGGTTGTCTCTACTTCAAAATGAGTTGGTTGAAGATGAAAATTTTCTTCCGTTTTGTATGTTCTCCATCCAGATATTAATTCATTACATATAATTACAGGAGTTTTTAGGGGCGAAATCTGTTTTTCATCCATAGCCTTGTTTACAATTGTCGGATTTTTATCCACTCTATTGCAGTTAATTTAACTCTTCGTTACTTGTAGGCACTTCAATATTTGATATTATTCTTGTCAATGTTCGACAAAAAATTTACAGATAAGATATAGAACAGATCTTATGAAGAGTAGATATCAATTCATCTTGAAATGAATTCAAATATTAATGCCGTTAATAGAATCTCTATTGCGATATCAACTGTTACAAAAATCTTCTTTCAAAATTGCTTTTTGTGTTTAAGAAATATCTTTAAAGCAATATGTCTATAATTAATCTGGCTATTATTTATTGAACAGTTGGGTAAATTTTTGATTTATGATTTTTATTGAGATTCAAGCGCATCAGCCATCATATTTGCTAATTCTGATACTTCATTGTCTGATTCTTTATGAACTTTATAGATATAATCGATGCCAAAGTTTGCAAATTCTTGACATATTTTTACAACCTCTCTCATGCTTTTAAGAATAGTTATATCCGTTTGAGCAAGTGCAATGGATTTCATGATCCATATTTTATCTACGCTGCCACCACCCAAGGTCGTTGTGACGAATAGATCTTGTTTTTCAGATGATGGCGTAGGCAATGGTACTCTATTTTTAAAGTAATAGCCTATCGCCGATGAAAGAATGAAAACATCTGTTTTTGTATGATTATGAAAAATACTATTTTCATCCATTATTAATTCGTCATACATATAAGATTTGCTTTTGTCAATCATTGCTGTTGCTCTCTCGTCACTCATAACAAACCACCTTTGAAGTTTTAAGTTCTTCATTATGTTTAATTTTATATTCTGCTCCAACACTGTTCTTCAATTTTTCTCTGACGGATTCTGTGTATTCTGTATCAGTAGCAAGCATTATCACTTGGGTTTCTGACAAATAACTAGGTAATGATGCAGCAATGTTATCGCGCGGTGCACCAGAAATTCTGCCCAATGGAGTATCTATTATTACTGGAACCGAGTATCCGCTTATACTGTATAAGGCCGCTGTAAAAGATAATGCAAGTACTTGACGCTCTCCTGCAGATAAATCGCCTAGGCATTCTCGTCCAAATTCACTTTTTACGGATATTTTATATTGATTTCCTGTATCCACTATTCTGACATCAGAAAATGCCTCTTTTTTCCATATCATGTTGAAGAAGTATTCTTTCGTTCTTTTTTCTAGTAAGCTCCTTACCTCGTCAACTATTGACTCTTTAATCTCTATCATCAGATTCTTTATGTATTCTGCATAGTCCTTTTGCTCTTGTAGATGCTTGGTTATTATTTCTTTTCTAGCTGCACTATTTATTATTTCTTCTATTCCTTTATTCTCATTCTCCATATGAATGATTTTATTACCAAGAGTTCCCTTTCTAACATTTAATTGGGTATACTCGCTCCAAAGTTTGTCTCTTTTTTCATTCTTTTCTCGTATTTCTTCAACATTGTATTTTGATAATCTGTCTGTTTCCTTTTCGATTTTATCGGCAAGTTCTTCCCGATCAATATCACAACCTTGTCGGGTTTCAAGATATTTTTTATATTTGTCTAGGAATTCCGCTTTTTTGATCATGTTATCTATGGCATATTTTCCGCTAGTTGCGTCAATTGATACGTCATTAGGCATCAGTGTGGCAAGTAGTCCTTCTACATTTTTTCGACACTCTTCGTCTTCATTGAGATCTCTGCCACAAATGCATACGCCTCTTTCAAGTAGATCTTGGAGAAAAACATCTTTAATATTTGGAGGCAAAACTCCCTTGTCTGTTTCTTCTTCAATTAAGTGCTTTGAATATGAGAGTGCTTGATATGCGAAGACTGTTGGTGCACGCTCTGCAATCAGAGCCCTAATATTGTTTTCATTTTCTTTGGAATGGGACACTACTTGTGCTTGATGTTGCCGCAGTGCATCTAGGCTCGTTTGTATTCCTCTTATGGTAGAATCGGAATTATTCCTAAGATATTGATCAATATCTTCTATTTCTCTTTTTATTATAACAATTTTGTCTTCAACTTGTGTCTTTTGTTGGACATTGGTTTCAATTTCATTTAATAACTCATTTTGATATTCTGTGGTTGCACTTTGTTCAGGCTTATGTTGTGCAATATCTCTGTTTATGTCTTTTTTAACATCTTCTAGAGTTTTTATGGCTTCGTTTAGAACATCAATCTGAGCAATCCTTTCAACATTAATTTTCACCTTTGTGGTATCCTCAAAATATTCATCCATTTTTTCTCCATCAAAAAAGAAGAACCCTCGCAATTCCTTCGGGATAAAATGTTTGTTAATAAACCATGTTGGATCTCCAATTGAATCGTATCCCTTTTCATTTATGGTTTGTCCCTTAAACTGAGGCGATCCAAACGTTGCTCCATTACCATATTTCGTAAATGTTCCCTTTCTTTCAAAACGGTATTCTGGGTGCTCCTCCCCAATAGTTACAGTTACTGAAACATTGGCAGACTCGCCTTCTTTAAGGTTTTGTAAAATATGCTCATTTATTATTTCTCTTCCAGCATTATTTTTTGACATGAACATCTCATCGTCGTATAGGCACCAAACAATAGCATTCATGAAATTGGATTTGCCACCGCCATTATCTCCTTGAATTATAGTAAAATTTTGAAGAGGATCAATGGACATATTTACTGTATTTTTGCCCTCATATTGACGATAATTTTCTATTTCAATTTTGAAGATCTTCATCAGGGGCGCCTCTTTAATATAATTTCACGACAATTTTTGATCTTATGTTTTTTGACTTCTGGTGAATTACCATGGCTTATTTCAGATGCAAAAACATCTTTTAATGCATTTTTTACGGCATCATCGACATCCATCGATTCTATCTTGTTAAACACGAGAGTATTTTTGGTTTTCATCAATTACTCCTCTCCATATTATATTTTTCTAAAATTGTTTCTATAATCTTATTATTTTCTTTTCTGTTGAGAGAAAATGAAGAAAATTCATTAAAACGTTTTAATTCACTATCAAATATCTGCATTTCCGAATCCCAGTCAACAATAGTTGAGTTCGGTACAACGATGAAATCAAAAATGGTAGCAAATTCTTTGTTTTTTGATCTTCTTAAAACACGCCCTCTTCTTTGAATATATTCTCTTGGATTTCCAGTACTGGCCATTATTATTGCATTTTTTGTTGCCGGAACATCAACTCCTTCGTCTAAACACTTTATTGCAACAAGTGCCCGAATTTCTGAAGTTTCGAAGTCTCTTAGTATTTGTTGCCGCTCTATAGCACTTTCTTCTGACGTAAATCTCCTATTGGAAATACTATTTTTATTAAGGTTAAGAATGACCTTTGTCAATGTTCTTTCGTGTTCTTCGGGGTCTTTGCCATCTGAGCAGTAAATCAAGCAGTGGTCTATGAATCCATCTTGTTCAAGTTCAGGGATCATTGTTTTTAGAGTCTCAAACTTTGAATGTGCATTTTTAATTATTCTTGAACGATTAATTAACAACATTGTATACTGTTGTTCTTGGATCGGAGTCATCTCTTCTATTCCCATGAACTTGGCTAGTTTATGGGAATATTCTCTATATTCCTTGATTTCATCTTTGTTAAGACTAATAAAAATCGGATGATAATAATATGGCGTTAAGTATGTTTCTCCTGTATCTGGATTAACTTCATTTATTGCGCGTTCTAAGGTAAATGTGTATACTTCTTTATCAAAGTAATTTTGAATAAAGTTTGTCCCACAATCATCAAGATATCTAGCAGGGGTGGCACTAAGGCCAAGGCGGTAATCAAAATCCTCTAATAGGCCCTCTCGGTATGTCTTGGAACCAGAATTATGGACTTCATCTGCAATGATCACTTTTTTGCCTTTTGCTTTCCTTACAATCGATATCATATTTTCTGATGATAAAGTATCATATGTCGTTACAATAATTATGTGATTAATAATTCCAAATCTTAAATTTTCTAAAGCTTTATTCGCTTCTGGTAACCATTTTTTTGAACTGCCAAACGCACGAATAAGCGCAGCATTTGTTTTATTATAAAATAATTCTGACTCAATTGTTTTAATCCATGGGTCTTCAACAAGATGCTGGAGGGGTACTGCAATAACAAGAACCTTTTTACTCTGTTCTTTATCAAAAAGTTTTTTTATTGCATAAACCGCGGTAATGGTTTTTCCAGTACCTGTGGCCATGTTGAAAATACCTCGACAATTATTATCGAACCAATTCTGTATGGCTTCCTTTTGATATGATCTGATTGTCGTTTTCCTATGATCTATTTTTTTGAATATTTTTAACTCGCTCATATTTTTTGGAACTTTATTAACCCATTGATTTTTTATCGCTTCTGGTAGCTCAATGGTTATACTCCGTTGAGTCTCTCCAATGTCCCAGTATTTTTCGAAATTAGAGATTTTTCTCTGAATCCTTGAGTTATCGTCATGCCAGTCACAAAAAACATCAAAGTCCTCAATATTTTCTGTCCAACCTGATTTAGATTCATTGATCGATCCTGAAAAAACAACAGTATTATCTCCATCTGTCATTATTCCAATTTTATTATGAAAAATATTATCTAAACAGATGCCAGATTCATTTTTCACGACAACTATCCTAAGTTCTAGTTTATTGTTTGCAAGCATCCAGCCAAGAGCTTCAGTATGTTCATTTTTTATGAACTCTGAATCTATTTCATCACACAGTCTATCAATAATTAACTCTCCAACTTCGAAATCCCCATATAACGTGTTTAAAACAATCAGATCCTCATCTGAAAAATGTGGACTGGCTAGTAGTTGTATTTTTCCATTATTTTTTATTAAAGACTCGATTCCTTCTGCTGCAACAGCTAAGGATGTAGAGGTAAAAAACCCTGCCATTCTCCGATAGCATGTGGTCACAGATAATGCAGGAATATAAAAATTATTCAACACGTCTTTATCGAAATTAGTATCATAACCTAGGTTAAAACTGATGTCCTTAAGCTTCATCAAATCACACATCTTGAGCGGAATCAAACATTTTTTGGTATGTTAAGTTAGGTTTATATTCTGCGTGTTGTATGAATTAGATTAAACAATATAATAATTGATCATACTTATTAAAAGAAACGTTATATATTCGATGTTCTAGTATTTCTATAATTATTATGCTGGTTATTTAGTTATTTTTTTGTTTCGTTGACTGTTTGTAATAAAAATATGTACTTTAATCAGAGATCACGCGTAAACTCTGCATATCAACTTTAATTGAATGGCGTTTTATGGTGGGCTCGGCCGGATTTGAACCGGCGACCTCCGCCATGTCAAGGCGACGTCATAACCCCTAGACCACGAGCCCAATAATTGAGGTAACAGCTAGTCGTTATTATAATTTTCCAGAGATCTCTGGTATACTCAATGATGCAAAAGCATCAAAAACAAAAACTTCCATCCATCTCTATGAAGACTCTCTACATGGAAGGTCTTGACAGCGAAGCGTTCGAAGAACTGTGTGAGGAGATATTCTCTAAATTCTACAAAGCAAAGGTGAAGAGGAACTTCCTTTTCGGAAATCACGGCACGGACTTCGTCATTCTCAGCAAGAATGAGATCGCCGTAGACTGCAAGCATCCAATAAAGGTCGCAGTCGGAAAACCAACTGTAGAGAAGTTCTATCTTGCTATGAAGAAGAAAAAGGTCAAGGAAGGCATCATCGTAACCTCCGGACGATTCGCAAGCACGGCTCAGAAGTACATCGATGAGAATAACCTCCCCATAACACTGATGAACCTTGACAGATTATCGGCCATGGCCTATAAAGTTGGTATCAAACTCGTTGTGGAGAAGGACGATGAACCGGAAGTCTACACAATACTCTCTAACAGTGACAGGGAGTTCCGGGACCACCTATCAAAAAGATCGAGTAGGGAATTGGATTGTTCAGAAGACATCTATTTTGGAATGTCAATAATAAAAAGAGATATCCAACTCATTCCGTTCTACAAGATCAACTATATCTTAAGTGCCGAGTTCAAGGTTTCCGACAGGGTCATCCACAAAGAGAAAGATGAAGGATACTACTACATAAACGAAAGGACAGGAAAGGTGGAGGATGAGGAGTTCAGAAGGATCTTCGACCTTGCTCCCAGGATGGCATATTCTCCTAAGGACAAGGCTGTTGCGTCAAAGCCAAAGAAGATCGTTACCGACACCCTCTACAAAACAGTTCAGGAAGCCCATACCAAATATGTCCCTTATAAAACGAAAGCGGATAAACTGACAACAAAGAAATGCACCCCGGCAAGGAAGGACATAACGATACAGAATGTGATGTGTCTGTATCTTCCGTTGTCGGATGTTGAATACGAACTGTTCGGAAAGACAAGATATATACGATCCCTGGAAAGCAATTCTGAGGATTTTATAATAATCGAACCGAAGATAAACAAATGTGACATATGTAACGGAAGGATCTCAGGTAAGGGCATAATGTGTGTCAACTGTGGCAACATGTGTGATGATAAGCACGGAGTACGCTGCAGCAGATGCAATAAGACACTATGCATCAACTGTGCCTTATACGTAAGCAAGTTCCTTGGGAAGAAGGAACCGATATGCGGCACATGTGCCAACAAGGAACCGGGACTAAAGATCAAGAGTTACAAATGACGTTACACATCATCCAATGACAGGATCCTGAACTCCGCATCGAAAGCTTTCAGATCCGATATCGATCCCGCTTTAGTTTTCAGCTCTTCGACATCTGCTTTTTTGGGGTTACGTTTCACTTCTGCCACTATTGCTGTTGGTTTGGTCGTCATATCATTCAAAGCGATGATATCGATCTCATTCTGGCCTGTTCTGTCCCAGTATGATCCTATCTCTGTGATCCTTTCTTCCTCGGCGATCTTCTCCTTGAAATAATCCTCCAGAACCGATCCGCTGTATTGTTTGTATTCTGTGAGTATCCTCTCCCTCAGTAGATCATATCTTTTGAGTTCAATGAGGGATAGGTTGCTGCTTATGAATCTGAAATAGAATCTTAGGTAATTGTCGGATATCTTCCATCTGATATTCCTGCTGTTATCCTTGGAGAAAATAGGTCTGCTCCTTCTTAATAGGCCATATTCCTTCTCCAGGTTCTCAAGATACGGCCCGGATTCTTTGTTGATGGAGGTATTGATCTCGCCCATCGTATTCTTTCCGTTGGCAATGAGCTGGAGTATTGAGAAGTATGTTCCATATTCCTTCCCGAACTCTGATATCAGTATGTCCTTGCCATCGGTCATGAACTGAGAATCCTGAGCACATACAAGATCCAGCATACTTTCCATATCCGTTGCTCCGGCATCCATCAATAGTTCTATGTACTTTGGTACTCCGCCGGTTACCATGTACATGAAAAGTAGGTCGTCAGGTTCAAAATTTGGATTATGGTCTCTCAATATCTGTTTTATCACACTTGGTCTGAATGGACTAACATTGAGTTTTGATGTGGCCCTTCCGAACAGAGGTTCCTTCTCTCTTTCAAAGATCCTGATCATCATCGAATAGATCGAGCCGCATACTATGAGATTCATTTTGGATGTTGATTTGTATTTGTCCCAAAGTTCCTGTATGCTGCTTATTATGGATCCGTTCACTCTTTCCAGATCTTGGAACTCATCTATTACGAAAGTGAAATTATTCTCCTGTCCGTAGATCATCAATTGTTCGAATAGATCTCTGAATCTGTTCGTGTTGAAGAGTTTCAATCCGATATCCGATCCTGCATTCTTAACCAGTTGTTCACATAGGAGGGATTCACTGCCGCGAAGAACAAAGAGATACAGGAATTCCCTGTCCTTTTCTGATTCTTGTATCAATGTTGTCTTTCCGATGCGTCTACGACCGGTTATTACAGTGAAAACTCCTGAATTCTTTGACATATCTCTATTCTTCTTGAGTATGTCCATCTCTGATTCTCTGTCGTAGAACTTCATCATGCTCACCTAAACTAATGATCATTAAGTTAATGACCATTAAGTTAAATAATATTCTCTCTATAAGTAATTTATTGGATTCTAATTGAATGCAAATAAGATTGAAATAATTTAAAAATAGACAGCCCCATCGGTCAGAGCAACATGATAATTTAAGAAAAAGATGTTAGAGATAAGCTTCATCATCTGATTCTTCATTATCATTTGTAACTTTATCAAAATCATATTTTTTCACATTACATTTCTTAATTGAATCTTTTAAAGATATCGATTTTGTATAGTTTATTGTCATAAAAGAAAGAGAATAAAGTATTATGGCAAATGCACAAATTGATGTGAGTTCTATATTAGTACTAAGATCTAGCGTAATATAACAAACTACTACAATACACATCATAATTATGAACAGCAAGGTTCGAGAAATTCTCGTATGTCTTTTTGCCCATATTCCTCTTTTTGTCTTATTATATGCGATTGGAGTTATTAGAGATACAGGTAGCATAAGAATTGTTAGAAATAAAATGGGGTCTATATTTAGGTCTATTGTAAGGGTAAAAATCAAAAACCACATTGCAAATCCGCATGTTAATAAATAGAAAGCAATCGCTCTTTCAGAAAAAGGATTATATTCAATTTTTATATTGAATGTAGGTACGGTAGTATCAAGTAAGCCAGGCCCCGTATTGGGGAAGATATCATCTTTTAAAAACCAAATTCTTGTCAATCTAAGTTTATTTGCAGTCTTTATATAAAAGCGAAACTCATTGCATTGTTCTCTTAAACGTTGTTTATATTTTTCATTAGCAATATTTAGCACTTCATCAATGATATTTTTAATTCGGTTTGAATCCAGTGATATTATAAAAGGGCTCAAAGGAGATATTTCATGACCTTTATATGTTATATTTTTCATTGGAATCGGCGTCCCAAGAATAAATACTCCGAATTCATCAAAACGAACACTTCTGTATCCATTATTTTGTATCTCTACTTCAAGATTTTCATCGAAATTGCGTATTATTGCGTTAATTTTTACATAATTTTTGAAAAAGAAGAACTCGCCTGCATACCATAGCAAAGTTAAAATTGCTATAATAATTGAAATCAATAGAGTCGAGGATTCAAATTGCAATTATTTCACCCATAACTCTATTCTTTTAAATAAATAATTATTTTGTTATATGGGATAATTGTTGGATCGCCGAAATGACCTTAAAAATCTAAAAATTGTGAATATTTTGCTAACATGAATTTTATTTGACAGTGGTGTATTAAAATATCATTTATGGCACTCAATGTTAACTCTTTTTATATTAAGAATATCAGTGCAACAATGTGATAACTCTCGGGATAGAAGGAACGGCACACACGCTCGGAGTGGGTGTGGTCGACTCAGAGAAGAAGGTACTGTCCAATTTGATAGATATGTTCAGGCCACCTGAAGGTGGATTGCATCCAAGGGAGGCTGCCAACCACCACTCTGATGTTGTTTCCTCAGTGATATTGAGTTCGATAGAGGAAGCAGGTATAACGCTCAAAGAAGTGGATCTTGTATCATTCTCAATGGGTCCGGGGCTTGGACCATGTCTGAGAGTTGCTGCGACAGCCGCTCGTTCCTTATCGTCAAGGTTGAACATTCCGATCATGGGCGTCAATCATTGCATTGCGCACATCGAGATAGGCAATGCGACCACAGGATGTGAGGATCCCGTATTGCTATATGCTTCAGGCGGCAACACTCAGATCATTGCCTATTCTGATGGAAGATATCGTATATTCGGTGAGACCCAGGATGTCGGTATAGGGAATATGCTCGATAAGCTTGGACGCGAGTTGGGATTGGGATTCTACGCTGGTCCGACAATAGAGAAGCTTGCCAAAGACGGAGACAAATTGTTGGAACTCCCATATTCCGTTAAAGGAATGGATATAGCATTCTCAGGAATAATGACCGCAGCCCTGATGCTCAGGAAAAAAGGACACAGATTAGAGGATATCGCTTACTCTGTCCAGGAAACAACGTTCTCGATGCTCACAGAGGTCACTGAACGGGCGATGGCGCACATCGGTAAGGAAGAGGTCCTGTTAGGCGGAGGAGTGGCCCAGAATCTCCGTTTACAAGAGATGGTGAGGACCATGGCAGAGGACCGTGGAGCTAAGATGTTCGTGCCCGACAGAAGATTATGTATGGACAATGGTGCTATGATCGCATGGTTGGGGAATGTCATGTACAACTCGGGAATAAGGATGGACATCGAGGATACCGGCGTCAGGCAAAGATTCAGAACTGACGAAGTAGAGGTCAGCTGGAGGAACTGAGTTGTTCTCCGATTATCTTATCAAGGTTTGAAAGGAATTCCTCGCTTCTCTCCATCGGACAGGAACCTCCGCTGGCTATCCTGTGGCCGCCACCTGTTCCTCCTACTGATTCGCAAGCCATCTTAAGGGCGCTTGATAGGTTGACACCCTTATCCAATAATTCGAAAGTTGCTCTTCCGGAGATCTTAGCCATCCCTTCTGAACGGTTCACTCCGATCGTGGGTTTTGAAGGGTCCCCCATGAATTGCATCGCGATCCCGCAGATCATGCCTGTGAATCCTAATGTTGAGCTATCGAACCATTGGATGTGGTCCATTTGATTCAGTCCGGATGATTGTAGAGATAGTACACCTTCCATTATCTGTTTTCTGGAGGTGTTCTCAAGCTCCTCAGCTTCAGACAATGCTTTCTTATCTCCGATCCCGGCGGATACTCCTACACCACCAAGACCCAGACGTCCGCATCCGTTGAGAAGTGATGCCAATGTTTCGGCATCCATGTTCCAATCCTTCAATTGGTATCGGATGCGTGAAAGCTCGAACATAGTCTGCGTGGATGTTCCTTGTTCTATGAGTTTCAAAGCTATCATGGATGAGAGTCTTCTTCTCTCATCATCGGTTAGATCCTTGTAATACTTCTCTCTGCCAACCTTGGATGAATCCAATAAGTTAGCAACTCCTTCCGCGTTACCACTGACCCCAACTATGTACGGATCTGTAGAGAGATAAAGTTCCGAGGTAAGCTGTCCGGGAGGTATCATTGATCCTTCCAGGACATCTATGTATCCTTTCTCCAGGCCCCCTTTGTAAAGATATTCGTTCAATCCTTTCAGACCATTTATGTGCTGCCTATCCCCGGATAATCCCGCGAAGGCCAGTTGTACAAGGTCCCAGTTATTCTCGCTCATTGAGATCGAGAAAAGGAATGCCATCGTTGCACCGCAACCCGACGTCATCCCATCGATACCGTATAGGTGGGGATTTGCATAGCATATCCTCTCTGCCTGCTGTTCAACTGTATGATGATCCAAAACGACAACATCACACTCCAAGGCATCAAGCTGTTTGATGTATGATGCTCCAAGGTCCGAGATTATTATGCATTCTGATGGAGTGTTCTTGATGATCTCCATGTTAGGATCGTTCAGACTTGTGAAAAGGGTCACTCTGAACTCCTTTCCCGCTCTGAGAAGTGTCTTTGCTATTATCGATGCCGCTGATATGCCATCGGCATCATAATGTGAATATACCTGAATGAAATCGTGGCTGTTGACGATGTCAGCAGCCTGTGATAAGGTTGTAAGTAGTTTGGAAGGAAGGACGGTATCGTCCATATTGACCCTCACTTGAGCATTATCTCTGCGTTAGCGAGAGAGTATTTCCAGTTTGCCGGGAGGACGCCGTTCCTTTTGTAGTAGCGTTCCAGTCTCCTGATCTTTGCTTCGATCATGTTGAGTCCCCTCTGGTTGGAAACATCCCCTCTGTTGTTCTTAAGGTGAACGTTGAGCGAGATGGCCCTTCTCATAAGGTTGGAAAGGTCTTCCGGAAGGTTGGGCATTACTCCTTTCTCCGTCATGATCTCCGTCACGGTCTTACCTGTTGCCAGTTTGACATTTGGTACACCATACTGGTCCCTGAGCACAAGTCCTATCCTGGCTGATATCATACCATCCTCGGTGAACTTGACTATGAGGTCCTCTATTTCGGTGGCTGAGAGAGGAACCCATTCGGGATTCTCGGTGATCATGGGGCGTTTCGAACTGGATTTGCCCTTTCTTCTTGTGTGCATTCTTGCCATATTTTGATTCTCCGATCATATATATGCGGCGAGGCTTGACACTCCAATCAAGAAGGAGTATTAAAAGGTTGACCCTTTATTATATAATTAAGCTAGAGGACTGAACAAACGGGATATGCTGATCTTGAAGTTCTCTCCTTTCGTTAGATTCTTATGATCCTCCAAGGTGTACTCCTTGCTGTTGTTGAGGTCCTCCATGAACGCATCATCCATCTGTTTTCCTATGTCTGTGGAACATATCATTGCGTTGCTTTCGAAATTCAGGACCATGCTCCTGTTGTCCAGATTCGCGGAACCGACAGAACAGAATCTCCCATCGGCGACCATGGTCTTTGAGTGTACGAACCCTTTCTTGTATTGGTATATCCTGACTCCTTTCTCCAACAACTCTCCTGCGAACCAAAGACTTACCCAGTAGACAAAAGGATGGTCTGGTTTATCAGGGATTATGATCTTCACATCCACTCCCGAGTTCGCTGCCATGAGCAGGGATTTGAACAATGGGTCCGTAGGTGCAAGGTAAGGGGAGTGGATGTACAAGGTCCTCTTTGCAACATTGATTATGCTCATGTACTGCAGTTCGATCGGATTGTCCTTGGCATCAGGACCTCCGGAGATCAACTGTATCAGATCGTTCCCGTATTCCTTGGTCAGGTCCAGCGGGAAATATTTATCCAGATCGTCAGATTCGACATCCAGACGTTTTCCCGATGTGTATCCCCAGTCCATGAAGAATCTTATGTTCATCGGAAGTATTCCGTGCCCTACTACACGTACGGCGGAATCCCTCCAGAATCCAAGTTCTCCCTTTCCGAGATACTCATCGCCGATGTTGAAACCTGATACGTACCCAACCTCTCCGTCGATAACGATGATCTTCCTGTGATTCCTGTTGTTCTTCTTGGGGCTGAATAGATAAAGGATGTTGCTGTGGAATTGAGCGTATTCCCCGCCTGCCCTGACAAGTTCTTTGACCTTCTTCCTTGGACCTTTGTTGTTTCCTATAGCATCTATCATCAATCTTACTTCGACACCGTCTTGAGCCTTCTCTATCAATATATCCATGAATTCGTTGGTAAGTGCATCATTCCTGAGGATGTAGAATTCCGCATGGATGAACTCCTTTGCTTTCCTCATATCGTCGAAGAGATCCTTGAAGAAAGGGTCCCCGACGGTGTAGAGTTTCACATCATTGTTGCTGCTGTAGATGGAGCCTCCCGCGGACATCATGGCAACTGCGAAATCATAGTCCTCCTTGTTCTCATCACAGCAACGCCGTCGATTCACATCGTCCATTGCCTCGGATTTGAGGAATGCTATCTTGGAATCGTCAAGGTTCTTTATCGAGAATTCCTTCCTCCTGTAGAATGTCTGGCCGAATATCAGGTATATTATGAACCCGATTATCGGAAGTAGTGCCAGTACAAGGATCCAGAACGCAATGGACCTAGGATCCGAACGTTCGAGGAAGATCATCGCCAGAATGAGGATCGCGGATGCGATGTAGATAAGGATGATGATCTGTCCCAATAGGTCCATGTTTGAAAAACAGCTTATTATTATAAAATAATGTATGTATTATCTATAACCCGAAGTAAAACTATGATTTTATGAGCAAGCAATCTCTATTGTTCGATCAACGATCACTCATATATCTCAAAAAATACTTACTTTATTGTGAAAAGGCATACCGAGGAAAGGTCGATAGCGGGCTTGATCATAATATCGTGGATCATATCCATGGTATCGGTGTTGCTGCTGACAGACCTTATACCGATCCATTTCGGACCGGGCGGAAGCGATCTCGGAAGCAAATACTGGCTCATTACTTTTCCTGTTATAATCACTGTAATAGGCACATTCCTGTTCTACGTGGGAAGGTGGGTGAAGGATGATACCTATAATGATGGGAGGTCATCCGCAGCGTTGATAAACAGGGTGAACATAGCCGTTCTGATAATGTTCAATGCCATACTATTAGCGAACATCTTCGTATCAATGTGAAAAACATAATATAAAAATAGAAAAGGTTTGAAGATCGGTTCAGTCTATTTTCATTCGATCTTAAGAGCTCTGCGAGCGAAGAACATACCTGCGACAGTGATTATCACAGCCACCACGACCAAGACGATCATATCCTGTCCGAGTGATAGACTGGTGACCGAGATCATCTGGTCCATCCCTCCCCATGCATGCCTTATCGCATCTGCGGCGTATGTGAGGGGGTTCGCATTCGCTATCACCTTGAGTGCCTCCGGCAACACCGTTGTAGGGAACATCGCGCACCGGATGCGAACATCAGCGGAAGGTTCAGCAGCATGTTCACTCCCATCAACACTTCCTGATTCTTTATTATAAGTCCCAACGCAAC
This sequence comes from Methanobacteriota archaeon, assembly GCA_023402275.1. Taxonomy (GTDB): domain Archaea; phylum Thermoplasmatota; class Thermoplasmata; order Methanomassiliicoccales; family Methanomethylophilaceae; genus Methanoplasma. The sequence goes on from JAEXCH010000009.1 coordinate 62,496, forward strand.
GAATATCGACGAGAATGTAAGCGCTACGCACATCACGGTCGCTATTATCGTCAGTATACCGAGCACAGACAGTCCGCTGGGATCCAGTCCCAGGAGCAATGCTATCACAAGCACGAGCAGCGATTGTATCGTTGCTTTCACGGTGGTGGCCAGGACCTTTGATAGAGGTATCGCACCCCTTGGTATCGGTGCCGCCCTTACCTTGTCCAAGAACCCGAACCTGCGGTCCCATACCAGGGACATGCCTGCGTTCATCGATGTTGTCAATGCTGTTACTATGACCATTCCCAATGCGAGGAAGCTGAAGTAGTCTATCTCTGGAGCGAACTGATTCATCAATCCACCCATTGCGAATCCGAAAAGACCCAGCCAGATCAATGGCTGTATTATCACCATGAGCATCTGCATCTTGCTTCTGTACCAGTGTTTCAATTCCCTTCCGACAAGTGCGAAGGTCTGACTTAGGAACGTTCCTTCTTCCATATCACTGCCTCCTTCTGTTCTGAAGGGCCTGGGTCCTCATATCGAATTTGTTGGATCCGTTGTCCTCGTCCCTCATTGATTTTCCCGTGTATTCCAGGAATACCTGGTTCATACTTGGGACATGAACCGATATCGCTCTGATCTTCCACTCGTTCTCGGTGGATGCCGAAAGGATATCACCCATCGTCCTGTCCCCGTCCTTGGTCTTCACCTTGTAGTCGTTCCCATCTTTGGTAACATTGTAAACGTCATCCATGGAACTGATGGCCTGTGAGTGATCCGCATCATCCTCGATGGTCACATTGATAACATCTCCGCCCAGGGAATCCTTCAGTTCATCCGGGGTACCGATGATCTTGATCTTCCCCTCATCGATTATCGCTATCCTGTCGCAAAGCGAATCCGCCTCCTCGAGGTAGTGGGTCGTTAGGAAGACGGTCATGTTGTTCTCATCCTTCATCTTCCTGATGTATTCCCAGATTATCTCCCTCGTCTGTATATCGAGTCCGAGGGTGGGTTCATCGAGGAACAGGATCTTCGGACGGTGTATCAGACCTTCTGCGAGTTCCAGTCTCTTCCTCATTCCTCCGGAGTATGTATCCACTCTTCTGTCTGCGGCCTCTTCGAGCTTCACTATCCTCAGAAGCTCATCGATCCTTTCCTTGGCAATGTTCCTCGGTACTCCGTAGAGGTCCGCCTGTAGCTGCATGTTCTCCCTTCCCGAGAGTTCATCATCCGCAGTAAGCGACTGAGGCACCAATCCTATGGATCTTCTGACCTTTGTCGCATCCTTTACGACATCCATCCCGTCCAATGTTATCGTTCCTGATGTAGGCGTAAGGAGAGTAGTGATCATAGAGATCGTTGTGGATTTACCTGCACCGTTGGGTCCGAGGAATCCGAATACCTCTCCTTCTTTCACATCAAAACTTATACCGTCGACGGCAAGCACTTCCTTGCCGTACCTTTTCACGAGGTCATTCACCTCAATTATGCTGCTCATCAATTTCCACCAGCTATTCTCTCTATCATCTCATTCAACCTTATCAGGTCCTTTTCCATCATGTCCCTGGTCTCCATGAACATGCGGAGTTTCTCTTCCTTCGGAAGCGATCGTATGTCCGTTATCTCTCCCTTCTCAAGTTCCAGGTCCTCGCTTGCTTCCATAAGTGCGGACATGAACCTCATGCCCACTGATGCCATGGCACCGAGTGTTGGAAGCGTCTTCATGACCCATTCCCTTCCATCATCCGACATTGAATAGTATTCCTTGTCCTCTATGTTCTCGGAGACCAGCATTCCAAGGTCCTGGAGTTTCTTTATCGAAGGATATATCACTCCTGTCTTAGGTTCCCAGACATCGTCGAAAAGTTCCCTGAGTTCCTTTATGATCTCGTATCCGTACTTCTTTTCCTTTCGTACGGACATCAATATCATGAGTTGGATCGGACTTATCCTGTTCCCGTTGTAATTCAGATTGGGGTGACCCATCATTCTATACACCTACTAGGTATTTTTATACTTAGTAAATATATACTTAGTATATTTATACCTATATCATTCTTTGGTGTATTTTCTAATTACTACGGAATGCGCCCAAGGTATGACATGATCGTATTCGGACCTGTCAAAGAATAATTGTTCGGGGACATCACGGAACAATTCCGAATCCATCTCCGGTCTGTCGTTCACCTTCTCAAGGAGTATGCAGGCACATGCATGACAATGGCCCAGGTCCATCACTGATATGATTTCGATATCGTATCCGGCCTCCTCGATGAACTCCCTGCGCGCAGCATCTTTTATCGACTCTCCGGGTTCTATTGTACCGCCAGGCATCTCCCATCCGTTACGTCCTTTGTTGAATACCATGAGGAATCTGTCGCCGTCGAAGGCAACGGAATATACGGTCCCCATATCATTTCCTCTTGAAGACGATCATACTGTGGGCATTCTCGTATGGTTCCAGGTCTCTGGAATCCAGGATCTCGAATCCCCTGTCCATGAGTCTCTGTTCGGATTCCCTGTATATCACGGAAGGTTCAGAGGTGACATCCTCCGAACGTGCTTTGATCGCTACCATCCCGATATCCGCTTTGAAGAAGTCCATGTTATCCGCAATGATGTCGACCTGCCTCTTCTGTGCCACATCGGCATAGACGATATCCACGATACCGACAGCGAACTGATACTCCTCGGGGTTCATAGCATCTCCCAATATGGGCATCATGTTCGGACGTGTGGCGCAGGTGTTCACAAGCTCCCTGAACATCCTCGGGGCAAACTCCACACAATATATCTTCCCCTCCGATGCTATGTCCGATATGTGGGATGCCGTCGTACCGCTGGATGCCCCCAGGTAAAGTATCCTGCTGTTCTTCTTTATGGGGAATGACCTTCCTCCCGCCATTATGTATGCGGAAAGCTTGCTTCTCCGGGGATTCCATTCCCTGTAATCGTGACCTGATATCTTGACTATCCGCTCACCATAGACCCGGATTCCGGGATTGAGTGACAAGGTGTAGATCTTATTGTTCTCGGAAAAGACCAAACCACCTGTGGAGCCGATAGGGATCATTATGATGTAATCGATGTATGACTTAATAATAACTACAGGACCCAGCCAATTCCATTATCTATATATACTCAAGAATGACGTGCATTTACATCTCTATATGGAGAGGATAAATATGGTAGATATTAGAGCAAAGTCTTCGATATACTCCATTATAGTGCTGATCGGCGCTATAATCGGTATTGCCGGGATATTCCTGGCATGGTTCCAGGCTGATGTCATGGTCACGACCATATCATCATCTGGATGGGACATAATACAGAATGCGATCGACAAGGGAGATTTCGACCTGTCTGACGGATATTACAGATGGATGCCGTTGATAGTTCTCGTGTTCGCCGTGATTGCGGCGTTGAACTCCCTGGTAAGCATAGCAAGGCCGGGAAGGACAGGCGGTATAATCGCTGTCATATCCGGTCTGCTGATGATCATAGCAGCGATATTGTTCATAACATATTCCGAGACAGACCTCGGTGTGACATGGTTCAAGATGTCGGACTATCTGGGAGTCGGAGTATATCTGGCGATCGTCGCAGGTGCACTGTCACTGATATTCGGAGCGTTGATGTCGACATCCAAGGCTATAAACGAATAAGCGATACAACAAACCCCTTACCTTTTTAATCATCCTATTCAATGGGCACCCATATGTCCGAGACCGAGGTCCGATCGATAACAGGTTCTAAGGATATTCTGAAGATCCTGATGCTTACAGGTGCGATAATAGGCGCAGTAAGCATCTGGCAGGTCTGGTTGTCCGTCGGAGAAGGGACAATGTTCCAATACATCTACTCAGGATACGACCTTTTCACAAAGAGATTCGGATATCCCGATACCGGATATTTCATCTACATGCCGCTGGTGGTGCTTTTGGCGGCTGTCCCTTCGATCGCATCCTCTTTGCTGACATTCACAAAGCATGAGAGGAAAAGCGCAGTCATCGGCACCTTTCTGGGCGTGGTCATGTTAGCGGCATCCCTTCTTTACATATTCTATCCCGAATCATACATCTGGCTTGCCAATGATGTCAGCGTCTGGACCACCGATCTCAGGATAAGGGACCATTTGGAAGGCGGAGCATATTCGGCACTCATAGGAAGTATGTTCCTTATCATCGGAGGCGTCTCGGTCTCTTTGAAGAAAGATAACGATCCATTACCGATATCTGACGACGAGTTCCAAGTTTAATCAAAAGAGCAATATACACAAACCTTCTCTTTACAGACATGATGGATGTTCTCAGCGACATAGCAGATGCGGTGGAGGAAGCGGTAAAGAAGATACCGGATTCCAAATGCAAAGGTGAATGCATCGGTATGGGTGCCGACGGGACATCCACATCGCAGATAGACAAGATAGCTGAGAATACGGTCCTGTCATACATACAGAAGAACAATGTTCCGTTGAATGTCCTGAGCGAGGAGATAGGATTCGTTGACAACGGGGCAGAGGACACTTTGGTCCTGGATCCCATAGATGGTACATCCAATGCCATAGCGGGTGTTCCATTGTTCACTATATCGATGGCCATCGGTAAGAGGAAACTGTCCGACATACACACAGCATATCTCAGGAATCTCGCAACGGGCGATGTGATAACCGCCGAGAAAGGAAAGGGCGCCTACAAGAACGGTTCAAGGATCCACGCAAGGAAGAACTCCGATCTCAACGATCTCTTCCTGATGTTGTATCTCGGGAATGGTGCCGACCCTTCCTCATTCGATCTTGCCAAGAGAGTGAAATCATCGCGTTCATACGGATGTGCATCTCTTGAGATGATATTGGTCGCCGAGGGAGAAGCGGACGCATTCATGATGCATGCCGAGAAGTATTCACGAGCGATAAGGATCGTGGACATAGCGGCAAGCACACTGGTGCTCAGAGAGGCAGGGGGAGAGGTATACGATCTTGAGGGTAAAGTGCTCGATATGGACTTCGATATCGGCTGCAGGTCCAATTTCATTGCTTTCGGGGATAAGAAGGTATATGATTTCATAATGAGGACGAAACAGGACATACCGGAGAAACCTGTTTTCGGAATATGTGTGAACACAGGTATTCCTGAAGCAAAGGAATACACCAGAAGGGTATTGAGAGCGTTGGAAGGATGTGAGTTCATTGTCGACGAAAGGATAGCCGGAGAGTTCGGATTGGAAGGCTGCGCCGTTGAGGACATGAAGGTCGACATGATGATCACGATAGGCGGCGACGGAACGATACTCAGGACATTCATGAAGAACAAGGCCCCCCTGATCGGAATAAACGCAGGCGGAGTGGGGTTCCTTGCCGAGATAGATGTCAAGGACATAGAGGAAGGGATAAGGAAGCTCAGAGAGGGGGAGTTCGTCATCGAGGAGAGATTCAAGCTCAGTTCATGGTATGACGGGGAATATCTTGCGGAAGCTGTCAATGAGGCCGTTGTACACACAGACTCCATTGCAAAGATAAGGCATTTCAAGGTATATGTGAACGACAAACTGATGACTGAGGTCAGGGCGGACGGGATAATAGTGTCGACCCCGACAGGATCCACATGCTATGCTATGAGTCTCGGAGCACCATTGATCGATCCCGGAGTGAACGCTATTGTAGTGGTCCCGATGGCAGCATACAAATTCGCCTCCAGACCCTTCGTAGTACCGGCGGATGCAAAGATAACCGTCGAGGCAGTTATGGAGAACGGCTGTCTTCTGGTGGTGGACGGTCAGGAGGAATACAACATAAGAGGAAGGACGCACGTCGATTTCTTCAGATCCTCCAATACCGTGAAGTTCATACGTTTCAATACGGATTTCTATTCCAGGGTAAGAGAGAAACTGGTGAATGCGATATGAGCAGGATATACGGAGTGAGCGTGGATTTCATAGACGGATTCAATGAATCCGCAAGGTCCACCTATCCGGATGAGTTCATTTGTTTCCACAGGGAATATGACGGGGTGGTTTCGGAGATCATACTGGTCCCGGGGTCGGTATATGGGGAAAGCCACAGTTTCATCAATGATTGGATGTCACCGGTGGATTTCAGGAAATCAGGGTCCGCCCATTCACATCCCGGATATCACAATGATCCATCGGATGCCGATCTGGATTTCTTCAGTCATATGGGCGGGATACACTTCATAACCTGCCAGCCTTACGACAGAAAGAGTTGGAAGGCATATGATTCAATGGGAAGGGTCGTGGATCTGGAATTGATCTTCTGATCACATACACTCTTTGACGATCCCCTTTGCAAGTTCCATCATGCTCACTACGTAGGCCTTATCATTGGCCTCCGCAGTTATATCGATGTATTCCGTATTCTCTGCGTTCCTTGCGATGGTGAACCATCCTCCGGACATACCGACCCTCCAACCGTCTATCTCCCAGACCTCGGCACTGTCAAGTGCGTCAAGTCTGTCTGACAACTTCTTGCTGAACAGTTCGGGGTTGCCGGTGTGATGTATCGATTCCCTAAGGACAATATACTTGGGGAAAGAGGCCAAAAGATTGCTTATGCTGTTCTCTCCAGACATCTTGGAGAGTATCACTGAAGCGTTTATGGCATCCGGACACAACGTGATATCAGGGAATATGAAGGTACCGTCCTTCATGGCCCCCATCTCCGCATCGTTCTCTACTATGGCGGCGATTATCGATTCAAGGTCATCATCCGCCCTTATTATGCGGCGATCACTGTGCGAGGTCGCATCAGTGCTTATGCCGTCGCCTATGATCTCCCAGAATGCATCATCAACTACAGCGGATGCATTGAATGGAACGACTATGGATGATGGTTTTGTGTATAGCAACATCAATGAAAGTATGTTCTCTGGGTCAACGTAATTCCCTTCCTCATCGATCAGTGCTAGACGTGTCCCGTCCCCGTTCAGAGCTATGCCTATGCTTCCAAGGTCCATGTTGACTATCTCTCTTAGACTGGAGATATCATTGAACCCTATCCCAGGAGGCCTGGGGCTGTATTTCGGATCATTCTGTGCATTGACCGTTGTAAGGTCGGCACCGACGGATGCCAATATCTGAGGTGCACATACGGACGTACAACCGCAACCGCAATCCAATATCACAGGTGCATCTATGCTTCTTCCGTATCTGTCGGATATTATCCTGTTGTAATCGTCGGCAACGGAGTCGCACATCCTAACGGTACCCACTCCTTTGTAGTCGGGAAGGGTCCTCTCTCCCTCTCCCATCCTTATCATCTGCCTCAACTGTTCCTTTGTGAATATGGACCCGTCCGAGTTCATGATGTCTATTCTGCTTATCACGCCCTGTTCATCAGGCTCACTGACCATAAGCATACAATCGGAGGCCTTGGATGCAAGGGATACCGCAGGTGCCGGTGCGATCCCCGCATCATTGACATCCGCTCCTGCGGACAGAAGTCCGCTTATCAGGGAATTCTTGATCATATTGCTGCTAGGATTGGTATCCGACCCAATGCAGACCGTCCTGTACGACCTCCCTATGATGCGGCCTATCCTCATGGCCTTCTCGGGCGTCATATCCCCTTCCGTGATGGAACGGAGGGTCAATGCAGGCACATTGTTCATGTTACCTAGAGGTCTATCTAAGTTCATATTTCTTATCTTTATAGATGCAATTGACCCAGCGTTGAAAATGAGTCGGAAAGTGCGATTTGGCCTGCTTTTTAAGCCGTTTTTTCAATAACTTTTAAATATGGCACATCTGGATATTTATCCCACACTATGCCAGAAGGCTAGAGGGAGTGAAAGTAATGGTCATGGAGAAAATAGACATTGCAAAAGCAAAGCAGATCGCACAGAACAAGGGTCTAAAGCCCGGCAAGGTGAAAGGTACCTCAGGGGTCCAGTTCACTAAGGGAAGCAACGACAGACTCTCGGTAATAGCATGGGATGAGTTCGAGCAGATACTTGCTCAGAGAAAGCTCGCCATCTATGAGAGCGGCGGCTGGATGAAGATAATGAAGGCATAAGCCAAAGAAACCCATTTGCCTGCACATCGTTCTTCACGATGTGCACGCACCTCTTTTATATGAAAAAGTGAATCAGGCCGATTAGGCAGGGGTAGTCAAGTCTGGCCAACGACGCTAGGTTCAGGGCCTAGTCCTTAGTGGTCCGAGGGTTCAAATCCCTTCCCCTGCACTATTTCTTATCATCTGGGTCTTTTCAATTCGCGTCTCTTTTTCTTCTGAGAGCGATTGGTCACCAAGAAGACTGCCAACACTGCACAGATGATTATTATGGATCCGAAAAGTGAGTAGTAGTTGTATTCTGCGGTATTAACTGCCCAGTATCCAAGTATCTGGAAGACAGCGGATGCACTGCTCACGAGTGTCAAAGCAAGCAGTATATTGTTCAACATATTGGAGCTCTGGGTATCTGAGATATGAGTGCTGAGCTCTATCATCTGATTGAGAAGCTCGGCCTTTGTTTTGAAATCATTGGATATGGACTCTAGATTACTCGCCCTGTATAGAACATCGGCCATCTCATACATGTGCCTCTGATTGCTTGAAGTGACCACATACTTGAATGTTGCATTCGTGTACATTGTATCAAGTGTCTCCCTTATCAGCTCAACATCATCCAGATCCTTAGTGGCAAGACTGTCCACAAGGGAGTTCATGAGATAGGTTAGGAACCAGGAGTTCTGTATCCTTGCTTCCAGGTCAAGGTATTCGTTCAATGTGCTTTCATCGTCATCCACTGTGAGCAGCACCCTGGAATCCGACATCGCAGCGAGCATATCGGAATCATTCACCATTCCGTAAGGTATGCCTCTGTTCTCAAGTTCGGTATAGAGGTCATTGCTGAGGGTCTGTTCCTTTCTATTCAATAGATATAGTATATCCTCGTTGAAATGACCCTTCACGGTATCTCCAAGCAAGGACGTCATATGATAACTGGTCACATTCTTTGAATCACGACTGCTGTTAGAGTGTGAGGCGATCCTGTCCTTTTTCTTCTTGGGATGGGCCTCCTGGACCATGTTGTTTATCGTATTGATCATCAGATCGTTCGTGAACTTCTTTGTAGGGTCGGCGACCAACTCATCCCTTGTCTTCAATATGTTCGTGGAATCTATATGGTAGGTGTCCTTGGAGATACAGTTCTTGACTATTATCCCGTGCGGGAATATATTCAATTGACTGTTCTCTCCCACCTTGATCCTGGCGTGGTTGCTGTCCTTGGAAACAATGTCCATATCCACTCCGAGTTCCGAGGACAGATCCTTGATTATCTTGTCTAGGTCCACATCCTCATCCAAAAGATCGTAGTGTACCGCGAAGGTCGATGTGGAGCATATCCTGCATCCCGTTAGCAGACCGTACAATGTCTTGATCCTAAGGTCATATCTATCCGGGGATCCGTTCTCCGAGGATGCCATGGAGGGTCGGTCCACGAACACAGAGAATATCCCTGCATTGTCTGCGGCAAGCATATCAAACTTACTGTCCCCTATGTAAACAGCATCGTTCTTCGAGAGTTCTGGGTATTTGCTTATGCAAAGTTCCAAGGCTTCGGGATCGGGTAGGTCGTTAGAATAATCCCCGTGTCCGATCACGTTGTCGAAATACTCTGACATCCTGTATTTCTTAAGTACATCCGATACGGCATCCGATGAGTTCGTGGTTATTATCGATATGTCCTTCCCTGCATTCTTGAGATATTTTATGACCTCGGCCGTGTCGTCGAAAACGGTCGCATGGTCCCTTATGACGACATCGGATGTTGAGTAGAAGGTATCCTCGAACGTCTTGAACAGGGACATGTCGCTGCTGTATCGACGATAGGTCTCCATCAGAGGCTCTCTCATGAACTCCTTCAACATCTCCTTCTCATATTCCACGCCGATGGTCCCGAATGCCTGCTGATAGCAGATCTCCAAACCCTCCTCCGTATCGAACAGTGTGTTATCGAAATTGAATATGTACAACTGGTGTTCCATCATGTCGTGTCCTCGGATAACAGTCTATCAAAGGATTTTGGAGGATAATATCCTTTGTGATGGATTTTTACTATAACCCGTACTTTTTAGGGACACCTAACTTTATATACTCTTTAGGCCTTCCTAAAAACATGGGAGAAAACTGTGAATGTAACACTACAGGAAACAGCGCATGCGGAGGACAGTGCACGGATAGCATGTGTGTGCCCATAGAGGGCGATTCCTTCGCATCGATGAGCGGTGTACCTCTGGTCACCGCAAAAATAGGCGAATGCGGAAAGATCGTCCGGATCTCAGGAAGAACAGACACCAGAAAATTCCTCTGTGAGTTAGGTTTTGTCATAGGTGAGAATGTGTCTGTTGTGAGTGAGAATTCCGGGAACCTGATACTGGATGTCAAAGGGTCCCGGATCGCCATGGACAAAATGATGGCGTCAAAGATATTTTTCGCTCCAGCGTGATAGAATGAAGACATTGAAAGACGTAAAGCCTTCGGAGTCGGCCAAGGTCGTGAAGATACACGGCGAAGGACAGCTTCGAAAGAGGATAATGGAGATGGGCATCACAAAAGGATGTGAGATAGAGGTCGTCAAGGTTGCGCCTCTGGGAGACCCGATCGAGCTTACGCTCAGAGGTTATGATCTCACCATCAGAAAGGCCGATGCCGAACACATTGAAGTAGAGTGATATGAGACATTTTTCATGCTTTGACAGCGTGAGCTATGGATCATAGAATGGAGGTAAGGTGAAAGAATGGTAACAAGGATCGCTTTGGCAGGAAACCCTAACTCTGGAAAGACCACCATGTTCAACAAACTCACCGGAAGTTCCCAAAGGGTTGGGAATTGGCCGGGAGTGACGGTGGACCGGAAAGAGGGAAAGCTGAAACGAAAGGAGGACACGATCATCGTGGACCTCCCGGGGATATATTCATTGTCCCCATATTCCCCTGAAGAGATCGTCTCCAGGGATTTTTTGCTGAATGACAGACCGGACGCGGTAATAAACATAGTCGATGCGACCAATTTGGAAAGGAACCTGTATCTGACAACTCAGATACTGGAGATCGGAATTCCGACGGTCATTGCACTGAATATGATGGATGTCGTCCGAAAGGAAGGCGTTGACATAAACATCGACAAACTATCCAAGGCCCTCGGTTGTAAGGTGATCGAGACATCCGCAATAAAAGGCGAAGGTGTCGAAGAACTTACCGAGGCCATCGTGGCCGCTGTCGGCACAGAAGCGAATAATCAGCTTAGATACTCAAAGGACCTGGAAGGATACGTCTCCAAGATGGAGGAGGTCATCCACGGAAAGGTCCCCAGCGAATATGAGAGATGGTATGCACTCAAACTCCTGGAAAGGGATGAGAAGGCGAAGAACGAAGTGGACTCTGGCCTTTGGGACGGGATCGAAGAGATCGTCTCGGCAATGGAAGAGGACATGGACAATGATGCCAGCGGTATCATTGCAGAGGAAAGATACGCTCTCATTGGCACAATTGTCTCGGATTCCGTTGACAAGGGTGACAGAAAGAAGACAGAGACCTTTTCAGACAGGGTCGATAAGATCGTCACCAACCGCTGGTTAGGACTGCCGATATTCGTTGTTGTGATGTTCGGCATATATTTCATTGCAATTCAAACACTTGGTGGATGGGGGACCGACCAACTCAACGGTATATTCGAGGAGTACATAGTCCCCGGTGTCGAAGAGTGGCTTGACACCAATGTAGGTATAGATTGGTTGACAGGATTGATAGCGCACGGTATCGTTGCGGGAGTGGGAGCCGTTCTAGGATTCCTGCCGCAGATGCTTGTATTGTTCCTGTTGCTTGTGATACTTGAGGAATGCGGATACATGGCAAGGGTAGCCTTCGTCATGGACCGTATATTCCGCAGGTTCGGACTCTCCGGGAAATCATTCATTCCGATGCTTGTCGGTATGGGATGCGGTGTTCCTGGTATAATGGCCTCAAGGTCCATAGAAGGAGAGAGCGAGAGAAGGATCACGGCAATGACCGTCACCTTCGTACCATGTTCGGCAAAACTGCCGGTCATAGCGTTGATCGCAGGTGCATTGTTCGGTCAGAGTGCCATAATAGCGGTTTCCGTGTACTTCCTTGGAATTGTGTGTGTGCTAATGTCAGGTATCATACTGAAGAAGTGGAGATCCCTGTCAGGTACACCCGCACCCTTCATCATGGAACTCCCGCCTTATCACGCACCCAATGTATACAGCGTGCTCAAGGCAACACTCGACAGAGGATGGGCATTCGTGAAGAAGGCCGGTACGTTCATACTGTTGGCATGTGCACTCGTATGGTTCCTCTCATCGTTCGACTGGCAGTTACACCTGCTGACCGAGGATGAGATAGGCAGTTCGATACTGGCAAGCCTCGGTAATGCCCTGAGATACATCTTCGTACCTCTCGGATTCGGAGACAGCTGGGAATTCACCGTTGCAACCATAACCGGTCTGATCGCGAAGGAGAACATCGTGGGAACATTCGAGATATTGTTCAGCGATGTTGACGGCGCGCTCTTCGATCTCGGAAAGATAGCAGGATATGCATTCCTCGTGTTCAACATGATATGCGCACCCTGTTTCGCTGCCATAGGGGCCATGAGGAGAGAGCTGGGAGGCTGGAAGGACACCGGAAAGGCGGTCCTATACCAGTGTGCCCTTGCTTACGTCCTCGCACTGATATTCTACCAGTTCGGAATACTTATACTGGAGGGTACGGTCGAGGTATGGATCATCCTGGCGATAATCGCCGCGATAGGATTGATATTCCTGCTGGTTGCGAAGGATCCATTCGGAAGCATAAAGAGGAGGATAAGACCAAATGCCTAATCTGGCAGCTACAGTGGCAGTTGTGCTCGTGCTGATCGTGGTGATCGGTCTTGCGGCTTACTACTCGTACAAGTCCCTGAAAGGAGGAGGATGTGCGGGGTGCAATGAGTGTGCGAAAGCAAATAACTCATGCTGCAAGGAAGAATGCCCAAAGAATGACAAATAAACCCCTTACCCGGCCCCTCACGGGGTCGCGGATAACCACTTTCAGTGGTGATAAGGGAGATTTGAGCACAATATCCAATGATGTTACGACACAAAACAAAATGGTGAGAAAATGGACAAAAATGCAATCGGGATCCTCATAATACTCGGATTACTAATCGCGGGATCGATCATAGTGATGTTGCTCCCCGAAGAGGAAGAAGAGGAGGAAGAGGAAGAGGAGACAACCGAGGCCCCAAGCGAGAGCGAGGTAGCCTTGGGACTCACACTGGACAATGTGGCAATTGCGAGCATAGGCTCCGATCTATCCGTTGTTCCTACCGCAGCATCACAGGTGTTTGATCCTGGGATCTGTATTTAAACCAAAATAAACCCTTGGTGACAATTCACCTTGGGATTTTCATTTCATATCCGTATGGGTTATCATCCATGGTATATCATGTTCTTTAAACGATGTATCGATTCATAATATGTGGCGTGATTATCGTACATGGATGGAAAGATGTGTTTCCATTCTAAGGACACATTTTCCCAATTCCATATGTTGATATCTGATAATCATTATCATTCATTATCTGAAACATCACTTCCCCATAAATGGAATGATCCCACTAAGCTTTTTCACTATTATCTCGCCCTTCTCTGTTAATGACACGGTAGTTGTGTTGTTGTTGATTGTGTCGATCGACTGCGTTATCAGTCCCGCTCTCTCCATCATGTCCAATTTAAGGGGCATTCTTGGGTTGGTCGAGACACTGCCGTATATGTCACTTTTCTTGGAAGGGCCCTCTCGGTAAATATAGAACAATATCGGGATCACATGTTTCTCCTCGAATATTTTCAGAGCGTCCTCTTCCGGCATATGTATTTCCTTTGTCGCCGACTTATTATATTGTGTCGGTGTTTCTAAGTTTTAAAGAACATAGAAACCTAAATATACAGGTGAACCGAATACTATGATAGTAAGAATGCAGAGGAAATGGACAGCGACCGGCAAAAAACCTACCTGGCTAATGTCCAACAAGGAAGCGGTAATATGATCTGGACCAGAAAGACAGTGGAGGAGTCAATTGCGCAAGCGGATAATCTTACAAAGTCTTTCTTTCATGAACGAATTATTTTTCCGGCAAACCATTTTTCGGTCCAGCTGCCGTCAACCTTGACTCTGTACTTACAAAACACATCGCATAGTTCTATCGGTGTGGAAGGAGAGATATGAATGAAAAAACGCATGATGATGGCAACGGTCGCAATAGCGGCATTAATGGTCATGGTCACAGTTTCAATTTGGGATGGTGAATCATCTGATGCCGCCGACGAAGGTCTGTATATCAATGGTTCTCTCGTAACCGATGCTACGTACATAATAAACGGCAGCGCTAGCATATATGGAACAATTGGTCAGGATCAGACAATAAGTGTGAATAATAATGTTGGGAGTGATATCCTACTGAATCTGAGCGACGATCTTGAGGTTCAGGGTAAATTGATAATCGCATCCCATAAGAATGTGACAGTTAAAGGAACAGGTCAGAACATAGATGTTATCGTAGGGGGTACTCTGGAAGTAGGTGCCGGTACGGCCGTACTAATGGATAGGGTATCCATGAAATGTTATGGTACATTCAACGGCGATGGCATATTCGTCACGGTAAATGATGATTCCAATATAGAGACGGATAGTACAAGCCTTGTAAGTTTCAAGGTCGATTCCCCCGTTGTATCGTATACAGCAAATGTGATCAATGTCACAACCTACAGCATAAAGTGCGAAGGTAATGCATCCTTGGATTCCTTCGGAGCAATGACCGGTAACATAAGCGGTACCGATGTGGGAGATTATGCGGTCAGTGCCGAGATAAAATACACAAAGAACGGTTCTGCCAGCTCCACCTTGACCGAGATAAATTTCTACTGGACCATAGCGCCTGGGATATCGATCGTTGGAAGCGGATATTATGCTGATGCGGGTGTCGTAATGGATGCATTGGACTCTCTCGGAAGAGGGGATATTGATGATGTTGCACCCAACACGATGTACGTTGTATATGGACAGGGTGGGTTCTCCGGAATGCAGATGATGGGTAAACTGTTCTACAAGAATGGTTCAGATGACCGGTTGGTCGAGGTATTCAGCGAAGAATTACTCGATACAGACGGGGTCAGATGTTGGTATTTCTCGTTCGCTGATGGACAGCAGGTCGATGATTGGGACCTGATGAATGGGCAGTACATAATGAAGATATACGCGAACGGCAACGAAGTTAGAACAGGTATGCCGATCATTGTGAACGTCAATGGTCAGGACCCTTTCATAAAGGAACTGGGGTCAGGATATTATGCGGATCCAGCTGATGTATATGCGGCATTCGGATCAATGGGAATAACCTATGTTGAGGATGTTGCACCAAACACAATGTATCTTGTATACGCACAGAACGGATACACAAGCATCGATATAGTGGCCAAGGCATTCTATCTCAACAGCGTCGGCATCGAAGAGAAGGAGATCGAGGTCTTCTCACAATCCTTCGTATCGGCAGATGGGATAAGGATATGGTACTTCTCATTCGATGACCAGTACGGCGAGGCCAAGGACTGGACACCACTGAACGGTAATTATGATCTCTATCTTTATGAGAAGGAGAGCATGGATACCCTTATCGGCCCCACTACGGTCACGATCAGTAACTATGATGAGATCGTGGAGGAGATAGGTTCAGGATACTTCGTGGATCCTGTTGATACCTATGATGCTCTGGAAGCACTGGGAATAACCTATGTTGACGATATCGCATCGGAGACAATGTATCTCGTATACGCACAGAACGGTCATGGAAGCATGAACATAATTGCCAAGGCATATTATGTGAACATGATCAACGGGATCGAAGAGGAGATACAGATCAACACAGAATCATTCACATCCGTGGATGGTGTGAGGATATGGTACTTCTCGTTCGCTGATGGGCAGCCAGGCAATGCGACGGATTGGACGCCTATAGATGGTAAATATAAACTCTATCTCTATGATGAGAATGACACTGAGAATCCCCTGATGGATCCTGCAGTGGTCACGATAGAGAATGAGGACAAGATATTCGAAGAAATATCCTCCGGATACTTTGCAGATGCCCTTGATGCATACGCAGCATTTGAAGCACTGGGAATAACATATGTTGATGACATCGCATCGGAGACAATGTTCTTCGTGTACCGTCAGAACGGATACACAGATTCACAGATGACAGGTAGACTACTGTACTACAACGGATCTGATGTGGACATACTGGTATTCTCGGAACAACTGCTTTCTGATAATGGTGTGAGGATATGGTACTTCTCATTCGAAGATGGCCAGCAGGTAAGCGGATGGGACCTTGTGAATGGGGATTACACCTTTGAGCTATATGCGGACGAAGTGTTTGTCGATTCCATAATGTTGACAATATCCGATATGTCGCCATTCATAAACATAAAGGGTTCAGGCTACAATTCTGACGTTGATATTGTCGAACAAGAAATGGCAGACCTTGGAAGAGGGGACATCAATGATGTGATAGGCCGCACCATGTATATGGTCTACTCACAGAACGGATATATCAACTCACACATGAAGGGCGTCCTTAAGTATGACAATGCCACCATATTCGAGGAAGATCTCCTCGATATCAACGGTATCAGAGCATGGTACTTCTCATTCGATGATCAGTTGAATGACATACCCTGCATGAATGGCACCTATACTTTGGAAATATATGCAGACGAGATACTGATAGCATATTCAACGGTAACGATCACCGATGGATACGACTGGTCATACATTGATTTCAATGGGGTCGACGATTCCACTTTCAATGACACATTGATCTTCAACGATCTGGACCAGAGCCAGATGGAAAATGATACCCTGATGAAATACATCGAGGTCACAGGATCCGTCTATTTCGCAAATTACTATTGGTTTAATGGATATTTCCTGGAATTCGTCATATCCGCATCCGATATTTCTATTGGATCGGAGGTCTCCGATTGGTCGATCGAAGTATACAATGAGTTCGGTTATGAGATGGATATCTATGTTGATGACAATGGAAGGATAGTGATGTATCTGGGTTCAGATTATTCATGGAGGACCTATTTCAATTTCGTCGTCGATTTCGATGGCGAGGGGACATCCTATCTGCCAGTTGATTATAATGTATCATTGGATCTTGAAGATGGAACCGAATTCGTCATTGAATTCGTCTATAAGAATGGAGAGAAGTTCTCTATAATAAGAGAGAAAGATGCCGAGATCCAGTTGCCGTCATCCAATGATAATGATGGTTTCATAGGATGGTTCAACGAAGATGACTGGGAATACTACCTTGTGAATCAATTCTTCAAGGTGGATTCCGATAGCGGACGTATAATAACCTTCACGGCATCTTACGACCTTTATGAGATATGGCTGGACGGTGAAACATACTTCGTTGATGCATATGTGGGTCAGGCAATAACTCTGCCTTGGGGCGGGGTAAAGCCCAATGAGGTATTTGCGGGATGGTATCTGAACGGGACAAAGATCTCTGGACAATACATAGTATCGGCAGCGGATGCCTTTGACGGTGTAATCGATATCTTCTCAATATACAATGATATGGAACCTGAACCTTTGTTCTATACCGTTAATTTCGAGATGTTCGGGCAAATATTCGGTTCATGCACTGTTAAGGAGGGCGATATGATAACTCTGCCTTCTGCAGCTGTGGAAGAAGGATATGCATTCGCAGGATGGTATGATGGAGAGGATTTCGTCGGTACATGGGGAAGTGTCTACACACCATGGGATGATGTTACCTTAACGGCATCCTTCGTCTCTCTAGGTGTCAATCACATAAGTTATGACGCAGAGGGGAACGGATCAGTGCTGGGTAACACCTCGGCATTCGAAGGGGACTACTTCTTCATATTCGTCAGCCCCGAGGGCGGATTCGTGATATCGGATATTTCGATATTCGATTCTGATGAGAATCCAGTCCCGTGTTATCCTGTGTTGTCTGGCTCTTTGTACATGGCATACATGGGGGACAAGGACCTCTACGTAATGGCGACGTTCGCTCAGTCTGAATCAAAATACGATGTGCATGTTTCTCAGACATCGGATAACTCAGCCGTTGTGACGATATACGGGGGTTCACCAGTGCCTAGTGCAACAGTTGTGTCCATAACCTACACCTATCTCACTGATATCGAGATCGATGGAGACATCTACTGGGCATATGTGACCTCATCGTATGTAACGGAATTGACATCCACGGAGATGCCTGCCAGGGTGACTGATTTCTCGCCACCATCGGGAACAGTCTCGATGTTTGCGGAGATGAAGTACACAATAGGGGACAGGAACTACCAGATATCCTCCGGAACCGTAGTATGGGTGTGAATCGATGAAAACCAAAGTCCAAGGGATGGTATTCCTTGCAGTGTTGGCATTGTGTATCACAGCGGCATATGTTGTTGTGAGCGATGAAGACACTGGGACCGTCGTTGCCGACGGTCCGACCGTTACCATCGATGATATCTCATTCAGGGGATCGGTCAATGCAGGGGTGTTCACGGTCACAATGGGGGGCAATTACCCTGCCGGTACCAGCACGACATTCACCATATCCGGACCGATGAATTTTGCTGCTAAGACCTTGAACACAGGTCCGGGTAGTGATGTCAACATCGCCGAGACCACTATATTGACAGGGGGAACATATACGATAAAGGCAACAGCATTGGGTTCCACAGACAGCAAGACATACACTGTACTGGGAAGCATAAACCTGAGTGACATGGCCCTTAACGTAAATGAGACCAAACCAACAGGTATACTGCTGGACCCAGTCAATCCTACCAATAACGGGGTCAACTGGGCATCCAGTGACACAAACATTGCTACAGTGGATAACAACGGGAATGTCAAAGGGATATCTGCAGGAAGTGCGACAATAACCGCTACCTCCAAAGAGAACTCTTCGATATCCGGATCATGCAATGTAGTTGTATCATCAACACCCGGTCCGGTGTCGTACACGATAACACCAACGGTCGATGGATCGGGAGGGAGGATATCTCCGAACACTCCGCAGGAGGTCAATGAGGGAACATCCATAACATTCACTGTAACTGCGAACAGCGGTTACAGAGTGGATCGTGTGTTGGTAGATGGGAACATAGAATCTTTGACTAACGGAAGATACACTTTCGACAATATCGATGCAGATCATGAGATACAGGTTAGCTTCACTGTGATACCTGATCCAGAGCCTGGTCCAACGAGATCATACAGCATAACGGCATCAGCAGGAACAGGGGGGACGATATCACCTTCGGGTACGGTATCTGTAAGTGAGGGTTCTTCCAGAATCTTTACGGTTACTGCCAATAGTGGTTATGATGTTGACCGCGTACTTGTGGATGGAGTCGGTGTCACTCTTACGGACGGGAAATACACTATCTCGAATGTAAGAGCGGCTCATACGATATCGGCCTCATTCAAGGTCGCAGAGACATTCATCATCAATGTGGAGGTGACCACAAATGGTGGGTCCTTGACCCCATCCGGTAGGATAACTATCAATTCCGGTGGGTCACAGGAATTCTTGGTCACACCTGATGAAGGATATGAGCTGGAAAAGGTACTCGTTAATGGGGAATCGGTCGATATTGTGGATAATAAGTTCACGGTATCGGATGTAAGAGGCAACACTATCATAGAGGTCTCATTCAAAGAGTCTGGATCAAGTAACAACATATGGATATGGGTCATGGTCGCAATTGTGGTCATAGTCATTATCGCCATAGTTGCTATTGTAGTTATGAGAAAAAGTTCTCCTTGAAACCCTTTAAAAATCTTTTTTATTTTTTAATACGATCATTGATAATGAAATCAAAAATCAAATGATAATCGTCATATTGTTGAGATGATCAATCCAATTGTGATCGCCATTATCAAGATAGTAGTGACCTTGACCCAGAACCAGTCCTTTTCGTTCATCAACGATACATAGGTGGCAAGCACTCCTATCAAAGGTGAGATGATGAGTATCAGGAGGCCTGCCCACATGATCCTGTTGCCAATATCGGTCTCCGAAAGAACAAGACCTATGGCAGTTATTATTATCCCTATGATGAGACTGACCTTCATTGCCAAGGATGTGGAATCAGTCATCTTCAAAGCACACCACCTGCCTTCAGGAATATTATGACCGAGATCGCAAGCAAGAGTATCGAGAAGTATCTTCTCATCGGTGCGGCATTGAGATGCTTTGATATCCTGGTCCCTATCAGAGAACCAATGAAGGCGCCTATTGCTATCGCAGCCGCATAATCAAGCAGAAGATCCCCGTGAAGGAAATATATGATGGCTCCGGAGAATGCAGTTATGCCTATCATATAACTGCTTGTTGCGCTGGATACCTTCATCGGAACATGCATGTGGACGTTCATCAGGGGTACCTTGATCGTTCCTCCCCCAACACCTGTCATGGATGACATCGCACCTGCTGCGGTGCATATCAGAAGTCCTGTCTTAGTATTCTCGACCTTATATCTTCTCTGTGAGCAGTCCTTCTCATCAGTGTATGAGAAACTCATGACTCCTTCGTCATCCGTAGGTTCCACGATCCTCTCCGGTCGAAGTATCATGCTCATTGCGCTGTATATCAGTACACAACCGAATATGCAAAGCAGGATCCAATTGGAGACATACATTGCGATCATCGCGCCGATCATCGCACCTACTGTGGTCGTTATCTCAAGCAGAAGACCCAGCCTGACATTTGCAAGATCTTTCTTCACATAGTATGAGGCTGCACCAGTGGATGCGGCGATTATCCCGACAAGACTGACGGCAACCGCCTCACTCGCAGAAAGATCGAAAAGTATCGTCAGGACCGGGATGAAGATTATCCCTCCGCCGACCCCGAACAATGTCCCAAGTACACCTGCACCTATCCCGATCAATATCAGGGCAAGCATGAGCATGGGGTCCATGCTACCTCTATCATGTTGAAATATTAATTTGTGATGTGAAATAATATATCATAACGGAGCATTGACCCACTGTGTCCATAATACTTGCAAGGTATTCCGAGATAGGTCTCAAGAGCACCCCTGTGAGGGTTAAGTTCGAGAACCGCCTAAGGGATAACATCATGTCGATGCTTGCCAGCGAGAGACTGGAGGCATTGGTCACGAAACGTGATGCAAGGTTCTTCATAGAATCCTCCGACCCCGATATAGCCGCAATGGCAGTCAGAAGGGTATTCGGAATAGCATCAATGTCCATAGCCGAAGTGTGCACCTCTGACATGGAGGACATATGCGACACAGCAGCGGAATACTCAAAGAGCAGGATACAGCAAGGACAATCATTCGCGGTCAAGGCCAGAAGAGAAGGTACCAATCATCCTTTCACCAGCGTTGATATCGGAAGGGAGGCAGGATCCGCAATTTATCTGGCGAATGAGCACAAGGGGATCAGGGTGGATCTCACCAGACCCGATGTGATATTCTATGTGGAGGTGAGGAACAACAAAGCCTTCATATTCGATTCATACATCAAATGTCATGCGGGACTCCCTGTCGGTACACAAGGCAAAGTCGTTGCCGAGATATCATCCGATAGGGATATCATATCTGCCTGGCTTATGATGAAGAGAGGATGCAAGATCTTCATCAAAGGAGAAAGACAACCCATACTCGAGAAGTACGATCCCGAACTCAAATATGTGTTGGAAGGGAATGTGCCGTCAGAGGTCCTGGGTATCGTGATGGGCACATCTTTCCAGGAACTTCAGGACATGGCGATGCCGGATACGGACCTTCCTGTGTATTTTCCCACGATAGCAATGACAGATGATGATATATCGTCGATACTTAAAACAATAAAAGAAGAATCAAATGTTCCGTGAAGGAACATTTTGTAAATGGTTTGGAGAGGGGCTTACTTGCCCCTTCTTCCGTTAGCTTTGATCGAGGGTCTGATCTTCTCTGCGCCCTTGCCTTTGTTCCTAAGGCCACGACCTGCAATACCTGCGGATGTCAATCCACGGTATACACGGTTCTTGTTGTTGCTCTCGCAGATCCAATTGATCTTCGGATCAGCCTTGATGACGGGGTGTGCGGGATCAACGAGTATAACCTCATACCACTCCTGCTGTCCGTCGGCACCGACCCAATATGAGTTAAGGACCTCAAGATTCGGATATCTCTTAGCTGTCCTCTCCTCGGCCATCCTCTGGAGGCTCTTTCCGGTGGTTATCTTGTTGATACCTCTCCTCTTAGCTCTCCTTCCGGCCCTGATCGCCCTCTTCTGGAATGAACCCTTCCTGACCTTTGCCCTTACCACTACGTATCCCTGTTTGGCCTTGTATCCGAGGGACCTTGCCCTGTCAAGCCTTGTGGGTTTCTCGATCCTGAGGAAGTTCTCCTCCCTTCTCCACTGGATCCTTCTCTCGTGGTTGAGTTCTTTCAAATAAGTCTTACTGGGGTTCTTCCAAGCGTCCCCTATGTAGCTGTACATGCTCTTCCCGTTTACCGGGCGTGCATCCTGTTGACCTTCGTCACTCATAAT
Organism: Methanobacteriota archaeon; assembly: GCA_023402275.1. Lineage (GTDB taxonomy): Archaea > Thermoplasmatota > Thermoplasmata > Methanomassiliicoccales > Methanomethylophilaceae > Methanoplasma. The sequence continues at coordinate 85,123 of JAEXCH010000009.1, forward strand.
TTCACCTTTTTCGGATTCACCCAAAGGGCACATTTCCGCCAGAACTCTGAGTTCTGTACAACTGCTCAAGTTAATATCGTATATAAAGGTACTTTCCCGGTAGTACCTATTCTATTTCTATGCACATGCTGATATCGCTATAAGGGGGCTGGGGGAATGAATGATGCTATCTGGCAATTGTCTGAGAGGAAACAGGACGGCCGCAAGCGTGCTTACGGCAACAACGATAGCAGTGGCCATCATCCTGATAGCTGCAGCAGCCTACTTTGTCCTATCTGATGATAAGGAAGATAAAAGCTACATGACCTGTGGAACAACGATGTCCTATACGATCAATGGCGACATCCTGGGATTGCCTATAACCGGGGCAATGGATGTGGAGATAATCGGAGAGAGCTCTGAAGAGTATTTTGCAGAGTTCAATATCGAGATAACAAGATTGGGGGTAACGGAATCGTCCGTCTATTATTGGATGTCCAATAAGGAATCAGGTGCACCAGCTTCCGCAATCAGAGAGGGGAGTGTTAAGATAGATACTATCGATGGGACCATGGACCTCGATGTGTGGAAGTATGTAATGGACGGTATGAACATTCGATCATACATAGATCCGATATCCGGGTTCGAGTACAAGGTGGACATATTCTCCGAGATCGGTGCTGTAGATATAACCGCGGAAATGGTTGAAAAGGATCCCAAATGGAGCAACGGCACTTATTCACGATCTGACAGTATCGGCGTAAGACACTCATACCTTGTGACAAAGGCCGATGACACATGGGCTGACGGATTCGTCATAGAATGTGTAGCAGACTGCGAAGATGGATTCGGTATATCCTATCTGATCAGAAGTGGATCGAACACGATATTGGAATATGATGTCAGCAAGAACCCTCAAGGCCTTCCAGAGAAGTCGGAATATGCGCATCAGACGACCATTCTTCAAGATACGATAGACGGGAACGTCTTAGTACAGGTCTGGATACTGGAGGGCTATGAGAATGGAGGATACGCAAGATTCTACTGTGATCCTGTTTCAAACATAGTATACCAGATAGAGATGGTAGGCGGAAATACCGGGTTCGCAACAGCAACACTCACATCTAAAGGATGAGCGGCAATTTAACACGCTCATTTGAAAAGTAAATAAATGCATCATCGGATACGATAAAGAGGAAATTCTATGATCATAGGGAATTCGTTACGTTCAGACAGAAAGGGTATGAACCCTGCATTACCGTTCATAGCGGTCCTTATACTTCTTGTGGCATCCGTTGGAGTCTACTATACCGTCTTCGATGAAGAAAGGACGATGGCCCCCGGTTCCGTGATGAGATATGATCTGTCGGGAATGGAGGAGACCACAGGTACGATAGAGATTCTGGCCCAGAACTCTGATAGGTATGTTTATCTGTACAGTGTAGGGCCGTTCAAAGAGACCCTCTACATAAACAAGGATACCGGGGTACCGGATGATTACTTGAAGATAGGGGATGAGGTCATCGATACCATAGACGGGAATAAGAAGGTCGAACTACTGAGGGCTCCCAGTTCCTTCATGCCCGTAATATTCTATGTGGATGTTTCCACGAAGATGATCTACAAAGCATCCGAGCCGGGGGCAGGCCTGGAAATGACCCTAAGCAGCCATGAGATGCTATGGCAGGGTTCATATAAGGAATCCCAGGCGATCGGAAGCGAGTTCTATTATTCTCTTGTCGGCAGTGATGGGGATGTAGATCTAGTGGGAGATGCAAAGATCATTTGCGGAGCGGAAGGTACCGACATCTTCTTTGTTGAACTGGATATGACCGCAGAAGGCCCGGAATTGTTCGTCGGGATAACACTGGCGATAATGGCATCGACCCCGCAGGGACTTCCAACAGATGCGACATCCGACGGAGAGGTGATCACCATAGAGACAAGTTACGGTCAGAAAGAGGTCACGAAATGGTATTATGAGAACATCGGTGAAAGGATTGTCTGCTATGTCGGTCAAGGAGAGGACACGATATACAAGATAGATGTCTTCGTAGATGACTTCGAGTTCACTTTGGATCGGTATGATGATCAGAAGAAATCATCTAGACTGGGTCGCTTGTGATTGGTCGCAGCAGGAGGGGCGGTCTCCTTCTTCCTCTTCTCCGGTCCTTCAGATCTGAAGGTGCCCTCGAATAGAGTGGATTGTTGGCTCCCCATCATGAGGTCCTTCTCACTCCATCCGAATACCTCAGTTATCCTGGATGCGGTCTGAGCAAGCCTTTCCGCATAATATCTATAATCAGGTTCTCCCTCGAACTCCGTTCCGCTGATATACGGTTCAACCTCCTGTGGAACTATGTTGCTGTTGGTGACGATCCATGAGACCTTCATTCCGGGAATGAAATCGTATCCCTTATCGACCATCTTCCTGGCAGCCTGTACATTGCTCATCCTATCGGGGTTCTCGTATGCGTTGACACCTTTGCATGTTCTGGATATGACAAGTTCGGAAGGACTAACCTTCTTTGCCAAGGTATCCTGTATTGTCTTCTTCACGAATGCAATGGCCTCGTCATTTTTCTCGTCCAGTATCTTCTCGAACAGTTCCATCAGCAGACGGCTCTGAAGATCGAAAGAGTCCGATCTCCTTATCTCGTAACCCCTCACCAAAAGTTCATCGCTTCTTACCGGCCAGACAACCCTTCCAACATATCTTTTCTTCTTTCCGTGTGAGAAAAGGGGTTCAAGGAGCTTTTCGAATTCCAGTGTTCCTCCTTCCTTGGAGAATCTCTCTGCCATTCTCTTTCCGAATTCCACGGAACCATCAAGATCATGTACAGGCGACTGCATGAAGACCGAGTCCGTATCGGAATATATGACCGAGATGTCCTCTTTCTCAACCTGGCTTATGATACTTTTGACATTGTCCCTTGCAAATGATGTTATTGCCGCCCCGATATTCTTATCTGTGAATCTGTAGAAGGAGGAGGCGAACACTCCATAGAATGTGTTCATAAGTATCTTGACAGCTTCCTGAAGTCCGTCCAGATATCTTCTTTCCCCTGGATCCGATACCGATCTCATCCTCGCTTTGATATCGTCCCTCTGTTTCATTAGGTCCTTCAGTATCTTAGGAAGCAATCCTTCTCTTTTCTCCGGGGAAAGGAATCTCGCACCCGAGGGCGATACTATCTCTCCTTCTGGGGAGAGGGTCGTGAAACATATGTTCTTGGCTATTATGAGCGAGGGATACATCGATTTGAAATCAAGTACACAGACCCAGTGGTATAATCCCGGGTTCATTGTGTGAACGTATCCTCCCTCTATGCTCTCTCCCGATTCCTTTCTTCCGGTCAGCGGGACACCTATCTTCTGGCGGTCCGCCTCCCTTATCAGAAGGGAGTCCGCGAGTTGCGATGATCCTGCGTTGAGCGCATCATCAAGAGGAAGTTTTGCAACAGTCGAGAGGTCCATGCCCTTTCTTACTGTACCGACAGCAAGCAGGACCTTGAGTGCCAGCTCCGCATCCTTGATACAATACTCAATGACCTTCTCACGGTCATTCTCCCATTCCTGATCCATCTTCTTCGGGTCGACATCCAGTTTTTTCTCCCCAAGTACCTGCATGGATACGGCGTTCAGTGTTTCCTGTTTAGGTCTGAGTTCCTTCTTTGCGGCCCACCATGCATCTATTACTATGCGGCCTTTCAATCTCCAGAATCTGTCATTAACGACCCTTGGCTGACCTAGGTCCCTTCCCCAAGGCAGGGCATCCTTCATCTTTCGGACCTGTGCCCTTTCTATGATCTTCCGTATATCGTAGTTGTCTATGTTATACCCGGTTATCACGTCCGGGTCCTCTTTCCTTATTATCTCAGCGAACTTGCTTATGATGTCCTCTTCCTTGCCTACGATGGGTTCACATGCTCGAAAGATGCCGTCCTCTTCCACAACTGAACATATTGTATAGATGAATTCGTGCTCGATGCTGTTCTCTATATCGAACGAAAGGAACCTAAGACCAGGATCGAAAGATTCTATGTTCTCGAAGGAATCCATCCTCATTATGAGGTCTGTCACATATGCTCCTTCGATGATCTCTCCTGTAACACGTATGCACGACCCCATATCCATGTCGTAAACGAATCTGTGATGGAATGGGATGTCCGCTGCAAGGACCATGAATCCTTTCTTCTTCCAGTCGTTACGATACTCCGGGACCTTCCATGGGTACTTTATAGTGACCTTTAGTGTATCGTGATACGATCCCTTGTAGAATAATCTGTCATTCTCTACCTTTATTATCTCTGGATCCCTTCTAAGGGTCTTCTCGGTGTCTTCCGAGGGGTCCACGATGAAGAAGTAAGGATCGAAATCATAGCACAGTATCGTTATCGATCTCTTATCCCTTGTTTTTCCAAAGAGCTCAACGAATACATTGTTCTTCTCGTCATTGCCGTATGAGGCAGTAAGCAGTCTAACGTCAACGGTCTCCATATGATCACTTGTTCGCTACTATTCTTATGATGTCCCCGTCCTGAAGCTCGTAATCGGCCCCGACGGTCCTTTTTGTCTTTGCGTTCACTGCTCTTATGAACTTATCTCCCAGTTCAGTGTGGACCTTGTAAGCAAGGTCCTTTGCGGTGGAACCTCTGGGAACAAGGAAGCAATCGGGCAGAACTCTGTTGAAATGATCAGTGTATTTCGATTCATCCTCAACGGGATAAACGGCGATGAGGTCCAATATCTTGAACACGCAATCCTCCAAACAGGCCTGGACACCGGTCCCTCCGTGCTCTTTCATCTTCTCTGCCATGTAATCGAGGGCTTTCTTCTGCCCCTCGTTCAATGTAACGCCATCCTTCACACTGAACTCTGTGCTTCCGGGAATGTAATCTATCAGTCCTGCGGTTGCCGCCTTCTTAAGTGCCAGTTCGGTCTCCGCAAGGGTCGGTATCGCATCGTCGCCCATCTTTCTGAGCCTTTCCAGATTCTCGGTCGGAGCTATATCCGCCTTGTTCATGGCTATGATCATAGGTTTCGATATCTCCCTTATCCTTATGCAGAGTTCCAGAAGTCTTTCGTCATCCCATTGCGTCGGATCCGCGGGAAGTTCCACATGCCTGAGGGCATCCTTGATCTGTCCCTCGCTTATATTCAATCCCGCCAGTCTTTCCTGGATTATGGTCTCAGGTTTGCTGCCCTGCATCTTTGCCTGTCTGGCTATTTTGCTTAGGCCGTTCTTTATTATCTCCCTCATCCAGAGGGCTATCTCGTTCCTAAGGAAGGTAACATCCTCGGAAGGGTCATACTTACCGGGGTCTATGGTATTGCCTTCGATATCTGTTGTACCGCTGGCATCAACGACATTTATGAAAGCGTCCGCCTGACGCAGATCGTCCAGGAATTTGTTTCCCAGTCCTTTTCCCTCCCATGCATCCGGGACAAGGCCTGCGACATCCAGCAGTTCGACCGGTACCATTCTTATGCCTTCAACACATGCGGAATTGTGAGGTGTGCATTGTATTCCCAACTCCTTGCACGGGCAAGGCGTTCTGACGTAGGCGATACCCTTGTTCGGTTCTATCGTAGTGAAGGGGTAGTTGGCTATCTCCACAGGAGCCATTGTTGCCGCCCCAAAGAATGTGGATTTGCCTACATTCGGCTTTCCTACTATACCTACCTGCATATGATCATACCCGTATCGTCTCAAGATGTTATACGTTTACTGTTGTAATTCGGACCTAACAATGGAATTCGCTATCTCTGCGATCTCCATAGGTCTGAGTGTCTCCACCCTTGAATCAAGGAATGGTATGTCCTGATCGGTCGTTATCAATCCTGCCGATCTAAGGGAGGTCCCTATCTTCTTCCTCCTATGGTTGAAGGTCACCTCGGTCACCTTGAAGAACATCGATTCGTCAAGTACATCGAACGGTGCAGGCCTTGGAACGATCTCGACTATCGCAGAATCGACCTTGGGCCGAGGTTTGAATCTCGACCTCGGTACCTTCTCCAATATCCTGCATTCAGACCTGTAGAACAGATTCACGGTCAATCTGGAATATTCCGGACTTCCGACATCTGCCACCATGCGGTCTGCGAATTCCTTCTGCACCATGACGATAGCTCTTTTGAAATCATATTCCAACAGTTTGAAGATGACGGGTGTCGATACACTGTACGGCAGATTGCTTACGAATATGTCGAAAGGGGGGAAAGGCACCCTTACGGCATCCCCTTTGATAAGGGTGAGACGATCGCCGTAAGTGTTGCTGATATGTTCCGCAAGTATCTCATCGATCTCTATGCATGTTACATTGTTGGAGTTCTCAATGAGCCTTGATGTAAGGATGCCGAGTCCTGGACCTACCTCAAGGACCTTGTCGTCCTTCGATATATCGGCGAACCCCACCTGACGGTCGGCAACCCTCTCGTCGATGAGGAAATTCTGACCCTTGCTCTTCTTAGGTACAACGCCGGTCTCGGCGATCAGTCTTTTCGTATCGCTTCGGTTCATTTGGAAACGAACAGGTATCTTTTCCTGTCGTTGTCTGTCAGTTCCAGCACGATACGTGCGGTTATGAGCTTCTCGGGGTTCTTGACCACTGCCCTCTCGCTTAGATCGGTGAAGTCCTTGAACGGACCATTCTTGGATCTCTCGTCAAGTATGGCCATCATTGTCTTCTTACCGAGGCCAGGGAGCTCTTCCAAAAGATGCTTCCTCATGGATATCGGCTCTGCCTCATTGAAGAACCTTATGAAACGGGGTTGATTCGCAAGTACTATCTCATTGACGCAGTACTCAAGTTCGGCTACAGCGCCGTGGGTCAGGTCGGACGGACCTATGCGTCTTTTGACGTGGTCTATGACGGTCCTCTCGGCAGGGTCCTTTCCGATGTATACCCTCTCACCTATGTTGATCACAGCATTGGCCTTTGGTACAAGCTCGAAGAGCTTGAACTCGTTCTCTCCCAAGGCATAGCATATCGGCTCTTTCTTACCGAAATTTCCGCTTGGAATGCCCTGCGACAGATAATCTAGAATATATGCGAACTCTTCCACCGTGATCCCTCACAGATAATGATATTACAGGTATTTACCTACTACCTCGATTATCTTGTCGATAATCTCGGGTTCAATAGCAAGCCTTTCCTTAGAAAAAATTGCACGGACATCCTCAGGGTACTGAGGAAGGAGGTCAGCGATCTTAACTGCGGTGTAGTCCGTAACACCCTCTATAGCACTGACTTCCTCAACGATCGCTCTCGCGGTCTCTTTAGAAATGGAGCAGACAGCCCTAGCATGTTCCATAGAGGCCTTCTGCGAAGTAAGGAGTTCTCTCTTCTCGTGTTCTTCTGTGAGAAGGTCCCTGACCTCGGCCAATGTTACATACTGTTCAGACATGTTGCTCACTCTTTATTGGTAATTGTTTATTCCCTGGTCCTTACAAGGTGCTCGGGGCGGGCTACGACCATCTTGGTCTTGTTGCCGTCCTTCACGTTGACCTCATACGCCGCCCCTCTGGGGCCGACTATGACGCCGGTAAGCCCGTGGAATCTGGAAAAGGGCATTCCCTTGTGAACACTGGGGTCTATTACGATGTTGACCTTCTCTCCAGACTCGAATTGCTGGAAAGCTTTTGTTATGGGCGAAAGTCCGCGTGCCCTCGGTTTCTTCTTCAGGACCTGGCGGGTCTTTGTCCTTGTTCCTCTGGATGCCTGCATCTTAATTCCTCGTTGGTTCTTGATAGTTGATCGCTATCACATCAAGGGTCTCCACGACACACTGTGTTCCCAGCGAATCGGAGAAGTTCGGCTGCGTCCTTCCCTCGTCCCCTGAAACGAACTCCTTGACATAGGTCCCGGATTCGGTGTTCAGGGTCAGGTCGAACACATCATCGCCGATCATTTCCGCCTCGACCCATCGGATCTCCCTCTTTCTCACAAGGTCGGCACGTCTGTGCTCGACCCGGTGCGGGGTCCTCTGGTCAATGTGGATATTCTTGAATGATAATGCTACCTCATTTACTCTTTCTTTATTAACTTTACCATCAGCTTTGACCCTTACCTTATAGGTCTTGTCAGGGTCCGCTCCTTTGTATTCCTGAACTGCACCTCTTGGCACGAATCTCAGGCTGTTGTATCCTGCCATATCCGACATGTTGGCCCGTCTTTCCAGCTCGTCAAGGTCTATATCCCTTATCCTGGGTCTGCTTATCTCAAGTACGAACGGTCTCCCGTCCCCGAGCATACAGGCGTCTATGTCCTCCCTTCCCATGCCGTGGAAGAAATGTTCCTCTCCTCCCGACATCTCCAATGCGATATCCCCTATTATCTCCTGGACCGAGGTCTGATACATCTTACCGGTACCTTTGCATCTGTCGCAGCCCTTTCCTCTGCAGACCCTGCATGGCCATATGGTCTGGGGGATCTCCCTGCTGTATTTGTTGTATCTTCCGGCAATGAATATCGGAGAGATGTCAAGAGTGACATCGGCGAATCTTGTATCGATGCATGCTACGACCTGCGGATTCTTGAACTCCACCGGTCTGTTAATCTTTGGTAGAGCTAGTTTCCCTATCTCTCTGTTAAGTTCCGTCTTTATGGGTTCAGCATCCTCCAGGGAATACTTCTCCCAGAGCATCTTCTCCTTGTCTGCGACATCGGGTTCCACTCTCGACCCTACCAGGAAGTTGTCCGATCTGACATCGTTGACCTTGTCGGCGACGGCGTCAGCGAATCTGTCCATAAGATCGAATACGTTCTCACAAAGGCTGCAGAACTCGGGTTCCGGTATGTCTTTGCCCTTCTCCTTCAACGTATCCCTGATGAGCCTTCCTCTGGATTCGTTGGTCGTGCCAGTTCCGCATTTTCCGAACATTCGTCCGAGACAGTGGTCGCATAGACCTCCCTCGGCAAGCTTCTCAGCTTTATCGATATTCGTTACAAGCCAATCTTCCATATGAACAACTCACAGATCGAATCCCATCTCAGCGATCCTGAGCCTCGGACGCTGGCTTTCAAGGTAATGATAAACGGTCGCGTGCTCGCTACCGTTAAGAATGAGCTCTATCGCATGTTTTGCGACAGGTAGGCTTATGGAATTTCCGATAAGGGATACTGTGTTCCCGTAAACAGACATGTAGCACCCAGTGAGTTCCTCGATGATCCTTCTTGTCTTGCCGTCGGTCCCGATGAGCCGCCCTCTGATCCTCCCGAGCTGGTTGGACTTGTCCCCACAGACCTCTTTGAGGTCTATGACCTCGAAATACTCGTCGTCATCGAACAGTCTCACAGCTTTGTCCGGATTGAATCCTCTTCCTACGGCCTTTATCACGTCTATGATCTTAAGTGCCATCAAAGGATCGGTGCCTTCGACCTCCTCATTGAAAAGGACCTCCCCTTCTGTGTCGATATCCAATTTGATACCGGACATCTTCTCGATCATCCTTTTTGTCTCACCCTTCTTACCGATAAGCGTACCGACACGGTCGCTCGGTATCCTGACGGACCTCATTCCTCTTCCTCCTCTTCATCGGTTCCGTTGATCGTCTCTTCCAGGACCTTCTCCATCTCTATGATGTCTGCCCCCCTGTTCTTGAAGAAACGGTTCACGTTGTTTATATCTCTTATCAACAGGTCCTTGGCATTGAAGAAATCGTTGGTCATGGCCTGTCCGCAATCTATCAGTATGGGCTGGTCCTCCCATACGAGGACGTTATATTCGCTAAGGTCCCCGTGGACAAGATGCGCATCCTTCCAGCCATCCATGATGAATGACAATACCTCATCGTACATCTCAGTTGGATCGTTCAATACAACATCCTTAAGCTGAGGTGCGGGGCCGTTCTCGTCCCCAATGTACTCCATCAGGAGGCAGTTCTCGCTGAATGTTATCGGTTCCGGTACAGGTATGTCCGCCTCCATGTATCTCTGAAGGTTCCTGTACTCCTTGTTGACCCATGCGTAGATCATCTTCCATCTGTTCCCTGCGACACCCTTGAATCTCGGGTCGCCCTCGATGTATTTCGTCAATCTTTTGAAAGTTGACGTAGATGTTCTGAATATCTTCAATGCAACAGGATCCTCGTCCTCCACAGTGGCATAGAAAACATTTCCCTCCTTACCTGTTGAGATCGGATATTGCACTGTGTCAATGAATCCGCCCTTCATCAGTTCGTAGATGGTCATCAGTGTCTTCTTATCGAAGACCTCCCCATCTGTCTGGCGTTCATCGCCGGTCTTATTTGTCTTGAGTGCATCAACACGCTTCTCAAGATAGGAATATTTCTCGTCGTATGAGGGCATTCAAAGCACCCCTGTATCAGAATATGTCCAGGTTCTTCGGTACCTTTCCCTTTCTGCTGAGATTGACTGCCTGGGTCCTGGTGTATCTGAACCTGACATCACATTTATCCGGCTGGAAGTCCCAGAGTGATATGATGAGAAGGTCTCCTTCTCTTATCCACATCCTCTTCTTGATCTTTCCCGGAATACGGCCTACCCTGGATACTCCGTCCTCGCACATCACCTTTATCTTGGACGCACCAAGAAGCTGGTCCGCTATCCCGAACATCTCTCCTTCCTTGATATTCGGCATACGTACACGTGATACGTCCTCTTCTGTGCTCTCGAACGGTCCATCTGCCATTATGATATCTCCGTATTTGCCTGTAGCATTAACTCCTTTTAAAGCTTATCCCATTTTTCCGTATCTCAACGAACGAAAAACTATTTTAACAATATCAATCATGAGCACGATAGGCTCTGGTAGTGTAGCGGCCAATCATTCAGCCCTTTCGAGGCTGACACTCGGGTTCGAATCCCGACCAGAGCACCATTCTTTCTTCTACAAGACCTTAAAATATGCAAAATCCCATCGAATCCGTATAGTCGTGATATGATGGAATACGATGCGGATCAGTACAAGAGGCCTGTAGGCAATGAGGGAAGACGTGTGATAGAACACATGAATGACCACCATAGGGATGTTACGGAGTGGGGACTGTCGAACATACCGGATATGTCTCCCAGATCCATATTGGACATAGGATGCGGAGGCGGAATGTGTCTAAGTCTACTTGGTAAAAGATTTCAGAATGCATCTCTTACAGGGGTGGACATATCGGAGGAGTCCGTAAATGCCGCCAGATCTTATAATTCGGATCTTGTCGGATCAGGAAGACTTGAAGTATTGGAGGCCAGCGTATCCGAACTGCCTTTCAAAGAGGGGGCATTCGATCTGATAACCGCAGTGGAGACATACTTCTTCTGGCCGGATCTGAAGAATGATATCGCAAAGGTCTCGGAACTATTGTCGGAGGAAGGTGTCCTCCTGATAGTATCTGAAACAAGCATACGTGAGGATAACAGGGAAGCAGTGGATGCAATGAACGAGAAATATGGTTCCAAAGTGATCGATGATGACCTGATCCTAAGTTATATGGAAGCAGCTGGGTTGAATGCAAGTGTATTCAAAGGTCCGAAGAAGACATGGGCCGCATATCTTGGAACACGGATCATCTGAAGATCTTCTTGCGATACTGATCGCTCTTCTTCGCGATCTCATCCACGTTGTCCCGGGTCACGATGTGGACCTCCGGAAGTTTCTTCGGATTCGAGGCAAGCATTGTGGCCATCAAATGGGGGTCCGGGAAATCCTTTCTCCTCAGCTTCTCCCTGTCCCAATTCTCTATGAGGTCATATACAGCCTCTATCCCTTCATTATAGAATTCCTGTACAAGTACCGCAGCGACCGTGCAATCCCTTGACATCACTGCCACATTACATTTCCTGACTGCAAAATCACAGCCGTTGAATGACATCGCCAGACCGCTCCTGTCCCTTATTGTATCCAGAGCATGGATGTCGGTTATGTCCCCGCCTATGAATGCGGTACCCTCAAAGTCTATCTGGGTCCTTCTCCTTAGATCGATAAGGAAGTATGCTTTCTCGTTGGCACCTACTGATTTCATCTGCCTCATCATCTCTGATGCCGATAGGTTGTTGATCTTATTGTTGAATATGTCATCAAGTGTCCTGATCATATCCATCTCATCATTCTGAAGTCTTATGGGAACATTGAGTTCATATTCGTGCCTTGGGAGTCTTAGGTCGGTTATCTCATGAGCGAACTCCCTGAGTGTCTTGGATTCCTGTCTGCTAAGATCGAAATCATCGAAATCCACCTCAGCACAATCGACTACGCCCCTTGGGATACCTAAATCCTCACATATGTTCATGACATTATGTTCGTAGGATGCGGTGGTAAGGAATGTGGGCAGAGTATCCATAAGATATCTCATGGCCCTTTTCGATTCAGGCATCAGTCTCATTGAGCTCTTCGAGAATTCAAGTGCTTTGTAGTCCGTTATCCCGAATGCCTTCAGGAACGGTGCGACGAATCTCGCTGTGTTCCCGGACCTGCCTTCGGATCGATTGAGGACGTATGCCACGATATCATCGTATCTTGAGATCATATCATAGAACTTATCACCCTTGCTGACGAATCTTTCGCATAGGTCCCTGGTGTTATTGTTAAGTTGAAGGAATCCGCAACTGCTGCATACAAGTTGTTTATCATGCATAAGGCCAAGCTCTGCTACGGGGTCGAACTCACTCATCTTAACACCTTATAATGACCCGTCCACTTGAATGGTCATGTCGTACGGGTTCTCAAGTACCTTGCCGTTCTCGACAAGTCTCTTGTTTTTTATCCCGACCTTTCCTTCTGCGAACAATCCTATTGTGGATACTATCAGAGGGAGCTCTCTTTTCGCACCTTCCTCACGTATCTTCTTGAAAAGGGGTTCTTCTGCCCCCTCTTTTTTGATAACATCCTCGAGAGGGGATTCTTTGAGCTTTCTCTCAAGATCGTTCCAGAGGTTATCGAATCCCTCCCCTCTGATAGGGAATCTGCAGAATGTAAGGGCATCTCCCCTATCCCATTCCTCTGTGCATATGTGTATCATCACTCCGTGCTCATCCGCCTTCTCACGTATCAGCGTCCATATGACCTCTTCCCACGTCCCCCTTGGACCATCCGGAAGAGCAGGGTGCAGGTTGATCATATCGTACTGTCTGCATGTCTCATCATCCATCCACAACATGTATCCGGCAAGCACTCCCAGGTCGAAATCATGTCCTTTGACGGATTCCCTGAGAGCCTTTCCGTACTCTTCCCTCCATTTATCTGGATCCGAATCCCTTATATTGGGAAGGAACTCCTTCCAGGACAGGGTTATCAGAGGTATGTTGTAACTCCTGACGAGATCGAAGAACATCTCCCTCTGCTCTTTCTTAGGGTTTGGCTCCTCTTCGTTGTTCCAATTGCAGAACACGAATGATATATCAACATCGATGAGGCCCTGTTCCTTCTTGTCCATGACAGTCTTCAAAAGATTCCTGGATCCCGGACCTCTTCCTGTGGAGAACCAACCTAATCTGAGCATGGTAACATGAAACGGAAAGATATGACAGTATATTTCTTTATACGTCGAAGATGACGGTCACGGATGGTTCGTCATGGTCAACTTCCATCATGTGGAATGTCACGGCCTTGATCTCCGAGCGTATCCTGTGGACGTTCCTGTCCAACATCTCTCCTTTGGCAAGACATATTACTTTGTCATCTTCAAATCTGACATTCAGATCAGGAAGTATGAGGCCGTCGCAATCCTCAAGGAACAATAACTCAGACAGAAAAGAATACAATCTATCCTCAGGATCATCTCCTCTGACCTCTATTTCCACGGTATCCTTCAGCTCGATATTTGACAGATCAACGGTCTGATCGAAAAGTGCATAACCTGCATTGGCAAAGCATTCCTCCAAAGTATTTCCGTATGCTTTGACCATAAGGTCTGCGGTGTGGTCGATCAATTCGTATCTCTTCACACACCTCGATTCATATCAGAGGATTAAGTAATTTGCATTGGAAAGAGGATAGGAATAACTGTTCTCCGTAAACCCTTAATACGATTCATTTGTTTGTCCGGTCATGCGCATAACCATCATCGGTTGCGGCTCAATCGGATCAAAGCTCGCTAAGGCAGCTGACGAGATGAGTGAGGTCAAAAGGATCCACCTTATGGATATCAGAAGGGAGATCGCAGAGAAGGTCGCAGGGGAACTCAACAAGGCGATAGTCATAGATTCCGTCGAAGAGGAACTGTACCATTCCGATCTTGTCATAGAGGCGGCAACACAAGAGGCCGCCAAGGAGATGCTCCCCACAGTCGTGTCCAGAGGTGTGGACATAATGATCATGTCCGTAGGATCGCTCGTTGATGATGATTTCAGGAGTATGGTCTTCGAGAAGGCGAAGATAAGCGAGGCCAAGGTATACATCCCGACAGGTGCGTTGTGCGGTACCGACGGTCTCAGATCCGCGTCCGTCGATGAACTGGATGAGGTCGAGCTAATAACCATGAAAGGTCCGAAGAGTCTGACCGGTGTTCCTTACATCGTCGACAAGGGCATCGATGTCAACACAATAAAGGAGAGGACCACCATCTACTCCGGATATGCCAGAGAGGCTGTCAAACTCTTCCCTAAGAACATAAACGTGGCAGCAACGGTAAGTCTCCTCGGTATAGGATTCGATAAGACCAAGGTCACGGTCGTTCTCGATCCGGACATCAAGAGCAATTCCCACGAACTTAGGATAAAGGGTAAGTTCGGAGAGATGACGTGCCACACATACAATTATCCCGAACCCGACAATCCCAGGACATCGCATCTTGCAACCCTTTCTGCCATATCCGCCCTTAAGAGGATAGTCCGCAACGAATGGTTCGGCATCTAAGCAAACATTTTAGTTCTTATTCCATTATGAACAGGCATGGAAAGATCCCGTGCCGAAAGGCTCATGGTGAATGCAGAGGACCTTGATGCGATAGTCATACTGAATGACGGAAGTCCGTTCTTGGATTCCACGTTCTGGTATCTTACGGAACAACAGTCCGGTACATTCGAGGGATCCATGATCGTTGTTGGAAAGGACGGGAGTCTTGACGTCATAGTAAGTATACTAGAGGAAGAATCGGCAATGTCCGGGAAAGGTAGCGTTCATGTATACCACGACAGAAAGGAAAGGGATACTTATCTCAAGGATGCATTGAAAGGTGCCAGCAAGGTTGGGTTCAACATACACAATGCATCATATTCAATGGTCGATCATGTCAAGAGGACGGTCAAAGGGATAAAGGTCCACGATGCCTCATCGGCGATCTCCAGGACAGTTTCCGTCAAGGACAGGAAGGAGATCGAACTAACAAGGAAGGCCTGTAAGATATCCTCTCAGGTGGCAAAGGAGATCCCGGACCTTTTATCCGAAGGGATATCCGAGAAGGAAGTGGCATTCAGGATGGATGTCAGGATGAGGGAGCTCGGAGGGACCGGTAACGCATTCGAAACGATATCTGCATTCGGAGCTAACAGTTCCAGGCCCCATCATTCCCCTACGGATTACAAGCTCAAGAAGGGTGATGCGGCTCTGTTCGACTTCGGTACCAAGTATGACGGATATTGTTCGGATATGACAAGGACGGTGTTCCTATCAAGGCCACCCGAGATACTTGAGAGGGCTTACGAAGTCGTCCTGGAGGCCCAGACCGCCGGTATCGAGAAGTATATCGATGGTGCGGAGGCCAAGGCCGCAGACCTTGCCGCAAGGGAGATAATAGACAAGAGTGAGTTCAAAGGCAAGTTCATACACTCCTTCGGCCACGGCATAGGTATGGAGGTGCATCAGGACATCTCGGTATCGCCAAGATCGGATCAGATACTTGTCGAAGGTAACATAGTATCAGCAGAACCGGGAGTTTACATCCCGGGAGTGGGAGGTATCAGGATAGAGGATACCTGCCTTATAACAAAGAACGGCTGCGAAAGATTGACCGATTTCGACAGAAGGATAACATTCGTCTGATCAGAATGCCCTTTCTATTGTTATCGACTGCCTGTCGCCGGAGAATTCCATGGAGGAACAATCCTCTATGATCCTTCCGATCCTGGTAACAGGATATTTTGAAACAGGAAGGCCGTCATCTCCGCTTAGCGGGGTGGGACCAAAGAATATGCAGAGCGCCCCGACCTTCGGCCAATATGCGATATCGCCGACCTCAAGTTTGGTTATGAGGTCGTTAGGCTCTGCATAATCCACGGGCATCTCAAAATATATCTGACTTCCCAGCATGTTTGTGCGGGAAGTAAAAGGTAAGGAGAGCCAGATGGCGTTTGAGATGTCCGAGTCGTCAAGTTCGGCGAGATATTCGCCGCTCCTTGTACGGATACGGATCCTGCTCACGATGCCATCCGCCCTTTGGGTTTACTTTCTCTCGAAGAGCTGTCTGATGTCCCTTCCGACAACCTCGATCTGGAGGTTCTTCTCGTCCTCTTCCATCTTCTTGAGGTTGACCAGTCCGGCCTTCCACTCTGCGCGCCAGTCGTCCTTGAACTTTCCGGATTCGATCTCATCGAGGATGGATCTCATTCCTTTCTCTGATTCAGAGGTTATGACCCTGTCCCTTCTGGTGAGTCCGCCGTATTCGGCTGTGTTCGACACAACATACCACATGAGTTCGAAACCGCCCTTGTTGATCAGATCCGTGATCAACTTGACCTCATGGAGGACCTCGAAGTATGCCATCTCGGGGGGATATCCTCCCTCGACCAATGTCTTGAATCCTGACTTGATCAACGCTGTCAATCCACCGCAGAGAACTGCTTGTTCTCCGAAGAGGTCTGTCTTTGTCTCATTGTCGAAGGTCGTCTCGAAAACACCTGCACGTGTCGAACCGAGGCCTTTTGCAAGTGCCAGAGCTATCTTCTTGGCATTTCCTGTGGAATCCTGGTGAACGCATACCAATGCGGGAACACCGAATCCCTGAAGGAACATCTCCCTCTCCATGTCGCCGGGGGATTTGGGGGCCATCATTATGACGTCCACTTCCTTCGGCGGCTCGATGAGCTTGTATGTAATTGCGAATCCGTGAGCGAATTCGAGTGCTGCACCCTTTTTGAGGTTCGGCTCTACGAACTCTTTGTAGATGTCAGGCTGTATCTCATCGGGGAGGAGCATCATGACGACGTCCGCATCCTTAACAGCATCAGCGAACTCGGCTACCTTGAGTCCATCCTCTTTTGCTTTGTTCCATGATTTTCCGTTCTTTCTGACACCGACCGTCACGTCCAATCCTGAATCGTGGAAGCAGAGTGCCTGCGCTCTTCCCTGTGCTCCGTATCCTAGAACGGAGACCTTCTTTCCCTTGAGGACATTCATGTCCACATCCGAATCGTGGTAAATGTGCATATGTATCCACCTTGAACTTAAGAGGTTCAACTCCTTAATACACTAAAAGGTATCGTAGGGGCACCTCAGAACTTACAGCGTCCTTTGATCAACGGAACGCTAGGATTCGCAGGTATCATGGGAGTTATATCCTCTTCGCAGTCGACCATTATCTCGACGAGATAGGTCTCTCCGCTGTCGAAGGCCTCCTTCAAAGCATCGTATATCTCACCCGATCTCTCCACGCGCTTTCCTTTCGCACCGAATGCTTCCGCTATCTTGACGAAGTCCGGGTCCGCTCCCAACAGGGTGTTGCTGTATCTTTTGTCCCAGAACAGCTTCTGCCACTGTCTGACCATGCCCAGCCAACCGTTGTTGAGCAGACATATGACCACTGGAAGATCCTCCGCGACAGCGGTTGCGATCTCCTGCATGACCATCTGCAGTCCGCCATCCCCGGTGATAGTCATGACCTTCTTGTCGGGACAGGCTGCCTTCGCACCTATCGCCGAAGGAAGACCGAATCCCATTGTACCGAATCCTCCGGAGGACAGCAGCTGCCTAGGGCGGTCTATCTCAAGATAGTGCATGGCCCACATCTGGTTCTGTCCGACATCGGTGGTGATTATGATGTCCGGGTCCTCTCTTGTGATCCTGTTGATCTCGTACATGACCTTCTGAGGGACAATTGGGTCGCTGTCGTAATCGTAGTTACATTTGCAGCGTTTCTTCAATTCCTGTATGTTCTTGTCCCATGCAGTGTGATTGTTGGCATAACCATTCAGACGCTCGATCAAGAGTTGCGTTGCCTTCTTCGCATTACCCTGTATATTGACGGCCTCTCTTCCATGCTTGTTGAATTCAGTGGCATCGATATCGATGTGTATGACCCTGCTCTCCTTGCAAGGTGATGTCTGAGGGCTGTATGTCCTGTCAGAGAACCTCGACCCTATGGCTATTATCAGATCCGAATCCCTGAATGCATTGAGTGCGCACATCTTTCCGTGCATTCCCAATGATCCCATGCACAACGGGTGGGATGTTGGTATCACACCTATTCCCATCAGCGGTGTTATGACGGGCGTGTTCGTCATCTCTGCAAGCTTGATGACCTCCGGACTGGCATTGGAGCCGACGGCTCCTCCTCCGACCAGGATGACAGGCCTCTGTGCCTCTTTGATCCATCGGACCGCCTGATCTATTCCGGACATGTCCTCCTTCGGATACTTTATGCCGAACTTCTCGTTGAACAGCGCTTCATCGATATCAGAGTTGATCTGATCGACCGGCAGGTCTATGTGGACCGGACCGGGTCTTCCAGTCTGGCAGACCTCCCAAGCTTCCAGTATCGCATGTGGGAGACGGTCCAACTCCAGAACCCTGAAGTTATGTTTTGTGATGGGCATCATCAGACTGTATGCGTCGACCTCTTGGAAAGCTCCGAGACCAAGTGATCCAGTACCGACCTGACCGGTCAGTGCTATCATCGGTATCGAATCAGCGTATGCAGTGGCGATGCCTGTGACCAGGTTCGTAGCTCCGGGACCGCTTGTTGCCAGACAGACCCCGGGAAAACCGCTTGCTCTGGCAAAACCGTCTGCCATGTGAGCGGCACACTGCTCATGGCGTACAAGGACGTGTCTGATCGAAGATTCCAATATCTCGTCATACACAGGAATTACTGAACCGCCCGGATATCCGAACATGGTTTCAATTCCTTTGTCCTCCAGCATTTTGAGTAGTGCTCTAGATCCTTTCATGAGTATACCTCGGACTAGTATATTACGAATGTTTTATATAATTACGGTAACGCCACAACGACTATTGTGGGTTTTTTGGGGACAACAAACGCGCAAGGTTATTTTATCTGTAGATAGTTAGGCACTAGAGGGATCGAATGTCAAAGGTAAAGGTCGGGATAAACGGTTACGGCACCATCGGGAAAAGGGTGGCCGCCGCTGTCAGTATGCAGGATGACATGGAAGTGGTCGGTATAACAAAGACAAGACCTACATTCGAAGCGCAATCCGCCATTGACAGAGGATTCGCCATCTATGTGCCGGAAGGCAGTGTTCAGGTGTTCAAGGATGCGGACATGCCTGTCAAAGGCACCATCGATGACCTTTACCAAGTGGCAGACATAATAGTCGATTGTACTCCCGGCAACATAGGGGAGACGTACAAGAAGGAGTACGAGGAAGCAGGCATAAAAGCCATATTCCAGGGCGGAGAGGACCATAGCCTGACAGGCATATCCTTCAACTCAACAGCCAACTACAGCGAGTCATGGGGGGCACAGTTCTCCAGGGTCGTATCATGCAACACCACCGGCCTTTTGAGAACATTGAATCCCATTGACAGGGACATCAAGATAAAGAATGTCTATGCCACACTCGTCAGAAGGGGAACCGATCCCGGAGACAGCAAGGGCGGACCGATAAATGGTCTTGAGCCCTCTGTGAAATTACCAACACATCATGGTCCGGATGTAAAGAGCATAATGCCTTGGCTTAACATAAACACGATGGCGATCAAAGCATCAACGACACTTATGCACCTTCACACAGTGGTCGTAGAGCTTGAAAGGGAGTCCGACACTGAAGAGATATTGGGCATAATGAGGGCATCCTCAAGGGTCAGATTAGTTAAGAGTAAGAGCGGAATAAAGGGCACCGCGGAGATAATGGAACTCGGCAAGGAGCTGGGAAGGGACAGATCGGACATGTATGAGATCGTTGTTTGGGAGGACGGTGTGAAAGTTGTCGGCAATATGTTGTACTACTATCAGGCCGTACATCAGGAATCGGATGTTGTCCCGGAGAATGTCGATTGCATAAGATCCATGTGCAAATTGGAAGAGAGCTCTGCTGCATCGGTGTCTAAGACCAACAAGACCCTGGGAATCAACTGAAGGGGTTGAGGACAATGAAGGACTTCAA
Organism: Methanobacteriota archaeon; assembly: GCA_023402275.1. Classification (GTDB taxonomy): domain Archaea; phylum Thermoplasmatota; class Thermoplasmata; order Methanomassiliicoccales; family Methanomethylophilaceae; genus Methanoplasma. The sequence continues at coordinate 105,339 of JAEXCH010000009.1, forward strand.
CACGTTGGAGGATTTCAATTTCAAGGGCAAGACCGTCCTTCTGAGAGTGGATATCAACTGTCCTCTCGACAAGGAGACCTTGAGGATACTGAATGATTCTAGGATAAGGAGCATCGTACCCACGGTGAGAGAGCTCATTGGGAAAAGAGCAAAGGTGATCATTCTGGCACACCAGAGCAGAAAGGGCAAGTGGGACTTCATAGGCCTGGATCAGCATGCAGCACTGTTGGCAAAGAACCTCAATGCACCTGTGAGATATGTAAATGACATCTTAGGCGATGAAGCAAAGGATGCCATATCCGAGATGAAGGACGGCGATGTACTGGTATTGGGGAATGTCAGGGAGTTGGAATGCGAATCCGTTTCCGCGGAAATGTCCATACACGCAGAAGCGGAATTGGTCGAAGCATTGGCACCGCTTGCTGATTATTATGTCTGTGATGCGTTCGGAGCATCTCACCGTTCACAATGTTCCCTTGTAGGGTTCCCATTGAAACTGCCTTCCGCATCCGGAAGGCTGATGGCAAGGGAGATATACGCCCTGAAGACGATATTCGGGAATCCCCGTCGTCCGTCCGTGTTCATATTGGGTGGAGCTAAGTTCGGGGATGTTCCATACATGATAGAGAACGTTCTGGAGACCGGGCTTGCCGATACGGTGATCGTAGTGGGACTTGCAGGCAACGCATTCCTTCTGGCAAGAGGCGTTGACATAGGTGAGGCAAGCAGCAAGGTACTTGCTGATGAACTCACAGAAGAGAATTTCCAGGCTGCACGGGATGTCCTAAGTAAATATGGGGAGAAGGTCCTGCTCCCGGTGGATGTTGCTGTTGAAAGGGATGGGAAGAGGGAATCCGTCAAAACAGGGGATATGCCGACAAAGGAACCGGCCCTCGATATCGGCGACATGTCGATTGAGAAGTTCAGTAAGGTGATACTATCATCGAAGACCTCTTTCATGTCCGGCCCGGCCGGTATGTTCGAGAAACAGGGTTTCGAGGTAGGAACAAAGCAATTGATATCCGCGATGGTGGAGAGTCAGGGACTGTCCGTATTGGGCGGAGGGCATACCGCAGGAGCGGCAGAGAAATTCGATCTTGCGGACAGGGTATCCTACGTGAGTACAGGCGGAGGAGCGCTGGAGACGTTCCTTCTCCAAGAGCCCCTTCCTGTTATAGAAGCTTTGAAATGTTCAAAGAAAAGGTTTGGGCCGGATCACTGATCCCTATCCTCGACCGCACATCCGGGGCCATCGGCAAGTTCTCTTTTCATCCTTGCCAGGGCCTCCTTTATGGTCTCGACAGGTTCCGTGACGGTCATCCTTATGTATCCGTCCTCTCCCCCGAATCCCGGTCCGGGAGTGACGATTATGCCGATGTTTATCATCCTCTCAGTGAACTTGTCGGATTCCTCTCCGCAGTCGAACCACACATAGAATGTTCCCATGGGCATCTGAACATCGAATCCCAACTCTCTTAGGCCTTTTACAAGCACCTCTCTCCTCTCGGCGTAGATCTCCATATTGTTCCTTATGATGCTTGGGATCGAGCCGTCCTCGCCGTACATATCCAATGCCGTGATGCCCGCCTTCTGTATGAAACTGGGCGCACCGGAATCTATCTGGCCTTTGCATTTCTTCAATCCAGCTATGAGATCGGGGTGCCCTACGGCGTATCCGAGTCTGAATCCCGTCATGTTGAATGTCTTTGAGAAGGAACCGAACTCTATGCAGTCCTCCCCGACCTGAAGTATGGAAGGAGCACGATAATCGTCGTAGCACATCTCGGAGTATGCATTGTCATAACAGAGTATTGTACCGGTCCTCTGACACCAGTCGTATACCTTCTCGAGATACGGGAGGTCGCAGGTAGCACCAGTAGGATTGTTCGGATAGTTCAGATAGAGCATCTTCCCGTCTATAGGGCATTCGTTGACATCGAGCAGCCAACCTCTCTCCTTCCTGAGCGGGACCAGGACGGACCTGGCCTCGTTGAACAATGTCGACGCTCCGGAGTAAACAGGATATCCTGGACTTGGGGATATGATGATATCCCCAGGATTGACGAATGCCTGTGCGATGTTGAATATCGCCTCCTTGGAACCGAGTGTTATACAGACCTGTGTATCAGGGTCCACATCGACATCGAATCTCTTCTTGTACCATCTTGCAACGGCATCTCTGAGATCCTTGTCACCTTGGGATGAGGAATACTTCTGATTGTCGTTCTCCTCTGCAGCGATCTGCATGGTCTTGACTATCTTCTCTGGAGTAGGAAGGTCGGGATCCCCGATACCGAAATCGATCATGTCCATCCCTTCCTTCCTCTTAGCAGCTGCCAGTTCCTCCAGTCTCACGAATAGGTAGGGCGGCAGCTTCTTGAGTCTCTCGGACTGCTCATACTTTGCCATTTTATCACTCTTCTGCGATACAGCCTTCGTATACCAATTCCGCAGGGCCTTCCATATATACATACTTCAGGTCCTTGTCGACCGTGACCTTGAGCCACCCTCCAGGGAGGCGGACGTCCACCGGTGTGTCGAACGGTACCAGGCCGTTGAGCGCTGCCGCGGTAGCTGATGCACAGGCACCTGTTCCGCAGGCAAGGGTCCAATTCGCTCCTCTCTCATATACTTTGATGTAGATGTCCCCGTCCTTTATCTTACAGAATTCCACATTGGTCCTGTTGGGGAAGAAAGGATGCGCTTCCAATATCGGCCCTAGCTTCTCTATCTCATTATCGCTCAGATCTGAGAATGTTATGAAATGGGGATTGCCCATGGATACGGCATTCCCCTTCAGATTGAAACCTTCAACGGCGAACGGTTGGTCTATGAACCTGCCATCATAATCTATAGGTATGTCCCTTCCTTCGAGTATCGGGGATCCCATGTTGACCTTCACAGTTATCACCTTCCCGCCGTCTATCGAGACCTTGGTGGTCATTGTTCCAGCAAGGGTTTTTACTGTGAATTCCTCCTTCTTCACAATACCGAAGTCATAGGCATGCTTTGCAAGGCATCTTATGCCGTTCCCGCACATCTCGGCCTCGGAACCATCGGCATTTATGATCCTCATACTGACATCGGTATCCTCTCCAGGAAGCAGGAACAGGACCCCGTCCGCACCAACCCCGTAGTTCCGGTCACAGATCAATCTGCACCGTTCAGTATCTATTTCGACATCTGACCCGATCCCGTCGATCAATACGAAATCATTACCTATGCCATGATATTTCCAGAATCTCATCTGATAAGCCTCTCCGGGATCATTTGGTGTCTCCACTGTTCATCTATGCGCTCGGAATCCCTTATCAATTCCGCATTTCCATCGTTAACAAGGACCTCTCTGCAAAGCGGACGGGAGTTATAGTTGCTGGACATCGAGAACCCGTAGGCTCCCGCATCATACATGACAACGATATCTCCCTCTTCCGGATCTGGCAGAACACGATCATGTGCCAGATAATCCCCGGATTCACATATCGGCCCCACAACATCATACTTTGCCGTGCAAGCCTTACCGAACTTGTTGCCCAATGCCACGTGGTGATAGGAATCATACATCGCAGGGCGTATCAGGGTGTTGAACCCTGCATCGACGCCGACATACTTCTTTGTGCCTGCATCCTTTACATCGACACACTTGGTCAGGAGTACAGTGGTGTCACACACAATGTATCTTCCGGGTTCCAGGATTATGGTCTTGACGTCCGTGTCCTCCAATATCATATCTGTGAGGTTCATGGCAAGTTCATTGACATCCATGGCCTCCTCGTTTGGATGATACGGTACACCTATCCCTCCCCCGATATCTATGAAATCAAGGTCTATGCCGTTCTCCTTCAGTTCATTGGTTATTCCGATAAGGACCTCCAATGCATCCATGAAGGGCTCGCTGGATTGACCTCCCGATCCGATGTGTGCGTGAACACCCTTGGGTTGGAATCCGAGTTCCTTGGCGCGAAGGTATGTCTTGATGACATCCTTGTCGGGTATCCCGAACTTGGAACCCTTGGCACCGGTTATTACCTTGTCACTGTGTCCCGATCCAACGCCGGGGGTTATCCTGAAAGACACAGGTAGGTTCTCCCTTATCTTTGCCAGCCTCTCCAGTTCCGATACTGAATCTATGTTGATCATAACTCCAAGGTCTGTGACAGCCCTTAGTTCCTCGTTGCTTACGTTGACCCCGGTGTACATTATGCGGTCGGGTGTGAATCCTGCCTTTATGCAGGACATGACCTCCCCTATCGATACAGCGTCAATGCAGGACCCTTCCTTCTCCAGTATCCTGAGTATTGCTAGGTTGGTGTTTGCCTTGCAGGCATAGTTGATCCTCGTATCCATATACTTGGAGAATGCGCCGTAGATGTTCCTGTAGTTCTCTCTGAGCCTCTGCTCATCGGTGGCATAGACCGGTGTGCCGAACTCTTCCGCTATCTCGGTCACCGGCATCCCTCCGAACATCATAACGCCGTTGTTGCTCTCATAATCTCTCATCGGATCCGACTCCTACATACTTACTGTGCAATATCCTTACTACATCCGTTACCCTGGACATCGGTACCACGAAGTTCAGGGAGACGTCGGATGCCCCTTCGGATATCATCTCCACATTCGCCTTTGCTTCCTTCACCGCGGTGAATATCTCTGCGGACACCCCGCACTTGGACAGAAGGTTATCTCCGACCGCACATACCAATGCCATATCATTCTTCACCTCTATCCTCTCTATGTCTCCCGGCTCAAGGGTATTGAGCTTTGCCAATATGGCCTTTACGTCGTTATTGTGCACCAAGAAGGCAACGGTGGAGAGGGATGTCGATATTGAGTATATCACAACCTCGTTCTCAGCTATCTTCTCTATTATACGGGCGACCATCTCCGGGTGGAAAGCTATCTCTGCAGAGCTTATCGCTATTATGGACAGATCCGTCTTGAGTGCAACGCTCCTGAGCATGTCGTCCTTAGGCTTCCTGAGGTGGTGGATTATGGTACCAGAGTCCTCCGGTTTGAAAGAGTTCCTTACCTTCAAAGGGATGTGCTTCATCCTTACAGGCTCTATTGTACGTGGATGTAGCACCTTCGCCCCGAAGTATGCCAGCTCAGCGGCCTCTCCGAAGTTCATCTCGTCTATCTTTATCGCATCAGGTATTATCCTGGGGTCTGCGGACATGAATCCATCGACATCGGTCCATATCTCAAGAAGGTCTGCGTTCAATGCATTTGCTACCACGGCCGCAGAATAATCGCTTCCCCCCCTTCCGAATGTAAGTGGGAAGCCGTCGTTCTTTATTCCGTAGAATCCCGTTATGACCGGTATTATATCATCATTGATGTGCGGCTTGACCTTCAGCATCATCATTGATTCTGTCTTCTGCAGATCCGCACTTCCGGATAGCGGTCTTCCTTCTGCGTATATGCCGCAATCCTCTGATGTAAGGGCGACCGACCTGGCACCTGCCGCTCTCAGAGCGTGGCTCAATATCAGCGAGGAGAATCTCTCTCCCTGTGACGTTATGTTATCTCTGTAATATGGATCCTTGAATGCATTCTCATCGTCAAGTAGTTCCTTGAACTTGTTGAGACGGACATTGAACTCTTCCATGAAATCTTTCATCTGAGAGTCGTTGAACAATTGTGCCGCGACCTCCACGTGCTTCTTCTCGAATTCCTCAAGGAGTTCCTTCTTGTTCTCCGGCAGGACATCCGATGCCTTCACAAGGAAGTTGGTCACTCCGGACATTGCCGATACCACAACGACCTTGTTGTTCTCTTCGCTCATTATGATCCTTACTGCTCTTTGGAGTGCTTCCGGCGATCCTACGCTGGTACCTCCGAACTTCATGACAGTTATCATATTCCCAATACCTCGCTCATGCTGTGTACCTGTCCGTCCTTCTTCCCTGCCATCCATCTTATGGATTCAATGCAGCCTCTTGCCAAGGACTCCCTGGATATTGCTTTGTGTGTGAGTTCGATCATTTCCATGTTCTTTGCGAACAATACGGTATGATCCCCGATGATGTCCCCCGCTCTGATCGCATGGACCCCGATCTCCCTTGTCCTTGCCCCTACGATTCCTTCTCTTCCGTGTACGACCTTTTCTATTCCGGTGGAGGCCTGAAGTCTTCTGAGTGTTTCCTTGGTGGTCCCTGAGGGGGCATCCTTCTTTGCACCGTGGTGCGATTCTATTATCTCGATATCGTAATCTGGAAGATAGTCCGCCAATTCCTCGCACATCTTCCAGAAGACATTCACTCCTATCGCGAAGTTCGCAGAGACCAGAGCGGAAGTGTTGTTATCGCGGACGTTCTCGCTCATCCTATCCATAACATCTTGGGATATGGAGGTGGTACCTATGATCAGATTGGCACCTGTAGCAGGCAACTTGTCAATTATCTTTGATGCAGCATCCGGAGAGGTAAGATCGACATAGATGTCAGCATCCTTCAGTATCGTCATCAATGAATCAGGACCCTGTGCCTTGATCCCGGGATATAATTCCCTTCCGATGTTGCCTCCGGTCTCCGACACGATGCAACCTGCAAGTTCCAGATCGTCCGATGAGACGATCAGGTCGCAAACGATCCTTCCAAGCTTTCCGGTGGCACCGCCCACTACAACTCTTATCATTGGATCCCCTCAAAGGCCCATCCTTTCAAGGATCGGATCGAGTTTTGTTCTTCCTTCGTCAGACAGCGGGGTCAGAGGAAGTCTGGGGGTCCCGCTGCCGTATCCCAGTCTTCCCATGACATATTTTATCGGTATCGGGTTGGACTCTATGAACAGCCCATCGAAAAGCGGTCTAAGTTCTTCCTGTACGGACTCCGCTTCTTCCATGTTGCCGTTCAAAGCACAACTCACCATCTTCGACATCCTGTCCGGAAGACAGTTGGATGTGACCGATATAACGCCGTCTGCACCTTTCTTTATCAGAGGCAGGGTCAATCCGTCATCACCGCTCAGTACCTCGAAGCCAGTGGGTCTTCTGTCGAGTATGTCCTCTATCTGCTCAAGGTTGCCGCTCGCTTCCTTGACCGCCCCTATTCCCGGGATCTCGGCCATCCTCAACATGGTGTCAGCGGTTATGTTGGATCCCGTTCTTCCCGGTATGTTGTATACGACCACCGGGATATCCACGGATTCCGCGATGGCCTTGAAATGTTGATATATGCCTTCCTGTGTCGGCTTGACATAGTATGGGGAGATGGAAAGCAATCCGTCGACCCCAAGGTCCTCTGCATGCTTGCTGAGCATGACCGCTTCCGATGTGGAATTGCTGCCGGCTCCCGCAAGGACCTTGGCCTTCTCCACCTGCTCTACCACTATCTCTATGACACGTATGTGCTCCTCATGGCTGAGCATTGCCGACTCTCCAGTTGAACCGCATGGCACGATGGTGTCCACTCCGTTCTCTTCCTGGAATTCGACAAGTCTTCTCAACCCATCCTCGTCAACCTTGTTGTCCTTTGTGAAAGGGGTTATTATCGCGGTGGAGGTCCCTCTGAACATCTTAATTCTCCCCAAAATGTTCCTTAAGTATCAATCTTGTACGTGTACTGAGGATATTGTCGTACCTTCTGACCCTTTCGATTATATCGTTCAGGTTCTGAGATGATTCCACATCGACCAGTGCTATGATGTCCTGATCCCCGGTGACCTCGAAGACCTCGGTGACGCCTTCGTAGCTTGCAAGTTCCCTCGCTATCTCCTCGGTATCGGTGTTGACATCGATCCTTATCTCCACAAGCGCCTTCACATTCTTGGAGCTGGTCTTTATGGTGAATCCGCGGATTATACCTTCTTCGGTCATCCTGTGGACCCTGCTCCTTACGGTACCTTCCGATACCCCAAGTTGGCTGGCGATCTCCACGAATGGACGCCTTGAATCCTTCTTCATGATCTCCAATATGCGCTTGTCGAGGTTGTCTATCATAAAATCACCGTAATTGCAGATTTCGTAATTATGTTGCGCATAAGTTAAACTTTGATATATACATTGTTGTGATATCTAATAATATAACAACGAAAAACCATGATTATTGTAAAGGATGGTTTTATTCTTTCTTGTCCTTGTTGAGATCCTCTCTCGTGACAACATTCAAATGGACATCCATCTGAGGGAACGGAACATCTATGCCGTTCTTCTTGAATGATTTGAATATGGCCTCTCTGAGTTCTCCGCCTATCCTTCCGCTGTCATTGAAGTCGTAGACGTATCCTGTCAGCCTAAGCTCTATGCTGGAGTCAAGGAATGCTGTGACACGGGTGGAAGGCATGTCCACAGACCCGTTGGTTATTACGTTGGGGTGGTTCATCGCAACATCCTTCATAAGGTCCCTTGCAAGGTCGATATCGTTACTGTATGCTATGTTCATGAACACAGTGACCTTGTATATCAGACCGTCACCGGTCAGGTTAACTATGGTGGATGAGGACACTGCATTGTTAGGCATGATGACCGTCTCCTCATTATCCCAGTTCTCGAACACGGTGTTCATTATGTTCACGCTCGATACCTTGTAGATGGTGGAACTGGCCCCTATTTTAACAAGATCCCCTGACCTGAATGGATGTGTGATCAACAACACCATTCCGCTGAAGAACTGATTCAGGATGTTCTGCGCACCCAGTGTTATTCCCAGGCTCACGACTCCCGCGCTTGTTATTATTGCGGTAAGGTTGAATCCCAATGTCGCCATTATCAGCGTTATAGCAAGAACGGCTATCACAAGTTTACCGAGCAGGCGAAGAAGCGGACCTATGTCCATATCCTTCTTATCGATACGTTTGTTATCGGATATCTTCGATACTGCATATTGGACGAATATCAGATAGAATCTCCAGGATATTATCGCACCCAATGCTATGTAGAATATGTTGAACCAGCTTTCCACGGACCCGATTATCTCTTCGGATGCCCCGAACACTCTGAGGCTGCTGTCGAATGCGAAAAGTATGAGCACCATGGGTATGAAGGTCTTGAGTTCATTCCTGAGCTGTTCTCCCTCATCCTTATGTTTGCGCATGAAGACGCGCATAAGCAGGGGCACGGCGATCATCACAACCAATGTCCCTATCAAAAGCCATATCAGGAATGTTATGACGGCGGAGGTTATCGGACCGTTGAAAGGTGCGGGCAGAGGATTCTCGAATATGCCCATTATCTTGTTATACGAATCTCCGGAGGACAGCGGCGACATTACGGTCAATTTTATGTAGACCGGGTCGGTGATGACCGACTCTGGGTCTCCGGACAGTGATCGTATCTCCAAGGATAGGCCGATGTCGTATTCCGCTGCAGTGGCATACTTATCAACTTCCACGGTCACGATTATCGATCTGTATTTCTGACCTTCAAGGACGAAATCCTTATCGGCGTTGCTTACGGAAACAGTGATATCGGATGGCGATCCGAATACGAATGATACCATACGATAGTTCTCTATGTTGTTGCCGGCATAATCAAGATAGTTGGTAACTTCGATCCTGAACGTATCTGAGGAACCTGCATTGATCCTGATATCCTTGTCATATGGTATCAGGCCGACATCGCCTTTACTTGTCTCGCCGTCAGCGGACACTGCCGGTAGGAAGAGCAACAGCGATATTGTAAGAATTGTCAATATCACAATAGGGGTCTTCTCCGGCCTCATGAGGGTCGACACTCCCTTGTAGAATAAAATAATATCTGTTAAGTTATTGTGGGCATGTGGAGTTTGGAGAGATAATAGGACTTTCAGCCTTTCTGATCACAATGGCGGTATTGGTATCCGCAAGTATCAATGATTGGAAATATCGGGAAGTGCCCGATAATCACTGGATCTTACTGGGAATTGTCGGTTTGATACTGATGACGATCTATTCCATACACACTACCGGCCTCAGATGGGAATATCTGTGTTTGATCGCCGGAACGATCTTGATACTACTGGATGTCTTCTGGGACAGGGAGTTCAACCCATTGGTCTTCTATGTTCTGATGGCACTTCTGTTCATCATACCGTTGTATTCGAGCTTCTCTGAACCGATAATGAAGGCATGGGCATCGATCCCTATATGCTATATCATATTCTTGGGGATGTACGTTCTCAACATTGTCAGAGGCGGAGCAGATGTGAAATGCCTCATTGTTCTCTCGATAATGTTCCCTATATATCCTCAGTTCTTTGGATTCCCTTTGATAAATGTTCCTGAGGCCGCAATGAGCCAGATCTTCGTTTATTCCATATCCGTACTGTTCCTTGCCGCAATATTGGCGATACCAGTGATATTCTATTTCATGTTCAGGAATATAAGGGACAGGAACATCTCTAAAAGGATGTTCTCGGGACATATGATGTTGATATCTGATGCGGAGGGGGCCGATGTCTGGCCGTTAGAGGATATTGTGGATGGAGAGCTTTCTCACATAAAGATACCCGACGAGGAAGAGATAGACGGAATATACACAAGGCTCAAGGAAGCGGGACACGAAAAGGTATGGGTCACCCCAATGATCCCCTTCATTGTGATGATAACTGCGGCAGTGGCGATCCTTACTCTGATCGGCAATCCTCTCTTTCTTATCGTATGATGTTCATCTTATGTCTGCATTGAGAACATCTGTTCCCGTTCAATGCAACGATCTCCACAAGGTATCCCGTACGTCTTATCACCAGTGCTCCGCAGTTCGGGCAGTATGTATCTGAGGCGTCATCCGCCAGAACATTCCCTACATACACATATTCAAGACCGCACTCCATTGCGGTCTCCCTGCATTGCAGCAAGGTCTCCACGGGGGTGATCGGGACATTCATCATCTCAAAATCAGGATGGAATCTTGAGAAATGTATCGGGACGTCAGGGGACAACCTGTTCCTGACCCAGCCGGAGAATTCCTCTATCTCCTTCTCCGAATCGTTGTATCCGGGTATCACCAGATATGTGAGTTCCAGATGTACTCCTTCCTCATGTACTATCTCGGCGGACCTAAGGACATCGTTCAGGTGAGCACCGCAGACCTTCATGTAGAATTCATCTGTGAATCCTTTGATATCTATGTTCATGGCATCGGTGACCTTGCACAATTCCCTCAATGGCTCCTCACATATCAGGCCGTTGCTTACCAAGACGTATCTCAGGTCCGGAGCCTCATCGACGATGTCCATTATGTATTCGAACCAGATCACCGGTTCGTTATATGTGAACGCAATGGAATCGAACTTCTCCTTCCTGCAGAATTCCACGACCTCTTCAGGCGATTCGTATGTGGTCCGTCTTCTTCCCGTAGGCGACATAGATATTGCATAGTTCTGGCAATGTTTACAGGACATGTTGCATCCTATTCCTCCGATGGAGAATATCCTGCTCTTCGGATAGTAGTGGTACAAGGGTTTCTTCTCAATGGGATCAACACTGAATGATGATACCTTCCCGTAGTTGTTCGCAATGAGCTTATCCTCTTCTCCTTTGCGGGCAATGCATCTTCCGAACCCTCCAATCGGTATGCGGCATCTGTGCGGACACAGGTCGCATACGTAAACATCGCCGTCGCGATGGTAATATCTGGCTTCGACGTTGGGATTAATACCTGCCACTTCGCATCACCTCTCTGGAACCCATGCGATTGATATACGGAGCGTTGTCGTTTGTGACCTTGCCTATGACCGAGAACTCGATCTCCTTATCGTACAATGCGCTCATCCTTTCCTTGTCAAAGGTGAAAAGAAGTTCATAATCCCCTCCCCAGTATAGTAAAAGGTCCTCTTTGGATAGGGAGAGTTCAGATGATATGCGTTCAACATCGTCACCTTCGGGAAGGAAATCCATGTGGATGTCCATTCCTACGTGGCTTGCATCGCATATTGCCCTGGCACCTTCGGCCAGACCGTCAGAGAGGTCCAGACAGGATGTTACCGCACCGGATGCGGATAGTATGACCCCCTCATCAACTCTGGGTGTAGGGGTCAGTAAAGCAGAAGTATCAACGCCGTTGATATCATTCTCCAAAGCGAAGAATCCTGAAGCTGCGGATCCGAGATCACCTGTAACAGCTATCACATCTCCCGGTCTGGCACCTGATCTCAACATAGGGTTTCTTCCATTCAAAGAACCTATGGCCGTACATGACACGGACCCGCACCCGGGTTTGGTGTCGCCGCCGAATATGTGGGCACCATATGAAACAGCGCAATCGTCCATTCCTCTCATTATATCATAGACATTATCGTCATCGAGTTCCTCTGGCATCTGAAGCGATGCAAGAAGCCCTACTGGCTCCGCACCCATACTTGCCAGATCGCTGATGTTGACAGCAGCGGCCATCCATCCGAAGTTCTCATAGGTCATTCCTTTTGGGAAATGTCTCTCGAAGGACACGGCATCTACACATGCTACAACATCTCCTTTGATCTGAGGGATCAATGCTGCATCATCTCCGGCCCCGAGTCCCGGAGGTTGATGGATGATGCTTCGAATGTTCTTGATAAGCTCTCTTTCCCCCAAATCCTTCAAGGAGACCATTGATCGAGGTATGATATGTCCGTTAATAAACTACGCTCTTATTGACGCATGCGTGAGTCCAAGACTAAATAATTAATATTAGTGTGGACAATTCAGATGGTCGGTCCCATATGATAATTGATGTGAAATACGGAAAGGACGGGGTACAGAAAACGGAGATCCCGGACAAGAACTACATCGGAACTTTCTATCCGAAGGATGTTGAATGCAAGGATCCCGATGAGGTCATAGGTGAATCTATAGACAACCCCATTGGATATGGATCACTTTCCAAATTCCTGGAAGGAGGTAAGGATGTCGTGTTCATAGTCAACGACGGAACCAGACCCACTCCCACAGCAAAGGTGTTGGATGCCCTTTCGAAGAGGATGGACCTCCGCACGGCAAGATACATCATAGCGACAGGAACCCATAGGGACATGACCGCTGAGGAATACGATTTCGTGTTCGGTAAACACTATGGATCGTTGAAGGACAGGATAATATCCCATGATGCCAAGACGTCAGAATGCGTAAACCTCGGTAAGTCCAAGAACGGCACCCCCATGGAGGTCAACAAGATCGCCGTGGAGGCAGACAGACTCGTCATAATCACAAGTGTGGAACCCCACTACTTCGCAGGTTATACAGGAGGCAGGAAGTCGTTCCTTCCGGGTGTCGCATCATATGAGACGATAGAAGCCAACCACAGGCTGGCAATGAGGAAGGAAGCACAATCCCTCGTACTGGAAGGCAACCCTGTTCACGAGGACATGATGGATGCCCTTGAAGTGGTGAAAGGGAAGGAGATATTCTCCATACAGATGGTACTGGACAGGCACCAGAACATATACAAGGTGGCCTCCGGAGACCTCAACCCCGCATTCGATCAGGCTGTCAAATGGGCGAACGAGGTGTTCTCTGTACCGATACCAGAGAAAGCAGATATCGTGATCTCAGTGGCACCATACCCAATGGATGTTGATCTGTACCAGTCGCAGAAGGCCCTGGACAACGGCAAGTGGGCGCTGAAGGAAGGCGGGAAGATAATAATGGTCTCCAAGTGCAGGGAAGGTGTAGGACATGCAACCTTCCTCAACCAACTTTCATCCTCAAAGGATCCGAAGCAGGTATTAGAGAACCTGAGCAAAGAATACAAGCTCGGATATCACAAAGCGGCCAAGATGGCAGAGATAGCGGTCTGGGCTGACATATGGGCGGTAACGGACCTTGACCCGGAGATGATAAGGGCGGCCAACATAACACCGTTCCCGACCGTGGATGATGCAGTGAAGGAAGCACTCAGACAGAAGCCTGATGCAAAGGTGATCGTGCTCATGGACGGCAGCGTCACAATACCCAGGGTGGAGTAATATGAGCGATTTCGAAGCAGAGAAGATAGATAAGGTAAAGCAGGCGCTGAACACCTGTACCATGTGCGGGTTCTGTAAGAGCGTCTGCCCTTCATTCAAATCGATAGGCTGGGATTCAGCCCTTTCAAGAGGAAGGATAATCCTCACATACGGATTGCTCAATGGGGATCTTGAAGCAGACGATTCCGTTGTGGAGAACATGTACACATGTACAACCTGTGCGGACTGTGTCAGACGCTGTCCTTCAAAGGTGGATATCGTTGAAGTGATAGAGATGTGCAGGTCCGATTTGGTGAAGAACGGACACATACTCCCTAAGCATAAGACGGTGGTCGAGAACGTCTACGAATACGGCAACCCCTACGCAGAGGAGAAGTCCGTCGTTGAAACCCTGGGAATAAAGCCACACAAGGCAAAGGTAGGATATTTCGCAGGCTGTACTGCGACATATAGGGAGAAGGAGATAGCCAATGCATCCTTATCGATACTAAGGAAACTCGGCGTGGATTTCACAACGGTGGACGAGATATGCTGTGGTTCCGTACTTCAAAGGATAGGTGCCGATGAAGAGAAGACCATCGAGATCATGAGGAAGAATGTTGATGCCATCAAAGCAATGGGTGTTGAGACCCTTATTCTCTCATGTTCAGGATGCTACAGGATGTTCAAGATCGAATATCCTAAGTTCGTGGATGTTCCGTTCGAGGTTCTTCACATGTCAGAGTTCCTTGCGAAACAGGACCTGAAACTGAAACCTTTGGGTGATATGAAGATAACATATCATGACCCATGCCATCTGGGAAGGCACTGCAAGGTCTATGATGCTCCGAGGGAAGTACTTATGAAGTTCCCCGATGTGGATTTCAAGGAGATGAAGTTCAACAGGTCAACAAGCCACTGCTGCGGAGGCGGCGGAGGTGTGAGGTCGGCCTTCCCAGAAGAGGCCAAGGACATAGCGGGAACAAGATTGGATGAAGCTGACTTTGCTGATGTAGTGGTCACGGCATGCCCATTCTGTGTTGCGAACCTGTCGGCCGCCATTGGCGACAGAAAGGTCAAGGTAATGGATCTAACGGAATTGGTGGACAGCCATCTTTGAACATGTATCGTTCTGATCATTGGATGAGGTCATGTAACAGGCCTCCATTCATAATGGGGATACTGAATGTCACTCCTGACTCGTTCTCGGACGGAGGAAGGTTCCTTTCAAAGGATGATGCATTGGCACATGCCTTTGAGTTGATAGATGACGGTGCCGATATCATTGATATCGGAGGAGAATCCACCAGACCGGGTTCGGACCCCACATCTTTGGAGGAAGAGTTATCAAGGGTCATACCGGTGATAGAGGAACTGTCTGCATCATCGGATGTCCCCATCTCCATCGATACCATGAAACCGGAGGTCGCGGAGAGATCCCTTGCCGCAGGAGCATCGATCATCAATGATATCTGCGGTATCAGGGATGAGAGGATGGCAGACGTTGTCTTAAAAAACGATGCCAATGTGATAATCATGCACATGCATGGGACCCCTAAGACACTGGGCACCGATATTATGGGCAATGATTTCATGAACGAGATCAAAGGATTCTTGGATGAAAGGGCAGCATATCTCATTGAAAGGGGATTGGACAGCAGGAACGTGATCCTCGATCCCGGTGTCGGGTTCGGGAAGGATGCCGAACAGAACATGCGGATCATAATGAACAGTGGATGGTTCAGCGACAAATATCCTGTTCTTATCGGCCCATCCAGAAAAAGATTCCTTACCAATAATTTTCCAGATATGGAAAGGGATGAGGCGACCCTTAAGGCATCGGACCTTGCTGTGAAAAGCGGAGCAAGCATACTGAGAGTGCATAATGTGAAAAAGGCAGTATCTCACTTCAAGGAATGATCCATCACAACAGTATACCTATTGCAACGATGACTATGACGCTGACCGCCGTTAAAACAACAAAGAGGAGGTTCTTTCTTTTCTCCTCCTTTGTCTGGGCCTGATCATTCCAGTAACACTCCTCTGAACAGTAAGCCTGTTCGAAAGGTACAGGATCACCGCAGAATTTGCAGTGGTCATGGTCTGGAAGTCTCGCAGTCATCGAACACGAATGGAGGTCATACTTTAAATCCTCACTGTCAATCGTTTTATATCCGTAATATCGTGGCAAACCTGTGAGGGTGAAGGAATACGACAACGATCGTTTTGACAGGATGAGAAGGATAGAGTGGATGGATATGGAAGGTATCCAAAGATCCAGATCCCTCGTTGTCGGAGCAGGCGCATTGGGCAATGAAGCTGTAAAGTGCATGCTGCTTGCTGGATTTAACGATATTACCATTGTGGATATGGACAGCGTTGCAGTATCGAATCTAAGCAGATGTCTGTTTTTCAGAGAGGAGGATAAGGATGGAGCCAACAAAGCAGAGATCGTTGCGGAAAGAGCCAAAGTACTCTATTCTGAAGCCAGGATAACTCCTATCACATCAAGGATACAGGACATTGGAGACTGGGGATACGACATTGTGTTGGGATGTCTCGACAATATATCAGCAAGGATCCATGTGAACTCTCATGCGAGATACAATAAGATCCCATATATCGACGGTGCGACAGACGGTTTCAGAGGCAAGGTACAGGTCATACTTGATGACGGACCTTGCTTGGAATGCGGTTTGAACAACACCCACATGGAGATGATAGACAGGAGATTCTCATGCACAGGGAACGGGTCGATCTTCGTTCCAAAGATAGCATCGGAAATAACAACTACCTCCATCATTGCTGCAATCCAAGTAAGGGAAGCAATGAAAATATTATCAGGAAGGACCGACTTGTGTATCAAGAACGTCATGTACTATGACGGAGAATCGGGAACGATGGACAATCTTGAGATCCCACGGGACAAAAACTGTCCTAATCACTTTACAGAGGAATCAAAATGACCGTGAGGATAACAGTTGTGAACACATTGAACAGCTCATCCATAAGGATGGAACTCGAATCTTATGAATCAGTGGAAGATATAATCGATACAGCAGCGGAATACTGGGGGAAGGACGCCGGTGCATATGTCCTGAGGAAGGGATCAAAGCTACTGAACAAAAGTCAAAGCATCGATGAGATCAATCTCAGGGATGATGACGTGATCGAGATGATACCCGATCCGGAAGGCGGAAGCTGATATGGGTCTTGTAAAACCGGTTCTGATAAAGAGGATCAACAATGAGATCCAAGGATTGAACGATCACTTGGGCATAAGGATCGCGCCCATTCCGGAGAATGCATGTTTTCCTATGGAGATAAACATAGTCCTTCACAATACTCCTGCCAGGATATCAAAGGATGAGGTCGGCAACGAACACAACTTCACAATAATGATCTCTGAGGAATATCCTTATGAGAGGCCAAGGGCAAAATGGAACACGCCCATATTCCACCCCAACATCATGATGCCCGAGGATGGAGGATACGTCTGTGTCAAGACCCTTGATAACTGGTCATTCGGATCATCTTTGCTATCCTTCGTAAAAGGTGTGGAACAATTGATCTCCGACCCAAATCCATTGAACCCATATGGCACCGAATCCTGCATGGAAGCCGCGAAGTGGTATCGAGACAATAAGCCCAAGTTCGAGGCGCATGTTAGATATGGTTGATCATATGCCAAAGATAATCTCCTCCGATGAAAACTCCATACCTTTCAAGAAAAGGCCGATCAAAGGGGTTTCCTTGTTCGTTCGCGAGGATATCCTATCGACAATGACAGACCATGCTGACGAAGGATATCTCGACAATAAGGAAGTTATGGGTCTGTTGATCGGAAATGTGAATGCCGATGATGAAGGGCAATACGCAACAGTTACGGATATAGCAACGACCGATCTGGATGCTGATGTTGTAAGCGTCAGGTTCAGAGAGGACGCCCTTGAGGATCTGTTCAGGAACATCGACAGATGCAAAGGTGATGCAATAGTAGGATGGTATCACTCGCACCTAGGCGTAGGATGTTACCTTTCAGATACGGACATCAGAACACATAAGGGGATATTCGGTGATGAGATGGGATTCGCCATTGTCATCGATCCCTCAGTGTCCACACTTGTCCCGTTCTCATTCTCAGAAGGGGATCAGAGAAAGGTACCGATGGTCGTAATGACAAATGATTGATCAGACCCAGATGGCGTGTCTTTTCCTCATGTCCTCTTCCGTCACATCCAGTCTCTTCATGAGTTCCGGTATGATGCAGTCGAAGAAGAACAGAACGGTATCTTCGAATATAGTACCCAAAGGAGCGAGCTGAGGGTCCATCTCATCCTTCTTGATCTTGATTATTATGGAATTATTGGAAACATGGGCCAATTTACTCGAGGGCGATGCTGTCACCGCCACAACATGTGACCCTATGCGTCTTGCTATCTCTGCGGTCTGTACGACAGATGTTGTGTGACCGGTATTGGAGATAAGGATCGTAAGATCGTTCTTTCCTATGATGGGGGTCGTCATATCTCCCACGAAATAGACATTCAATCCCATCTGAACGAGTCTTACCGAGAAAAGCTGGCCTATCAATCCTGACCTTCCGGAACCGTAGATGAATATCTTCTCCTTGGACATTATCAATTCAATGAGCGTGTCCCAATCCTTCTCAGGAATGGAATACACCGCGGTCTTACACCGCTCCTTTAGATAATCCATCGTCTCTCTCAAGCTGATTCCTCTGCCGCAGCTGCTGCTTCGGCCTTCCTCTTCTCCTTGATGGCCTTGGCAACCCTCTTGCTGAGCACTCTCTCGTTTATGATCCTCATGTACATGGCATCATGTTCCAGAAGAGGTGATGATGATATTATGGTGGCCTCGGGTTTCAGGTCGCACAATGCCTCCGCCAGAGGTTCGAATTTGAGATCCCCTTTCTTTATGGGAGTAAGTCTCCTTTCATTCCCGTCCTCGTACTCAACACCAGCGAATGCGGTGTGTATCCTGTCCTTGCAGTAAGGTTCTACCTGTTGAAGGAGTTCAAGGAAATCGTTGGAATCGACAAGTGATCCATTCGTCCTCGAGTGGTAATGAGGGAAGTTTATGACAGGTACAAGGCCGTCAATGGAATCGCAGAGGTCCAGAACCTGATCCAGAGAACCATATACAGATTGGTGGCCGGTTATCTCGATACCGAGTTTCGGCCTTATGCCGTTATCCTTCCACCATTCCATGAGGCCCGCAACGTTCTCCCTGATGTTGTTGTCTATATCTTCCTCGTCCATCCTTCCGGTGTATAGGCCGAGACATGTGACCACAACGTCCCCGTCCAATGCGTTGACGATAGTTGCTGCGCGTCTTATGCTGTCGATGCAGGATTCGGTCAATTCGTTGTTCGAACCCAGATCCATGTAATAAGGGGTGTGAAGAGATACGTTGACATCCAATCTCTTGGCTATGTCGCCGATCTCGTAGAGTTCTCCGAAATTATCGGTTATACCTGATGGCATGTATACGAGGCCGTCCTCTTCCTCGATCACGGTCTCCGGATCACTTATCAGTTCCCCGTCCCTTTCGAGTTCAACGACAAAATCCTCTTCGATGTCTCTGATCCTTATTCCGACCTCTTCCTCATTGGGATATCTTCCATAGACCCCTGCCCTGACCATCTGGATCTCCAGTGCATTCAGGCTAAGGTTGTGTACATCCTCTATCCCATCTTTGAGCGTTCGTCCTTTACAGGACAGCGGTATTCCGGCAGGTCCGAATCTAATCATGATATCACACCAGGTGAAATCCTCTAACACGGAGGAGTATTAAATATATACGCAACTCATTCTTTTAGCTATAATAAAATAGGGAGGCAGGATAGTTTTATAAATAACCTCCTCATACGACGGTTACCCAAATGTCGGGAGAGTCAGAAAATGAGTAAGAGCTTCAAAACGAATCCCCAGCTCATTGCCTTGATCTCGGATCTTAAGGCAAAGACAAGGGAGAATGAAGCTGCTATCTGGCGAGACATAGCGCTTAGGCTTGAGAAACCAAAAAGGAATTGGGCCGAAGCGAACCTCAGCAAACTGGAAAGGTATGCGAAGGACGGGGACGTAATAATCGTTCCCGGAAAGGTTCTCGCCGCAGGCAGCGTAACAAAGAAGATAACTGTGGCAGCATACAGTTTTTCGGATGCTGCGGCAGCCGGAATAGTGGCTGCCGGAGGAAAGACGATGACGATCGCAGAGCTTATGGAATCAAACCCTAAAGGCTCTAACGTTAGGATCATGAGGTGATTTGTATGGTTAAGGTCATAGATGGAAAAGGACTTATCCACGGCAGACTTGCCAGCAATGTTGCCGAGTTGATCATGGATGGTGAAGAGGTAGTGGTCCTCAATGCGGAAGGCATAGTGATCACCGGTCAGAGGGAGATGGTATTCGCGAAATACAAAGCGAAGGTCGACCGCGGTGATGCCAAGAAGAGGAAGGGACCCTTCTACCCTCGCAGGGCGGATCTGTTGTTCAAACGCTGTGTAAGGGGAATGATCCCATGGACATCCTCCAGCGGAAGGGACGCATACAGGAGACTTCACGTGTTCGTTGGAACACCAAAACAGTTCGAGGACTGTGAGAAGATCAGACCTGAAGAGGCAGATAGAGAGATCACCGGCAAATACACAACCCTAGGAGCCGTTTCCAAATTCCTGGGATCCAAAGTGAGATGATCTCATGGAGCACGTAAACACAAGCGGAAAGAGAAAGACTGCGGTCGCAAGGGCGACCGTCAAGGAAGGTACCGGCAAGGTGACCATAAACAAGGTCCCGCTGGACATTTACGGTCCGGAGCTGGCAAGACTTAAGATCGAAGAGCCCCTCGGTCTCGTACCCGAGAAAGCGTCAAAGGTCGACATAATGGTGTTGGTCAACGGCGGTGGTGTGATGGGACAGGCAGCGGCCGCAAGGACAGCAATTGCAAGAGGACTTGTGGACTACTACAAGGACGAGGAGCTTGAGGCAGTGTTCAGAGCATACGACAGAACACTGATAATCAACGATACCAGAAGGAAACTTCCGAAGAACCCACTCGGTCACGGCGCACGCGCCAAGAAACAGAAGTCATATCGTTAAGGTGATATCATGATAATACCGGTGAGATGTTTCACATGCGGAAAGGTGGTAGGCAGTGCATACCCCGAGTACGTGAAACGCGTTGGCATGGGAGAGAACCCCAAGGATGTCCTGGACAACCTTGGATTCGAGAGATACTGTTGCCGCAGGATGATAGTGTCCCACGCGGACCTCATCGGTGAGATAGCACCTCTCGGATAAACCACTTAACAAAAACTCATTAATGGGCCCGTGGGGTAGCTTGGTATCCTTCTTGCTTGGGGTGCAAGTAACTCCAGTTCAAATCTGGGCGGGCCCACCTAATCCTCTAGCTAGTAATAGATTTTTCAAGTACAGTCATTGATGAAAATGGTTAAAAATAGTTTATATCGAGGCGTAATCCAAAATAATCACTTTTTGGAAGGGGCGTTATCCCTTCCACCACCAGATGGTTTTCCAGTTGTGCTAGGTTTTCCACCCGCTCCTTTTCCGCCACTCGATTTACCTGATCCACCTTTTCCGCCAGAACTTCCTTTAGCCATTTTTAGACCTCATATTTCAAATTATGATATAGACTATATATTCTTTGTTCTGATGGTTCAATTGTCTTAAAATCTTTAATAACACAGTAAACCGTCTTATTGAAATATATTTTTAAGTTACTGGCTATCAAATCATGCTAATCTGGGCGGCCCCACTCCTTTGCATATTTTTGAAACAATCAGATGCTTTTCTTCTTTTCGAATCTTTTTGTTGTGTTTATGAATATAGCAAAAATAGTGAGCAATAATGCAAAAATCAGTGTGCCCCAGAACAAACTATCGATTGCGTCAAATAAAACTCCTAGTGTCATATAAACAATGAATGAGACATAAGAAATGATGCAAAACGAGATCCCAATGAATGATGATAATCTATCTGTGTCTTGTTTTTCTTCAAAATTCTTTGAATCATTAGAAGTCATAGTGTTGTATCCTGCCAATATCTGATATCCGTTGATGTAGACGCCCACCCCGAGTAACTGAAATGCACCACAGATAATCATGATGAAGAGTGCCAATACAACCCACATATTCGATGGAGTTAGAGATTGACCATAAATCACTGCAGGCACTACTACGATGATCCAAATAAGGCATGAGAGTATGCTTTTTTTTCATTTTCGTGTTCAAGTAAATAGTAGATCACTCCAAAACATATTTGGATCGCAAGTCTGCCAATATGGATTTACACTCGCTTTCTAGTTGTGGGATTCTATTTAATACAGTTGACCTTACGCGACGAACATTGATATCCTCATAGTTATGCACAATAACATCTCGTAAGCCAGCTATACTTTTCCATTCTATCTGGGGATAAGAATCCTTCAATTCAGATGAAATTCGTTTGGCGTATTCACCTATCTGTGAGAGAGCGAATACACATCCATATTGAAGAGAAATCTCCTGAAAGTCAGTTTCATCTGTTCCATGTAACTGAATCAAGTAATCTATATCTTCACAATATTTGATGATATATTGTAGATTCTCAATATCATACTTCGAAGATGATCCTGCGGTCACGGTATATCTCCTGTGTGATGTATGATTCTTCTTTTAGATTATCTTCGCAAACGATGTCAACTTTTGTTCCAAGAGCCTCTTCAAGATCACTCAATATGGATCCCAGATCAAAGAGATCATAATCAGCCGGAACTGCAAGACAAAAATCGTAATCACTATTGATCTGATTATCTCCTCTTGCTCTGGAGCCGAATAAGTAAATGCGATTGATGCCATGTTTTATGGCGATGGGTGCAACTACTTCACACAATTCTTCGAATGTAAGATCGTGGTGCTGTAGTAATTCCATGATATCATTATCTCTAAGATAACCTATAATGTTTACGCATATTATCAATGACACTGTATACTGCTTCATTGAAATCCGTTTTCCAAATGCTGGCTACCAAATCATGTTAATCTGGGCGGGCCCACCTAATTA
This sequence comes from Methanobacteriota archaeon, assembly GCA_023402275.1. GTDB lineage: Archaea > Thermoplasmatota > Thermoplasmata > Methanomassiliicoccales > Methanomethylophilaceae > Methanoplasma. The sequence goes on from JAEXCH010000009.1 coordinate 128,260, forward strand.
AATAATTCCTGGGTAGCATTGCTATCAAACTTTGTAATTGATATCATTGGTAGCAATTGTTATAGTCTATTTTGTCGATATAGTATACATGGGTGTCGCAGATATGAAACATAATCTTACGTTCGAAGAGTTGTGTGAATTAGTGGCACCTATAGCTGAAAGACGCGGAGTGGACAAAATATATCTGTTCGGATCCAGAGCTCGTGATGATGGTGATGATGATAGCGATTATGATTTCTATATAATTGCAGAACAAATTAAAAGCCTGATGGGGTTGAGTGGTCTGATGCAGGATCTAGAAGACGCTTTGGGATCCAAGGTTGATATTGTTGCTGAAGATCCCTATATAAAAGAAGATTTCTTGAAAGAGGTATTGCGTGACAGAAGACTTGTTTATGAAGCGTGATGTCAAACACCTAGAACTCATAATCAGATATTGTGGTGACATTGAGGATGCAATAGAGTCGTTTGGATCCGATGAAGAGGACTTTCTAAATAATGTTCAATATCAGCGTAGTTGTGCATTCACGGTTTCACAGATCGGAGAGAGGGTAAAACGACTTTCTAATAATATAACTACAAAATTTCCGGATGTGGAGTGGAAGGAGATCGCAGGGTTCAGAGATGTGTTATCTCATGATTACGAAAATGTTAACATTCCGAGGTTTTGGAATACAATCGTATACGACATACCTAGATTGAAAAAAGAATGTGAACACATTTTGAAAGAACTCAATGAGAATAATCCATCATAATTTTCAATAACGCAGTAAACCACTTATTGAAATATGTTTTTCAATCACTGGTAAACAAATCATGGTGATCTGGGAGGCCACCTTCATCCCGATATGAAATTAAAATGAAGGTATGATCTCAACAAAATGCTTGATGGAATTCCTTAGGGATCCCTTCTTTTTGCATCTTCCACTGACTGTATCCCGCCATCTTCTATGACCTTGCGATAGAATTTCTCTACAGCTTCAGATGGAGAGATCCTCAATTGTCTCAAGATGTTCTCCGCTTCCACTTTGACTATGGAATCAACACGTGCATTTATGACGGATCCTCTGTTCTTTGTAGGTTCTTCTGAAAGGATATCATCACACAGGGATGCGATGTATTCATTGTAATGCATACCTTTCTCTCTGGCCAGAGCTCGGATTATATCGGTTGTCTCCGATCCGTATTGTGAGGATTTCTTCTTCCTCTCCGCGATACAAGGTTGTCCGAGGTCCAGCGCTATCTCCCTTAGGATGGATTTTCTAGAATCCATATCCTTTGGCCTCAACTCATTCTGATCCAGCCTTCCTATTGCTGATATCACTTCTTCTGTCATGTATGGGTACAACAGGGTCTTTCCAAAGTGTTTGGCTATGATCCTCTCGCAGGGGATGGAGACCTTCAACAACCTCTCCACTGCAGCATCCTTCTGCATCTCGTAATCCTTATCTGTCTGATCAACGAACTTTGCGCAGCCCATGAAATATTCATCCGCGCCCTGTCCAGTGATAACGATCTCTTCTTTCGATTCTCTGCAAACACAGAAGAGCTGCAGTTCATAGGATATCGTGAATGGATCCGTTATGCCTGTACCGGATATCATCTCCCTGATCAACGGCTCCATATTCCATTTAGATATCTGGACCTGCGTCCAAGGAAGTCCCAGTTTATCCGAAAGGTCCTTTGCCATGACCACGTCGTGGGCTTTGTCGGTACCGCATGTGTAAAGGTGGACCGAGTTTGCATGATCCTTTGCTATGGCGGATATCAATCCGGAATCCAATCCTCCGGAGAATGCTACGGCAACATCCCTCCCTTCCACGGATTCCCTGACCGAATCCACGATGGCCTGTTCCATATCCGCATATCTGAAGGGCATGTACCGTCGATACTCCTTCTCAATTATAACAATAACTGGTAATATGCTCGTTTGTTGATATGTGGTTTGATGATGTTACTGTCATGTGATGTTAAATATTTTCATGTGCGATATGTAACATTGATAGAATGATGTTCTCCAACTACGCTGGATGTTATATTGGAATTGCAGAAGAAGGATTCCCGATCGTATGTGACCTGTACTCAGATGGGAAATTCATAATGAGTGGGGTCATGGAAGGTAAGGCATTCCCTTTCGCACTGGGGGACTATACGGCAGATGGAGATATATTCAAGATTCCTGCAAAGAAAGCACGTCTTATGGCCATACTGAACAACCAAGAGACGGTTGGGAAGATAAAGGCGAAGAAGTGTCTCAGATTCGCAGGTGCGATAACATATTACGCCGGTGACGCAAAGCGCACGGTATTCCCATTCAGCATTGATGATGAAGAGAGCCCATTGCCAGACAGTTATTCGACAAGCGTACTTAACTCATTCAGCATGTTCGATATGACAAAATATGATTTCGGCGGTCTGGATGCAGAAGAGGCCATGGATATGGCAGGGATCAAAACAAAGGATGCACCGGAAGATGATGCAGATGATGGCGAGGAGAAGGATTTCGTACCCACTCGCGAGGATAGTCTGAGACTATATTACAAAGGGTCTAAGATAGAAGGTGCATATTTTGACAAGAAAGGCAACATATGTTATGAGGAAGTGAAACCCCGTAAATTCATATCACAGGATGAGGCGGCGAAGATAGGCGATTGGACGAATGTCAGTTGGAACATAGAGGCCGATACAAAAAAGGAACAAGAACGCGTCGATACGATAAATCGTGCGAACAAGGCACGTGCCGCCGGAACATTCGATGAGAACAAGGATTATTCAAAGGACGATTAAAACAATGCAGTGGGCCACCCCCACTCTTTTTAAACCTAGCATTGGTACTTTATAATCTCTCGAAAACTATTCTGTCGGATGCGATCCTTACGATCTTCTTCTTTCTCTTCTCCAGAGCATCGAACACCATAAGATTGATGAATATTCCGTCTGCTCCATAGATCCTTACTGATCTGCAGGTCATGACATCCCCATCGTTGGGTGAAATTGATAGTACTTTGAACCTGAAGCCCTGCATGAAGGATCCTGCGCTGTCACCCAATATCAATAATCTGATGGAATCGTCCTTCTTTCTCTTCTGAAGTATGATCCTGCCGATCCTTTTCTTTGGATAGAAGACCCTCAGGGTGATCTCCGCTTCCGATAGAGCATCATCCGTTTCTTCCCAACCGGTGTCATCTCTGACAGCTTCGTCCATTATTTTTAGATCATCTCGCAATATCCCTGTCCTTGGATCAGCGGAAGTGTAGAATCTTACGTCCGCAAGATCCTTTACAAGTTTCTTCAGCGGAGTGTTCTCCTTGACGCCTTTGCTCCTGAGCACGATGATGAAAACAACATACAATACCATGTTAGGGACATTGAGTGCCAGGATGCTTAGGGTATCACCAACGCTCAATCCCTCCATTATAAGATATATTGATGTTATAAGGTCCTGGAGGAAAAGGAATATCGTTGCAAAGATCACCCTCTTGCTGTCCTTTGATGTCCCTCTAAGGAATGTTATTCCGTTGGATATCAGCATCAGTCCGATCAACAGAGAAAGCAGTTCCAGTGAGAAGACCAGATCATTCTCCTGTTGAAGGCCTTCATATGCGTTTATTATATTGTTCAGGCCGAGGGCTATGGCCACTAGCCCAACTGTTCGCATCAGCCCCTTCTTCTTATCAAGTATTATTACCGCTGCAACGATTATGATCACAATGTCGGAAAGGATCTGTACAATTCCAAATTCCAGCTCTATTGAAAGGTATATGCTGTATAGGGAGACAAGGATCATCAGTGCACCCAGCACATATTCCAGTTTGATCTGCACTCTTCCAGAGGTCATTGTCTTCTGCCTCCGTCAACCAACAGTCTGGCAAATATCTCGTCCTCTCCGTATAATCGTATATATTTGCAGGTATCAATATCGCCATTCTCCGGTTCAACATTAGTGAAATTGAAGCGATAACATTGTATGAATGCTCCGTCTGGATCATTCACAATTGTAGCATTCAACCCATTCTGATCCCTCCATTTCTGTATGATCATTGTCTTTCTGTCCTTGGAGTGGGTTATATCTATCAATATCTCGGATTCCACCGGGCCATCGTCATCCGATCTCTTCCAAGATGATCTATCCTTCATTCCCTTGTATATCATGATGGCATCGTTTCGTGATATCGAGGATTGCGGATCAGCATGTACGTTCTCCCTTATGCTGCGAACAGTCCCATACAATTTATCCATGGGACTGTTAACTCTTATCTCGTCGCTGCTCAGGATTATTATGTACACTCCGTACATTGCCATCAAAGGGAATATGTCATAATGTTGTTCCAGAAAGTCCCTCACACTGCCCCCGTAATGGAAGAAGAATGCCATCATGACGATGTACGAGATCATCATCGCATATGCAATTAGTTTCAGATTTCTGGGATTCTTGGATGTACCTCTGAAATAGGACTGTCCGCAATATATCAGACTTATTCCAAGAAGGGCGATAACAGCACCGAAAAGATAGGATTCGGATGACAGGTATGATACGGCATGGATCATTCTGCTGAGACCCAGCGCTATCGCATAAAGACCAACTGCCCTCAACTTGTTCTTTCTGGGATCCATTACTATGAGGATCCCGAACAATATCATCAGCACGCGGCCGAGCAACATGAATTCAAGGTGAGGCACCTCATCGGGATCCATCAGCAGAACATACGCGCCGATCAATCCGACCGATGCCATAAGGAATCCTAGAACAGGTTCTATCTTGAATGGGAGTTTACCTACTCTCATCTTGCCCCCTCAAAGTATCAAACACTGTGAAGGCATTTTAGTATGTAGTATATTTTTCTAATGGAAATGAAGAATGGATCATAGATAACAGAAATAAGGTCCAATGATGTATCCGTAATAAGGTAAGGACCCGAAGGTCCGTTTGTTTCAAAGGTTCGTAAAGAATCTTCTGACCTCTTTTCCTTCCTTGGTCTTGAAGTAGATGTGGTTACCGCGTTCACGTTCAGTGTTGATCTTCTTGTGCCACTTGACCATTCCGCCCTCATCGAGATCACCGAGTTCTTCCTCGTCCTGTTCCGCCTCACCCTTGATCTTGATAATGATCTTGCCTGGTCTGGTCTTGAGAACGAATTCGACCTCATCCTCTGCGAAATCCTCGTCATCTATCTTCTCTATGAACCAATCCCTGAGGAACCATTCATTCAGATTTGCGATTATGTCGGAGTCGATCTTCTCCCAGTTCCCTCCTCTTTCGCATTCCCAGGCCCCATCGTCATCCTTTTTGAGCTTAACTGTACCTTTTGCCCATTTGAATTTCTCATCCTCGTCCTCACCGGTAGCTCTGTCGTATTCCTTCTTCAGGATAACGAATTTCGTCTTCTGATCCAGTTCGGCTATGTTCCCATATTCGTCAAATACGACCTTCTCTTTTGCTTTCTCTTTCATTATATCACGTCTTTTCCATAGTTTAGCTAACATACGGTCAATATCCTTGCGGTGTGTTCTCTAAACCCATGTTACCATTGCAATAGTTAATATTTAAAACTCTTTCAAAATATTACTAAAAAATGACATTTTTGCGATATTATTAAAAAATGCAGATCCTATTGGTCGTAAAGGGCCAATAGGTCCTGATCTGTTTGTAAAGGGATCAATCCATTGCCATATTGAATGAGAACTCTGCGATATCCTTGCAGTATTCGGATACCCTTTTCGAACTGAATTGGATTATCTCTTTGGCAGTTGCATTGAACTTCTCATTATCGATATTGTCCTTGGATGCCTTGGTCACTGCTCTGATTATCTCATCGGCATCCTTTATGCATTGTTCGGCAAGCACTATGTCCCTGTCCACCCAACTCTTTACAGAATTGGAAAGGAGTTCGATTATGCTCATACCTATCTTGTGCGCATCCCTCTCGATACGGTAGATATTGCCGCTTTCGGAGACCATCAAAAGATATTTTGACATCACTATTGCGTGATCCCCTATACTTTCAAGTACCCTGCTCACTGAAAGACAATTCATAAGCTCGTTGAGGGTCAGGTTCATCTTATGGGATGCAGCCACATCCTTCTGGTATATGTTGCATTGTCTTGAGGTCAGCCAGTATATCCTGTCGATCTCCCTGTCCCTGTCCTCAAGGTCCTTGATGTTCTCCAGATTCCCGGTGAACGCAGCCTCATACATATCGAATATCATTCCCTTGACCAAGAGCTTCATCCTTTCGATGATCTTTCGGGGCTCCACCTCATCATGCTCAATGAGATCCGAGATCAGAATGTGGTAATCATCGGCCTCTATGGTCTCCAGACCTATGGAGGTCTGTACAAAACTCGATGATGCCGAGGTTATCATGCTTGGTATAGGCTGTTCCGACCGTATCTCAATGGAGGTATGGCCTGCGATATATGCCCCGACCAATTGTCTGTAGATGAATCCCTTATCAGTGATATTGGTTGCATCTATCACCTTAACGGTATGTCTGTATTCCGGAGCGGCCCCCTTAGGGTAAAGGGATAGGCTGCCATCCTGCTGTACCTGAAGTCCGACAGAGTCGTTCTTCTTAAGACCCACGGAATTGGCCCAATCCTTCGGAAGAGTTATCATGTACGACGACCCCCCTGTTATCTGTACACGTCTTATGTCCATGTTTTCACCATCTATTTATCAGAATATAATAATATCTATATTTGATAAATATATAATATATTTAATATATAGTAAATTAATCAAATATATTGAAACATCATTTTCTGACGTTATTATTCATACTATATACATACACAGAATTAATATCATCTGTTCATCAATAATGGTATATGGGTAAAGCGGTCCGGCCCGGATTCATCAAGACATTCATAGGATACACCGGACCCGAACTGGCCACACAGGAAGCTTTATACGGATTCGTAATGGCCCTGATCTTCATAACTTCTGCCCAAGTGGGCCTGATATCATACAGCTCTCCATGGGATCTAGTCATACTCATCCTGGGTATGAATTTCGTTTGGGGGTTCATTGATATGTATATCTTCTATAGAATGGACGTAACGGCCCAGAAGAGATATACAGAGATGCTGAAGATAAGCAGCGAGGAACCCGGGAAACACAGAAAGGAACTCTATGATGCGGTGGGGAGCACGATATTCGATGCACTCACAGAAGAGGATAAGGAAAAAGCGGTGGATCTGCTGGAGAAAGGAAGAGTAGGCACGCATGAAGAGATGAGACACGACCGCAAGGACATGTTCCTTAGTGCGGTATCCTGTTTCATAATAACACTTTTGACAACCATACCGATGATAATATGTCTTCTTGCGATAAGCGACACTGCCGAAGCACTCTACTGGACGACAGTTGTTGCGTGTGTATGCCTTTTCGTTGTAGGGTATAGACTGGAACCGAATGAATCCCGCAGGGATAAGGTCCTGTCAGGAGTTCTGATCGCCGTCACGGCATACGGGCTCACGTTCTTCGCAACATATCTTGGTGGATGAGATCATGCTGTTTGGTATACGGAACCTTTGAGCTTGATACTGTAGGCGGCATAGAACACACACGCTATCAAAGCCACAGCACCCATCACGACGAACATGTTCGCATATGTTACTACTATGACCAGCAAAGGCGCCACCAAAAGCGAGGAACAGAATTGACCCAGATTCAGTGATACGGAATATCCTGACATTATCTTACCGGATGTCTGGGATGATACCGTTGTGGCAAGCCAGCTTACCAAGGTCGGCGTCATCATACCCACTCCCGCACCTATGAGTCCGACGCTTATCGCGACCAGAAGGTAGGATCCCGTTATGTAAAGCATACAGAATCCTATGCCGATCATTAGGAAACCGGATGATATCATTGCAGTCCTGCTCAATCTGGATGATATGCGGTGATACATAAGACAACAGACCGATTCACATATCCCGTGCCATCCGAGCATTATGCCGCTGATCAAAGGAGTTGCTCCCATTTGCTCCATGTAATACGGAAGTTTAGTGGGAAGCAGGAAGGCCACGGCAAAGGCAAGGAATATGGTCACATAACATACCAAGATAGTATTGCGTTTTGTAATGCCTGTCATTTCGTTGGGTTTCACATATCCCTTGTCACCCGGTTCCCTCATTGTGAGTATCACATCGGAAACGATCACAAAACCTACCAGATAGATAAGGAACGGCTCTCTCCAACCGATATCCGCCAACAGGCCTCCGCCAGTCTCAAGGAAAAGTATGCCGATCCCCATCGAGGCTGTCTGAAGTCCGATGATCTTCTCCCTTTTGAAACCTGTATAGTATTCTGCGATCAATGCGGTCGCTGCGACCGATATTCCCGCAATACCTATGCCGAGTATGAATCTCCCGATCAATATCGAGGTTATGCTGTTAAGGAAATACCCAGTTACCCCGGCTATACTGAACAGTAACAAGGATATCACCATGGTACGGACCTTGCCGAACCTGTCCGCAAGATATCCGACCAGGAATCCAGTCAGGGCAATTGCCAATGAAGGTAATGTGACGATCAGGGATATCGTCATCTCCGAAGAATCCGGGAATGCTTCGGATATCAGAGGCAAAGCGGGAGCGATGGCCGCTCCACCCATAAGTATCATCATGGATGCTAACAGTATGAACAGCAGTGTTGCCTTTGTTGGAACGAATCCCTCTTTGCTTCTCATACGCCCCTGCAATGTGAGGCAGTATTTCAGAATGACTGAACAATTAAGTTGATACTCCGACTTATTTGTTCACCTTTTTGATATTTCCTATTCGGCAGTGATGTTATTGCCTGAGGTAAGATGGATAGCCGAAATGGTTGTTTGTATTATCAAAACGAAATGATCATAGGGGCAATGTTTGGAAAAAAGATGAATAACAAGTAAAAACATTTATATTCTAAATATAGGGTTTACTTCATGTGCTTAGGTTGAACAAAAAAGGTCAACCCACTTTATAAATAATGGGAGTGGCCCGCAGTTTGCTCACAGCCCCCCTGTGATTGTTTGGGTCACCCACCCCGTTATTTCGTATACCCAGAGATCCATTGATGTTTCCAAGTGTTATCATCTAGGATATTGTTCTTTGATAATATCAGTTAAAAGGATGAAATAATGACGATCATCCGATCACGAATTCTCAGTATGCAGGACCTCTCGATATTGTGTTAAGGATTATATAATATACATGTATTATACATGTTTAATAAAGGTTGATTCAAATGGATAATGAAGATGTCAAGGAACAATTGATAATGGGGACCATGGACCTTCTAAGGAAGACCAAGGATGCAAGTAAGGTGACATCGAGACAGATCGTTGCTGCATCAGGTTCGACCTTGGGGATGATCAACTACTATTTCGATTCAAAGGATGCTCTTGTCGAGACTGCTGTCAGCAGGATCATTGCAGAGAAAGCTGCAGGGGTGAAAGACACCCAAAAGAAGGATATGTTCCCGGAACAGAAGTTGTTCGAATATCTCGTAAAGGTCTCAGACACCACTGTCGAATATGCTGATTATACAAGACCCACGATACCTTATGTTCTTCTGGAGAAGGTCATCGAGGAGCCATATCATCTTCTTCCGATGGTAAAGGAATGTTTTGGTAACGAAAGGTCAGAGGTTGAATGCAGGATGATAGCATATCAACTGACAACATCTTTGCAAATGGCATTCTATCGTTCATCTGATCTAAGGAATTACATAGGAATGAATGTGATCGACAAGGAACAGCGTATCGTATACATACGATATCTGCTGGGAATCCTTGGGATCAACGTATGAGGCGACAGCATGTTGGTATTGCCAATATTCACCATATTCATGATGGTATGTACGCTGATATGCGCATCGTGGATGAGATCCGGAAAGGGAGAGAAGGATCCGAGCTTCCATGCAAAACTCTCTGTCTCGACCCTTATGTTCTGCGCATTGACCATAATGTTATATTTGTTTGATATCGACATAGGGTTCTGATATGACATATTACGGAATATTGGTTGGATTGGGAGTCTTCATAATAATCGGTGCTTTGCACCCGGTGGTGATAAAGGCCGAGTATTATCTGGGAAAAGGATGCTGGCCTGCTTTCGCGGTCTCTGGGATACTATGCTGTGCAGCATCATTGTTGGTCAATGATCTTACGGTATCTGTGTTGCTGGGTGTTCTTGCATTCTCTCTTTTCTGGAGCATACATGAGATCTTCGAACAGGAGAAACGTGTACAGAAGGGATGGTATCCGGCAAATCCTGCAAGGGTCAATAAGAAAAATGAAGATAATAATAAATGATTCACTCTTTATCTGGGGCAACAAAGCGGTTGTTGGAATTAAATGTAAGTAGTTTGTATTCAGATCTCAAATTCCTTAGGAGGGCCGCCCGAGAAATCGGAGTATATGGCCACTGCCTCAGCGATATAGAATATCTCAAAGGTGGGGTTGTCCGCAGCCTTGTATATGGACCTCACGAAATCGCTGTTCTCCAATATCCTTTCCTTGATATTCGGATCGGATACGAATTCTACTCTGCCGCTAAGCCTTATCCATGCGAATTGAGGATTTGATACACATAACTCCACATATGGATTGCCCTTCATCTCTTCGAAGACATTCTTTTGGTTGCTGGTGCAGAAATATAGTTTCTTCTCTTCCTCTATCATGAACTGGAATGGTCTGACCTTTGGTCTGCCATCCAGACCAATGGTGGCCATATACTGTACCGGATTCTCATTGAGGAAGGTTATCAGATTGTTTTTCATTTTCGTCTCCCGGCGAAAGATCGCCTAGATATACATATTGCCGGAAATTATTTAACCATGCAAGAGTGTAAAAAGTGCTGAAGTATCCATTTGTATACTAATGGGAGGAAATAATATGAACGATCTGCCAGCATGTCCCGTTGAAGTGACATTAGGGCTCATAAGCAACAAGTGGAAGGTCCTTATCATGAGGGACCTCAGAGGAGGGACAAAACGATTTGGAGAACTTATGGGTTCTATAGATGGCATAACCCAGAAGGTCCTCACAACAAATCTTCGAGCAATGGAAGGATCAGGATTACTTGTTAGGAAGGCATATGCAGAGATACCTCCAAGGGTGGAGTACACATTGACTGAGCTGGGACAGAGCTTGGGACCTATATTGGATAGTATGATGAAATGGGGCGATGAACACAGGGATCAGGTTGTCACCCGCATAAAATAATTTCAAGGTGGGCCTACCCGGATTCGAACCGGGGTCAATGGCTCCCAAAGCCACAAGTATACCAGGCTAGCCCATAGGCCCACGGGCAGTTGATGTTGATAAAGGTATTAAGGTTTGCTGTTCTGTTTTTTGATAATGGTGTAGAGAAAAAACAAGATGTTTGGACATAAATGATCCTCAATGGATCATGTTCTCAGATGTATTTTTATAATGATATTCTCTCCACAGGATGGGAATGAGCTCTCCCTCGGCAATATGCCGGAACCGCGTCACGCTGATGATCTCTACTCTAACGGAGTACGAGGTCGTCAAGAATTTCTGATACCCTGCTCCGTAAACCTGAAACCGGAGAGGAAATAATGAATGAACAATTGACATTGATATTATTGGTAGTTGCAGGAGGAGCACTGGGCGCCCTACTTAGATTCGGAGTGTCACTCATGATACCCAGCACAGGAGGTATAGGGTGGAGCACCTTACTTGTGAATTTCATTGGATGTTCCATGATAACATTATTGATGTTCTCAGTGGATCTTTCCATGGAGATGAGAACGTTCCTGTTCATAGGCGTGTTTGGAGCATTTACAACCATGTCCGCAGTATCATTGGAGACAATGAACATGTATGCTGCGGGGATGACAGGGATGGCCCTTTTTAACTTCGCTCTTAACATGATAGTATGTATTGGGGGAGGTTTCTTGGGTAAAACCGCAGCAAATCTAATTACAATATGAACAGTATTGAAGATAATATGAATGATGTTGAGAGGATGGAGAAATGAGCAATATTTGGCATGATGTCGACATCGATAGAATAAAAACGGACGATTTTCTTGTAGTTATAGAGATATCCAAGGGAAGCAAGAACAAATATGAGTTGGACAAGGACACAGGTGTACTGATATTGGACCGCGTCCTGCACACATCAACACATTATCCTGCGAATTATGGATTCATTCCGAGAACATTCGCAGATGACGATGATCCTCTGGATGCTCTCGTGCTTTGCTCCGAACCGATCGTTCCTATGACCATTGTACGATGCTATCCCATAGGTGCGATGAAGATGATCGATAACGGGTCCAACGATGAGAAGATCATAGCGATACCCTATGGTGATCCTGCCTACAACAGCTACAAGGACATAAGCGAGTTACCAAAGCACATATTCGATGAGATAGCTCACTTCTTCACCGTATACAAGAATCTTGAACACAAGGAAACCGCTGTGGACGAGTTCGTAGGGGCTGGATCTGTGAAGGGAATAATTGAGGATTCAATATCAAGATACAAGAAGCTGTATTGTTGATGGCATCATCAAAGCATTCCGTCAATATCATCTAACAGAAGTTTTACTGCATTGCCTCTGTGTGAGACAAGGTTCTTGTCCTCCATGGATATCTCGGCAAATGACAGTTTTCCGTCATGAGAGAATATGGGATCGAAACCAAAGCCTTCTGTTCCGGTCTCCTCATCGAGTATCACTCCCTCGCATATTCCGGTAACGATTATGTCCTTGCCCTTTATGTTGCAGCCGATACAACATTTGAATCTGGCACTTCTTTCCTCGATATCCTTCATTAGTTTCAGTATGCCAGCATTGCCTATGGTTTTCTGAGCATATGCCGACCATACTCCTGGGAATCCTTTCAGATGGTCTATGAACAATCCCGAATCGTCTATTATGAAATCCGAGATCCCCTTCTTCTTTAACTCCTCCATTCCTTTGGAGACGACCTCCTCAAGATCCGAGGATTGTATCTCATCATACGGTACCTTGAGGTGAGAGACCTCGATACCCAGTGGATGGAAGACCTCCTGATATTCCCTGACCTTTCCCATGTTGGATGTTATTACGTTCAATATCATGTGTATCTGCCCCTGTCCTTTATCTCCTGAAGTTTATTCAGTATCTTATCGGGTTCGTTCACGTTGTTAATATAGGAATCCATAAGTTTTGAGAAACCGTCGGTGAGTTCCGGATGCGCGGATATGAATGCCCTTTCCAGCAATCTTATGTCGACTCCAATATCCTCGAGTTCTGCCATCGTACTTCCCATGGACATGTCTATCAGGCATATCCTTCCGTCTGAGGTGAATATCATGTTCGATGTAGTGAGGTCCCCGTGGCTTATGTGATGATTATGCAGATGGGCGATCGTTCTGCCTATCTCGATGCAAACATCATTGATCGAATCAGGTTCCTGGTCCAATACATCTTTGACCTTCTTTCCCTGGACCTCTTCCATGACTATCCTGAACTCTTTGGTATCTATGTCATAGATAATTGGTGTCCTGATACCGACCTTCCTTGCCTCCCTCATCAATCTGGCTTCCGTTCTGGTCCTTGTTGCTCTTATGTTGTTGTCAAGTTCTGCGACCCTGTATCCTTTAGGTGCCCTGGTCTTGGATATTGCTCTGCGGCCCATGAAATCGATCTGACTGATCTCTGCCTCCGCACCCCTGTCTATGGATGATGTTCCTTCCACACATCTCAATCCTCTACCTTACGTAAATAAATAGCCGTACTCTGATGTGAATCACATGAGATACACTATCACTGGTGATAATCTTCAGTTCGTCAATGTGCAGTTGGAGGAGAATGAGCTCCTCCAGTCCGTCGCAGGATCCATGGCCTACATGACAGGCAACATGGTGATGGAGGCAAAACTTCACGGCGGATTGCTAAAGGGACTTGGAAGATCGCTCTCAGGAGCGTCGTTGTTCCTTGTTGAATACAAATCAAAAGGCGGAACAGGCATTGTTGGTCTGGGCGGGTCCGCCCCGGGAAAGATAGTCGACCTTGACATCGGAAAGGGGAAATGGATCGTCCAGAAGACAGGATATCTTGGATCGCAGGAGACAGTGGAGTTGAAATTGGCCTTCCAGAAGAAATTGGGTAACATATTCTTCGGCGGAGAGGGACTGGTACTTCAGGAACTCAGCGGAAACGGGATAGCATTCGTAGCGGCATGCGGTGATTTCAACGTTGTCGACCTGAAACCGGGAGAACAATACAAAGTGGCAACGGCAAAGGCCGTGGCATGGCAGGAATCCGTCACCTACGACATAACCGCCGCAGGTGGTATAAAGACCGCACTCTTCGGCGGAGAGGGATTGTTCGTCACTACCCTCACAGGCCCAGGAAAGATCATAATCCAGTCGATGACGTTATCGGATCTGGCGGCATCATTGATACCGTACCTTCCGACCAGCAACTAAGGAGATGAAGATAATGGCAGATGCAGGAAAGATGGGGCGCAACAGCACATTGGGATCGGCTTTGATCCTGGTACTGTTGGTAGCGATCGTGGTTGCGATAGTGGCATATGTTGCACTCAACCCAGGGATATTGGAGAGTCTGTTGTATATTGTGATAATAGCGGCAGTTGTGATAGTTGCCGTCATAGTCATAATCTATGTTATAATGGCGATACTGGCCGTTCCGTATTATGCGATGAAGGGCGAGGAATACCAAACAGATGCAACATATGATCTTGATGATGTGGAATCGGTCAAGGAAAAGGACTCAAGGGACGAGAAGGACTGAGTCAGTAACCTAAACAACTTTATCAACCCCTTTTACTTTTTACTCTTGTGAATCGGATACCCACGGGATGCAGGTCCTTCGACAATCTTCTTGGAGGAGGGATAGAGAAGGGAAGCATCACGCTTCTGTACGGTGAGGCTGGAGCAGGAAAATCCAACGTATGTCTTCAGACGGCCAGAAATGTAGTAAGGAATGGTAAGAAGGTGGCATACATCGATTCCGAAGGATTGTCATATGATCGTGTGGAACAGATATTCGGAGGAGAGGGAGAGAATACAAAGAGCCTTCTCGTATCACAGGTACACAGTTTTGAGGAACAATCAGATAAAGTGGATAGAACGGTCAATCTTGCTGATAAGGATGTAATCGAATTGGCCATAGTGGATTCGATAAACATGTTCTACAGACTGAATCATGATGACAATAAGGTTAGGAACGATTTCGTCAGACAGATCGAGGCACTCCTAGGAATGGCCAGAAGGAATGATGTCGCCGTTCTTATGACATCACAGGTATATTCCAACATAATGACCGGAGGGATAGAGTTCCTTGGGGGTCATGCGTTGAGCCATAACTCCAAAACAATATTGAGATTGGATAAGAAAGGGAACAGCGTCAGGACCGCTGTGATAATAAAACATCGCAGCCTGCCCGAAGGCAGGACCGCGAATTATAAGATAACTGAGACAGGCATAGAGGATCTGTGATCAGACCTCTCTGTCTATCGCATATTTGGCCAAGGCTATCATGAAGTCCTTGTCCTCGCTTGGTTTCAGGATATCAAGTTTTGATATGGCCTCATCGACCTTCTCTTGTGCCAGTTTCCTTCCGTATGCGATACTTCCTGCCTCTTCCATTATCTTCCTTGCTTTAAGGACCTGTTCCTCAGTAGCGTTCATGTTGCCGAGGATGCTCTTGAATTCCTCAAGGGCAGCGGGATCCTTTATGTTCTTGATAGCGTGAGTTACCATCACTGTGCATTTTCCCTTGCGTATATCGTTGCCTACAGACTTTCCTGTCTTGGCAGGGTCCCCTGCGATACCGAGATAGTCATCGAAGATCTGGAATCCCAGGCCCAATGCCATTGCGTATTCGTGGATAGCTTTAACGGTCTTCTCGTCAGCTCCTCCGGCAAGCGCACCGCCTGCGGCAGCGGCCGCGAAGAGTACGCTGGTCTTCAACCTGATCGTTTCAAGATATGTTTCCTCGGAGACTATCTTGCCTTCATTGTTGATGTCCATCTCCTGTCCGCGTGCAAGGTCCCAGACCGCTTGTGTGACGTATCTGAGGATCTCCCTCATGTTCTTGTCCGGAACATCCAATTCCGCAATGATCTGGAATGCCTTTGCGAAAAGAGCATCCCCTGCAAGTATCGCGGTAGGAACATCATATGCGATGTGGATGGTGGTCATACCCCTTCTCTGTTCATCCCCGTCCATGAAATCATCATGGACCAGTGTGAAATTGTGTATGTATTCGATAGCAACGGCAAGAGGCATTGCTTTGGTCTTGTCCCCGCCGACGGCCCCTGCTGCCGCAAGTGCCATGGCCGGCCTCATCCTCTTTCCTCCGGCATACGGATATTGCCTTGCTGCTTCGATAAGGTTCTTGGGTTCCTCGTCCCCGATGTACTGTCTTATAGGTCCGTCCAATTCTTTGGAGGTCTTTGTGAGATATTCTTTTGCGTCTATAGTAATCCCTCTAACCATTGTTTTGTTTCGCCGAGAATTATGTATCTGGCGTTCGAAAGCTGTTTGATGTTGGATGAGCCGGTGAGCAGCATGGCTGCCTTCAGCTCTTCTCTTATCAATGTTAATTTCTAGATCACGGCATCGGATGATTCCGTTGCCTCTCTGAGAACTGCATGTGCGGCTCCCGCGCAGCTTGCTCCCATTGCTATCGATGATGCTACGTGTATACCATCAAGTATTCCGCCGGATGCTATCATAGGCAGGCCGTTGTTCGCGATCCTCAGTGAGACCGGAGCGGGTATTCCCCAATCGAAGAATGATTCTCCCATGTTCGTCCTGATGACATCATCACTTGCCATTGCCCTGTATAGCTCGACAGCGGAGAAACTGGTACCTCCCATTCCTGCGATGTCCATTCCCAGTATTCCAGTGCCTTTTAGTCTGGATGCCACTTCTTGGGATATCCCTGCACCCGTCTCCTTAACGATGAGCGGATGTTCTCTGGCAAGTTCCCTTATCGCGTCAAAGCATCCCTTTGCATTGGTATCGCCTTCCGGCTGGACGACCTCCTGAAGGAAGTTGAGATGTATAGCAACAACATCCGCGTCTATCAGGTCCCTTGCTTTACCTATCCCTTCGGAAGAGAATATGTCCTTGCTGTGTTGCGGAACCAGTTGTGGCGCACCGACGTTCCCTATCACCAACGGTATATCATGATCCTTGATCACGGAGTAACTGTCGGGATCGACCCCTGCCACTCCCGCTCTCTCACTGCCTACACCCATGCCTATTCCTAATTCGGAACATGCTATGGCTATGTTCTCATTGATCTTCTTGGCACCCGAGAAACCGCCTGTTATGGCTGTTACTATGAAGGGGAAATCAAGTTTCTTTCCGAATATCTCCGTGGACAGATCTATCTCGTCCATGTTGACCTCGGGAAGAGCGTTGTGGATGAGTTTTATATCATCCCAGTAGCAGTATCCCGGCTCGATCCTCTCATTGAGACATATCTCTATGTGGTCGGCCTTCCTTTCCTTTATGGGCGTCATCGAAGTCCTCCTTTCGCTGTGGTGGAGATAACCCTCTCTCCCTTTAATAGTGAGTATAATCTTCCTGATACTGAACCGTTGACCAGGACGCATTCCCTATCGGTCGTGGTCATTCTGAGCATGGCTTCCATCTTTGCCCTCACTCCCCCGGTCACATCATCGACTGTGCTTCTGCTCGATACTTTGTTCAGGAGCTCCTCGGTGACCTCTGTCAGAAGTTCTGCATCAGGGTCTGCTTTCGGATCCTT
Organism: Methanobacteriota archaeon; assembly: GCA_023402275.1. Lineage (GTDB taxonomy): Archaea > Thermoplasmatota > Thermoplasmata > Methanomassiliicoccales > Methanomethylophilaceae > Methanoplasma. Next base: position 146,013 of record JAEXCH010000009.1, read on the forward strand.
GTTGAACAGACCGTCCACATCCGAAACGAATACTACCTTCTTGGGGTTGTACATCTCGCACAATACTTCCATGATCTGGTCTCCCGAGCATATTCCGAACCCCTTTACACGGTCGAATACAACATCACCGAACATGACCGGCATAATGCCAAGGTGCATGGACGCCCTAAGGATCTCGGTGTTATCGATCACCAATCTATCCTCTTCCATCATGAAACATGATCCCGGAGGCATTGACATAGAAGGTATCCCATTCATCAGAAGTTCATTGATGACCATAAGGTTCAGTTCCCTCACGTCATATTGCACTTTTGCGACCGCAGGGACCTGACCAAAACTGACAAGTCCGTTCTGAAGTGAGTATTCCTTTGCTATTACATGACCGAAGGACCCAGCTCCGTGAACTATCAGGACACTTTCGCCGGATTCCTTGATCTCTTTGCATAAACGGGACACGGTCTCGCGGGCGAATGTTCTGTACTGGGTCTTGTCGGTTATCACACTTCCGCCCAGTTTGATCAATATCATTGAGGAATGATGGCAGAGGTTATTTTAATAGTTATCAGAAAATAAGAGTAAAAGTGGTTGACAGCGTGTCAGTGTTCCCGTACGCTTGCGCAATACAGTACAGACAGATACGCGGGCGGACTTTACTTCCGGGTTCGAGATGGGACCGGGTGTTTCCCCGCCGCTATGGCCGTCAGACCAATTCTTGCCATAGCGACAAAGTATATTAAATTATCTTAATTCGAAGAGGGGCCTTCGCTCTCAAGTACCTCATTCCAAAGCTTAAGGGTCTCCTGGGCTTCCTCTTCATCCATTATCTCAATGGCGAATCCTGCGTGAATGACCGCCCAATCCCCGACCTTGGCCTCCACCATTGTGACATTGGCCTTCCTTATGACGCCGCCGAAGTCGACATCCCCTACATCTCCTTCGATCCTTACTATCTTACCGGGTACTGCCAGACACATGTTATCAACTCGTCATTATCTTCAGTATGGCCTCTGCGGGCTGTCCTGCAGCATCTTCCAATGCTTTTATCGCAACATCCCTGTCGCATCCTGTCTGCGACATGACCAGATCTATATCCTCGGATGGGAAAGATGCGACCGAGGCAGACGATGGACCTTCAGATAATTCCCTCGTCTCCTCATTTCCGGAGATCTGGTAACTGCGGTTCCCTTGCATATCAACGCATACGACCTCTGCATTTGTGATAACTATCTCCTTGTCGAGTGTTCTGATTATCACTTCTGTCACGTTATCAACGTTGTTCTGCTTTATCCCCATCTTCTTCATTGCCTGTTGCATCTGACGGGGGTTCACACCTCTCATTCCTGCCATATTGACACCTCATGTCCTTTCAATTAATTAACTGTAGGCGTTCTACAACCTCATATCTGAGCCTTGAGAACAATTCCTTTGCTGATGATGCATCCGGTATGCCGCCTTGTGCGAAATCAGGTCTTCCTCCACCTCTACCGTTGAATCCAGGGAGTATCTTGGACAGAACATCCCTGCAGTCCACCTTATCCGAGCCAGAGGACATGATGACCGAGACGGTATCTCCCACCGAGAGAAGTATGCATACCATGCCCTTTGCTTTGTACGATTCTGCTGCATCCGAGATTATGCTGCGATCCACCATAGGAAGTATGCTGCCGACAATATCTGTGCCGTTCACCGTCTTCTCATCAAGAGCGGACAGTTGTTCTTTGACATATGTTCCGATAGATCTCCTCATGATATCCGACTCTGATCTAAGATTGGATACCGCCTTCACAAGGTCCTCGGGTTTACTTTCTGCGGAATCCACGGTCTGAAGGCATATGTTCGCCAATCTCATGGCCGAATCCTTTGCCTGATCCCCAACTTTGAAATGTATGGCAACGCCGTCCTTTCCTGCTGAGACCTTCCTGTCAACGAATATCATCTCCAGTTCGCTGGTCTCCATCACATGCAGGCCGCTGCATGCTGAAAGGTCGATATCCCCTATGGAAACAACTGACACATCCTCTCCATCGGGGATGCGTTCCTTCTTTATCCTCACGTTCTCTAATTCGGGGTCGTCCCTGCTCATCATGGTCTTTGTTACCAGAAGATTATCCCTTATCGCCTGATTGGCGAAGATGAGTGCCTGGTCTATGTCGTCCCAACTGATGTCCTGATCGACTATGACATATTTGCTCTCGGGCGAGATGAAGATCTTGCTTATTGACAGGTCGGGTACCTGCCTCCTCAATGAACAGAAGAGAAGGTGTTCTCCCGTATGCCCCATCATGAGGTCATATCTTCTGTTCCAGTCCACGCTGCACCAGACGATATCCCCCTTCTTAAGATCGTTACCCGGTACCTTGTGGAGGATTGCGTCTCCTTTGTAATATGTCTCTGTGACATCCATTCCGCGAATGGTGCCGACATCGCAGACCTGGCCTCCCCCTCCGGGGTAGAATGCCGTTATGTCCAGTTCGACATCATCGCCATTTACTGACAATACGTTGGCCTCGAACTCAAAAGCGTAACCATCGCGTCTGAAAACCTCTTCTGTCATTCAGAGGGGTATTGGAATCCTATGTAATAAATATGCGATAATGAGTTTACGAATGTACAGGAGTACACCAGATGGCCGATATTGATGATTATGATGACCTTGACAGGAGGATAGTGGAGCTCCTTTGCACATCAAGTCAAGGTTCCTTTAGACAGATAGCGAAACAGCTGAATGTACACCCCACCACCCTCATACAAAGGGTCAAGGCACTTGAGACAAAAGGTGTGATCCGGGGATACCGCGCCAAGATAGATTACATGAATCTTGGGTTCGAGTACATGGGAATAGTGCACATCTATGCTGATGATGTGATCAATGTCCAGAATGCGATAAAGGAGATCCCGCAGGTTATGTCCATATTCGATGTGACAGGCGATGCCGACAGTATCGTGATGATATCCTGTCTGGACCGTGAGGACTTCTCGGACACTGTCAAGAGGATAAATTCCATAGATGGAGTCAAGAAGACCAATACCTCTGTTATAATGAATATCGTCAAGGACCTGAGCGATTTTGTCCCTGTTCTTAACGATAGAGATTAAGCAAATGTGTTTTATATGGCCCTGTTCTTTGCTGGCATAATAAGCCACTGAGGGTACTGTGATGAGAAGAACCAACACCTGCGGAGAACTGAGGTCTGAGGACATAGGAAAAGAGGTATGTCTGGAAGGCTGGGTAAGATTCTCCAGAGACCACGGCGGGGTCGCTTTCATAGACCTTGCTGACAGATATGGTATTACACAGATAGTCTTCGACCCTGAGGATGTTCCTTCGGGGAAAGATGTGAATGACCTCTCCGAGACGATGAGGACATTCACACGTGAATCCGCAGTATCGATAAATGGCATAGTAAGGAAAAGGGTCGAGGGGACCGAGGATGGAAGGAACCCGACCGGAGAGGTAGAGGTACTGATAACCGAGGCTAGACTTCTCAATAGGTCGAGATCACCACCGTTCGAGTTAGGTGATCAGAAGGAAGGCGTCCTTCCCAACGAGGACACAAGGATGAGATACAGATATCTCGACCTCAGAAGGACCGACATGATCCAGGCGATGGAACTGAGGAGCAGATTCCTTCACTTCGCAAGGCAGTATCTGAATGAACAGTATTTCCTTGAGATCGAAACACCCATATTGGCAAGGTCCACACCCGAAGGGGCAAGAGATTTCCTTGTTCCTTCAAGAGTACATCCCGGATCATTCTATGCACTTCCGCAGTCGCCTCAGCTCTTCAAGCAGATGTTGATGGTAGGCAGTATGGATCGTTACTATCAGATCGCAAGATGTTTCAGGGATGAGGATTCAAGGAAGGACCGTCAACCTGAATTCACACAATTGGACATGGAGATGTCCTTTGTTGACATGAAGGATATACAGGATACGATAGAAGGCCTGATATCATATGTCTGGAAAGGTCTGTACGGGAAAGAGATAAAGACCCCGTTCAGACGCATAGGTTACAGAGAGGCCATGGAGACATACGGCTCGGACAAACCCGACCTGAGGTATGATCTCAAGTTCATATCACTCACAGAGACCGTGAAGGATGCCCCATATGAGATATTCCAGAGGATAATCAAAGCAGGCGGTATAGTTGCCGGAATAAACCTGAAGGCAGACATCGCAGGAGAGAAGATCGGAAGGAATGATGTTGACAGATACATCAATCAGGCCAAGAAGTTCGGCCTCGGCGGTCTTACATGGATGAGATGCAAGGACGGAAAACTCGACAGCAACATCGTCAAATACTTCACACCGGAGATACTGGATTCAATAAAGGATAAGATGGGAGCTGAGGAGGGTGACCTTCTCTTCCTGATAGCAGGACCATGGAAATCCACCTATGAGGGCGGAGGAGCATTGAGAAGGAGATTGGCAGAGGACCTGGATCTTGTACCAAAGGATGAGATGCAGTTCCTGTGGCTGGTCGATTGTCCGATGTTCGAGATAGATCCTGTTTCCGGAAAATATGATGCTTTCCACCACCCGTTCGTCCTTCCCGAGAATGAATTGGATGCCCCTTATGTCGGGGGAGCATGCTTCGATCTATGTCTCAACGGAAATGAGTTGGGATCGGGATCATTAAGGGTACACGACCCTGAACTCCAGAAGGATGTGTTCAGGAAGATCGGGATGTCCGATGAGGATATAGAGGCAGATTTCGGATTCTTCGTGGAAGCATTGGGGTATGGAGCACCGCCGCATGGCGGCATCGCTTTGGGAATAGATCGATTCATATCCATACTGCTTGGAAAGGATACTATCAGGGATGTCATAGCATTCCCCAAGAACAAGAAGGCCGTGTCACTTCTGGACCGCTCGCCGGCAAAGGTCGACGACAAGAAGTTGGAAGAGCTCCAAATAATGACATTGGCCCTCGATGACATTGATTTCGACGATCTGGACATAGCTGAGGATGAGTAAATTTAGGAATGCCTAAATTTATATATCTGCAGTGTGTTATAGGTAATAGTGACATTGTGCCCGCTCATTCGGGCAAAGGACATTGCCTCCGTATAATGTCTGAATCACCTAACCGGGTCGGTCGGGACGCCGACCCGGTAAACACTTTTTTTTAGGTTCTTTCGTTGACCATTCTCTTAGCAGCAGCCAATATGTCCGCTGACGAATACGATCCGCCTGTTTCTTTCATCACGTGGCCGATAACTCTGTTGATTGCCTTATCGTTCTTCTGGATCTCGTTTATGATGGTTGGATTGGAATCAAGGAAATCCGCTATTATTTGATCGAGCCCGGAATCCAGATTCTTTACACTTTCTATATCTGTGCCCGTCATGTAGGCTTTGAGTTCCAAGTTAGCTTCAACGTCTGTGATCTTGCCAGTTTTGAATCTTTCTATGATATCGATAAGGCCCTTTGCATCCCCGTCTCTGGACTCGAATACCTTCCAGTTGGCGCTTATCGGACCAACTGTCCATGATACAGCGGTATCTATGTCCGTTGCTTTAGCTAAAGATTCGAATATGCTTGCAAGGTCGATGGATGTGGACACGATCTGTTTAGCTGTCTTATCGCTTATGTCGTAGTCCTTTATCAGTCTCATTGAGAGATTGAGCGGGCTTTCCTTTATGGTTATCGATCTTGCGAGTTCTCCGATGTGGAACACTCCAAGATCAGGCTCATCGATATAACCGTAGTCTGCCTCGAACTCCTTCTTCCTGACCGAGACGGTTACCCCGCGTTCCTCATCGAAGCGTCTGGTCTCCCTTTCGATCTTTCCTCCCGCTTTAAGGATCTTTGTCTGGCGTACAGCTTCGAAAGTCAGTGCCCTCTCCACGTTCTTCAGGCCGGTGACGTTCTTCACTTCGCATCTCTCCTTTCCGACGGAAATGTTACAATCGCAGCGTATGCTCCTCTCACCATCCCCGGGAAGATCTATTATGTGACGTATGTCGGCTATCAGCTGGCCAAGGAATTCCCTTGCCTCGGCAGGTGTTGATAGGTCCGGTTCCGTGACGATCTCCGCCAATGGTATGCCTGATCTGTTATAGTCTATGAGAGAGGATTGGTCCCCGACCCTCTTGGTCTTCCCCGGATCCTCTTCCAACTGTACCCTTGTTATTCTGACGGGTTTCTTACCGTTGAGGTAATATGTACCTCCGGCACCCACAGGATGATCGTATTGTGTGATCTGGACGCTCTTGCTCATGTCCGGATAGAAGTATGTCTTTCTTGAGAACCAGGTGGTATCGGCAATATCACAATTCAACATCTTCGATAGCATTATCCCATATTCTATGACCTTCTTGTTCATTACAGGTCTTGATCCCGGCATCCCCAAACAGGTTGGGCACACATGTGTGTTCGGCATATCAGCATCCGTGGTCGGACAGGAACAGAACATCTTGGACCTAGTGGGAAGCTGGACGTGTATCTCCAATCCTATCTTCACAATACCACCTCCGGATGTCTTATCTCGAATGATGAGTCCCACTCCTTTGCGAATGTGAGCAAAGGATCCTCATTCCAGTGGTCTGTTACCATCTGCATTCCTACCGGCATACCGTTGCCGTCATATCCGCAAGGAACGGAAAGATGGGGCATACCTGATAGGTTGGGAGGAACAGTGAGGTAATCGGCCGCATATGACTCAACCGGCGTCATCTTAGAGATGTCATTGAATTTCGGGGATACGAAAGGCATTGTCGGCGTCAGAACAGCATCATGCTCGCTGAGCACCTTCTTGTAACTGGATATTATGTGAAGTCTTACCTTCAATGCTTTGGCATAGTATCTGTCCCTGAACCCTGCCATTCTTGTGTAGGTCCCAAGAAGTATCCTTCTCTTCACCTCATCACCGAAGTATTCGGATCTGAACGACGTGAAATAATCATCGAACTTAAGGGAAAGGTCCCCGTCCTGCTGCCCGTACCTCATTCCAACGTATCTCGCAAGGTTCGTGGATGCTTCTGAGGTTGCCAGGATGTAGTATGCGGGCATCGCATACTTCAATGAAGGCATATCTATCATCTTAACATCTATGCCCATTCCCCTGAGCATGTCAAGGGAGTTGTCAAATGCTTTCCTGACATCATCACTTATTCCGGTTAAGGAATCCTTTGGTATGGCAACCGACTTTATCCTCTCACCTTTCAATTCAAGCTCTGGCTGACTGCAGGATGTCGGGTCCTTCTTGTCCCTCCCTGATATTATGGGGAGGTATTTCGATAGCAATTCCGGGTTGGATGATAATAACCCTATCTTATCGAGAGAGTTGCCGTAATCGATCAACCCATATCTCGAGACCCTTCCATAGGTTGGTGCTATGCCATAGACTCCGCAGAAGCTTGCGGGACAGCATATGGATCCTCCAGTAGATACACCAAGTGAGATATGATCCTCCAAGACAGCTGCCGCGCAGGCCGATCCTCCTGATGAACCTCCGCATGATCTTTCGAGGTCGAATGGATTCTTCGGTATACCGAATGCGGAGTTGGTGCTGAAAGTACCGAATCCGAACTCGTCCATGTTGTTCTTGCCTATGAGTTTCCCTCCGGCAGACCTCATATTCTCTATGGATGTTGCATCGAATACGGGACGGTATCCCTCAAGGATCCTGGATCCGCAACGCGTTTCCATGTCCTTTGACGTAAGGTTATCCTTGGCAGAGAAAAGGAATGTGGAATCCCCAAGGTCCAGATCTTCCGAGATACAACTGAACATCGAATATCTTTCATTGAGTTTTGATAGTGAGGACAGTGTTCCCATCATAGGAGCCTGGGCCCCCTGACGTAGTTATCGTAGGTCTTCATGTCCTTCAGAAGTTCGAACGGATCGATGAACATCTCGGGTTCATCCTCTCTCAGGACATCAGCGATCTCTATCGGATCCACGCCGACCCCTTCCTCTTCGGGGGACTCGTCCAATATCTTGAAATAATCAAGTATGTCGCTCAGGTCCTTGCTGTATCTCTCCAGTTCCTCTTCGGTAAGCGCTATATGTGCCGTACGTGCGACCCTTTCCACCGTCTCTCTGTCCATGATCGTCACATGCTTGATTGTGGGTATCGGTTATATTCTTAACGTGTCAAGGTTCGTTGTACAATATCAGACCGTACAGGGTCATCCCGTTATCCTCGAATGTGAAATCTATTCCTTGGGACCTCATGTAATCCTCCATGAGTATGCCGTAGCAGCTTATGGAGGAGACCATCTGATCGGGATATCTGCAAGGATCGTCGGGATAGGTGCAGTCCCCGCAGTATTTGCATCCGCCGTCAGCAAGGGCCAGTACGTCATAGCCATCGTTCTTGAGGGCGTTGGAGAATCTCCTGCACATCTCCTGATGATCGTTGGCTATGGTCCCGACCAGTTCTCTGTCCTTAAGATCTATGTTCTTGTACTCCTTGATTATGATTGCCGCGTTCGAATATCTTTTCACCTTGTTCAGACAATCCGAAGGGGCTCCGACCCCGGGAGGGCATCCCCAGGTCACATTGTATTCGCCGCAGAGGTTCTGTTCGCAAAGTTCCCTGCATTTTGCCATCGTTCCATCGTCAGGTGACGGTGTCCCGATCCTTTTCAGGGTGTAGTCCTTTGCCATCAGGTCCTCCGCTACCCTTGCCCACACATCCTCTATCATATCCTGAATATCGACAGCTGGGGTTAAATATGTAACCTAAGTAAGAAGAGAGGTAAAGAGGAAAGTGATTAAAACTAATTCCTCAATATCGTGCCTGATAACTATGGCGGACGACAGCCCCGACAAGAAGATCCTCGCCGGAATGAAGGCAATGGATGAAGGAGACTTCAAAAAAGCATATTCACAGTTCAAGAAACTAGCAGAGGAGTACCCTGACAATGCGGATATCTGGTATTACAAAGCGGAATGCGGCAACTATGCATCGGGGATGTTCGGTGCAAAGGTATCCACAGAGGAGATAATGGATGCTTACAAGAAAGCCATAGAGCTGGACGGGGATAGAGTGGACTTCTATCAATCATACGGACACTTCTGTATCTCCATCAACAAATACGACGAGGCCGAGAAAGCATACAATGAGGCGGCCCAGATAGATGAGTCAATGGAGTCCACCTTGTATTCCGAATTCGCCATAGAATTCTTCAATAACGTAATGGCGACCTACGGGGAGATCATGGAGGATCCCAAGGCAAGGGCACCATATGCCAAGAAGGCGTTGGAATACATGCTCAAAGCGTTGGAGATATCTCCGGAAGAGGCAAAGAGTCTGCTTTAAGGATGGTCCCAGGACCATCCTATATTATTATTTTTGATCATCAGATAAATTGAAAAAAGTATGGTAGCGAGGGGTCGATTTGAACGACCGGTCTCCGGGTTATGAGCCCGACGGGATATCCTGGCTACCCCACCTCGCTGTATTCCACACTACAAACGATTTGGTATAAAAACTTTCCACAGCAACGATGCTCAGAAGAATTTCTTCAGGAACATCAGGTCCTGTATCTTTCCTTTTATGGATATCTTCTTTGTGACATATGCCTTCATAGGCCTGAGGGTACCGTCGATAAGCCCCTGAAGACTCTCAGGGTCCGTGATGAGCGTCACATCTGCATCGCTAAGCAGTTCCGGTTTGAAATCCTCTATGCTGGCATTCTCTAGTCTGAGGGAATAGTGTTCCGTCCCCAGATCTATGTTGACCGTCTTCTTGAGAGGCATTATCTCTTCCTTTGCCTTCTCATCCTTTTCCATCTTCCTGTGGAATTTGTCTATCAACGATTGAATTGCTTCTTCCATGGTCATCTTGATCACCAATCACTGATCCTGGTGTTCTTTGAGACAGATATCATCTGCCTCACGGGTTCCCATGAACAGCGAGTATGTTTAGGTGGACTTCCGTTATCTTTTATCCACTTTTCTATGAACTCCATTGTGTAGTGGTCGCTTGGATAGCCGCTCCCTATGTTCATTCCGAACTCCTTTTGGATATCGGATATCATCCTGTCGCGGGTGACCTTGGCGATGATGGATGCTGCCGATACTATTGGGAATGTATCATCCGCTTTGTGTTTGGCGATGATATCGATACCGTTCATCCTCACACCCATGGATCTGGAGAAGGATGCCTCGTTCACATCTGGGCAGTCTGCATACACTGTTGAAACCGGCCATTCCGATGCCGCTTCCACGAACATGTTCAGTTCTATCTCGTTGAGTGTTATGTCCTTCCTCTGGAGGTCTATGTTCTCCGCCGATAATATCACAGTTGAGAATGCGAATGAATCAGTTATGCGTTCGTACATCTGATCCCTGACCTTCGGGGAAAGTCTCTTGGAATCCTTGACACCTATCTCTTTCAGAATGTCATCCGACTCGGCGTATACCGAGCCTACGACCAACGGCCCGAGCACCGAACCCCTTCCCGCTTCGTCCACCCCGCAGAACATATCATATGTACAACGCACCATAGGATATTTTCTTATTCCTACCATGATTATTGTAACTCTATACTTTTTAAGTTAAAACGATATTACGCCGCATGGCTCTGAAGTGTGATGTACAATATGGCGAGGGAGACATCGGGTTCAAACTCACTAAGGTCGGTGTCACCGGCGTTAGGAAACCCGTTGTGGTAAGGAGAGAGGGAGTGAACAACGCATTGAACGGTGCATTGAACTGTTCGATCGACATCTTTGTGGACCTCCCGGCAAAACAGAAAGGATCCCATCTTTCAAGGAATGTAGAGGTTCTGAAACAGGTCGTTGATGATAGCATAAAGGTCCCGGTCACAGGACTGGAGAACATGGCCAAGGACATATGCAAGAAACTTCTGGTCCACCATGAATATGCCCAATCCGCGAACGTAAGGATAACCGCAGAATACTTCAGAGAGAGCAAGACCCCTCTTGGAAGGGAGACCTTCGAGATCTACAAGCTGATCGCAGGAGGCTCTGTCATAAGAGGGCAGAGGGTAAGGAAGACGATCGGCGTAGAGGTCATAGGCATGACAGCGTGTCCGTGCGCACAGCAGACGGTTACCGAGGTCCTTGGGTGCGACATAGATATACCTATGATGTCCCACAATCAGAGGAATGTCTGTACAACTATATTCACAATGGACGAGGATGCAGATGTCGAAGCGGATGAGTTGATCGATCTGGTCAAGAAGGGTTTCTCCTCACCGACATACGAGCTTCTGAAAAGGGATGATGAGGGTCAAGTAGTGATAAACGCCCACTCGAATCCTAGATTCGTGGAAGATGTCGTCAGGAATGTCCTGAAGTTCATCACCGAGGGTTATGAGAGACTGCCCGACGATGTCGAGATACTCGTGAAAAGCGAGTCCGAGGAATCCATCCATAAACATAATGCGTTCGCAGAGAGAACGGCTACGATGGGCGAGTTAAGGGAAGAGTACGCTGAGAGAAAGATCAATCAGTGATCTTCTCCAGCTTCTTGTCCAGTACCGACATGTCCGATATGTACACATCAGGAGGACACTCCATGTCGTTCAGACATCCGGTCCAATATATCACCAGACCGGGTCCGAACAGTTGGGTGTACGGACACAGCTGCTTCCTGGAATTGAATCTGAACTCGACATTATCCCCGAATGATGCCTTACTCTCTATCCAGCATATCTTCTTCCCATCATACATCAGAGGTTCATCAAGAAGACAATCGGGGGTCTTCTGGCCTTCTCCACCTCTCAGATCGTTCTCGGTCTGATACTTTATCCCCTGTTCGTTCAACCAATCCTGCATAAGGGTCTCGCCCCATATGCCGCGGTCCCTCTGTCTGTCGTTGGCCTGAGGCGAATATACGAGATCGTTCTTCACGACATCCCTTACCTCCGCAGCTGTCTCCGGACTTGCCAGAAGGTCAGGGTTCTTTATGAAATCCCAGAATTGTTTCTTGCTCGCCCCATCTTCCATGAATATGAACATGGCGGTGAGTATCGGAGGGAATCTGTAGTGGTCGGATAACTCCATAAGGGTCTTCCCGCTCTTCCACTCCTTCAGCATCCTCGGTGCTTTCTGTTTTATCAGGTGGAATCTTTTCTTCACATCCCTGCTCATCTTCTGGGTGTAAAGGGTCTCCAGCATCCTTTCGTCATATCCTTTGCTCAGCAGTTTATCTATATCATCTGGCTTGTTAAGCGAGTCGTATATCTTCTTGTACTCTTTGTATTCCATCGGATCACTTCAGGTTCCTGCAGAGGTCCTCCACTGCAGATATCACAACATCCTTGACCATTGAGGTCGGTGGGCAGTACGCGTTCTCAGCTCTTACAAGGAAATCGTCTGCCGTCATTCCGGAGATTATAGCGGATGTGAGCCAATCGATCCTTCCTGTGGCATCCTCTCCAGCTATTATCTGCGCTCCGATGATCCTGCGGGACGTGGCATCTGCCAACACCTTGACGATCATCTCCTTCGCATCGGGGTAATATCTTGCTCTGGTCAGCCCCTTTGCCTTTCCCTCTATCACATCTATTCCGTACCAGGAGGCAAGTCCGAGGGACAATCCTGTACCTGCTATCTGTTTCTCACCTATCGCACTGACCCATGGGCTTGCAACAGGCCCGAACAATGCCTTTCCTCCGGCGGCGTTCACACCTGCGACGTGACCCTGTTTCACGGCTGTGGAACCCAGTTGGCTCATGGTCGGTCCGGGCATTACAGCGGACTGACATTGTATGAGGTCCCCTGCCACGAATATGTCTGGGACCAGACGGCCCCTCTTGTATGGTTGTAGGGAGGGGGATACAGCAACAGCACCCAGCTGTCCGATGTCGAATCCAAGTTCCTTTGCTATGTCTATATTGGCCCTGATACCTGTAGCGAATACGACCATATCGCACGGATATTCCTTATCCGCCGCTATCACTCCTGTGACCTTATCGGTGCCTTTCACAGCCTGCACTGGCGCCTTCATTATGAATTTGACGCCAAGATCCTCCAGATATTCTTGGATGGGATCCGCCATGTCCTTGTCCGCGATCCTGGGGATGACCTGATCCATCATCTCGATGATGGTCACATCCTTTCCCATCTCGGTAAGGGCCAGTGCAAGTTCCAGACCTATGACCCCACCGCCGCAGATTACTACTTTCTTGACATTATTCAGGTAATTTTGAATGTTCTTTCCATCCTGTAATGTCCTTACAACGAACACTCCCTTAAGACCCACCCCATCTATCGGAGGTATGAACACCTTTCCGCCTGTGGCTATTACCAAGGAATCATACTTGTATGTCTTCCCGCCGGCAACAACCGTCCTGTCGTTATCGTTGACCGAATCTACCTTTGTCTCGGTCAACACCCGAATGTCCTTTTCCTTTGCATAATAATCAAGGCTGTGCATCACTATGCCTTCCCATGTGACCTTGCCTTCGATGGCCCAGGGTATGACACACGGGGAGTAAGCTATGTCCCTGTCCTCCGTGAAGACGGTTATTCTCGCTTTCGGATCGGTCTTCCTGGCAGAGGATGCTGCTGTCATGCCAGCACCTCCGGAGCCTATTATGATTATCTCCTTGGTCATTTAGCTTACCTTGACCATTGCATTATAAAGGCAGATATTAAGTTTTCTTGAGCAAAATGTATAGGATGCAGGAAAGATTGAAAACATTGATGCGCATCACTGTCGTCCAAGAGCGTTTCTTTGACAAACGATCGGAGACGTTCGGGAACTGAGATGAAAGCAAAAAGATCGCCGGACCAGCTTGAGGCATGTTGGAAGGAGAAGGACCTCTCGGCAGGTAAGACAGTGGATGCGATGGTCGTAATAATGAGGACCAACGGATGCTGCTGGGCCAAGAAAGGGGGATGTACGATGTGCGGATACAGACAAGCATCTCTGAACGATGTCACAGAGAACGATCTCAACAAGCAGATAGATCAGGCCCTATCCAAATACAAAGGGGAACCATTTGTCAAGATATACACTTCCGGAAGTTTCCTTGATGAGAAGGAGATCCCTGCCTCAATAAGAGAGAGGATGCTGAAGGAATTCTCCGGGTGCGAAAGGATACTCTTCGAGAGTCGTCCGGAGTTCGTCACAGAGGATAGGATCTCAACATTACCATCCACTGTAACTATTGCTCTGGGTCTTGAGAGTTCAGATCCGGAAGTGTTGAAAGGGTCCATCAACAAAGGGTTCACACCGGAGGACAGCCGGAAGGCGGGAAGGATTATCAAGGATGCAGGTCTGTCCGTCAGGACATACCTACTTCTGAAGCCGCCCTTCCTTACTGAATCAGATGCCATCGAGGATGCCGTCGCATCTGCGATGTTCGCAGATGGGTTCTCCGATGAGATATCGATAAACCCGCTGAATGTTCAGAGAGGGACCCTGTCCGAAAGACTGTGGAGATCAGGGGACCTCAGAACGCCGTGGATATGGTCGCTGGTCGAAGTGATGAGAAGGCTGTCATTGAATGTGAATGCAAGACTGATGTCATCCCCGTCCGGAGGAGGATCCTCACGCGGGGTTCACAACTGCGGGAAATGCGACAGAGAACTGCTGGATGCGGTCGAGAGTTTCTCATTCTCACAGGACATCAGTGATCTTAACGTAAAATGCGAATGCATCGATTCCTGGGAAAGGTATATGGAATCGGAAAGGATACTGGGTACAGCGTCGGACCTCGACAGGGGATTCGACAACGATCTTGCTTTAGGATGTGAGAGGAATGGTTGAGTACGACATCAAGAAAGGGTGGTTCAAGAACATAGAGGGCGATCTCCTCAAGGAGATGATGAACGAGATATTCGGGAACGTCTCCCAGAAAGGGGATGCACTGGTATCGTCATACGGAGTGCTTGAGAGCATAACGGCTAAGGTGATCTCGAAGGATAAGATGGAGGTCACCACCGAAAGTAAAACAGGGGACCTCAAGGATGATGAGATCCTTGACAGCAAAAGGAAGCTTAACCTGTTCGTCGAGAAGGCAACGGGGTTCAATGCGAAGACCCGCATGAAGAGAGCTCAGGCAAAAGCAAAAAAGGGCGATCTTTAAGCCCGATAAAACCCCCTTTCCGTATTTTTCTTTTATAACGAACAACAGCCTTTAAATATAGGACCATTATACCACTTTTAGATTGGACATGCTATATGTTTGACCAGACGCAACGGGCAATGTTTCGGCAACCCACGTTCACTCATGTCGAGTTCTCGAGATGAATATGGCGTCACGGTCAGATGTGAAGACGCGTTCGTCGATAAATCGCGAGGTTAGCGAAGAGACCCTCGCAGGAATGTGAATAAATGTCACAGAGGAGACGTCCAAAGAGAGGATCCAGGGCATACGGCCCTAGGAAGAGAGCACAGTCACAGACCCCAAGGTTGGACTCGTGGCCAGAGATCAGCGGATCACCGAAGATTCAGGGATTCGCCGGTTACAAGGTAGGCATGACGCATGCGTTCATCGTCGACAAAAGGGCCAAGAGCACAACGACAGGGATGGAGGTCCAGATACCCGTAACAGTGGTAGAGGTACCTCCGATGAAAGTGGCAGCAGTTAGATTTTACGAGACAAGCGTATTGGGACTCAAGACAGCCGGAGAGGTCTGGGCAAAGGACCTCGACCCCCTTCTTTCAAAGAGGCTCAGCGTACCGACCAACCATGACGAATCGTCATTCGCAAGATATGACGGATTGGATGTTGAGGACGTGCGCATCCTGGCGTACACCCAGCCAAAGATGGTCAGCGGTGTACCGAAGAAGGTCCCCGACCTGATGGAACTCAGGATCGGCGGAGGAACCATTTCTGACAGGGTCGAATACGCAAAGAGCATCCTGGGTACCGAGGTAGCGGTCACCGATTTCGCCGCAGAGGGCGCATACATCGATGTTATCGCAGTGACCAAGGGAAAAGGATTCCAGGGAGTTACCAAGAGATGGGGTGTCAAGCTGCTTTCCCACAGGAACAGCAAACACCGCCGCGGTATCGGTAACCTTGGTCCTAAGAGACCCGGATACGTAAGGGGAACAGTTCCTGGATCCGGTCAGATGGGATACCACCAGAGGACCGAGTTCAACAAGAAGATCATAAAGGTCGGAGAGGACGGAGGAGAGGTAAACCCCAAGGGAGGCTTCCTCAACTACGGAGAGGTAAGGAACACTTACGTCCTGATCCACGGATCGGTCCCCGGACCTACGAAGAGATTGATAAGATTCAGGGATGCAACAAGAGCACCCAAGAAGGCTGACACCTCGGCAGCTGATGTAACATACATATCTACCGAGTCAAAGCAGGGGGCATGATCATATGGCACAGACAAACGTTTATTCTGTAAAAGGAGAGGTCTCCGGAACCATGGATGTCCCCGAGGTGTTCTCATCCGAGTACAGGCCCGACATAATCAAGAAAGCGGTCCACGCAGCAGCGGCCAACAAGAGGCAGCCCTACGGACCCTCAGAGAGAGCGGGAATGAGGCACTCGGTAAGCACATGGGGAAAAGGAAGAGGAGTGGCCCGTGTTCAGAGGGTCAAGGACGGAAGGAGGGCGACAGAATCACCCAACAACGTCACTGGAAGGAGAGCACACCCGCCGCGCCCGGAGAGGAAATGGGAGCAGAAGGTCAACAAGAAAGAGCTCAAGGTCGCTCGTTTCTCCGCAGTCGCAGCAACAGGCTGTGCGGACTGTGTGAGGGAGAGGGGACACCAGTTCGATGACTCCGTAAGCTTCCCTATAGTAATAGAAGATGAATTCCAGAACATAATGAGCACATCCGAGATCAATGAGATCTTCGAGAACATCGGTATCGGATACGATGTCGAGCGTGCGAAGGACGGCCGCAAGATACGCGCCGGTAAGGGAAAGATGAGGAACAGGAAGTACAGGACACCCGTGTCCGTACTGATAGTTGTCTCTGACAGGGAGGCACCCGTATTCAAGGGAGCATCCAACCTGCCCGGTGTGGAGGTCGAGACGGCCGGCACACTCAACACCAGCATCCTTGCACCCGGAGGGGACGCAGGAAGGCTCACCGTGTATACCAGGTCCGCCATGGATCAGATAGGGGGATGGACACAATGAAACAGAGCGATATCCTCATAAGACCGTATGTCACGGAAAAGACACTCAATCTCCTGTCCGGTACTGCAAGGCAGAAATTCAAGGACGGGAACAAGATAGAGTTCATAGTTCACAGACAGGCAAGCAAGACCGACATCAAGGAAGCGTTCGAAGAGCGCTTCGAGGTGAAGGTCGATCATGTCTGGACAAAGATACAGAAGGACGGCAAGCACGCCATCATAAAACTCTCGGACGGATACTCCGCAGAGGATGTTGGTATGAGGGTCGGAGTGTTCTGAGGTGATCGAATGGGAAAGAGATTGATTACACAGAGAAGGGGACGCGGCGGATCACACTACCGCTCTCCAAGTCACAGGCACGTCGATGACGTGAGGCTCCCCCAGTTCGATGAGGGAGTGGGTACCGTGAAGGACCTCATCCAGGCACCTGGAAGGACATCTCCGTTGGCGGTCATAGACTTCAACGGGGTCACAGACTACCAGCTTGCAGTTGCAGGTACCAAGGTAGGGCAGAAGATATTCGTCGGAGGCGACAAGGTCGCAGCCGGGAACATAACAAAACTGTCCAAGATACCTGAGGGAACGGTAATACACAATGTAGAGTCAAAGCCCGGAGACGGTGGAAAGTACGCCAAGACCGCAGGGTCTTCGGCCACCGTCGTGAGCAGAGGGGAGAAGGTCATGGTTCTCATGCCTTCAGGCGCCATGAAGGAGTTCAACCCCAACTGCCGCGCGGCAATAGGAGTGGTTGCGGGCGGAGGAAGAGGCGACAAGCCCCTTGCGAAGGCCGGAAAGAACTATCTGACATTGAGATCAAGGTCCACCGCTAACAAGAAGGTCAGCGGTGTGGCGATGAACGCAGTGGACCACCCCCACGGAGGAGGAAGTCACCCCCACGTAGGTGGACCGAACTGTCAGAAGAGGACCGCATCGCCGGGACAGAAGGTGGGTTTCCTGCCTAAGAAGAAAAAGAGGAAGTGATTCTGAATGGCAAAGAAGAAGATCATTGCAGGATCGGCAAAGGCCACCAGAAGGAGAACCAGAAAGAAGGCATCGGCGATACAGGCGAGGAGGAAGAAGGAATTCCTCTACCGCGGTTTCACCATGGAAGAGCTTCTGGCAATGTCCTTTGACGACATACTCGGCATTCTTCCATCAAGGGCAAGGAGGACATACCTCCGCGGCCTGAACTACGAGCAGCAGCTGTTGTTCGACAAGTTGAAGGATGCAGAGGGGCCGGTCAGGACACACCGCAGGGACCTGCCGATCATACCACAGTTCGTGGGAAAGACAGTAAGCGTATACAACGGAAAGGAATTCAAAGAGTTCGAGATCAAGCCGGAGATGATCGGCTGTTTCCTCGGAGAGTTCGTACTTACGAGGAGAGCGCCTCAACACTCCGGACCCGGAGTCGGTGCGACAAGGTCCTCGAAGTTCATGCCGCTGAAGTGAGGTGCTAAGGATGATAAACAAAGGTTACACAACAGTATCCGATCCGGACACCTCCGCCAAGGCATTGGCAAAGGATCAGCCAGTTTCCCCTAAGTTCGCCCGCGAGGTCGCAGGCATGATAAGGGGATTGAAGGTAGAGACAGCGGTCACAATGCTCGAAGAGGTCATAGCACTGGAGCGCCCGGTACCCCTTAAGAGATACAACAAGCGTGTATCACACAAGAAAGGTGTCGGACCCGGAAGATATCCGGTCAAGGCGTCCAAGGCGATCCTCTCCGTCATCAGGAGCGCGATGTCGAATGCAGAGTACAAGGGACTCGATGCATCCAACATGGCGATATCCACGATAACCATTGCAAGGGGCCAGACCATCCCCGGGCACATGCCCAGGGCTCACGGAAGGGCAACGCAGTGGAATCAGGAGACCGCCAACATAGAGGTAATAATAGAGGAGGTTGAGTGAATATGGCATCAGAAAGGAAATTCGTTGCCGAGAATGTACGCAGGGTTCTCCTCAAAGAGTACCTCATGAAGGAGGTCAGCCGCGCCGGGTTCGGCGGGCTGGACATCCAGAGGACGCCAATGGGTACCCGTGTCATACTCACAACGGAAAGACCGGGATTGGTCATAGGAAGACGCGGTCAGACGATCAAGAATCTGACAGCGGTAATTGAGGAGAGATACCACTTCGAGAACCCTCAGATAGAGGTTCAAGAGGTGGAGAACGCAAGCCTCAACGCACAGATAATGGCAGAGAAGCTGGCATTCTCCCTTGAGAGAGGATGGCACTTCCGCAGGGCAGGGCACTCCACCGTCCGCAGGGTGATGGATGCAGGGGCCCGCGGCTGCCATGTGATAGTTGCCGGTAAACTTACCGGACAGAGGCACAGGACAGAGAAGTTCAAGGAAGGCTACATAAAGTTCTGCGGTGAACCCAGAGAGCTCTTTGTCGAGCGCGGATACGCGGTCGCGAAGTTGAAGATGGGGGTCATCGGAGTTACTGTCGAGATAATGAGGCCTGACTCAAAGCTTCCGGCTGACACCACAGTACTCAGCAAGACAGAGGCGGCAGCGAAACTGCCAGATCTGTTCGGGGAATACGCTCCGGCAGAGGTACCTGTCGTCGAAGAGGTAGTGGAAGAGGCCGCAGTGGTTGAAGAGGAGGTCCAGTAATGGCACTGCTCAAGACAGCGGACATAAGGGAGATGAGCACAGAGGAGAGGAACGAGAAGCTCAAGGAGCTTCGTAACGACCTCATGCACGAGAGAGGAGTATCCGCGATGGGAGGGGCACCCTCCAATCCGGGTATAATCCGTGCTATAAGGACCAACATAGCTCGTATTCTGACCGTCCAGAACGAGGAGGAAAAGATCTGATGGCAGAGATATGTCCGGTATGTGGATTGCCTAAAGAGCTGTGCATGTGCGAGGAGATCGCACGTGAGCAGCAGATGGTAAGGATATCCGTGGACAGCAGAAGGTACGGCAAGATGGTCACGGTCATCGACGGTATCGACGAGAACGATATCGACGTCGAGGACTTGGCCAAGCAGCTGAAGGTGAAATGCGCCGCCGGCGGAGCATACAAAGACGGACGCATAGAACTTCAGGGCGATCACAAGAAGAAAGTGAAGGCCGTGCTGGAAGACATGGGATTCCGCACAGAAGTAAGATAAGATGAACAGGAGCGATTTCATGAGAGGAGAACTCATTGGACTGGACGTGGTAGTGCTGTCATCCCCATACTCGGGCATTTCCGGGGTAGTGGTAGACGAGACGAAGAACACGTTCACCATCTCATCGGCCGGAACTGAAAGAATGGTACCTAAACCAGGCAATGAGTTCAGGTTCACTTATGAAGGCAAACACATGGACATCAAAGGCACAGATATACAACACCGACCAGAGGACAGAATAAAGAAGGTTAGGTGAATCAAAAATGACAGCAAAAGTTAGAGACATTGGAATCGACGTGGTCCCGCCCACCTCTGAGTGTAACGACCCCAACTGCCCGTTTCACGGCAGTCTTTCGGTCAGAGGACAGATCATCGATGGTGTAGTTGCCACCGTCAAGATGAACAAGACCGTCGTAGTAGAGCGCAACTATCTGAAATACCACAAGAAATACGAGAGATACGAGAAGAGATCCAACAGGTACTCCTCTCATGCATCCCCCTGCCTTGGACTCAAGGTCGGGGACCGCGTGAGGATAATGGAATGCCGTCCGATCTCGAAAACGGTATCCTTCGTTGTGATAGAGAAGAAGGAGTGATCTGAAATGAAAGGAATCTCTGGAACACAGACAAGAGGACTTCAGAACGGATCACGCCTGGCCGTGATCGACAACAGCGGTGCGAAGGTGATCGAGATAATCACCGTCCCCAAATACCACGGTGTGGCCAGAAGGGTACCCTCAGCGGGACTCGGCGATATGGTCATAGCATCGGTGAAGAAGGGAACACCGGCAATGAGAAGACAGATAGTATTCGCAGTCATAGTCCGCCAGAGACGCCCGTCAAGGCGTGCGGACGGTACTATGGTGTACTTCGAGGACAACGCCGCAGTAATCGTAACAGATACCGGCGAGACGAAAGGTACCGACATAAAGGGACCTGTCGCAAAGGAAGCCGCCGAGAGGTGGCCCCGTGTGGCAGCTACCGCGAATACGATAGTGTGAGGTGAAAGGAATGGCAACAAGCAGCAAAGCAAGGGTACAGAGGAAGGTACAGGCCAATGCTCCTTCACACGTCAAGAGAAAGATGCTCTCGGCACACCTCAGCGACGAACTCCGTGAACAGTACGGAGTGAGAACAGCAAGGGTGTGCAAGGGAGACACAGTGGCAATAATAAGAGGCGAGGAGGATGTCCGCGGAACCGAAGCGAAGGTCCTTGACGTGTTCACCAAGACCGGACGTGTATCGGTCGAAGGCGTGACCATCAATCAAGCAGACGGAACCGCAACGGTCCGTCCGGTACACGCATCCAACCTGATCATAACGAAACTCAACACAGAGGATCAGTGGAGGATCGACTCGCTCTCAAAGAAGAAGGAGGCTAAAGAATGAGCGACCACATGAAAAGATTAGCCGCACCAAAGACATGGCCTCTGAAAAGGAAGGTATCGGTCTGGGCGACCAAACAGTCACCCGGAGCACACTCCTTGGAGAGCAGCATGCCTTCGGTGATTGTGCTGAGGGATATGATAGGAGCATGTGACACCGCCAAAGAGGCAAAGAGGATAATCGGTAACCGTGAACTTCTGGTTGACGGAAAGCCAGTTAAGAATCCTAAGGCCCCCATAGGTGTCATGGACACCATATCGATACCCAAGATGAACCTGAACTACCGTATGTTGCTTACCGACAAGGGTAAGCTGACAGTCGTTCAGATAACCGAGGAAGAGGCGAAATGGAAACTCTGCAGGGTCGAGTCCAAGACAAAGATCAGCGGAGGTAAGATACAGATCAACCTCAGCGGAGGAAGGAACATCGTTCTGGACAAGAACGACTACAGATCAGGCGACACACTCAAGATCGATGTTGTGGACCAGAAGGTATTGGGAAGTTTCCCGATGACGGACGGTGCACCGGCATTGATCATAGACGGATCACTTGCCGGTAAGGTCGAGACCATTGCGGAATACGTGGTGGTCAAGGGACCTTCGGACAACGTTGTGAAGTTCAAGAGCGGGATCGAGACCGTGAAGAGGAACGTCTTCATAATCGGAGCATCCAAGCCTGAGATCAAACTGCCGGAGGCATCCGAATGAACGCGATGAGGGATATACACCTGGATAAGGTGACGGTCAACATCGGCGTCGGAGAGGCCGGAGAGAGACTGGTCAAGGCCCAGAAGGTCCTTGAGATGGTCACCGGACAGAAATCGGTACAGACAATATCCAAGAATGTGAACAGGGACCTCGGTATCCGTGTGGGAATGCCCCTCGGATGCAAGGTGACACTCAGAGGGGATACCGCAGAGGAGTTCCTTCAGAGGGCGCTTCCCATCAGGGAGAGGAAGATCTATGAGTATTCTTTCGACAAGGAAGGCAACATGTCCTTCGGAATATCCGATTACACCGACTTCGAGGGTATGAAATACGACCCTGAGATCGGGATATTCGGTATGGATATCAGCGTGGTCCTGAGAAGGACCGGAGGCAGGATCAGCCAGAGATCACTTCTGAAGAGAAGGATCCCGAAGAAGCACCGCGTAGACCGCGATGAGGCGATCCAGTACATGAAGGAAAAATACGAGATAGAGGTGGTCGAGTGAAACCAAAGAAGCAATTCGGAAGATCGGTCGGATGCACCCGCTGCGGACGCAGGAGGGGTATCATAAGAAGGTACGGAATGCACCTCTGCCGCCAGTGTTTCAGGGACATGGCCCCGGAACTGGGGTTCAAGAAATATTCGTGAGGTGTAAAGAATGCAGAGCGATCCACTTAACGACGCGATGTGCGTCATGAAGAATGCAGCAACCAACGGAAAGAGCGAATGCATGATCCAACCATCCTCAAAGCTTATCGGCCGCGTGCTGAAAGTGATGCAGGACCACGGATACATAAACCAGTTCGAGTACATAGAGGACGGTAAAGCAGGCAAGTTCCGCGTAATACTGGAAGGAGCCATAAACAACTGTGGTGTGATAAAGCCCAGGTATTCGGTCAAAGCGAATGACATCGAGAGATTCGAGGCAAGGTATCTGCCTGCCCAGGACTTCGGTGTCTTGATATTGACCACTACTGCAGGTGTTATCACCCAGGACCGCGCCAAGGAACTTGGCATAGGCGGAAAATTGTTAGCATACATTTACTGAGGAATATAGATGACAATAGCAGGGAAAATCGAAAGCACCATCGCCATCCCCGATGGGGTGTCAATCGCCATGAGCGGTAACACCGTTACGGTCAAAGGACCAAGGGGTGAATTGAGCAGAAACTTTGCGTACCCCCGCGTTATTATTGCCATCGGAGAAGGAAACGTCACTGTAAGCAGTGAATACCCGAGGACAAAGGACAAGGCAATGGTAGGAACCTTCACAGCCCATATCAACAACATGATAAAAGGCGTGACAAAAGGTTTCACCTATACCTTGAAAGTAGTGTTCTCTCACTTCCCGATGAAAGTAGCCGTGAAGGATAACCGCGTGGAGATCAACAACTACATGGGAGGCCATGCCCCCAGATACGCCAACATAATCGGCGATTGTAAGGTCAAGGTAAGCGGTAGCGACGTCACTGTCGAAGGGAACAGCATAGAGGCATGCGGACAGACCGCGGCCAATATCGAGAAGGCAACATCCAGACTCGGGTTCGACAAGAGGACCTTCCAGGATGGGATATACATCGTCCACAAATCACACAAGGTGAGAGAATGAGCGTAAAGACACTGACGGACCTCCCAGGTCTAAAAGAGGAGAACGTCCCGGAACTGGAACAGATAGGGATATCATCTGTGTCAGAGCTCAAGGATGCCTTGTTCGATGGCGTGAAGGTCAAAGAGGTCATAAAGAACCTTTCCGGAGTAGGACCGAAGACGGTCGAGAACTGGAAGGCGGCATTGGAAGGCAATCTTCCGGAGGCCAAGAAGGCACCTGAGGTAGAGATCGAGGATGTCGAGATAGCCGATGACGATGATGTAGAGGTGGTCGAGGAGGGAGGATATGTCGTAAAGGCAAAGCCCGAACTCAGCGATGAGACAGCCGAAGCATTGGCCAAGAGAGCGATAATATCGGGACGCAGGCCCGCCTTCAAGAGGCAGGAATGGTTCAGATATGCGAAGCTCGGAGAGAAATGGAGGAAACCTAAAGGTATCCACTCCAAGATGAAGAGACAGATCAAGAGACGCCCCCCGATGGTCGACATCGGATTCAGGGGACCCGCCGAGGTCAGGGGACTTCACCCTTCGGGATTCGAAGAGGTGCTCGTACACAACGTCGACGGACTTGAGAACATCGATCCCAAGGTCCAGGCGGTCCGCATAGGCGGAACCGTGGGAACAAAGAAGAGGATCGCTATAGAGGACAGGGCAGCCGAACTCGGCATAAGGGTCCTCAACAGGATGGTGTGAGCATGGATCTCAGGAACCAGAAGAGAATGGCATCAGAGATACTGAAATGCGGTGAGAACAGGGTCTGGATGAATCCCGACCGCCTTGAGGAGATCGAGGACTGCATCACCCGCTCGGACATCAGGACAGCGATAGATTCAGGATTGATAAGGGCGAAACCCAAGCAGGGAACGTCCAGAGGAAGAACGAGATACGTAGCCAACCAGAAGGCAAGCGGAAAGAGGAAGGGCCCGGGTAGCAGGAAAGGAACAGCAAACGCACGCGTTCCCGACAAGCGCAGGTGGATAGCCACCATCAGGCCCATCCGTGATGAGCTGAAGACCTTGAGGTCCGAAGGGAAGATCACCCCGTCCGTATACAGGCTCTATTACAGAAGAGCTAAGGGTGGAGTGTACAAATCCCGCAGGAACCTCAAACAGCACATGGTAGCCGCCGGCCACCTGAAAGAGGAGGAGATCTGATGGCAAAAGGACCAAGATATAAAGTTGCGTTCAGAAGAAGAAGAGAATGCCGTACCGACTATTACGCCAGGAAGAAGCTCCTTAGGAGCGAAGAGCCCAGGGCAGTGGTAAGGAGGTCCAATAAGAACATCGCCGTTCAGTTCATCGATTTCGATATGAACGGGGATGAAGTAAGAGCATCGGCAACCACCAAGGAGTTGCGCAAGATGGGATGGGAGTATTCATGCTCCTCTATACCAGCGGCGTACCTCGTAGGATACCTTGCCGGTAAGAGAGCGTTGAACGCCGGGATAGAATATGCTGTCCTGGACATCGGTATGCAGAACCCGAAGCACGGCGGCGTATTGTTCGCCACCGTCAAAGGAATGACCGATGCCGGATTGGAGGTCCCCCACAGCGAGGACGTCGTTCCGGCAGAGGACAGGATAAACGGAAAGCATATCAACGATGGCATCGAGGCCGCGATGAGCGGCATCAAACAGAAGATGGAGGCCGAGTGAAATGGAATGGATCCCTAAGACAAGATTGGGACAGATGGTCCTCAATGGCGAGATCACAACCATGAGCGACGCACTGGACACAAGACTGCCTCTCCGTGAGGCAGAGATAGTGGACATACTCCTGCCGGACCTGAAGGATGAGGTCATCGACCTCAACATGGTCCAGAGGATGACCGACTCCGGAAGGAGGGTAAGATTCGCAGTGACCTGTATCGTCGGTAACGGCGACGGATTCATTGGGATAGGAAGAGCAAAGGGGAAAGAGGTCGGACCTTCCATAAAGAAGGCGATCGACAACGCCAAGCTCAACATAATCGAAGTGAAGAGAGGATGCGGATCATGGGAGTGTGGTTGCGGACAACCTCACACCATACCATTCGAAGTGAAGGGCCACACAGGTTCCGTCACGGTATCCCTTAAGCCGGCACCCCGCGGAATATCGCTTGCGGTCGGAGACGTAGCAAAGAGTCTCCTGACACTCGCAGGTGTACAGGACGCATGGGGTTTCGCAACAGGCAACACCAAGACCAAGGTCAACTACGCAATGGCAACGTTCGAAGCACTGAAGATGACAGCCCGCATGAGGGTCACAGAGGAACAGACCAACAGGTTGAACATAGTTCCAGGACCGATCGGAATGAAATTCTCTGAGACCGACGTCAACACCGAGGAGGAGTGAAGATGGCATACGCTGTTATACGTGTCCGCGGTCAGCCGGATGTCAACAAGGACATCAGATACACAATGGGACTCCTTGGATTGACCAGGGTGAACCATTGCGTAATAGTTCCGGAGAATCCCTCCACAAAGGGGATGCTTCAGATGGTGAAGGACTACTGCACATGGGGAGAGATCGACGAGGAGACACTCTCGGCAATGATCAAGACCCGCGGAAAGGTGGCAGGCGACGACGATCTGACCGATGACTATCTTAAGGATAGATCAGCATTCGGAAGCGTCGAGGAACTTGCCAAGGCCATGATTGAGAACGATTACAGGATGAGGGATGTGGAGGGCGCAAAGCACGTCTTCCGCCTGCACCCCCCGATAAAGGGATACGAGGGCAACAAACGTTCGTACAAGAACGGCGGAGCACTCGGATACAGGGGAGCCGACATAAACGACCTCATCAACAGGATGCTGTGAGGTGGAAGATATGCCAAGCAGAACAAAGAAGTTGAGAGGGTCAAGGACCCACGGACGCGGAAAGAAAGCAGGTCGCGGAGCAGGACTCATCGGTGGGCATGGACAGGCCGGTCTAGGTAAGACCGGAAAGATGTATATGCTCAAATATGACAGGGAACACTTCGGAAGACACGGTTTCAAGAGACCTCAGAGCATGGTGGAGGCAAACTGCACCATAAACGTGAGCGAGCTCAAAGAACAGGCGGAACGTTTCGTTTCCATGGGATTTGCGGTCAAAGAGGGGGATATGTATAATATAAACCTCACAGATGCAGGTATAGACAAGTTACTTGGGAACGGTAACATCGACATACCTGTCAAGGTCACCGTGGCCCAAGTTTCGGCCAAGGCACGCGAGAAGATCGAGGCCTCAGGCGGAAGCATAGTAGAGTAAAGAGATCGAGGAGAAGATTGTGATGGAAGAACAACCTAGCTTGTTGTATAAAGTTAAGCCGATCAGCGACAAGCTCCCCGCGGTCAAACGTCCCGAAGGGCATGTGCACTTCAGGACGAAGATGATGTGGGTCGTGGTGATACTGGTCCTTTATTTCGTAATGACCAATGTGTATCTCTACGGCCTGGATCAGGCCGAATCCTTGGACCTGTTCGCACAGTACAGGACCATAATGGCGGGAGCGTCTGGAACCATTTTGCAGTTAGGTATAGGTCCTATCGTCACAGCTTCGATCATAATGCAGCTGTTCGTGGGAGCCAAGATAATCAAGTTGGATCTCACGAACAGGAATGACAAGGCCTGTTACCAATCGGTACTCAAGCTGCTTGTCATAGTCATGATAATCGTAGAGGCGGTACCACAGGTATTCGGTTTCCTGGTACCGTCGTCGTCCTTCGAGGCGACATGGGGTTCAGCGGGAGCAAAGCTTCTGATCATACTGCAGTTGTGCGTAGGATCGTATCTGGTCTTCCTGTTCGATGAGGTGATATCCAAATGGGGTATCGGGAGCGGTATCTCCCTATTCATCGCGGCGGGAGTCGCACAAGCGGTGTTCACAGGGGCATTGAATTGGTATCCCATCTCGGCAAGTGCCGAGATGAGTCTGTCCAATCCTCCTGCGGGAACCATACCCAAAGCAATATATGTGTTATTCAACACGACATCGGAGGAGATGGCCAACGGAGGTTACGAGTTGATCTTCCTAGGTGAACCTAACCCGATGATAGCATTGATCGGAACGGTGTTGATATTCTTCATCGTGGTGTACATAGAATCCACACGTATCGAGTTACCATTATCGCATGGTAATGTGAGAGGTGCGAGAGGTCGGTATCCGATCAAACTGATGTACGCAAGCAACATACCTGTGATATTGATGTCAGCTCTGCTCGCGAACGTGAGCATGGTAGCTCTGTTGTTATACAGCAACGACTTCCTCAGCAGCATACCGTTCATAGGTAACAATAGTTCGATAGGTTATTTCGAGGCCGGACAAACATCGGCATCAGGAGGTTTAGCATGGTATCTGTCGGCGCCCACAGGCGTCACCAGTTGGCTTATGCCCATTTTGGATCCGATAGGATACGGGAACGGGCATAGTATACTGCAGAATATCGGTCATGTCCTGATCTATGGTTCGGTAATGATAATGGGTTCGATCATGTTCGCCAAGTTCTGGGTACAGACTACCAATCTTGGACCGGATGCGGTCGCGAGACAGATCCAAAAGAGCGGTATGCAGATACCCGGATTCCGTCGTGACCCGCGTATACTGAAGAGGGTGTTGGAAAGATACATCCCGACGGTCACGATCATATCCGGAGCTCTGATCGGTGCCTTGGCGGCGGGAGCCGACATGATAGGTACCACGGGTCATGCCACAGGTACGGGTCTGTTGCTTGCCGTAGGTATCCTGATACACTTCTACGAAGCGCTCGGACGCGAACAGATGATGGAGATGAACCCTGTCATGAGAGGATTCTTCGGGAGGGATGAATAATGCCTAATCCGGGAAGCCCGCAGGCAATGCAGCAGGCCCAACAGGCCATGCCCGCAATGCCTAAGGGCACAATGATCGGGATGTTCATCACACTGATCATCATGATGGTCGTCATGATGTTCAGGGAACCCATCGGAAAGGCCCTTAACTACGTTTTCCAAGTGATCGACTTCAACGGCCAGTGGCCGGTGTTCACCCTTGTCATAGCAGGGTTGATCATGATCACTTTGAGTACGGTCATAAGGTCGTTGATGACGGATTTCCTCTCGCAGGCGAAGAACCAGAGCATACAGAGCGAGTTCAACAAGGAGATGAGGCAGGCCAAACTGGAGAATAATCTGTACAAGATGAAGAAACTCCAGGAAGAGCAGGGCAACATGATGGCGAAGACCATGGAGAGCAGCACCCAGATGATGAAGGTGATGCCGATAACGATGGTGGTCGTCATCCCCGTGTACGCATGGGTATGGTTCTTCCTCGGGAACACCGTTCCCCCGGAACTGCTGACGGTCGCGATGCCTTGGGGATCCGTATACCTGATGGATTCCCTCTGGGTGATACCGATATGGATCGTCGTTTACACGATGATCAGCTTACCCATCGGACAGCTTGAGAACCGTATCGTAAGGTACTTCCTACTCAAGAAACGCCTGAAGGAACTTGACGGTATCGAACATAAGAGTTGAGACCTGTATGAGGATCACAATAAGCGGTCCTCCGGGATCAGGTAAGACAACCGCATGCAACAAACTCTCCGAACGCCTCGGCCTCAAGGCTGTGGTGTTCGGGGAATATTTTCGTAAACTCGCTAAGGAAAGGGAGATGACCCTTGCCGAATTCGGCGCACTTGCCGAGAAGGACCCATCGATCGACAGGATGATCGACGAGATGATCCTCGATGTGGCAAGGGACAACTCCGACATAATTTTGGAATCCAGGCTCTCGGCCTACATGTTGGCTAAGAACAACATCCCCGCATTCAAGATCTACCTTACAGCAAGTCCGGAGGTCAGGATGGAGAGGGTAGGCATCAGAGAAGGGGAGAATCTTGAGGATGTTGTGAAACATACCATTGAAAGACAATCCTCTGAGGCAAAACGTTACAAGATGTACTACGATATAGATATCGAGGACAAGAGCGTTTACGACCTGGTACTGAACACCGATGATCTCGATCCTGATCAGGTCGTGGAAGGCATCCTCAAAGCTATCGAGGCAGACAATTGTTGATAAAGGATGCTGACACGTTACCCGACAAGTGGGGAAAGAGACCGTCAGACCGTTCTCTGGGAGAACTTTTGAGCGCAGGCGTCATCGCTTTGGACAAACCATCCGGGCCGACATCCCATCAGGTAACGGCATGGGCGAGGGACGCACTTAAGATAAAGGACATAAGCCATGGCGGAACACTCGATCCTTACGTAAGCGGAGTGCTCCCGATATGTGTGGGAAAGGCAACAAGACTGACCGATATAGTCCTATCATCGGATAAGGAATATGTTTGTCTGATGAGGCTGCACAAGGATGTTCCCGAGGACAGAATAACAAAGGTGATGGGAAGATTCACCGGGAAGATATACCAACTCCCTCCTGTAAGATCGGCGGTCAAAAGACAGCTCAGGATCCGTACTGTCAAAGATATGGAGATATTGGAGATAAAGGGAAGGGAGATACTGTTCAGGGTATCCTGTGATGCGGGAACATACATCAGGACACTCTGTATCGACATCGGCGAAGCATTAGGATGCGGAGCCAACATGGTGGAACTCAGGAGAACACGTTCCGGTATGATGAAGGAGACGGATTCAACGACCCTCCATGATCTAACAGATGCATACATATTCTGGCAGCAGATGGGAAGGGAAACCTGGCTGAGGAGCATGATCATGCCAATGGAGGTCCTTGTGGAACCCCTGCCGAAGATAATCGTCAAACCCACTGCCGTGGATGCGATATGCCATGGTGCCGATCTGAACATCCAAGGCATACACATGCTGGACGACGAGATCAGACGCAATGCACTCGTAGCATTGATGACGGCAAGGGGAGAACTGATCGCGATCGGAAGGATGATGATGTCATCCTCGAAGATAATGTCATCCGATCAGGGTAAAGCAGTGGATGTCGAGAGGGTATTGATGGAGAGGGGCCATTACCCCAAGATGTGGAGATTCTCTACCGACATCGATGAACTGAAAGGATCCATTGTCATTGATGATGATCCTTTGTGAAATGGACCCTGTTTTCCTGCTGGTCGCATTTGTACGATATAATCAACGACAATAGCTATTTATATCTCCTTAAATGGAAATATATTCCATTATAGACCAAAGAAGACCCAGACATTGAAAAATCTATATATTTTTCTTTGAGTTCAATTTTAAGATCAATATACTTTAGAGTTACAAATATGGAATTAACTTGCGAAATCTTTTATTAGTAGAATATATACAATACATAATTGCACGTTTGTAGAGCGCACTCTTCGTAAAAGTGCAATGGGGGAATAACGTTGATCAAAAACAGAAAGAGCATGGCAGCTCTATGCGTAGTACTTTTTGCTGTACTGTCGATAGGCGCCGTTGCAATATTTGATAAAGCAGAGGTTGTTTCGGCAGATCCTCTGAATGAAGAAAATTATGAATTCGATCCAGGATTCCTGAGGTTTTCCTCAGGAGAAGGATCAAAAACCGTTGAGGTAACGATAACTGATCTCAGTCTTGTGGATCCAACTTATGCATGGAGTAGCGGCGACACCAGTATTGTTACCGTGAGCGGCAGCAACAATATAGTTACTGTCAATCCTGTTGCGAACGGTTCAGGGCTGACAGAAGTAACTTTGACATTGAGTGACGGCAGTACAACTATCGGAACTGCGTCGTTCCCTGTGGTAGTCGAGTATGTATGGGATGGTACGGGGGCTGCAGGAAATCCTTATAAGATATCCACAGCCGAGGACATAGATGGTATCAGGACATACATAGCAATTGCCGATGCCGATCAGAACAGAACAATAAGGACCTATTGGCAACTCCAGAACAACATCGATCTCACAGATTTTCTGAACGCTAAAGGTGGAACTTATGGATGGGTGCCGATCGGCAGTTATGTACTTGACGAAGATGAGAATGTAATGCCGATCTATACATTCAACGGAGTATTACTGGGGAATAGTAATCAGATAACAGGGTTGTGGATAGATCTCAGCGATCCGGCTGCAAATCCTAGCACGATACACGATGTAGGGCTGTTCGGATGTACAAATGATGCAACGATAGATGGTCTTGGAGTGATCGCGGATGCAAAAGGAGTGTCCGGTTACTCTGATGTGGGATTGATCGCAGCCATATTGATAGGGGCTTCGAACATAACCAATTGTTATGGTATCGGAGACACGTCCTCGGACTCAGCACCATTTACAGGTGTGGATGACACATATGCAGTGAACGTCGGAGGATTGGTTGGAAATGCGGAATCACAAAGTACGATCTCCAACTCATTCTTCAAAGGAAATGTATCCGCAAAGGGTGATGCAAGAGAAAAGGAGTATGCCAGAGTAACAGTTGGAGGAATAGCAGGATGGTCTGAAGGTACCGTTACGAATTGTTATGCGGTAGGTACCGTTACCGGTCATGGATACTCCAATACAGACACAACATATTGGAACAACGATGTTACTCCTGTGTTCGCAGGAGGGATATTGGGGCTGCTCACAGGTCAGCAACTATCAGGTTGTTATGCAATGGTAGATGTCACAGTCACCTCAGAGACACCCTCGGACCCATCCGGTGGAGTGAGTGATGGCAGAGGCGTTATATGGGAAACATCCGTGGGCGGATTGATCGGATATGCCGGACCAACCGACCCCTCAGGGAATAATGGACCGTTCATAAGGAATGTATATTCCACAGGCACCGTGAACATAATATCTGGAAGTGCAGGCGGTCTTATCGGAGGCACATTCTACAATACGAACATATCCCACGCCTATACCGTAAGTGAGGCATCAGCATCATCTACGGCAGTAATAGGTGGATTGGTCGGCAAAGCATTCACAACATCCAACAAGATATTTGAGAATGTAATACTAGGAACCTCATCAACTCACGTCCTAGGAGCATCCAGGGATGCAGGTAACTATACAAGTTTGGATAGTGAGAACAGCATCCTTGATGAAGCTGGAATGATACAATGGGTCAACTATGAGAATATGAATTTCTTATCATCCGATTGGGGAATATATGAGCCTTATGGATATCCATATCTTAAGACGATACCGAATTATGTCCTCATAGTGCCCGTGACTGTAACGAACATATGGTATGTCCATGATGTCCCTTACACCACGCTACCCACATATGAGTATCAAGGTAATTTGATCCCTGGTGTATTACCATACTCGGGAAATGCAGGATATCAGTATGTTGATGAAAAGAGTGATCCAGATACCAAATATCCAATGGGAGAAGGAACATATTACATCGTCCAGACTGATATGGCGGGTAACAGTCTCGTTCTCAAAAAGGATTACTATCAGGCATATTTCAGCACGGAATCATATATTGAGATAACATCCACAAGAGTGGACCCAACCCCTCCCGTGATAAATGTAAGATATTCGGAAGGTCTGGTCGTCGGAACATTGGAGTTACCTGATGGCTGGTTATGGACCGTTGCCTCACAGTCGGAGGTCATACCTGGTGTGGGTACATACACAACATATGAAGTGACCCACCCCGGAAGCGCGGCATTCAATCCGGTAGCATCCGCGTATGCGACCGTAAACGTAACAGAAGGGTCGTTGCCGGTTGTTTCGACAGTTACAATACCATATGCCAACACTGCTCTGTTGAGTAGGAGCTTGTCCTCATTATTCAGTACTGATGAGGCAATTTGGACATGGTCCGATCTGTCTCTTCAACCACCGGTTTACTTCACGAACGGAGCATCCACTGTGTTCAATGCGGGTACATATCTGGAGATATCCATCTATCCCGTGGCTTTGAAGAGTGGATATGAAAATCAGTATGAGGCAGGAACTGCAGCGGCACAGAAAGTGACCTTGGTCATAACAAAGATAGATCCAACACCGCCGGGAACCACCTCTTATGATGTTTACAACGGTTATGCTCTTAACACCGCAACGCCATCTCTATCAAATTCGTGGGGATGGGTCAGTGGAACGGACATAATGCTCCTTACAAATGGAGCTACGCAGAACAGACAGATAACCTATGTTGGCGATACTACGAACTACAACGTCATAACTGTGGACAAGACAGTGAATGTTCTGCCTAATCCAACACCTGCAGTAGGGACAATAAACCCAACAAGTCCAACATCCGTGATAGTTCAAGATACGATCACGGTATCTGCAGCAATAACAAACTGGAATGCGATACTCCATGATAAGTCCATATTGGTTGAAGGCAGCTCGAATACAGAGATATCAGGTATAAATCTGAACACGGCAACGGGGGCATTCACCTTCAATGTGAAAGGATTGACAGTGGGTCCGGATTCCCTTGTGATAAAGTATGGCGATGATGTACTGGTGGCCGCATATGTGGTCAATGTGTATGAGATGCCGACCTTCTCGGTCAGTCCCGCATCCGGAACCATGAACGTTGACAAGGGAGCATCCGAGGATCTCGTGATCACCATAACCAACTGGGCTAACGTCAACCAATCACTCACGATGTCCGCTGTCC
>JAEXCH010000015.1 GCA_023402275.1 Methanobacteriota archaeon
GTGTACGGATTGGTATCTGGTGTTCACGGGGATGTCCAAGGGAAATGTTCCTCTCAGCACATCCATCCTTCCCCTGAATCTGATACTTCAGGTAATATTGCTGCCGTTGTATCTTTTCCTGTTCCTAGGTACGGGTTCATCATTCGATATGGGGTCGATACTGACAAGCATATTGATCGTTCTCGTCATACCGTTCGTACTGGCAAATGTAGTTAAGATGATCATCAGGAAGAGAGGCCTATGCAATAAGTTGGATTCAGTGTTGGATGACCACGGCGATAATGTTCAGTTGTTGTTCCTTTGTCTCGCGGTGGTCGCCATGTTCGCATCACAAGGCATGCTCATAGTCGATAATCCGATGATACTGGTACAGATGCTGATACCGTTGGGATTGTTCTTTATCGTCAACTTCATAATTGCTCAGATAGTCGGAAGGGCATTGGGATTCCCGTTCGATGATACCACGTCCCTCACATTCACGACGTTGGCAAGGAATTCCCCGTTGTCCCTAGCAATAGCAGTGGCGGCATTCCCTGGATCTCCGCTCATAGCTTTGGTGTTGGTGTTAGGCCCTCTCATCGAACTCCCTGTCCTGTCCTTGGTGTCGGGAATAGTGCTTAGGATGAGATCAAGAGGCCCTAAGGATGATGACAATGGGCCTGAACAGACCCGAAACAGTGGTAACATATAAATTCAAACCAAATACATATTGATATAGAGGTGATAGAATAGGAAAATTCATCATTAAACCGGCAGGAGACGGACTTATGTTCAACCTCAAGGCGAACAACGGTCAGATCATATGTACGTCCCAAGTGTATGCGAACGAAGCATCATGTATGAGCGGAATAGACAGTGTAAAGACCAACAGCAGATCCAAGATAGAGGATCAGACCGTAGAGGGTTACAAGACACTGACCAATCCAAAATTCCAGATCTTCATCGACAAAGGCGGAAAATACCGTTTCCATCTCAATGCGATGAACGGTGAGATCGTCGCAGCATCCCAGGGATATAAGACAAAGGCCTCATGTAAGAAAGGCATAGCGAGCATATCCAGGAACGCAGTGGATGCAGAGATAGTGAAGGAAGAGTAATTCCTTTTTTTAAAAAAAACAAATAAAGGGGGAATTCGAGTAACGAGAAATAACAGTGGTGATTTCCATTTTTCGCCATACATTACTGCCATGGCTATTGTCCACATACATTCTATTCGTTGCCTTATCGATCACATAAAAATGACCAGAGGACATGTTTTATCGACTGATCCAGAGGACACCGGAAAACAAAAAACTCGATCACAGTGCAGCACAACACGGATATTGTGTAAATGAAAATAAGAAATGGAGAGATACCCATGAAAAGATTGGAATTAAAGAATAAGATGATCTCACTGGCAGTCGTGCTGGTTATGGTTTCCGTAACTTTCTCGACGGGGGTCGGTGGATTGGTAATGGGGCAACAGGATTCAACATATGTTGCTGCGGAAGGGGTTGGAAATACACTTCCCACCATCAATAATGATGGAGATGGAGGATACACAATCAAAGGTGCCATAGTGATCCCTTCTGAAGAAAATACAGAATACAAAGATCTGAAGATCATTTTAAGGGATCATGAGAAAAGGATCAATTATACAACGTATGTTGATGTATTAGGGGATTATTCGTTTACAAACGTACCCTACCTTGAAGATAAATATGGACTTTATGTGTTTGGATATTCGAGCACGATCTATACCGCTATCGGATTGAGCGAAGAGAACAGTACATGTGAAGTTGATCCGATAACACTGGGTTCAAGCGGTAGCCCCAGTACTACCAATCACGCCATAACAAGTGAAACACCTAATGTGCCGACAATAACAGTTAAATTGTATGAGAAAAACAATGTCGCACAACTTACAGCTGTCACAGCCAAACTCCCAGATGGGTCCACTAAGGCAATAATTCCGGAGTTTGTTGAAGTTGGTGGCGAAAGATATGCTATTGTTGATTATGCGAATACTGTGCAAGCAGGGAGAAGCAATGCCATTCCGACACTAAACACCACAGAAACAATTATTTCATTTGGTGTATCTTCTCTAGATCAACTCAAATATGCAAATACTTCACTAGCAACATCTGTGGTTTTCCCATCGTCGGTAACAGCACTGAGTATTTTATTATTTAATTCGACCGCCAGGGTGTCAAATGTGACGTTTGAGGAGGGGTCTATCTTCCATATAGATAGCAATGGTATCATTCGTGGTGGAAATATGGGTGAGATAGACGTAACGATACCACAATGGGATGTGGGCAATAGTGTTACAAAAATAGAAACGGATGGATCATTATCGATGAACTTGATCGAGGGTGAAGGAACAATACTGAAAGCATCCGTTAACTCCGATGCTC
This sequence comes from Methanobacteriota archaeon, assembly GCA_023402275.1. GTDB lineage: Archaea > Thermoplasmatota > Thermoplasmata > Methanomassiliicoccales > Methanomethylophilaceae > Methanoplasma. The sequence goes on from JAEXCH010000015.1 coordinate 2,397, forward strand.
ACAACCAAACTCTCATATGGATTTCTGCCGATCCTTCGATTGCGACTGTCGCTGGAGGATGGGTTAGGGCCATTGCACCGGGTGAAACAACCATAACAGTAAGTTCGGGGGATGATCCGAGCAAATTCATAGAATATAGAATAAAAGTTGACCAATTTGTCAAGACATATCCTGAGGGCATAGAATTAAATAAAACAAGCTGGACATTCACTAAATTGGGAGAGAAGATAGAGCTTGTTGCAACACTGATACCATCAAACGTAACAGAAAGAAAGATATCTTGGCACTCGGAAGACAATAGTATCGCCATCGTTTCCGGTACCGGTGTTGTGACAGCAGTTGGTGAAGGAGAAACCGAGATAGTTGCAACCATCTGGGATGGTGAGATCGATCAGACAAGCACTTGTCATATTAAGGTGGAAGAGCCATATTATGGAGAAAAATATTCTTTGACGGGGGAGATCATTATAAAAGTATCAGATGCGGATTATGGGGATCTGTCGGTTGTTTTAAGAAATGAATTGGGATATCCCATAAAAACTACGACCGCTGATGATTTTGGGAAATATGGATTCGATGACGTTAAGCCTGGTCAATATTATATTAGCGTATTTGGTGCGGTCAGATCATCATTCACTTCCTTCAGCGTTGTTGATGATACCGCGATAAGCCCCATATTCGTTCATGATGTTGGAGAAAGTAGATTTGTTGTAAATTCATCCGATCTTTCAAACTATTCCGTTAAGGCAAACACGGTTGGATCGAATAGTCAAGAGGTTATAGGGACACTTACTATCACAGGTGATACATATTTATCTGGGGTAGTAACACTACCGACAATAATAGAGGGCTCGCTTGAAAACTATACAGATACAGAAGGCTTTTACCAAGTGGACTCTGTATCGATTAGTGATACAAACATAACCAAACTCATTGTACCATACGGCATAACAAACATAAAACAACTTACTTTGGGCTCAAGCAATCGGCTACTCACGGAAATTGTGATATCATCTTCAGTGGTGTCTTTGCCCCAAAAATTGCCTCCCAATCTCAGCAAGGTAACATTCCAGGAAGGGTCTCCCTTTATGGTAGATGCTGAAGGATGGATATGTAAGGACGGAGAACGCATAATCAAGATACCAAAATACGACAGAGGAGAAAGCATATCGTTGGAGAACATAGAGTTCGTTGATCCCGTCAGCGAAATGAATGTGGGTGAACAGGTTGATTTCATAATCAAATTCACACCCGAAGGTGCTTGGAACAAGGGTCTTGTATGGAGATCGGCCGACCCAACGGTCGCAACCGTCTCCATCTCTGGTAGAGTTACAGCATTATCCGCAGGTAACACCACCATATTCGCAACATCTGTTGATGGAAACATAACGATCTCTCGGCCTCTCGAAGTTAAAGAGATATCGATGACAGATATATCATTGGAATCTTCCAAGGGAAATATGAGCATCGGAGAGAGGAAAGTCCTAATTCCGAGAGTGTTGCCGTATGATGCTACCGACAGGAACATGATATGGTCATCAAGTAATGAAGACGTAGCGACCGTAACACAGGATGGTGTGATCGTTGCAATAGGTAAGGGAGATGCAGTAATAACAGTAAGATCTGCGAAAGGCAACCTCTCTGCGGAATACGAAGTGTCTGTGGGTTCAGAAGTTACCGGATTGACGGTAACATACGGAAACGGGACAGAACACGGAACCATAACTTCGATACTCAACGGTAATGAATTCAGATCCGGAAACAGAGTTCAAAGCACGGATGTCCTGATCCTGAAATATGACGAGGATGAGGATTATGAGTTCGTCGAATGGACCGTCACATACGGCTCATCTGGCAAGACAGAATACCACAACACACACATACTAAGATTGACGGGAATAACCGATGACATCGAAATAGACGTCAATTACGTATACTATACCATATCTGGATATCCGAAGGGCATAATTGACATGAATACTCCAACTGCAAACGACGAATTGCAGCTTAATTGGATATTTGGTACAGGATTGGTTGGTACGACTGCAGCATCAATGAGCTGGGAAGGACACCCGAGTGCACCTTTGGTTGTCGGCGATTACATGTATGTAAGAGCTTACGACAAGGTCTACAAAGTGGATCTCACCGATGGTATGTCTGTGGCTTCGGTACCATCGATATCTTCGACCGATTTCTTCCACTTCGTTGGATATGCTAACGGTTTGATATTCGACGGTATGACCAAAAAAGTATATGATAGCGATCTTAACTACGTTACAGACTTAGATGCCAGAAGTGAGAATGTATTCGCCGACGGAGGATACACCTACGTAATACACATCAAGAACGAAGGCGGAAATTCGATCTCGTACTTGGCAAAGTATACTCCCGATCTTTCCCAGAAACTCTGGGAAACAAATATTCATGGAATATACAAGCCTATGCAGGGTTCGCAGATAGTGTTCCTTGATGGGTATATGTACTGGTTCTCAATAGGTCGTACCGATGCCACGATGCATTCTCGTATGTTCAATTCTCTCGATACCGCAACAGGTTCCATAAGGAACACTGTGGTGCTTGAAGGAATAGCTGGACAGATGCATGATGACGGCTGGCTTACAACAGACGGCTCAAGGCTTTACATTACAGCATACGGAGTCGGATTGTTCGATTCTGAAGAAGGTTCGAAAACAAGTAATTCCAAGGTAGCCTATGCAACAATAAACAACGGAAAGTTCTCTGATATAGGATATATCGATCTTGGCAAACCAACTGCGGCTACTTCACAATTCCTTGTGTTCAACGATCGCGCATATGTCACAGCCGGGACCACGTTTTATGTGTTTGACGTTGTGGGCAGCACATTCAAGGAGGCTTATCAATATAATGTAAACAACAGAACCCACGGCGGTGTCGCAATGGATGTAAGCCATGTTGATGCCGACGGTACGGTCTACATCTATATGCTGCCATATTCTCCTAGTGGCGGGGATAGTCTGATAATATTCTCAGATAAACCCGGACAAAAAGAAGGAATCGCAAAGGGTTATCCTGAGCTGGTACCTGATCAATTCGGATCTCAGGCAGTAAGGGCTGGACCTAACGGAGAGTTGTTATGGTACAATGATAGGGCGCTGGTCTATAGCGTAAGCGTCAAGCAAGATTCCGGTAAGGATTACAGTTTCTTCATAAATGAGGGAGAAACGGGAAAATGGATAACCACATCCGGAGAGGATCTGATAGGTGCTTTGGAAACTCTTGAGGAATACGGAGTGACTTTGGATAACGAAGGGAACCCAATGTATGATGATCTTAGGAACAACCTGTACTTCTGGAGCGACAAGAACAGCAGGTGGGAGATATCCATCAAAAATGGGATAGATAATATCAGAGCATTAACATATGTGATCTCTCAAACCCGCCCGAGTGCCACCGACATCTGGTGTTACACTGAAAGCGGAGTCACCGAAGGATACACCATAAAGGAGATGGCCTCTGCGGCAATACCTTCTGGAACCGTCTTCACGAAGATGGAGACCGAGAAAAACGGCGTTGTCATTGAAGACATAACCATCAGTCACGATGTTTTGTATATGATGAAAAATGATAGAGACGGGTTGTCTGCGAGTGTAACAACTTCCACAGGCAATTATTCAAAGATCGTTTGGTCATCAAGCAACACAACCATTGTAACGGTTGATCAGGAAGGTAACATCAAAGCCGTAGGAAAAGGTATGGCCTATGTAATGGTATATTCACATGTTGATCCAACCGCATCCGCAAGATGTTACATCAACGTATCGGAGATAAGTTCCGAAGTCGAGGTCAGAGGATTGACCCTTGATAAGGGTCTGATGTACATGAACGTTGAAGATAACGGTATGATCAATCCCATCTTCGAACCAAGCAATGTAACAGACCAGAGAGTTACATTCGTATCGAGTGATCCAACCATTGTAGAAGTTGATTCCGAAGGGAACCTGACAGCAATGGGAATAGGAACAGTGACCATAACCGCAACATCTCTGTACAATCCGTTCTTCACAGCGGAATGCATTGTCAACGTGATATCGTATCAAACGGGAGTAACAAGCATATCTCTCAACAAAACCGAGGTACTCTTGGATGTCGGAGGTATTGACACTCTGATAGCAAATGTTCTTCCCGGCAACGCTTCCAACAAGAACGTTGTATGGTCCTCAAGCAACAATTCGATCGTCATGGTGGATTCAAACGGTAACCTAGCTGCTATGTCCAACGGAACGGCAGTGATCTATGCCAAGACCGTCGATGGAGAAAGGACCGCATTCTGTCTTGTAACCGTGGGAGGAGGTTCGGGAGAAACCCCTACAGGCACTCTGTACCTAGATCAAACCTCACTGAGTCTCACAACGGGAGGCGTTGTTAGGTTAACGGCGGCTCTCAGCTCTGGAGAGATCGGAAACAGATTGATCACGTGGACGTCCAACAACACCATGGTTGCTACCGTGGACATGAACGGATCCGTAACTGCGATATCCGACGGAACAGCTGTCATAACAGCCTCGCTGATATCAGAGAACAGAACTCCGATAACAACCGCTATCTGCGTTGTTACCGTAGGAAAGGGAACATCCGGAGGATCGACCGAAGAAGATACAGTTCAGACAGAGATAGTCAACGGAGTGAACGGACACATTGCCGAGATACACGTCAAAGCATCAATGTCCGGAACCAACGCACGCATCTCGTCAGACAATATCGACACCATTCTGCAACACATAGCGAGAGCAAAGGAATCCACGAGAAACAACTCGTTACCTTCAATGATATCAGTAGATCTGGGATCCGCAAGGACTCTCACCGTCCTCTCCCCCGCGAGCATAGCTGCGGCAGGAGCGGGATTGAAGATATTCTCAAGCAACGGAACAGTGGACATACCGAACAGTGTTCTCAAGAGCATGACATCCGGTAAGGTAGGGGATCTTACCATAAACATCAACACCGTTGACTGGAACGAGTTGCTCAAAGATCACCGCGACGTAGTAAGCCACAATGATGTGATATTCGAGGTAACCGCACATGTAGGGAATTCATCCTTACATCAATTGGGTGGAAAGGTGACAGTTTCCTTACCGTTTGAGATACAGGATGGCGTGAACATAAACGATGTTCACGCCTGGCATCTTAAGGATGACGGAACCATAGACGAACTCGAGTTCACATACAAGAACGGATGCATAGTGTTAGTAATGGACCATTTCTCGCATTTCGCGTTAGGCCACCCGGCAGATTCGAAAGCAGGAAGCGGCATAGACTCAACAACCATCCTGATACTGATGGCTATCGTGATAATTGCATTGGGTATAGCGTTGGCATTCATAATAGGGAGGTCTTTCGGAGCAAGGTCTGAAAAGCAGTGATAGAAAACAAGATCCCTTGCGCTCACAGGACCGCAAGGAACGATTTTCCCTTAAAGTGGTCTCTTGCATCCAAGTACGCAAACAAAAGAGGCAAGAGACCATGTATTTTTGACATAGGGTGAATAAACACATCTTTTTGTATGCGCATTGAATGATAGGAAGACCATTCAGATATACGTATGGGATGATGAAGTATCTTGGGAAACTGGCATCCACATGCGGGATACAGTATCGTTCAATGGAAGGATTTTTTCAGATTATGCTATCATCTGTTCGAATAGATGTTTCCGACTTTTAACAGTCTGGAGATGCATTGTAAAAAATGAGACCTCATCTTGTTCTGCTGGTTACGATACGGAAGGAAATGGAAAGTAGGATCCACTTTCTCCGACTACAGGAGGATGTTCGGAGATAACGCAAGAGCAAACAAGACAAGTTAGATGGTCAGTTCATATGTATTAGTTGAACATCTGGTCATCCAGATGTTCGTTCTCAAAGTAATATTGGGATTTCTCCTTCTGCGCACTGGAAACATCCTTTGATACACCTTTCATGTACGATCCGTATCTTTCCTTGATCTGATCCTCAACAGGTCTTGATCTCTTCAATGCTTCCCTTATGTGGTCTGCAGTTATCAGAGATGCTCCCTCGATGACAGCAACATCCCCGGCTGCCCTTATCAGACCTCCGAGTTCCCTTAGTCTGAGCGTTAGTGAACCCGTCTGGTTATCTGCCTTCGCTCTTGCTCTTCCTTCGATTATTATCAGTTCTACGGCTTCCATGGTTGCATGTGGTATGTGTCCGTCCATCATGACCTCCTGAGCAACGAATTGAGCATATTTGGCACGGTTGCGTGGTGTATCAGGCATCGCCGTATCGACGAGTACCTCATATCCTCCTCCGATTATCCTCGATCTCAACGGAGAAAGTATGTTCTCAAGGTCCTGTATGTTGCATGCGGCGACCAATATGAAATCACAGGGTACATTCTCCACCTTCACACTAGCCCCTGCCGATTGCGGATTCCTTCCCACAATGGGGAATTTCTTCTCCTGCATAGCTGTCAGTATGAACCTCTGAAGATTCCCGAGGTGTGATATCTCATCAATGAACAGTACTCCTTCATGCGCCTCATGTATGGAACCTGCGGTGACCCTTTCATATGCAGGGCTGCCGAGTTTCTCATGGCCCCCATATGGATCGTGCCTCACATCACCCAGGAGTTCAGTCTCGGATGCACCTGTTGCAAGTACGAACGGGTCCCTGTTGAGTTTTACCAATATCTTCTGGTTAGACTTCTTGTTCAGTTGGTTCCTTTTTTGGAGGGCTTTGCTGTCAAGCATCCTGATGCTTTCTCCGGCCCTTTCGAAGACAACGGTCTCCTCGGACCCGTCTGACAATACCCGGGTAGTGTGAACTCTCTCCTTTCCTGTTACAACGGCCTGAGGCATGGTAGCCTCAAGCATTCCGCTAAGGAGATCCCCGAAAGGATTGGAGTTCGCACCCATCTCGATCTTGCTCTTATTACAGAACGGACAGGTTATGTCAGCGGGAAGTGAGTACTTTCCGCAGTTCTTGCATAGGTATCCTAATCTTTCCGCGACATTCCTGGGGGCATTCTCCGGTTCCAGCAGTTTGCCTACGGACTCTGCCCTTATACCATCCTCATCATGTACCTGATCCTCATCAAGTATCTCGAGGAAGGGGCGTTCAGGATTCTCAGGGTTCTTGACTATCCTGATCTCCTCTTTGGGTTTGGGAAGGTTCATGGAAAGGGCGCGGGCGATCATCGACTTCCCTGTACCGGGTGGTCCTACTAACAGAAGATGTCTGCGTTGTACCGCAGCTATCTTCGCCAAGTGGATCGCTTCCTCCTGACCCAGGACCCTATCTAAGGGGTCAGAGGGTATGAGGATGTCCTCTGTACTCTTGACGCCTTTGATGTCGTCCCATGTCTCTGCCGCTACCTTTCCGCTCATGTTTGCACCTCAGTAGAGATCTTCCTTTGTCAGTATGACGGTATCGGATGGCATCTTGGTTATGTTACCTTTGCGTGTACCGACTATCGTCTTGATGCCCCTTTCAACAGAGACATCCAGTATCCTTTGGGATATGACGCCGTCAAAGACTATTATAGCGATTCCTTCGGAATCCTCTTTCAAGGAGTTGACAAGATTCTTTACTGCCACTTCCCTTACGACGGAGTTATCCTCTGCCAGAAGCTTTGCGTTGTGCGTGGATGACATGCTGAGCAGTGTGTCCCTGAAAGCCTCCTGTTCAGGAGACAGTATCTTAGGGCTCTTCTCCTTCTTTCCGCGGAGCGTCCTTGTAGGTTTCTCATCCTCGTCAGAGTCCTCTGTCTTCGTGGTTCTGGACCTTCTCGGTTTGGTCTCCTTGACCTCATCGACATCCTTAAAGGGTGTTTCTGCTGCCGGTCTCTCGGATGCGGGTTCCTCTTCGACATCCTCTTCGACCTTCTTCTTGAATCTCTCAACGTTATCGTTATTGAATCTGTCACGGCCTCTTCTGGAGTTGTCGTTATCGTCATTGTCGCGGGACCTTGGTCTCTTATCGTTGCCGTTACCGTTGCGGTCCCTTCTGTTGTTGTTCCTGTCGTCGCGGGGTCTCCTTGACCTGTCGTCATCGTCCTGAGGGAGTTCCTTCTCCTCGGTGACGAGTCCGTTCATCTCCATGTACTGGTCGCCGGGGACCTTGTTGCGGAGACATTTGACTATCTGTTTTGATGACAGTTCCTCAACCTCATGTGCACGAGGTGCACGGGCCACGAAATCTATCTCTGCAGTTTGGAACAATTCCCTGAGGATCAATTCTCCTCCTCTGTCCCCATCCACGAATGCGGTGGTGACCCTTTCCCTTGAAAGGTCCTGGACGGTCTTGGGTATGTTGGTCCCTTCAACTGCGATAGCATTCTTTATGCCTGCTTTCAGAAGATTAAGGACATCGGACCTACCTTCCACTATTATTATGGATTCTGAGTCCTTCACGTTAGGTCCTGCCGGGGATTTGTCCTTTCCATAGGTTGTGATCTCCTCGACCTGTATGCTCTGCCTTATGTTCTGAGTAAGGTCCGCACTTGAACCTTTGGACTGACTGATCATGTCGTTGAGAAGTTCCTTCGCACGTTCGACGACCTTCTCTCTCTTTATTATACGTACATCCTCTATTCCAAGGACCCTTATGGATGCCTTGCACGGCCCCACTCTGTCAATGGTCTCCAAGGATGATGCTATTATCACGGTCTCAACCTGATCGAGACTTGATGAGATGTAGATTATACCCTCGGACTTTCCGCCCTTGGATGCTACCTCTACCTCTATTCTTCCTATCCTTCCCGTCTTTTGCAGGTCCCTGAGGTCCAGGTCCTCTCCGAGAAGTCCTTCGGTCTGTCCGAATATGGCTCCCACCACATCGGGTTTCTCCACGATACCATCGGCAGTTATCTTTGCCTTTATCATGTATTTCGTTGCATTTGGATCAATGTTCATTACGTTGCCCTCCTTGGGCGGAGGGAATAGATCAATGTCTCCTGCTCTTCTGTTACACCCCTTTTGTATTTTTTCTAAGGAGTGTTCTCTTTTGCCCATCCTATTACTTGTCTCAAATGAGCCCGGCAGGTCGCTCCCGCGGGGCACGTTGACCTATCGTCCTTGGACGATCTTGTTATCGTGATAGTGATTCAGTGAACAGGGAATTGATGATTCCCTAAAAGGTGAATATAAGAGGTATATTAAAAATGTTTATGTGTTGGATGGGTCGGATCAGAGTTTTTCCAACTGTTTCAACATCTTGACGGCCGCATCCACGACATCACGTCCCTTCTCGATGCGGTCCATCGCTTGCAGCTGCGTCATATCCGGACCCGTTATTCCGAATGCAACGGGCTTATTGAACTCCAATTGGAGATCGGCGACAAGTCTTGATGCCTGTGCTATGACCACCTCATCATGTTTGGTCTCGCCTTTGATGACGGCACCTAATGTTATCACGGCATCTACATCGGTCCTTTCCAGAAGTGCCTTGACAGCCAGAGGTATCTCGTAAACTCCCGGTACCATTATCGTCTTAACAATCTCTACGCCAAGGAACTCGGCCTCTGCCTTCGCTCTCTCTATCATCATCGATGTGACATCGAAGTTGAACTCGGCTGCCACCATCCCTATCTTGTATGCTTTCATTCATATCACCTCATTCTGACCGGACCTTCGTCCGCGAATCCCTGTCTTTGCCCCGTACCTGCCTTTCTCGTAAGGTCATCGGGCCTGAAAATCAGATCATATACGTTCTTTGCGTGCTCTCGTGTTCTGCTGTCCGCAAGGAACGCCAGTTCATTATCGTCCTTTGCCTCATCAGCGTGGACGAACACCTCTATAATGTGTTTATTGGTCATGAGCTGAGCCCTTATCAGACCAGTGGATGCTTCATGTGCGCACATCTTGTCCTTCTCCTTAGGTCCGGGCATTCCCAGTGCCATTACGATGTCGCATCCTTTCTCCTCGATGAGCTTCTTGCATGCAACGGGGAGGTCCTTCACGCCGGGTACCGTGTACCTTTCGATCCTGAAACCTGTTCCTGTTCTTTCCAACTCATTGATGGCAGCAGAACCCATATCATATCTTGCGAACGTCGTATCCGCTATCCCTATGAGCTTCATTCATCGGCCTCCAGTTCCCTTATCTTTGCAACGATCTTCCTTGTTGCGGTAAGGTCCTCCGCACATTCCGTGGCCCTTACGACCTTTATTTGCCCAAGACCGTTCTTGTCAAGTTCCCTTTTGAGATCTTCCTCTTTGAAATGCTGATCGAATCCCAGAACTATGATGTCGGGGGATATCATCCTGACCGTATCGAATATGCTTCCTTCCCCTCCGACGATCGCTTTGTCAACTGGTTTGAGGTTGTCAACGATCCTGGCCCTCATGACATCGGGAGTTATCGGTTCATGTTTCTTCTTGCGTACGGTATCATCGCATGCGACAACGACTATGAGTTCATCGCCCAATGCTTTGGCCTGTTGAAGATAATGGATGTGGCCTGTATGTATTATATCGAAAACACCTGATGCCATCACCCTTACCATCTGTCTCACACATCCATTCCGGTTTCCCTTAGGAACTTATCCCAAGCTTCCAATATCTCTGTGCCTGTAATGAACTGCACATTGTTCTTCTTTGCGTATTCCATCACTTTCTCTTTAGAGGTTGCAGAACCGTTGTCCCCAAGCATCTCACATATCGTCGCCGACGGCCTGACGCCTGCCATATACATCAGTGCGGAACAAAGCTCAGTATGTCCGTGCCTTGTCTTCAGGATCTTTGATGTCGTGTTCAGAAGGTGCACATGCCCAGGAGCTCTGAAATTCTCTCCGAGTTCCTTTATGATCTCTTCCTTCGGAGCATCCTTGAAGATCGTGTTGACATATTCTTTGATGGTCAGTGCCCTGTCGTTGTCCGTTATTCCTGTGTAGGTCTTGCGGTGATTGATGGTTATCCCGAATGAGGATTTGGTGTTATCATAAGGGATATCGTTAGGTGCCATTGCTCCCAGGAGTGGATACTTTTCCCTTCCGTCCCAGAACACATCTGACAAAAAAGGAAGACCTAGCTCCTTGGCGATCCTGTTGGGTGTGGTTGTGCACACCAGACCGCCTGCGTCCTTCCTCATCGTCCTCAGTACATCGGCCGTTATGAATTCGGATGCGATCGTCATATCGGTCTCCTTCTCCCTGTCGTCGAAATCATAGACGAGCACCATCTTGCCTGCCTTGATGTCCTCCAATGCCTTGCCCAGACCTCCGGATCTTAGATATTCTCCGCTCATGTTAACAATATTGGATTGTCATTCCACTACTAAATAATTTGTAAAAAATAATATTGTGGTAGCTGATGACACTATACTCCTTCTTTTTATATTCAAACGGATTTCAGAGATTCGGATGGGTGATTTATGAAGGAACAGGTCTCAAGCTCCACCATGTACGAACAGATCTACAATCTGCCGGAACAGATCGAGGAGGCCCTTGCTTCAGAGCTGCCGCCCCTCCCTATGTCGAAGATCGTCTGCATCTGCGGAATGGGGGCATCCGCTCTTGCAGGGGATGTCATATCGGATTATGCGGATGGTTCCACAGGCTCTCCCGTCAATGTCGTAAGGGGCATCGAACTTCCCGGATGGGTCGGCAGAGAGACCGTTGTTGTCCTGGTAAGCTATTCCGGAGATACGAAAGAGGTCCTGATGGCCTACGAGGAAGCAAGACACAGAAGCAGCAGGATAGTCTGTATAACTGTTGGAGGGGAACTGATGCAGAGATGCCTTGCCCACAAACAGATACTGGTCAAGATGCCGGGAGGATTGCAGTCCAGAGGTGCGTTCGGATATATCCTTGGATACATCGCAAAGGTATTGGAGAAGATGGAGGTCTGCGATGCGGCATCCGCATTGGAGGCGATACTTCCCGATCTTAAGGTGCATAGGGACAAACTGATCTCCGAAGAAGATACGCTTGTAGAGGATATCGCAAAGATGCTTCTGAACAAGATACCTGTGATATACAGTCTTGCGACCATGAGGTCCTCGGCCATAAGATGGAAGACTCAGATAAACGAGAACTCCAAGTTCATTTCATTCTGCGGATCACTGCCCGAATTCAATCACAACGAGATCATCGGGTGGACAGATGATGTGAAGAACAGGATATTCATGCCTGTGATACTCTACGATGATGATGCATCTGAGGTCATAAGATGCATGACCGATACCTCGATAAACATACTTCAGGACAAGAAGCTCAAGATCGTATCGTATCATGTCACAGGGTCCGGCAATCTGGAGAAGAATCTCAAATGCATAATACTAGGGGATTTCGTCTCCCTGCAGTTGGCCCACCTCAGGAACACGGACCCTGTCGATGATGTGTCCGTCGAAGAGGTCAACAGCTTGGTCATAATGGAATGAGCAAGCCAACCCTTTTTTACTCTTGGTACGTTGCAGGTCAACGATATTCATGATGACAGATGACGGCCGTTTCATCAGGCAGAAGGTAATGGAACACAACAAATGGTTCGAGGAATGCATCCCGATGATCGCATCCGAGAACCTAATGAGCCCGCTTGCGAAAGAGATACTCATATCTGACTTTGCCGACAGATACGCTGAGGGACTTCCGGGAAAGAGATACTATCAAGGTAACATCTACGTGGATGAGGTCGAACTGAAAGCGGTGGAACTTGCAAAGAAATTGTTCGAATCCGAGTTTGCGGATGTCAGACCCGTTTCAGGAACGGTGGCCAACATGGCCGTTCTCTTCGCATTCGCAGAACCGGGTGATACAATAACCACCTGCGCCCTTGCCCAGGGTGCTCATATCTCCACATGCGAGTTCGGAGCATTCGGGCAGAGGGCCGTACGTTCAGTCAACTACCCGTTCAACGTTGATGATATGAATCTTGATGTGGACGGTACCATAAAGCTTCTGAAGAAAGAGAGGCCTAAGATCGCCCAATTCGGTCTTTCCGTCTTCCTGTTCCCTCCGCCAATAAAGGAGCTTCAGGATACGTTCAATGAGATAAACTGCCTCGTATGGGAGGATTGTGCACACGTTCTGGGCCTTATAGCAGGAGGACAGTTCCACAAGCCCTTCGAGGACGGTGTGAACATTGTTTCATCTTCAACACACAAGACATTCCCGGGACCCAACCACGGTATGATCTTGGGTTCCAACCTCACCGAGGAAGAGGAGAAGAAGATACAGAAGGCTGTTTTCCCAGGTGTTACATCCAGCCACCACCTTCATGCGATGGCAGCACTTGCAATGACGCTTGCTGAGATGCAGGTTTATGCAAAGGACTATGCGGCACAGACATGTAAGAATGCCAGAGCGCTTGGGGAATCATTGTATGAACTGGGAGTGCCTGTACTCTGTCCTGATCTGGGATTCACAAGATCACATGCCCTTGCTTTGGATGTGACCGAATTCGGAGGCGGAAAGGAATGCGCCCAGCTGCTTGAGGATGCCAACATCATCTGCAACAAGAACATGCTTCCAAGCGATACCAGTTCCGTTAAGCCTTCCGGCCTTAGATTCGGTACCCAGGAGATGACAAGAGTGGGAATGAAGGAGAGCGATATGAAGGTCGTCGCCGAACTCGTTGCCCGTGTTGTGAAGAACAAGGAAGACCCCAAGAAGGTAAAGGAGGATGTGAAATCATTCAAGAAGGATTTCACCACCATAAAATACTGTTTCAATGAGGGTGAACCAGCATACAAATATCACAAACTAGTGGATTGAGGTGTGTACAAATGGGATTTGGAGACATGATCAAAAAGGGGTTGCAGGACGCGACCCGCGTCGGTTCCACCACCCTTGATGAGAACAGACAGAGGGAAAGGGATAACAACGCAGCACCGGAGATAAACAGATTGAAGATGGAGATAGGCAACATCATATTCAATTCATATCTGTCTGGAGAACAGGTCAACGATAAAGTGTTGAGGCAATGCGAAAGGATCAATGAACTCATCGGTGGAGCTTCTATCGGAGGGTCGCAGTCCAACTCATACACTGAACCTGTGAATTCATATGGATCGAGTTTCGACCAGTTCGGCAACAACAGAGGGAACGGACCGCTGTAAGAGGTGATCGAATGGGATTCACAGATAAGATAATGAGCACTTTGCAGGATGTTACCAGTGTGGGTATCGAGAAGATCGATGAGACCGGACTTAACCTTAAGATAAGCGATAAGAAGAGCGAGATCAGAAAGGTTGAGGGGGATATCGGTAACAAGGTATACGCCCTGTACAAAGACGGAAAGGACACCTTCAACGATGATGTCAAGAAGCTTTGCGAGAAGATAGACGGCATCAACGAGGAGATCGAAGAGATCGAGAAAGAAAAGAAGGATAGGTCCGATAAAGCACAGGCTGAACGCCAGAACCGCCGCGAAAACGAATAAGGTACGAAAGTACCATTTTTTTTCTTTTACATGAAAGACATCAGATTGTCCTTGGTCCAGATGGGATCCGTCGTTGGGGACACCGACGGGAATCTGCAGAGGATGATCCAGAAAATTAACGAACTTTCCGGTTCCGACATCATCTGTTTTCCGGAAGCATGTCTTACAGGTTATACATCCGACGATCCCGGACCTCATTCAATATCGAGTGATGATGAAAGGATCAAGATACTTTGTAAAAATGCGAAGATATCCGATATCACAATCATCTTTGGATTCATAGAAAGGGATGGAGAGGACCTTTTCATCACCCATGCGGTAGCGGACGGTACAGGTAAGATAGGTTTCTACAGAAAGACCCATCTTGGAAGAGGGGAAAGATCCGCCTTCAGACCCGGCGATGTCATATCCGCTTTCGATTCTCCATTAAGCAGGATCGGGATCCAGTTGTGTTGGGAATCCCATTTTCCCGATATTACATGCAAACTTAGAAAGGAAGGCGCCGAGATCGTTCTGATATCCTACGCCTCGCCTCTGGGGGGTGACCGCAGAAGGGACATCTGGATGAGACATCTTCCCGCAAGAGCGGCCGATAACTGTGTGTTCGTAGGTGCCGTGAACGGTGTGGGAGATAACGGAAAGGGCGTGAGACTCGGCGGAGGATGCATTGCGATCGATCCGAAAGGGAAGGTCATCGGTGAATATTTCGGAGATGATGAACATGTTCTCACGGTCGATCTTCTGTCAAAACACAAGGATGCTCTTGGAACCGATGATAACATGGGAAGCATCGATTACTTCATGTACAGACGTGACGACCTCTATTGATCATCCTTTTCCTTTGCACACTGCTATGTATACAGGATTGTTGGCCGTCATAAGGTGATAACTACCGGCCTTTCTGGACCTTGCGGCATTGATGGATACTATCTCTTCCTCTTCCACATCCAGTTCCTTCATGCATCTCAGAACTTCAGATATGGTCTCAAGAGTGATGGTATTTATGACAAATCTTACCTTAGGATTCTTGTCCATACATTCCTGCATTATATCCTTGAGATTACCGGACGATCCGCCTATGAAAACATGTGTGGGAACTGGAAGGTCCTTCAACGCATCAGGCGCATATCCCTCAACGACATGAAGGTTCGGGACCTTGAATTTGATCCTGTTCTCTTTTATCAGGGATACTGCTTCGTTCTCCTTTTCGATGGCATATACGTATCCGTCCTGAACACATTTTGCGGCTTCGATAGCGACAGAACCTGTACCGGCCCCCACGTCATACAATACGGAATCCTTGGAAAGCTTGAGTTTGATAACGGAAAGCGATCTTATCTCACTCTTCGTCATAGGTGCATCGCCCCTAATGAACTCATCATCCATTATACCGATAGGGTTCACCGTATCCGGTGAATCGTTCAATATCATCGCTATGCACAGATTTCCGAATTCTTCGTCTAAGAGCTCGGAAGGCCTTCCTTCCGATAATCTCTCGTTATCCTGTCCAAGATCCTGGCCTACTTTGACAATGACATCATCAAGACCATATTCTATGAGTTCTCTGCACATCCTCTTTACGCCTTTTTCCCCTTCCATCAGGGCAATGACCTTTTTCTGTACGGATACTGCTCCGACTATGTTGGATTCCTGACCATGAGCACTCATAAGATATGCGTCATCCCAAGATGTCCTGAACACTGAGCATAGATATGCAATGGAGGATATCCCGCATTTTATGTCAAGATCGAATTCCGATGTATCTATACGATCTATCAGTTTCTTGGCTGCGCTGTGATATCCTACATCTCCGGAGACCAGAACAGCTATCCTTCGATATCCCGGATGTCCCTCAACATATGACATGACCGCATCCGGTTTGTATTCTGCCAAGGAGTCCTGTCCCTTTGTGACAGAACGTATCATCCTTTCCGCTCCAACGAGGAGATCTGCTTCGTCGATAGCCTTTCTTGAACCTATGGTGAGTGTATCTTCGTTTCCCATTCCGATACCCACAATTGATATCTTACGTCTGGAATGGCATTCTTTGGATGTTGTCTGGATTTTGAAACGTTTGGACAATATACCTATGACCTCATCGAAACTGTATCCTTCCGTTTCTTCGGGTCTTGCAATTAGTATCATGGTCACCCCGGCCCTTCTTGCGGCCCTCATCTTCTCGTCGAAGCCTCCGGGTTCCCCCGAATCCTTAGTCACCATGTACTTGGCATCCACTTGTTTGAGGAGTCCGTAATTGAGTTCCTCTGAGAACGGCCCCTGCATGCAAAAGAGGTTCTTACCTTGGAATCCGATATCCGCACATGACTGGGATGCAGTTGGCATCGACAATACCCTTGCGAATACCCTATCCTTGTAATTCTCTATCTGAGTGTATTTGTCTAGTTCCTTGCTTCCTGTCGTAGCTAGGATGTTCCCTTGTGTGCCTTTCAGATATTCTACCGCGGATGCAACATCCGGGACCACTATCACATCCTTGTCCTTGTGACTCTCGGAACGCAGGAGTCTGATGTACTCGGTACCGGTCTCTTCGCATGCCTTTCTGATCTTTCCGGATATTATGGTCGCATAGGGATGGGTGGCATCGATCACGCATGATGCGCCCTCATTCATTATCCTGAGCATACCTTCCTCCCCTAGTCTGTCAGAGGACACTTTGACGTGATCCGTCTCTTGGATCAACTGTTTCCCGAATTCGGTGGCAACACAGGCCAGTACATCAACTCCTGCATTGTCCAATATGTCGGCCATCATCCTTCCTTCGGTGGTTCCGGCGAATATTATCACTCGGTCCCTTTGCATCTTATTCCTCCGACAGATCGATAATCATGGGTTCTCTGACCACAGCCACGGTCACTCCGTCCTTTGCTGTCTTCTTTATAACGATGTCGCCTTTATTCGAAGCAGCTACGGCCGATCTTTCACATACGTTGTCAACTCCGGTCACCGATCTTACCATCTGGGAGGGAGTGAACCCCATATCGGGAAGGGCGTTCAGCTCATCCGATGTGAAGAACACCGGTTCGATGCCGATGGATCTGCTGAACTCCAAAAGACCTTCCTCGTCACTTTTAAGATCTATACTGGCAATTGCCCTTATGCTCTTCATGGAGATGTCATTCTCACTAAGGACATCATTGACAAGCTGCTCTATCCTCTCCATGGGGGTGCCTCTCCTGCAACCTATCCCAAGCACGTGACATCTGGGGGTCAATTTGAGATTGCTTTTGAACGGTCCTTTCTTGTTTGAATAAGATATGAATATGCCTACATCCTCATCTCCGTTCAGGTCCAATTCCGGAGGTATATCACCGTTTATCTGAAGATCCGTACTGAGGCCGACCCTCTTATCATCGACCAGTATGGATGAGATATCCTTTGCGATGGACATGCTGCCTATGTGCATGTTCTTCTTTGTTGCATACGTGTCCACAGAGAATTTTCCGTTGACGTCCGTAGCGGTGGTGATGACCGGTGTGGCACCTATCCCTTCGGCTATCTCCTTGGCAAGGCCGTTGGCTCCTCCAATATGTCCTGCCAACAGGGAGATCACGAATTGACCTCTCTCATCCATGCAGATTATCGCTGGGTCCACTGTCTTGTTCCTTATGTACGGTGCTATGTACCTTACTGCTATGCCTGTTGCTCCGACATAGACTATGGCATCTGAATCCTTGAATGCCTCTTCCGTCCATTTACTGGTAGGTCCTTCGACCTTTATCGTTCCGGTGACCTCTGCAGATGTCTTCGAATATACCTTGCATTCGTGTCCGTTCAGTATTTCGGCAACTTTCGCAACTTCCTTTGCCAGATCACATCCTCTTCTTGAGAACCCTATCAAACTTATCTTCATCAGTACACCTGCTCCTTGATCCTTTCTGTCAATTCCTCTGCAAGGGATGTCTCCCCCAGTTTTCCGTATTTTGAGGAGAACACCACCGCCCCGATCCTCATCTCCTCTGAACTCCTGTGGTTGAGATGGAATTCGATCTTATCGATTATCTCCTTCATAGTAGCCTCCATATCTCCCGAACCGGACAGAACATCCAACGCATCGTCGGTCGAAATGCAGGACATTATGATCTTCGCTGTCTCTGCATCAGCACCTGCGACTATCGAATTGGAGGACATTATCTCCATCCTGCAGTCTCCCCATCTGGAATGGGTATTCATGAGACCGCCTGCGAGTTTAACCAATTTGCCCAGGTTACCAACCAGAAGGAATCCTTTGAATCCCAACTTTGAGGCATGGTCGATGGTCTCACCGATGAAATTGCTGCACTTGACAGCGATGTCCCCGTCCATTCCTTCCATACCGTCAGAGAAATCCTTTCCATAGTTCCCCGGAACCACCAGGATATATTCGTGACCTGATGCCTTCCTCACATTCAGTTCCGTCTTGATCGTATCGATTAGGGCCGTCTCGCTCATGGGTTCCACTATCCCTGTCGTTCCCAGTATCGATATTCCGCCTGTTATCCCAAGGCGGGGATTGAATGTCTTCTTTGATATCTTCATACCTTCCGGAACGGATATCACTGCATTTAGACCGTCAACATATCCCATGGATTCACATACATCATCGAGTGCTTCTTTTATCATACTTCTGGGGACACTGTTTATGGCTGCGTTCCCCGGTGGTTGGTCCAAACCTTTCCTTGTGACCCTTCCAACACCTTCTCCGCCATCTATCTCTATCTTTCCGTCAGATCTTTTGGAAACGGTCGAGTAGATCAGGGTTCCGTGTGTGGCATCTATATCATCGCCGCCATCCTTCCTTACGGCACATGTAACCCTATCTTCGTGAATGGAGATATCCTCTACATTCAAGGACAGACACGTTCCCTTAGGAGTTATTATCTCAACGGACTCAGCGGCATCCTTACCCAAAAGTATCATTGCGGCCATCTTTGATGCCGCGGCAGCACAGGAACCGGTAGTATAACCGCACCTAAGCTTCTTGTTGTTGACGACGATGAACATACTGTCATCGGTCTTCGAAGCCTCGTCTGGGTTCCTTCCATTCATGGGTGTGTGCTCTCCTAGGATGCTATTGGATATATATGCCAAATTATAATACTTGGTACTCCATCCACGGTACGGTATATCATATGGCAGGTAAACTTTATGGGGTCAGCGTAGGTCCGGGTGATCCGGGTCTGATCACAATAAAAGCAAAAAGATGCATAGAGGGTTCAGATATCATCGCATATCCGGTCAAGACCCCCGGTGAGAAGAGCACTGCCATGGAGATAGTTAGACAGGAGATGGATCTATCCGGAAAAAGGATAGAGGAGATAATCTTCGAGATGAATCCCGATACTAAGATCAGGGAAAGCAATTATCAGGATGCCATAAGGAAGATGGCGGATCTTTTGGATGAGGGTGATGTTGCCATGATAACACTGGGAGATGCAACGGTATACAGCACATACATGCATGTAAGCTTGGACATATCCGCTTTGGGATATGAGACCGAGACCATACCCGGCGTGACATCCTTCTGCAGCGGAGCATCGGAGGCCAACATCCCGCTTATGATAGACAATGAGGGTCTGGCGATCGTGCCCATGGCCAATGATAACGATCAGGTGCAGAGCGCACTCAGGGATTTTGACAACATAGTTGTGATGAAGGCTTTCAATTCCATGGAAAAACTTGCGGCCATGATGGAAGAGTTCGGAATAAGCAGGGATAAAGCGACTGTTGTCAGCAATGTGGGCATGAAGGAACAATACATCGGAGAGATGGACCTCAGCAGAAAATACGGTTATTTCACTACAGTGATAATAAAGAAGAACGGAGGAAGAAGAACATGATGTACATTATAGGGGCAGGTCCCGGTGATCCGGAACTTATAACTGTCAAAGGAAGAAGGCTCATCGATGAGGCCGATGTCATAATCTATGCCGGATCACTGGTCAACCCAGATGTCCTTAGGGGAGCCAAATCCTCGGCGGTCATCCACAACAGTGCCATGATGAACCTGGATGAAGTGATAGACGTCATAAAGGAATCAACAGACAAAGGTCTGAAAGTGGTACGTGTGCACACAGGCGATCCGGCCATATATGGCGCGATAAGAGAACAGATGGACAGATTGGATAAACTGGACATCGAATATGAGGTCATTCCCGGAGTCAGTTCGTTCCTGGCCACAGCAGCCGTGCTGAAGAAGGAATATACCCTTCCGGATGTGAGCCAGACAGTCATACTCACAAGAATGGAAGGACGAACACCGGTACCGCCAAAGGAGAAATTGGTGGATCTCGCAAAACACAATTCCACCATGATAATATTCCTGAGCATAGGATTCATAGAGGAGATGTGCTCCACTCTCATCGAAGGAGGATATTCACCAAAGACACCTGTTGCAGTCGTATACAAAGCAACATGGCCTGACCAGAAGATATTGGTCGGGGATCTGACCAACATAGCGAAGAAGGTCAAGGATGAGAAGATCGAAAAGACGGCCTTGACGGTCGTAGGAGACTTCCTAGGCGATGAATACAGCCTCTCCAAACTCTATGACAGATACTTCACCACAGGATACAGAACAGGGGATGTGAAGGAGTGACGAAGGGAAGATTGACGGTTGTGGGTTTCGGACCCGGAAGCAAGGAGGATATGACATTCCGTGCTGCCGATGCGATAGAGAATGCCGACGTGGTAACCGGCTACACAACATACGTCGACATAATCAGAGAGTTCTTCCCTGATAAGACCTACAAGAGCACAGGAATGATGAAGGAGATCGACAGGTGCAGAATGGCCGTTGAGGACGCAATGTCGGGAAAGAACGTTGCTATGATAAGCAGCGGGGATTCCGGCATATACGGAATGGCAGGGATAATCTATCAGATAGCCGAGGATATGAATGCTGACATAGATATCGTAACTGTACCCGGTATAACAGCTGCATCATCGGCCGCATCCCTCCTAGGTGCTCCATTG
The DNA here is from genome assembly GCA_023402275.1 of Methanobacteriota archaeon. Classification (GTDB taxonomy): domain Archaea; phylum Thermoplasmatota; class Thermoplasmata; order Methanomassiliicoccales; family Methanomethylophilaceae; genus Methanoplasma. The sequence goes on from JAEXCH010000015.1 coordinate 23,742, forward strand.
ATGCATGACACAGCATTGATCAGTCTATCGGACCTCCTGACGCCATTCGATCTCATCATGAAGAGAGTGGACAATGCAGCGATGAGCGATATGGTCATCGTGTTCTACAACCCAAAGAGCAAGAAGAGGACGGACCACCTCGAACAAGCGGTCCAGAGGATCCTTCAGCATCGTTCAAAGGATACCCCGATAGGTATCGCAAAGAACATCGGCAGGAAGGACGAATCGATCACGGTCACAACCTTGGAGAACATAGATTACTCCATGGTGGACATGTTCAGCACTGTGGTGGTCGGCAACAGCCAGACATACATCTCACAGGGCAGGATGATCACCCCCAGAGGATATAGGTTATGAGGAATGAATATGGTTTATGAGATACTAAGACCAGAGGATATAGAGAAGAAGAGCATGGAAATAATAACCTCCGAACTCGGAGGAAGGACGTGGCCCGAGCCGCAGTTCTCCATACTCAAGAGATGCATACACACATCAGCCGATTTCGATTACGCCGAGAACCTGACATTCTCCGAGAATGCAGAGAACATAGGCGTGGACCTGATAAGGAAAGGAGCGACCATTGTAACAGATACAAAGATGGCCGCTTCAGGTATCAACAAGAACAAGCTGGGGAGCTACGGCGGGAACGTTCGCTGTTTCATCAGCGATGATGATGTCATAGAAGAGGCCAAGAAGAGGACCTGTACAAGAGCTACCGTCTCAATGGAGAGGGCAGCAAAGATACAGGGTCCTTTGATAATAGCCGTCGGGAATGCTCCGACCGCACTTATGACCCTTTATGACATGGTAAAGGAAGGAAAGATCAAGCCAGATCTTATAATAGGAGTTCCGGTGGGATTCGTTAACGTAGTCGAATCCAAGGAAATGATAATGGAACTCGACATCCCGTACATCGTTGCAAAGGGAAGGAAGGGTGGAAGCAACATAGCCGCCACAATCTGCAACGCAATGATGTACTACAAAGGATGAGGCGAATCATTGAGAGATGATACGGCAGTACTGCTCATAGGACACGGGTCCGGACTTCCTTACAATCAGGAGGTCACCGACCTCCGCGCTGATATGCTAAGGGAACTCGGATACAAAGTGTTCACGGCATACAGCGGGACCGGATCGAACATCGGTCAGGTCATGTCGGATATGGTATCTGACGGTGTCAGGGAGATCGTGGCACTTCCGCTTTTCGTTTCATCGGGAAAACAAACCGAGAGGGACATCCCTCTCTTACTCGGTATTCCGGAAGGATATGGTACCCACACCAGCAAGGATCACGGCATACTGATACATTATGAGGGGCCTTTCGGCAAGGACCCTTTGATCTCACAGGTACTGAAAGAAAGGGCCGTGGATCTCGATTATGACAGATCCACGACTGGCCTATTGATCATCGCCCACGGATCCCCATCCAATGAGAACCACGACATTGCGGTATTGACCGCGGACAGATTGATAAGAAGGGGATTCGAGAATGTGTTCACAGGTTTCCTAGAAAACAACGCCCCAAGCCTTGATTATAATTATAACAGGATGTTGGAGTTGGGATTTGAAAGGATCATCGTTCTCCCATTGTTCTTTGCATCCGGAGTTCATGTTGACGAACACATCCCCGAGAAACTGGGGATAACGGAAGGAAGCGGAAGAGGGATCGTCACATACAAGGACCATGATGTGGAGATACTCTGTGCCCAACCATTCGGTAACGATCCTCAGATCAACGAGATCCTTCGAAAAAAGATCTCAAGATATGTGTGATATCAAAAATTGAACAAAGAATATCATTTACGACATGAGATTGGTTATTCGAACGTTGAAAAATGACGATTTCCATTATATAATACCCATAACGCCTATCATACGCCGCATGAACAAACGTGAACGCGGCGTCAATGATTATATTGAGTCATGATAAAATCTAGATATCATCTGTATTATTGCGATTCTTAATTTTGATCGTTGACGAAACTCCCTTTTCAAAGAAGGTTTGAAAATGAATAAAAAGATAATAGCTTCTCTTGTCGTTATTGCAATGCTTGCTGTTGCGATACCGATACTGAACATAGATGATAACTCATCAGATGCTGAAACGGTGAGTACTTACTATGGAGAATTCAATGTTTATGTGTTCTTGAGTTCGAACTCCTATGTTATGCATGAGGTGAGTGGATACAATGCGGCTATTGCTGTGGATCAGGTATTGCCACTTGCGGATATGGAATATATGAATTACATTACCTACCGTGGATATTATCAGGTAAATCAGAACTATGGTGCCTTGCAATCATCATATGATTATACCATAAACTACGGACCTACAACAATACATTACGTTATAGAGGATCCTGTTGCATACTACTACAGCGATAAGACCCAGACATGGGAGGTTGCAGACTATACACTTGGTTTCTATAAGCCATTCAGCGATTACAGCCAGGAGGGAAATGATGATCTCAGAACGGCCAATATCGCCATAGTATCTGAAAGTTATTCCAGCCCAACATTACCGACAAATGGCCTCATGCCAATAACGCCGATATATATGAACCCAGATTATGCAGTAACATTCTACTTGACGGCTGATGCATCAATGATCTATGAGAACTATCCTGGAAAAAGTGAGACCAATGATATGATCATAGAATATCTTTCACAGAATCCAATAACTATTGCTGGATACGGATCTGATGCATACCTTGCATTGAAGGATATCAGCAATAAATTGGGTTTCCCTGACATGAATACGGGAGGAAACGTCACTATGTATGGCAACACCATTTTCACATACTATGGTATAATTTGGGATATGCTTGGTCTCGAATTCGGTTATCTTGACTGGCATTATGAACAATACGGATGGGGTTTGTACTACGGAGATGGGACATATGATTATTCATACTGCATGCTTGGATGGATGAGCCCTCTTAATGAAGCGAGTACACTCAATGATCATGGGCGTGATTTCGTGCAGAACGAATTCACCCTGCAATATGGTCATCTCTATCTGCCTATGGCCTGAATAAACTGGGATTGATATCCCATTTATTTTTTTATCTTATCACAGCTTTCACACTGCTCGCAAGCTTATCTGCGTTCAGTTCATCGAGTTTGAAATACGTACCCTCCAATTCTCTGGCCAGTTTCATAGCATGATCGAACCTTGCGAATCCTGTCCCGGCATCGATTATTATCCATCTCACACCGGGTATCTTCATGTCCTTGGCCATTTCCAATACCTCTGCATTTGCGTCCGCTCCGGGGGTGACAGGTACGTTTGCCCTACCATCGGTCACCATCACGATGTAGCACATCTCTCCGGGGTGTGATCTTGAATATATCGACATGTAGGAATTGACCTTCAGCAGGGCCTCTCCTAAAGGTGTCTTTCCTCCTGTGGGAAGCTCTTCCAATTTCTTGTATGTGTATTCCACGGATTTGGTCGGTGGGAGTATCAATTCAGAGGAATCCCTTCTGAAGGCCATCATTGCCACTCTGTCCCTCTTGACATAGCTTTCCCTGAGCATGGAGAGGATCGCACCTTTCACTGTCGCCATCCTTCTCCTTACACCTAATGAACCACTTGCATCAACTAGGAAGAGTATCGTGCATCCGCTTCTTCTCTCTCTTATCTTCTCTTTGATATCAGAGGATCTGATGCTTATGGCCAGGTCCCCCTTGTCCCTGGTCTTCTGATGAGGGGCGGCGGCACGTATGGTCGCATCGAAAGCTATATCGGATGTTCTTTCGGACGGGGTTCTTGAACGGGAGTATCTTCCTGTTCTGTCACTGCTTTCAACGACTGCCCTTCTGCCCATCCTGCTCTTGGTCTTGACCATCTTCTTTGCGGTACCTTCGGATAGGTAATCTATGACCCTGAATTGTTCACCGATCTCGAACAACATCTCATCCAGCATATTCTGGAAATCGGGATCCTCGGGAGGTTGTTCCTGCTCTTCCTGATCCTGTTCCTGCTCCTCCTGTTCAGGAGGTTCAGGTGGTTGTTCCTGCTCTTCCTGCTCATCTTCGGTCTCATCCTCTTGATCCTGTTCCTGCTCCTCCTGTTCAGGAGGTTCAGGGGGTTGAGTGTAATCCCTCCTGTGTATCAGGCACAAGGCTGCGGCTTCCTCGATGTCCTTTCTCATCACCTCGTCCCTTCCGTTCAATGCGGCAAGGGCGATAGACGTGTTGATCATTGCTATGTCTCCCCTATGACCCTGAGCTCCGACCTTGGTACAGAGTTCGACTATCACATTGACCAATTCATCCGAGATCGTGACCATGGGCAGAATTGCTTTGGCCCTTTCAAGACTTGATTCTATCTCTGCCTCCTCATCCCTGTATTTCGATGAGAATTTTTCAGGGTCTTCAATGAATTCAACGTTCCTTCTGAGAATCTCTCCTTTCTCATTATCCTCTTCCACGGACATCGCATAGGCACAAAGATCGAAACGGTCTAGTATGTGAGAGCTTAGGTCGCTGTCCTCAGGATTCATGGATGCAATGACGAGAGTATCCGTCTCATATGATGAGGATACTCCCTCCCTTTCCAATATCACTTTCTTATTGTATATCGACTCCATCAGGGATATGAGCATGGATTGATCCATAAGGTTGACATCATCGATGTAAAGTATGTTGCCGTCAGCGGAATGGAGCAATCCCTTATTCACTCTGATGACCCCGTCAGCAAGAGTGGACTCTATGTCCATCCCTCCGAAAAGCTGTTCTTCTGTTACGTTAAGAGGTACATTGATCACTCTTCTCTCTGTTATTCCGTTTATTGATCTGGCAAGAGTTGTCTTGGCAACACCTGACGGTCCCCTGATCAGTACACTTCGTATCCTTTTGTTGGTGAGCGCACATAGTATCGCTCTCTTCGCATCATCCATACCTAGGACCGCGGAGAAAGGATATGATGTATGTTTGCTCACAGTGCCTGAAGACATTCCTCCAACTCTCCGGCACTGAGACTGGAGTCCTCGAACGGACGTCTCCTTATACGGTGCGAGAGCACAAGGTCCGCAACGTCCCTTATATCGTCCTTGGTTATGTTCTCCCTTCCGTTCAGCGCAGCATTGGCCCTTGCGGCCTTCATCATCGTAATATCCGCTCTGTGTCCGTCCACACCGAAATGCGTGGTCACACTCACGATCATATCGATGGAATCGTCATCCACAGGTATGGATGACAGTATACCTCTGGCATTGAGTATCTTTTCACGGGTATCCTTCATTTCCTGCATGGACCCCTCTATGTACGCTTTCGGGTCCTCGTCGTACTTGAGTCTCCTTTTGACCACTTCTGCCCTGGTCTTTGTATCCTTCTCCCCTCTAACATCCACGGATAATCCGAATCTATCAAGGAGTTGAGGTCTTAATTCCCCTTCTTCGGGATTCATTGTCCCCACAAGTATGAATTTGGACGGATGGCTGAATGATACTCCTTCCCTTTCTATATAATTCACTCCCATCGCTGCGGAGTCCAAAAGAAGATCGACAAGATGGTCATCGAGAAGATTGACCTCATCCACATACAATATGTTGCCGTTCGCCTGTGCGAGTATACCAGGTTCGAACCTCTTCTCTCCCGTTTTAAGTATGTGTTCTATGTCCAAGGTACCTGCGACCCTGTCCTCCGTTGCACTCAGAGGAAGTTCCACTACCTTTGTGCCTACAGTGTGAGGTTCCATGGATTCACCTTTGGACAGATGTTCCTTGCAATAAGGACACATGTTCTCCGGCTTTCCGAGATCGCATCTGAATACGCAGTTGCTTACGTTCTCCCTGTCAGGAAGTACCTGCGCCAATGATCTTACGGCAGTGGATTTAGCTGTACCTTTTTCTCCTTTGATGAGCACTCCTCCGATACCCGGATCCACTACATTGAGCAGAAGAGCCTTCTTCATCTTATCTTGGCCAACAATCCTGGTGAACGGGAATAGAAAATAATCGTTGCTCATACAATTCCTCAAATATCATCAAATGTATTTGGACGTATAATCCAACTTAACACTTAATAAATTTACTACGGGTATATCCATGAAAATCGTCAACATCTCCGTCAACAGCACTGATCCCAAGACAATGATCCCTCCCGCAAAGGAACTGATAAAAGAATATGGATTGGACATCGATCTTCATTGTTGGGACAGTTATGAATTAGATGACGATCTTCTGAAATATCAGGAACTTTTGAGGATCACAAAGGATGCCGACCTCATAATAATGAGGTGCATGACCGATCCAACAAGACTCAACAGATTCGAGAAGTACGAAGGTGTACTCAAAGAGACCAAGGGTCTTGTTTTCATCCATTCCGGAAACGCAGATGTCAAGTTCGTTTACAGGGACCTCTTCAGCGGTACGGACGAGGAATTCGTAGAGCTCGGAAAGTATGTAGGATACAGAGGAGCGGAGAACGATAAGGGATTGATACTTTGGTTGAATAGAAGACTAGGCGGCCCTGACATAGCGGTCCCAGAACCTGTAAAACAGAGGAGCGACGGCATATATCATCCTGATCACAGCAGGGATGTCACTTTGGAAGATTACCTTAGGACATTGGATCCTGAAAAACTGACAGCTGGGTTGATGTTCACGGGAAGTTCATGGCTATTTGAGAATACCTTGCATATAGATTCTCTCATACGAAGCATCGAATCCAAAGGATTGAATGTGATACCTGTTTTCTTCTCTACTCAGATAAGCAGCAGTCCCGATGGAGAGAAGGGAACCTCCAGACTCGTCAGACATTACCTTATGGACGGTGATTCGTCAAGGATAGACGTTCTGATAATGGCATCCCCGTTCTCTCAGCTTGTAAATTCAAGGGATTCTAGCGGCATGAGTACTCCGGACGATGAGAACTTCTACAGATATCTGACCAATGTTCCGGTAATCCAGGCAATGACAGTGAGCGGTAAGTACACCGATTATGAGGACAATGCTCTGGGACTGAATAAGAACGAGATCTATGCTCAGGTTTCCTGGCCGGAAGTTGACGGACAGATAATAAGCGTTCCGATAGGAGCATCGGAAGAAAGGAGTAAGAGCATCAGGAAATTCACACCTATAGACAACAGGATCGAACATATTTCGGATCTGGCAAAGAACTGGGCAATACTAAGGAATACACCGATATCGGAAAGGAAGGTAGCCATACTCCTGTATCAATCAAGACCGGACTCGGGAAGGATCGGGAGTGCAGCAGGATTGGACACCTTGGAAAGTGTCAGTGACATATTGCAGAAGATGTCCTCGCTTGGCTATGATGTTGATAACGTTCCTTCCAACGGAAAGGAACTGATAACCGAACTCTTGAATGGGGTCACCAACGATCTTGAATGGATGTCGTCGGATGAGGTGAAGAAGAAAGCTGTCGGTCTGGTGGCAAAGGAAGAATACCTCAAGGATTTTGACCCTCTTTTCGAATTCAATAAGAAACAGATAACAGAGAACTGGGGAGAGCCGATAGGCAGCGTCTGCGTTGATTCCGATAAGATGGTCATCCCCGGTGTTATCAAAGGAAATGTCTTCATCGGATATCAACCGCTGAGGGCATGGTTCGACCAGATGGATGCCGTGTATCACGATCCGATAATGCCTATGCCCCATCAATATCTGGAATATTACAGATGGCTGCAGAACGAGTTCGGTGTTCAGGTAGTGGTCCATGTCGGTACCCATGGTACTCTGGAATGGCTTCCTGGAAAGAACGTTGGAATGTCAGGGAAATGTTATCCGGATGTCGTACTGAACAGCATACCCCACATCTACCCGTATGTGATAGATGATCCTGGAGAGGGGATACAGACAAAAAGAAGATCGGAGGCCGTTGTGATAGGACATATGTGCCCAACCATGGCACGTGCCGGGACATATGATGACCTTGCGCCGATCGAGGTTCCGTTACAGGAATATTTCAGATTCAGGAATTCTGCAACTGAAGATAGAAAAAGAACACTTGTCGAAGAGATATATGAAGCAGCAAAGGAAGCAGATCTTTTCGATGATCTTGGTGTCCCGGCGGATATGACCGCGAGTGAGTTCGACAGCTACCTGCCGGAATTACATGACTACCTTACAGAGGTCAGAGAGGCCTTAGTGAGAGACGGCCTTCACATAATGGGAAGAGTACCTGCAGGCAACCGTCTGCACGAGAACATATACTCCCTTATGCGCCTCAGGAACGGATCCGTGCCGTCACTAAGGACCGCTCTCTCGGGAGTGATGGGGATCGATATCGAATCAGCATTGGACGACCCCAGCGGTTACACTGAGGGGGAATTGAACAGTATGCTCATAGAGAAGGTCGATGAAGCATACATGGAAATGATAATCAGGATGGGTGAATTGGAATACGATACGGAAAAATGTCTGAAAAGTATCGAAGAGATATACGGAGGAGTGTCTGATGCACTCATTGAATCATTGGGATACGCATGCAAGAAACTTATTCCGAACCTTAGAAGGATGACCGATGAGGTCACCAATCTCCTGGATGGTTTCGATGGTCAATATGTCCTTCCCGGTCCGTCAGGTGCACCCACGAGAGGAGGTGCGGACCTTTTGCCTATGGGGCGCAACTACTACGGAGTGGATCCCAGCATGGTCCCGAGCAGGGCCGCATGGTCAACCGGAGTGAAGATGGCAGAACAGATGATAGCTAAATATGTCGATGAGAAAGGACACTATCCGAAAGAGGTCGGATTCATAATCTGGGCAACTGATACGATGAAGACCAGCGGTGATGATCTCGCCTACATCCTATGGCTGATGGGGATCAGACCGGTATGGTCCAAGATCAGCGGACATGTTATCGATCTCGAAGTAGTACCGATATCCGAACTAAAAAGACCCAGACTTGACGTTACGGTCAGGATAACAGGATTATTCAGGGATACTTTCCCTAATCTCATAGACATAATAGATGATGCTGTCAAGATCATATCAGAACTTGATGAGGGAGAGGAAGAGAACTATCTCGCAGCAAATCTCAGAAAGGATATAATCGAATGTGTCGAAAAGGGAATACCTATTGACGAAGCAAGAAGGAGGTCTTCCGTAAGAGTATTCGGTTCCCCTCCGGGAGCTTATGGTCCGGGAGTGAACCATGCGATAGAATCAGGAGAATGGAAAACGGTCCAGGACCTTGCGGACATATACGTATCATGGGGCAGTTACGGTTATGGAAGGGATCTTTACGGAGAAGGGATGAAAGAGGAATTCGTAAAAAGATTCAGCAAGGTCGGGGTCACCATAAAGAACATGCCTGACCGAGAGATCGATCTTCTTGACATAGATGACGTCTACGGATACCTCGGGGGATTGAACGCCTTCGTCAAGACATACGGAGATCCGGATGCTATGTCATTCATGGGTGACAGTTCCGATCCCGACAAAGTTAAGATCAGAGAGACGAAGGAAGAGATGAGATTCGTCTTCAGAAGCAAGATACTGAATCCCAAGTTCCTCAACGGATTGAAGGAACACGGTTACAGAGGTGTCACGGAACTCGCTAAACTTACCGAATACATGTTGGGGTGGGATGCGACATCCGATGCAATTGATGATTGGATGTATGAGAAGGTATCCGAGAAATTCCTTTTTGACGAGGATACACGCAAATGGATGGAGGAAGAGAATCCCTATGCGGTCATGGACATGCTCAACAGACTGCAGGAAGCGATCAGCAGGGGGTTGTGGGATGCCAAGGATACCACACTTGAGAAACTGGAACAGCTTTACCTTGATCTTGAGGAAAGATTGGAGATGCTCACTGACCGCGACCATTGATCAGGAGTATCTTCCTGTTTTTATGATGTAATAATCAAGTATGAAGAATGCTGCGCAATATGCCAACAGCAATACAACAGATAACCATGGTATTGCCTGATCCAGCATAACCGCCCTTATCGCTTGTGTAGGGTGTGTCAGAGGAAGAGCATATATCGCATATCCGAAGACCGACGGTACGGCAGATACGTTGAATATCGTACCGCATAGGAAGGTCATTGGAACTATCACCAGACTTGAGAAGACAGTCAAGGAATTATGTTTCTTGGCCACAAGACCCGCCAACACTCCCAATAGAGAGAAGGTCAGGGATGCAAGGAATATCAACAGGATCAGTGCAAGATTGATCGTTATATCAGGTGCTATCAGCTTTCCGATTATGAGTATTATTGTGCAACTGCACATACCTCTTAGAACACCTACCAAGGCCTTACCAAGAACGACGGAAGATGTCCTTATCGGACACAGGAGAAGTTCATCGAAACTCGTGTAGAAGAGCTTCTGTATCAATATCTTCGATGATATGAAACTGAATGTAGAGGATAGGGTTGCCATTGACACAATACCGGGTATTATGAATCTCATGTAATCATCGACACCACCCTGCATATTGCTTCCAAGACCGTATCCGAATGCGATAAGATACAGAAGTGGACCGACCAAACAGGAGATCAATATCTGAATTATGTTCTCTTTGAAATAACAGAGATCGGCCCAAGCTACCCTATATGTCTCATCAATCACTCTTGGGAATCTCAAATTGATCACCTCTCGTTTTATATTCTTCTCCGGTCACTTTGAGGAACACATCCTCCAACGTTGTCTTTCTCAGTGACATCGTAGAATCACCTTCATCAAGGGTTGCCATGAAATCCTTCCCTGATTGTCTGTCTGGGAAGTGTTTGGTGACCCTTTTCCCATCGGGCCCGGAATATTCCACAGTCATATAGCCTATAGAATTGCAAAGCTCCTTAGGTGATCCTTCAGCAACGATCCTGCCAAGATTCACAACTGCAACCCTGTGACAGAGGTCCTCTGCCTCCTCGATATAGTGAGTAGTTAGGAATATAGTAGTACCAGCAAGATTGAGCTGTCTGATCAGGTCCCATAACATGTGTCTGGATTTTGTATCAAGTCCTGCAGTAGGCTCATCCAGGAAGAGTATCTTTGGACTATGGATGATAGAACAGATTATCGACACTCTTCTTTTCCATCCTCCGGATAACTCAGTGATCTTCTTGTTCATGTATGGTTCCAATCCCATGAGATCGGACAATTCCTTCATTCTGGATTCTATCTCCTTCGAAGGCATCTTATGTAGCATGGCATGATGTTTGATGTTCTGCCTGACCGAGATATCCTTATCCAGACTGATGTGCTGCTGGCTGACTCCTATGGACGCCTTTGCGGATGTGAGGTCCTTATCAATATCGAAACCATTGATGTATATCTTTCCGGATGTGGGTCTGATCATCGTTGTGAGCATCCTGATGCTCGTGGTCTTACCTGCTCCGTTCGGCCCGAGAAATCCGAATATCTCGCCCTCATTGACCTCTATATCTATACCTTTGACAGCTTCGAATCCGTCAAATGATTTCTTGATATCCTCTGCCTTTATCACAACATTCATTTTCGTATCAACTCTGGCATTCACCATGCGCTTTTCTTCTGTCTTATCAGGAAGTACAGGAATATCGGACTTCCAATGAGAGCTGTTATGACCCCCACAGGAAGGCCGGTAGAACCTGCATTCCTTGCGATACATTCAGCAGCAATTAACATCAGGCCCCCTACAGCAGCGGAACACGGGATCAGATATCTAGTGTTCGAACCAACGAATATTCTAGCGATATGAGGAGCCACCAGACCCACGAATCCGATGGTCCCTGTGAAACACACTGCCGTTGCCGTTGCTATGGAAACCACAATCAGACATATTATCCTTAGCCTGGCGGGATTCACTCCCAAACTTGTGGCAGCCTCGTCCCCCGCAGACAGTACGTTGATGCTCTTCGACATTATCATTGAAAAAATCAATAGGAAGGCCATTGCACCCAACAGCATAGGTATGTTATCCCATGTGACCTTTCCGATAGACCCGACACCCCATATGTATATATCTGCAAGTGAATTTGGATCCGCAGTGAACTTCAGCAAAGATGTTGACGCCGTAAAAATATACATCACACCTATCCCGATCAATACCATCATAACGGGACTTGTTTTTCTGAATGTGGATATGAATATTATGACGGCAGCGGGGATCAACGCGAAGATGAATGCGTTGATGATTAGGCCCGTATCTCCGCCGACGAATGGGAAGACACTGAAACCCAGTATCACATACAATGTTACACCGAACAGTGCTCCTGAGGAGATTCCTGTTGTGTAAGGGTCGGCAAGTGGGTTCCGTATTATGCTCTGCATAATAGCACCTCCCACACCAAGTGTGGCACCTACAGCTACACCACCTATCGCTCTTGGCAGATTCATATCCCAAACGATCATATCTTTCAAACGTTCGACATATGTGATCGGTTGTACGCCCCTTATATGATCCATCAGGATATGATAGGTCTCTGTGAATCCCATCGGATACTGGGATATCGATATTGAAACTATTGAGACGATAAAGATGAGGATCAGCATGCCAGCAGTAAGCAAAACACTTTTTCGGAAGTGTCTTTTATATGCAACTCTGAGTGAACTATCTGACTCAGCATCCATCTTACCACATGCTCCTTCTTTGTTTTATTATGAGATAGAGGAATATCGGTGAACCAACAAAGGATATTATGACCCCTACTGGTATTGCTCCGATGTCAGAGATCAATCTCGCTACGACATCCGCACCCATCAGGAATGCAGCACCGAATGCTGCTGCCGCAGGTATTACGAATTTATTGTCGGCATCGATCACCATCCTTACGATGTGCGGGGCGACCAGACCTATGAATCCTATTATTCCTGCATATGCGATCACCGATGCCACCATAAGTGACATTGTCACTAAACAGATTATCCTGAGGGCATTCACATCAAGGCCTAGTGACTTCGCATGATCGTCCCCTAATGCCATCAGATTCAACTGCTTTGAGAAGAATGATATTATAACTATACCCACCAAATTAATGGCTGCCATCAAAGGGACGCTGCTCCATGTTATATTCTCTAAGGATCCGATCTGCCATCTATAGACCTCAGCCAATGTCTCCGCATCCGTGGATACAAGAAGCAGAGTGTTGATCGCATTGAAGAGATATGACAATGCTACCCCAGCCAAGATCAATGTTGCAGGAGATGAATTGCTCATTGGTGCCAAAGCAACGATCAGTATCATCGGGATCATTGCGAATATGAATGCATTGAATACCACACCGTACTGACCTATCTGATCAAAAGCGGTCAATCCAAGGACCATTGCCACTGCAACACCCAAACATGCTCCAGATGATATTCCTGTTGTGTATGGGTCTGCAAGAGGATTCTTCATGACACTCTGCATGACGACACCGCCAACAGCTAATCCGGCACCTGCGATCGCAGCGAATACCGCTCTTGGAAGTCTTACGTTCCAAATAATGAAATCGTCCATCCACTCAACGGTTCCGGGGGCATGTTTGATCCCAATTATATGATTGAATATCGTTTTATAAACATCAAAAAACGCAACATCCCTTCCTCCGACGGAAACAGATATCCCGACACAGGATATTGCGACTATAAGACAGATAATAATGAAAATTATCTTTCGTTTTGTGTATTTTTTATAAGTGCCCTTAATGCCATCAACGTTGGATGCTAATCCCTCGCCTGTCAATATCGCACTTCCAAAAAAATAAAGAAAGCCGGGGGTTACCCGGCAGTTTTATTGTGCTATTCCCAGGTCCTCCATGGAAGCCACAAATGATTTACCATCAATCATGTTTGCATCCCAACCAAAGAACTTCTTCACAAAGTCCTTATGATAGTTGTCAGCATAGTCCTCTCCAAAGACGTCTGTATAGAGTGTCTGAGCGATATAGGCTATTCTCATCATTACAGGCATGTCGCCTGAAACAACGAAAACATTGTTCTTCTCATAACATTCCAGTGTTCTGAAGTTATTGATGTATTTGGTAAGGGTCTCCTTACCGTCGGTAAGAGCATTGCCTCCGTACCAACTGAATGCAGTTGTAGATGTTCTTAACGGTATGACATAATCAACATCATATTTATTGAGCCAAACACTTTCTCCGCCTATGTATGATTCTGTTGCGGATGTAGAATCACGATCATACAATGGGAATGACGCTCCTGCAGCCAATAGAACATCGGTGTAATCCGAACTTGCGGTTGACACACCTGTGTCTGAAGATGATGTTACTGCAGATGCCTTGTTCTTGACATTCCTGAGTTTGTTGTTCAGGTCAGATAGGAAGTCCTCATACCAGCTTGTTAGCTCCGCACACTTGTTCATGTATCCTTTTCCATCTGTATCAAACAAGAATGCCAATAACAATACTGTTGACATGTAGTCCTTGCTGTCAACTGCTGCGGGAGTGACCCTGACCACATCAACATTCATTGCTTCGAGTGTTGCTTCCTCATTTGCAAGGTATGTTCTGTTGTCTGCGGTGATCGCAGCTGTTACATGGTCCTTGGTAACAAGATTGGAGACCTTATCGACATCCATTCTTGTTGCAGATGTTCCAAGTCTCTGATCTGCTGTTATGAGATGCATATACTCTTGGAAGAGATTACCATCCGGTGCGCCTGCCCAGGAGAATCCCTTTACCTCATCCACAATACCAAGATATTTGAACATCAATATTGTGTTCGCTGCACCTGTCGCAACTGCAGATGTTATCGGATACAATGTCTGAACAGGTATGCTCTGATTGTTGAAGTGGTTGATGTGCCATATCTGGATCTTATTAGTTGAAGAGGCATTCATTATCGCTTTTACCTGTTCAATGTCCTTCTGATCGATCACACCATCGTTGTTCGCATCGGCAAGAGGATAGTCCTCAAAAGCCTTCTCTCCATCAATTATCTGTTGTATCAGATCTATATCGCTCTGGTCGATCTTGTCATCGTTGTTGGCATTACCAAAAACTTCCAATTGGGCATCTATCTCTACTCTTGATTTGTCATTGTTCATGACCAGCAAAGCGACTCCAATAGCAGCTACAACGACAACGATCACGACTGCGATCGTTACAATTTTTTTCGTCTCTAGCATATTGTACACCTGTACGTAGAAGGTCAAATTCCCTTAATCCTATTTAATTTGTTGGACGTATCATCCAATTTAAAATGGATATTCGATTTCTAATGATTACTTATATCTGGCACATATATAACACATAATAATTGATCCAATAATAATACTAAATTTTGAAGCAATGGATATATTCAAAAAGTTGAATATCCAATATCGAAGAAAAAATATGGTTGAAACTCCTCGATCTTAGAGAATCGAGTTATGGTTATATAGCTTGGATGTATGTTCCAATATGTCCCGATCGGAGGTAGTGATATCAATTGTCAGACATCATAGTCATTGAGAATCTGGTAAAGAAATTCGGAGATAAACCCGCAATAGATGGGTTGAACCTTCGTGTTAAAGAAGGAGAGATGTTCGGATTCCTTGGACCTAACGGAGCAGGGAAGACGACCACTGTCAGAGTGGCTTCGACCCTTACGGATTATTCTGAGGGTAAGATATGGGTTGGAGGATATGACATCCAGAAGAAACCCAGAGAAGCAAAGAAATTAATGGGCGTTATCCAGCAGCACATAAGTTTGGATAAGGACCTAACGGTCAGGGAGAATATGATGCATCATGCCATGATGCATAAGATCCCCGCCGCTGAACGAACAAAGAGGATCAACGAACTGGCATCCTATGTCGGTCTCGAAGAATACATGGACCGAATGATAGATTCCCTATCCGGAGGATGGAAGAAGAGAGCCGCCATTGTATGTTCTTTGATACATGAACCCAGATTACTTTTCCTTGATGAACCCACTGTGGGATTGGACATACAGGCAAGAAGATTGCTTTGGGACCTTATACGTAAACTCAATGAAGGCGGAACCACGATCTTCCTTACATCACATTATATAGAGGAGATCGAGGCCCTTTGCGACAGGGTCGGGATAATCGATCATGGTAAGCTCATTGCACTCGGATCCCCTTTGGAGCTTTGTAACAGAGTGGGTTCCACTGCCGTGGAATATTATGGGAGAGACAATCAGACCCATTACAACTACTTCAATAACAGAGAGGATGCGAATGCTTTCGCAGCAACTCTCAGCAGCGACAATACGATCATGATAAGGAACACCAACTTGGAAGATTGTTTCGTTGAATTGACAGGTAAGAGTGCGGGGGAATTGAAATGATGGAATTCTTCAAGGAGGTCTACTACGTATCGTGGGCAGACCTCAAATTCATGAGACACCACTTCCTGAACATACTGATATCCAGTATAATGAGTCCTCTACTCTATCTTCTTGCGTTCGGATTCGGCCTCGGAGGAGGCATGGAGCAGGAAGGGGTCCCGTACATAGCATTCATAATTCCGGGTATAGCGGCTTTGACATCGTTATCGGCATCATTCTCATCGACAGCCACAAGGATAAACGTTCAAAGACTGTACTACAGATCATTCGATGAGATGATGATGTGTCCGGTAAGCATACCTGCCATCGTAGTTGGAAAATCGATGCTCGGTCTTATCCGCGGATTGGTAAGCAGCAGCATAATATTCGCAATCGGGCTGGTCCTGGCCCCAGATCATCTACATCTTACCCCGATGTATGTCATAACGATATTGATCTCATGTTTCACATTCTCCCTGTTGGGAGTGACGGCCGCCTTACTGGCTAAGTCCCACCAAAGCATGGCGACATTCAGCAGTCTTGTCATACTGCCGATGACGTTCCTTTGCGGTACGTTCTTCTCAGTTGCTAATCTACCTGCGGTCATACAAGCGGCACTGTACGCTCTGCCCCTTACACACTCTAGCATAGCAACTAGAGCTGCCGCACTTGAATGGGACTTCCCGTGGATATCGCTTGCGATCCTGATCGCATTCGGTATCGCATTTTTCCTGATCAATGTCTATCTGGTGAAGAATAAGAAGGTCTGAACATGCTTGACAGATATACATCTCCGACAGAAGGGACGACTGAGCGCGAAGTGTTGTTCAATGATGCGCTAGGCATCCAGAATGATGACACAGAAAAAGCAAAGGAACTCTATTCCAGATCTGCCGAGATGGGCTACACCGGATCGATGGTGAACCTCGGAGTGATGATGATAGACGGCGATGAGGAGGAAAAGACCTATGCGATAGAATTATTCAAAAAGGCCGCAGAATCCGGAGATAACTCAGGGATGAGGAATATGGGATATGTCAACGCCATAGGTCTCGGCACTCCTCTTAATAAACCTGAGGGAGTACGATGGTACCGCATGGCTGCTGAAGCTGGTAACGTAAAAGCCCAATGTAATCTTGGGGTAATGCTGAGATACGGAAACGGAACGCCGCAGGATTTCGATGAGGCATTCAAATGGTACACCAGATCCGCAGAATCAGGTTATTTCCGAGCACAGGCCACGCTTGCCCTGATGTATATGAACGGCGAAGGTGTGGAGAAGGACCTTTCAAAAGCATACTATTGGTATGGTAAAGCTGCAGAGAACGGATCGTCCAGAGGCATGTACAATCTTGCTCTCATGTATCTTAACGGCACAGGTGTCGATAAGGATAAGGAAAAAGCGATCGAACTCCTGTCGGCCGCTGTCGGAAAGGGATACTCCAAGGCCATGTTCGTTCTTGGGGACATAATGATAGATGAGGGGAATGAGGATGAAGGGATAGGACTCTTCAACTCAGGAGCCGCCAAAGGTGAGCAGAGATGTGTGGAAGAACTCGCTAAAAGGTCACTTCCAATACCTGAATACACCGGAAGGATGAAGAATCGAAAGAAGAAGTGAGTTGGATATAGTATCCAATGTTAAATAATAACAACCCGTTTCACAATCAACTTGGAGATCAGAGGTTCAATGTTTCAAATTGCTGTCTACGGAAAGGGTGGCATCGGGAAGTCAACGATGTCCGCAAACATATCAATGGCATTGTCAGATAAAGGGAAGAAGGTCATGCAGATAGGATGCGATCCCAAGCATGATTCCACCAGACTCCTATTGGACGGCAAGAATCAGATGACCGTCCTTGAATACATCAGGAACACACCATTGCAGGAACGTTCACTTGACGACATCGTCATCCAGGGGAAGAGCGACATACTCTGTATAGAAGCAGGAGGTCCGGAACCCGGAATAGGATGTGCAGGTAGAGGAATATTGACCACGTTCGATACCCTGAAGAAACTGGGTGCGGATTCAGTGGATGTGGATTTCAAGATCTATGATGTTCTCGGGGATGTTGTATGCGGGGGATTCGCGGTCCCGTTGAGAAATGAATATGCGGATGCGGTCATCATGGTGACATCAGGTGAATTCATGTCATTATACGCTGCCAACAATATACTTAAAGGGATACTGAACTTCAGTGGCAATACTCCCAGAGTGGCCGGCATAATACTGAACTCAAGAGGAATGAACTATGAGTATCAGATGGTAGAGAGATTCTCCAAGGCCACCGGAGTACCGATAATAGCGGTCATCCCAAGAAGTCCTCTGTTCTCTCAGGCCGAGTCCGAAGGGAAGACCGTTTTTGAGATGTTCCCTGATTCGGATGTATACCGTGTTCTGAATTCCATATCCGACAGGATGATACGTGTTTCTGAAGGGGCAGAGGAGATGTACGTTCCCAGACCATTGGATGACGAACAGATGTCCGACATAGCCGCAGGAAGGGAAGTAAGATCATCCACAGTTATAGAAAAACATGATACACCGTTCTGCAAAGGATGCGATACATAGGACAGCGGCCGCAGATCCCCAACAGAAGGATCAAGACTGACGTCTTGCGCCGCATACGGTGTTCTGAATGCGGCGGCCCGGATAAATGGATGTGCGGTCGTAATACACGGGCCCAGAAGCTGCGCCTATCTGATGTCATCATCACATAACGAGACGATAATAAGGGATGTGAAGAGGAACAGTAACTCCATCAAAGGAACATTCGGCAACATATACTCCACGGATATGGATGATACAGTATCGATATTCGGAGGGGCTGATCATCTCAAGGATAAGATACAGATGGCCGTTAAGGACGGATACAAGGTCGTATTCGTGGTCACAACATGTATTTCAGGGATCATTGGGGACAACTCAGAGGATATGGTCGAACAATTCAGACGCGATAACCCAGATACGGAGTTCTTCCTCGTCGAGGCGGACGGCAACATAATGGGCGATTACAAGGACGGCTTCGTATCTTGTGTGGAGAGAGTGGTGAAAATGATCGACCCGTCTGTCGAACCCGATAATAAACTCATAAACCTCGTAGGAACATCATTCTTCAAACTCAGACGCAAGAGCAATATCAAGGCCTTGGAGGAAATAATCGAATCATTCGGTATCGGCATAAACTGCAGATTCATCGATGATTGTTCGCTGGATGAGGTACGTAATTTCTGCAGGGGAAGTCTGGACCTTCTGATATCAGATGATATAGAGGGAAGGGAGATGGAGAGGATCATCTCGGAACGGACAGGTGGCAGGAAGAGTCTGATCATACCTGCTGGACTTGATGAGACAAAGGATTTCATAATAGAAATGGGAAGAATGCTGGACCAGGAAGCAAATGCCAGAGGGATAGCGGATGATCTGGAAATGCGCTATAACGAAGAGATAGATTCATACCGTAAGATACTCAGAGGAAAGAGGGCAATAGTCATCTGCGACCCCTACGCCAATATCGATTGGAACATAGATCTCCTCAATGATCTTGGAATGGAGATATTGAAGATAGGTCTGAACGAGACCAAGAGGCACAGAGGTCTTCCTTTCGGATCAAGATATTCAGAACTTACCGAGGATAACTATAACATCAATAAGCTCAGAGATGACATCGAAAGACTGGACCCCGATATCGTGATAGGTGATGTGGTACAAATAGCCGATCTTGAGACCAGATGGATATTCCTCATGAAAAAGGACATAGGGGTCGATGCCCCATTGGATTATGCAAGAAGGATGGCCAACATAGTGAGGCTTCCTAAAGTGGAAGGATGGAGGGGAGAACTTGATGCGGATACGGCCTGACGGATTCACGGGTGCTTTGATGGCAATAGAAGGCATAAGCAACGCCAGGGCCGTACTGCACGGACCGGGAGGATGCAGATTATGCCACATGATCCTTTCAAGAAAGACATTCCCGCGTATGGAGAGCGGAGGGACCACAGAGTACAACATTCCCTATTTCTTCGGCCAACCGAGACTCCCATGTACATATCTTGAGGAAACAGATTACATCAATGGTGCTTACGACATAGTGGTTGATGCACTTCCTTTCATTGAGAGTAAGAAAGATGGTATGATAACGATAATCAACTCACCGGGTGCCGCACTGATCGGGGACAATCACGGAAAGGCCATCAACGAGGTCGGTATCGCCGATAAAGCATTCGCGATCGAGGAATCCCTTGTTTCGGTACCGTTATGCGAAGGGTACGATCATACCCTGAGATCTGTATTGGAATGGCTTTCACCAAAGAAGATACCTACAGTACCGAATACAGTGAATGTCATTGGAATGTCAATTCTGGATAAGGATTGGAAGAATGGCGTCAGAGAGATAACGAGATCGCTTCAGCTTCTTGGGTTGGACATAATATCATTCCCGGGTGCAGGATGTTCCACTTATGACCTTGAGAGGTCTGTCGGTGCTTCTCTCAACGTAGTGGTATGTCCGGAATTCGGTATAGAGGTAGCAAAATTCTACGAAGAGGAATACGGAATACCGTATGTGATATCACCTTCTGGTGCGCCGATAGGTTTTGACTCCACGATCGAATGGATAAGGACTGTTGCTGATAGGACCGGAAAGGACCCGTCAGAGGCCATAGGACGTATCGAGAGATACAAAGACTGCGTATTCCATTCCTTGATGGGGTCCAGATTCAAGACGATAAAGATGAGGGGTTCATCATTTTCAATATACGGCGAGGCATCAATAGTTTACCCTTTGACAAAATGGTTGTACCATTATCTATCAATGATACCTTTATCAGTGGTGGTGGACCAAGGGAGTTATTCCCCTATGATCGAACCGTTGAAGGACTTCCTTATATCGATAGAAGCAGGAGACGCTTTTCAGAATGAGAACGATGATTGGTCGGATTTCGTATTCGCCGACGGGGACACTGCGGTACTCCTTGAGAAATCCGGACGTTGCGGGAAGGGTATCGACATAGGATTACCGACATCAGAATATCTCAGTTTGATACCAAGGCCGATAGTGGGTGCTAAAGGTTCATTGTACATATTGGACGAGATAATGAAGGACTTCTGATCGCAGACCGAAGTATAAATATCAAGAATACTTTATTGGAGAATATATCCAACTGGAGCTGTGAAAATGTATCTTAAGATCAACAATGTACAGTTCGAATATACCAGCGTACCTGTTTTGAAAGATATATGTCTTGATGTCGACGGTGCACAGTTCGTCTCGATCCTTGGGCCGAACGGTGTTGGAAAATCCACACTCATACACTGCATAAACAAGATACTCACGCCTACAGCAGGAGTCGTCACTCTTGACGGTAATGATGTGAAGGAAACACCGTTGAAGGAACTTGCCAAACAAGTGGGATATGTCCCATATACATCATCGGATACATTTCCGTTGACCGTTGTCGACACAGTTCTGATGGGTAGGCATCCTCACAGTAAATGGAAGTCCTTGAGCGAGGATCTGGATATTGTATATGATACACTGAAGCTCATGGGTATTGAGGATCTTGCCATGCGCCCATTCAATGAATTGAGTGCAGGTCAACGCCAGAAGGTAATGCTCTCCAGAGGACTTGTTCAGGAACCTCAGATACTTTTGCTTGATGAACCCACCTCGAATCTGGATGTCAGACATCAGTTGGAAGTCACAAAGATATTGCTCGATCTATCCAGATCGAAGAACATCACTGTCATAATGATAAGTCATGATCTAAACATAGCTGCAAAGTATGCTGACAATCTCATACTGATGCACGAGGGATCCATCTTCTCTGTTGGAAAACCCTATGATGTCCTTACCGAGGAGAATCTGAAGGTCGTCTATGGTGTGGATTCCACCATCATCGCAGATGATGACAGGCCTCACGTGATACTTAGGGACTCGATCGCCGATTATGAGGAAAAGAGTGAGGAACTCAAGAACATCGCTTCACCTATGGCGAACATACCTGTTCTCAAGATCAATAAAAAAGAGGAAGTGACCTACTAAGAGGCCACAACCTCGAATATATTATCCTAGAGGATCAATCCTCTATTGCATCCTTATCCTTGCCTATCAGCAGGACATCCAGTCCGAATCTTTCGTCCTCAGATACCTCTGTTTCGATGAAGAAGGCACTCTTAAGATTATCCGGAAGCATGACCTTTATCGTATCACCGATCTTGTGTATCTTCTTGTTCTGCATGATCACTATCCTGTCGCAATATCTTGCGGCAAGAACGATATCGTGAGTGACTATCAGAACAAGCAGGTTCTTATCCTTGGCAAGTCTGTTGATCAGTTCCAAAAGATCGAATTGGTGATTGATGTCCAGATGCAATGTTGGCTCATCGAGCAACAATATCTCAGGTTCTTGAGCAAGGGCACGGGCGATCATCACCCTCCTTCTTTCTCCTCCGCTGAGTTCATTGACCGATCTGTCTGCGAATTTCAAGGTTCCCGTGTCCTTCATCGCCTGGAACACGGCCTTGATATCATCACCTTGTTGACGGCCCTCGTCCTCCATTCTTGGATATCTTCCCATCATCACTGTATCATAGACAGAGAATGGGAAGGTTATGTTCGTGGTCTGGGTAACGAATGCTATCTTCTTTGCTATATCCTTTTTGGACATATCACTTACAGGGGATCCGTCGACGGATATCTCCCCTGTATCAGGATTCAATGATGCATTTATGCACTTCAGGAGTGTGGTCTTACCACATCCATTCTGCCCTATGATCCCCACGACCTCTCCTCTGTGGGCCTCAAGATTGATCTCAGTGAGGACCTCCCTCTTCTCATAAGAGAATCCAACGTTCTTTACTTCAAGATCCATTTTATCAATCCCATATCTCCTTTTTCCTCGTTCTCATGACATATATGAAGAACGGCGCTCCTATCAATGCCGTCAGCACACCCACGGGTAATGCCAGACTGAAGGCTGATTTAGCTATCGTATCCATTGCGATCATGAATATGCCCCCTCCGAATATACAAAGCGGCATAAGAAGGGCATGATTCGGACCGACTATCATCCTGAAGATGTGCGGAACGATCAAACCCACAAATCCAATGACACCGCTTATCGCAACCGAACCTCCCACAGCAAGGGATGTCGCTATTATCAATATTATCCTGAGTCTCTTTACATTCACTCCCATATTTGCCGCCTGTTCCTCACCTGCGGATATAAGATTCAATTCCCTTATGTGCAGAATCATGAGGAACAATCCCAACAACACAGGGATTATGACAAGCTGGAAGGATTGCCATCCGCAGTTGTTGAAACTTCCCATCGTCCAATAGACGATACTTGAAAGCACATCCTCATTCACAACATACTGAAGTAATGATACGAGACCATTAAAGAATGCACCGATCGCAACACCCGCCAAAAGGAGTGTGGTCGACGCTACACCATATTTCGTCCTCGCCAGCATGTAAACGGCACCCATCGTTATGAAACAGAATATGAACGCCATTCCGGGAACGGCGAAACTTCCCAGGAATCCTCCGAAACCGAACGCCAGTGCCAATGATGCACCGAACGCGGCCCCAGAAGAAATACCGAGAACCGATGGGGATGCCATGGGATTCTTGAACAGGCTCTGCATTACGAGTCCTGCGGTAGATAATGCCGCACCCACTATGATGCAGCACAATAACCTGGGTACCCTTACGTCCCATACGATATAGACGCCCAGTTCATCCTTGGATGCACCGAATAGTATACGGAAAACCTCAGCGATGGATAGATTGTAATCTCCCATCATCAATGTTATGAAGAATATGAGTATCAGGCCCAGAATCGATGCCACTACCACTATCCTTGATCTTCTTGATTTACTTTTTTGATAATTCTCAAGATCTTCTAGCGTTTTGAGTTCGTCCATCCTAGGACCTCATAAAAATTAAGAAGAGGGGGTTACCCTCAGTTGTTTACCCTCATCCTGTCATCCTCGGAACGTCCGTCATTCGTGTAGAATATCAGATATTTCGGTGATTCCACAAGCAAGGATTCAAGACTGTGTTCTGCGCCATCAAGCATTGATGCATCGAATCCAAGGAAATTCAGTATGACCTTCGCCATTGCGGAGTTCACTGCCTTTCCTGAACCGCTCTCCCAGTATGCTTTGACAGGCTCTTTGCCCTCGGTCTTCTCCTGGACGGAGTAGTAGACCTTGTACAATCTGAGCTGGATATCCTCGATGACCTTGTTTATCGTCTCATCGCTGAATCCCATGATCTGTCCTATACAGTCGACACAGGAGAACACATCCTTTATGTTAGAAGGGCCGAAGAATGCATAGTATGAGCCGGTTGCATTACAGGGTCCTGTGTTGGTATTGTAGTGCTCGGATGTGCTTATCCTCGTTCCTGATCCAAGGTATATCGTGTTCTGATGTCCTGCGTTCTTTGAACTCATGAGTGCAGAGGCCAGCTTCTCGCTGTCAACACTCTGGACCGAGTTCGTTCCAAGATCGTAGTATGTGCTTTGATCAACAAGTCTGAGCATGTATTCCGAGTCATTCTGACTATAGTAGGAATACTGCATTCCGCCTGCAATGGTACTATTCATGTACTCCTTCATTGCTGCATTGTTGTAGCTTTCCTCTGTGTATGGTGTGACATTGTTCTCGGCACATGCCAAGTAATAGAGTGTCTCAGAGTACATTGTACCCATCACGACCACTCCGTCGCAGACCGGTACGTTCACTACCTCGGTCCCTTTGGCACCTGTTGATATTGTTACGTTCAAAGTTCCGTTCGATTGTTTATCTATGAGTGAGGACCAGTTGCAGTACTCATTCCAGAACGCTGTATCCGCTTTTGCATCTGCAAGTGTAAGATCGGACTTTACAAGATCACCATAATAGTCCTCGTACATCGTCTCAAATGTGATTATGACAGCAGGGGTGGCAGAGCACTTACCCATGTCAACATCGCTTACAACGGGATTCAACTTGTACAAACCTTTTTTCTCGGGTTCTTCAGAGTTCATATACAGAACTACTCCGACCGCAGCAATGACCAGAACCACAGCGGCCACAATTGCGATGAGTTTGTTGTTTTCCATGTTTGTTCCTCCGTATTGGATTAACCATCCAACATAACTCATTAATTGTTATAAAAATATGTTGGAGAATACATCCATTGATTTAATTCGACAAGATGCGAAGCGTTATATTATTATTCCAAAAAACAATCCAGATAATTATTGGATTACTAATCCAACTGATATAGGGAGTTCGCATATGCATATTGCAGTCATTTCGATTTGCACCAAGGACAGCCATTGCCTTGATCCTGCCGCCAAAGAACTGAATCAGGAAGGATACGATATCGAGCTGACATGCGCAGATTCGGTGGACCTTGATGCAGACCCAATTCTATTGAATAAGACAGCTGAGCTCCTTCCCTCCGTGGACCTTATATTCCTCAGGGTCCACGGGGACGTCACATTCTTCAAGAAGTTCGATAAGATAAGGGACATTATAGATGAAAACAACAAGATCGCTTTCCTCTCATGTACAGAAGAATGGGTCATGGACGAACACCGATACATGTTCAGGGACCTTGACGATTATGATCTTGTGAACACATTTGTCACTCTGGGAGGAAACGATAATCACAAAGCACTCCTCAAGTGGGCAATGCGTACCATTGATGGAGTGGACGTTGACATCCCTGAACCGATAATACCTCCTGCACAAGGGGCATATCATCCGTCAAAGGGAACGATGAGCATCGAAGAAATGATCGATACCCTTGACCATGATAGACCGACCGTCGCAGTGATGTTCTATCAGAAACAGTTCATAACCAATAATCTGAAGGGAATAGACGCGCTTGTCATGGCATTAGAAAGGAAGGGCGTGAATGCCCTTCCGATATTCCTGTACACCATGGAGAATAAGATCGCAGGTGCGATCGGAGTGAAGAATATCCTAGACAGACATCTGACAAAGAACGGGAAACCATTGGTCGACTGCATAATAGAGACCATGAGTTTCTCGCAGACATTGATCGCGAATCCCGGGGACGGCGAACAGGTACCCGATGATCCTTTCTTCGAACGGTTCGGTGTTCCTGTGATACAGACGACCACGCTCATGAGTTCAGAGGAAGCGTGGAGGGATAACATATTCGGCCTCAGCAGCGCAGAGATAGCATTCGATATCGTACATCCGGAATTCGACGGACAGATAATCACGATCCCTTTCTCGTGCACCGAGATAGACAAGAATGGAGGAAGGTATAATTCTCCTATCGACAGCAGGATCGACGACCTATCCGAGATAGCATATCGATGGTCCTCCCTGAGGAGAAAGAGCAACTCCGAGAAGAAAGTGGCCATACTGTTATACATGTATCCTCCGCAGACCGATCGTGCAGGAGGTGCAGCAGGACTCGATACGTTCCAAAGCACAGTGGATATGCTCAAGGAACTTAAGGCCGAAGGATACAAGGTAGACTGGATACCCGAGAACAGCAGAGAATTGGTAGACAGATTGTTGGACGGCCTTACCCTTGACACGTCATGGTCATCCGAGGAAAGAGTGCTGGAAACGGCCATCGACATGATGACGAAGGAGGAATACATCGAGTGGACATCCGATCTTTCCAATTCGGCAAAGGATAGGATAGAGAGGTCCTGGGGCCCTCCTCCTGGAGAGGTCCACGTCACCAAAGGCAAGATCAACATACCTGGGATATTGAATGGTAACATAACCATAGGTTTCCAACCTGATAGGGGTCATGACATTCAAAGCGATTACCATGATACAAGTGCGGTCATGCCTCATCAATATCTTGCATACTACAGATGGTTGAAAGAGGATTTCAAGGTGGATGCGATCATTCATGTCGGTACCCACGGGACGCTTGAATGGCTTCCGGGAAAGAGCGTGGGTCTTTCGGAGGATTGCTGTCCGGATTACGTTCTTAAGAATGTGCCTGATATCTATCCCTACATCATCGGCAACCCAGGCGAGGGCATACAGGCAAAGAGAAGGGCTGCCGCGGTGATCATCGACCATATGATACCTGCTATGTGCCGTGCAGGAAGCTATGATGATATAAGCGAGCTTGAATCCGTCCTCCAGATATACATGAGCGCAGACTCATACAGACAGGAAGACAAAAGACATCTCATAGAGGAGAAACTACACGAGGTGGTAATGAGGATGTCCATATTCTCCGACATAGGATTGAGTTCCGAAGCAACACCCGAGGAAGTGGGGAAGAAAGCTGATGATCTTTACGATTATGTCATCGAAGTCAAGGGGGCTCTGATAAAGGATGGCATGCATATCCTGGGAACTCCTCCTTCGGATGAACGTCTGGAAGAGATGATATACAGCCTTACCAGATTCAACAACGGGGATATCCCGTCCCTGAGGGAATCAATAGGGAACGGAATGGGATTATCATTCAGGGATCTCACTGAATCCACTTCTGAGTTCAACACAGAACATAATAAACTAAACGGTCAACTCGTGGATGATATCGAACATATGGTGGCGGATGTGATATCAAAATTCTTGGAGTTGGATTTTGACCGTTCAAAATGTATCGAATTCATTGGGAATATCGTATCCGATCCTAATGACGATCTGATCAGGATAACATCATTCATCTGCGATGAACTGTATCCGAACATAATCAAGATACGTCAAGAGATGGACAGTCTTCTTGATGCTTTGAACGGGGATTTCATCCCGCCCGGTCCGTCAGGGTGTCCTACTAGAGGAAGGGCACAGATATTACCGACCGGCAGGAATTTCTATTCCATAGATCCGGATGCTGTTCCGTGGCACTCCAGCTGGGAGATCGGCAGGGAGATGGCCGACCAGATGATCGAACGATACATCGAAGAGAACGGAACATATCCTCAGAACATAGGGGTGGTCCTATGGGCCACTGATACCATGAAGACCGGAGGGGATGACGTCGCGTACATACTTTGGCTTATGGGGGTCAGACCGGTATGGACGGGTTACGGAGGACGCGTGAAAGGGTTGGAGGTCGTACCCTTGGAAGAACTGGGTCGCCCAAGGCTTGATGTAACGGTCAGGATCAGCGGACTTTTCAGGGATACCTTCCCAAACATAACCCACCTTATGGATGATGCAGTGGATATGGTCTCGGAATTGGAAGAATCCGATGAAGAGAACTACCTACTTGCCAATCTCAGGTCGGAGGTGGCACAGAAGATCGCCGAAGGTCTGACCGAGGATGATGCTCTGGCGTTGTCCAAGATAAGGATCTTCGGAGACCCGCCGGGAGCATACGGCACTGGCGTAGACATATTGATAAGAACATCCGATTGGTCCGATATCAAGGACCTGGGCGACATCTATCAATCATACGGATGCCATGTATACGGAAAGGGTCGAAAGGGAGAGAAGATGCCGGAGTTGTTCAGGACCCGGTTGTCAAAGATGCAGGTCACTGTGAAGAACAGCGTCAGCAGAGAATACGACATGTTCGATAATGATGATGTTTACATATTCCTTGGAGGTCTGAATGCCGCAGTGACCTCGGTCTCCGGCAGCAGACCCATGTCATTCATCGGGGACTCCTCGGATACATCCAAGGTGAAGACCAAGACTATAGAGGAAGAGAGCAAATTCATATTCAGAAGCAAGATCCTGAACCCAAAATGGCTGAACGGTCTGAAACAACACGGTTTCAAAGGCGCACAGGAGGTATCAGAGATGTTCGAGTATGTCTTTGCATGGGATGCGACCTCGGATATAATAGAGCCCTGGATGTATGAATCCATGGCGGAAACATATATCTTCAACGAAGAGAATAGAGATTGGATCGAGGATGTCAATCCCTTTGCCATGAGGGAGATGATACAGCAGCTTCTGGAAGCCGTTGAAAGAGGTATGTGGGAACCCTCAAAGGAAACAATGGACAAACTAT
The DNA here is from genome assembly GCA_023402275.1 of Methanobacteriota archaeon. Classification (GTDB taxonomy): domain Archaea; phylum Thermoplasmatota; class Thermoplasmata; order Methanomassiliicoccales; family Methanomethylophilaceae; genus Methanoplasma. The sequence continues at coordinate 52,891 of JAEXCH010000015.1, forward strand.
CGGAATTGTTCGTCCTGAATGAGGAGATACTAGAGGAGATAACAGACAGGTGAGATCATGGATGACATAATATCAACAAAGGGTCTCACGAAGAAATACAATAGTTTCACTGCAGTGGACGGTCTTGACCTTAATGTAAAGGAGGGGGAGATATTCGGTTTTGTAGGACCGAATGGGGCCGGAAAGACCACATCGGTAAGGATGCTCACTACCATGACCCCCAGTACCTCAGGGTTCGCATCGGTCTGCGGAATAGATATAACAAAGAACTATCAGGATGCCAAGAAGTTCATCGGCATCACACAACAGCATATCAGTCTCGATAGGGACATATCCGTCAGGGAGAACATGGTGCATCATGCACTACTGCATAAGCTGCCCCGTAATGAGATAAAACAGAGGATCGACGATCTCAGTTCTATGATGGGACTGGATGAGTACATGGACAGAACGATAATAACATTATCCGGAGGATGGAAGAGGCGCGTCTCCATCGTCTGTTCCATAATCCATCGTCCAAGGATCCTATTCCTTGACGAACCCACCGCAGGTCTTGACACACAATCCAGACATATGCTTTGGGAACTGATAAGACAACTCAATGCAAAGGGGACCACCATTTTCCTTACCACCCACTACATGGAAGAGGCCGAGAACCTTTGTGATAATGTAGGCATAATCAACAAGGGAAAACTGATGGCGATCGGAAGTCCGAGGGAATTATGTGACGGCCTTGGACATGTTGCGGTCGATTACATTGATTCCGAAGGTCGTACGTTCCATCAATTCTTTGCCGACCGTGATTCGGCACAATCATTCATCCGGACATTACCTAACGAATACAATGTTACTATGAGGTCCACTAATCTGGAGGATGTGTTCCTTGAATTGACAGGCAGAGCAGTGGCAGTTGACGGGAAGGTGTTGAGAGTATGAGTTTCGGCGTACTTGATGAATCTGTCAGGGTCGCATGGGCGGATCTGTGTTTCTTCAAGAGAAATGCAGCCTCCATACTGATCTCCTGCCTTGTAGGTCCGATACTGTATCTGATCGCTTTCGGATACGGACTGGGCAAAGGGATGGAGGTCGAAGGACTGGAATACATCGCATTCGTTGTCCCAGGAATAGTGGCCCTTACATCTTTGACGGCAAGTTTCAATTCGACTGCGACCAAGATACTTGTTCAAAGGACATATTACCTGAGCTTCGATGAACTGATGCTCTGTCCCATAAAGGTATCATCCATAGTCATAGGGAAATCCATTATAGGAGTGATAAGGGGATTGATAAGCTGTACCATCATGATGGTGCTCGGTCTGATGCTTTCGGATCAACTTATCGTAACACCTATGCTGATAGTGACCGTCGTTCTGTCTTGTTTCACATTCTCATTCCTTGGAATATGTGCGGGATTGTTGGCAAATTCCCATCCTACCCTAACACTGTTCACAAGCCTTGTGATAATACCGATGACCTTCCTTTGCGGTACTATATTCTCGTTATCCGCATTACCGCATTTCGCTCAGGTCATAGTGTCTGTCCTTCCGTTATCGCCGGTCACGGAATGTGTACGTGCAGCAGCGACCGTTGGATCGACATTCCCATGGGCATCGTTCTTATTGATAATCGTGTTCTGTATAATATTCTACACGATCGATTACATACTATTGAAGAAAAGAAGAAGTTGAGGATCAGTCGTCCTGAACCTTTACCGATTTGTATCTCTCTGGAACGATTATTCCCTCATTTAACTGAACATTGCATCCGAACATGTTCTCAAGACCCCATGCGGCAAGTATGCTGAGGGCGGGAAGCAGACTCCTACCTCTTTCAGATATGGAATATTCGACACAGACCGGAACCTCGGCGCGAACTGTCCTGATCACCAATCCGTCCTCTTCCATCTCCCGCAACTGCTTGGTCAGTATCTTTGGGGATACTGATTCGAGCTCCTTCATCAATTGATTGAAACGCAGGGTCCCCTTTGTTGCCAACTTGCACAATATGGTGCTCTTCCATCTCCCCTCTATAACGGACATTGCTGCATCCAATGCGCAGTCTATCCTCGGGCCGCGCGCATTTGTGATCATGTTCGATACAATGCAATAATCAGTATTTATTGATAATTAACAATCATTATATACTGTAACTATCATTTTGATAGTGGTGATTCAAAAATGTCCATAGTGGCGATAATTGCTAGTCCCAGAAAGAAAGGAAACACGAGTGCCATGGTGAACGCTATGGTGGAAGGAGCAAAAGAGAACGGAAAGGATGTCAAGGAGTTCTATCTGAACTCTTTCAACAATGCCAAAGGATGTCAGGCCTGTATGGCATGTAAATCATCAGTTGGCTGCGTTGTGAAGGATGATAACGCAGAGGTGCTGAAGGCCATCAGAGATGCAGAAGGCGTCATACTCTCCACCCCTTGCTACTTCGGAGAGGCAAACGGTCAATTCAGATTGCTTCAGGACAGATTCTACAGTTTCGTAGGTGCGGATTTCAAACCCAACGTCGGCGCAGGGAAGAAGCTGGCGACCGTTGTGAGTTGCGGCGGGGGTGCCGATGGCGCGAAGGTGATGGCGGATAAGGTAGAAGGGGTCATGGCAGGAATGCTCGGGTTCCAACCTATAGGAAAGATCGTCTTCACAGACGGAAATCCGCCCGATGCTGCTTCAAAGGACAACAAGATCCTTGAGGAAGCGAAGGCCATCGGAAAGAGCTTCTGATCAAAACACCGCCTTGTACAGCAAGGCGATTTTCTTTTTCTGGCACAACACAGTGCCAACATTATCTTATTAAGAATAAGGAACTCCTAAACCTTTATCTACCTTCCACCCCATACAACAGGTGATGACCACCGGAAACCGCGAGGATTATCTCATTAGTATACTCCGTCTCACAGAAGGAGAGAACATCACCAAGACCACTGAGCTGGCAACATTCATGGATGTATCACCTGCAAGTGTCACAGAGATGCTCAAGGCGTTGGCCAACGAAGGTCTCGTAGAATATGAGAAATACCGCGGAGTCAAACTCACCGAAGAGGGTCTGAACTATGCCAGACAGATAAGGAAGAAACACCATGTTCTGGAGAACTTCCTCATCAATGTGCTTAACGTGGATGATGCTACTGCGCATAAGGAAGCATGCCGGTTGGAACACGCACTTTCAGAGGAATCGGCGATAAAGATGTGTCAGATGATGGGTACACAGGTCGATAGCGATTGTCAGAGTTGTTCGGATCCATGCAAGGCAGCGTCCTCAGAAGGCGTCAATATCACAGCATCGCTTTCCGATCTTGGCCCCGGAGAACACGGGATAATATCCCATCTTAGGAACAAAGATACCGACATAGTGAAGAAGCTCATCCTCATGGGATTCATACCTGGTAGGGAACTGTCCCTAAATGAGAATGTTCCAGACACCAACATCAAGATAGTTAGTGTAGGTGACAACACGATCGTTCTGGACTCTGATCTGGCATCTTCAGTATATATTGAGACGTACTGATCAACGGTGTGTGAATACCGCTCTTATCTGTTCTGATCCAGAATTCTCGAGTCTTACGAATCCCACTCTCTCGAACTGAACTGTATCATTATGCTCATTGAGTATGTGATCCTCTGTTATCCCATTGATCACACTGCCGTCAGGCATTAGGAGTTCTGTCTTGATGCTGTTCCTTCCAGTCCACTGAACTGCCTTGACGCCTCTTTTCAGGATAGACAGATCATTACCTGAGAATTTTGCAGGGGTCCCATATTCAAGGTTGCAGAGGTCCTTGAGACGTATCATCTTGGAGGCGGCAAACGTCTTGGAATCATCAGACGAGATGAATATCGTCTTACTTTCGTCCAACAGATATTCCCGGTCACCTCTTTCGGGATGATCGGGATGGAGTGGTGCTTTTCCAATTATCGTGTCCACCCCCTCAATATCATATCTTACAGGGTCCGGAACGAAGAAATATCTGTTTGATGGGTCATCGATTATATCACGGTTCATTCCGTACAGATTATCCCATGAGAATTGGATATCCACGGATTTTATACCGCTCTCGACCCAATACCTTCTGATCGCTTCGGGTCTGATGCCTCTTCTCCTGAGTGCTCTGACCGTACCGGTCCTGACATCATCCCATCCGCTGTACTCTCCGGCAGCGATGCTTTCCTTTATCAATGATGTCTTGAGGACCGTATCCGGTATGTTCACAAGTCCGTAGTGATAATAAACCGGCCTCTTCCAACCGAAATGATCGAACACATACTCTTGTCTTATAGTGTTATTGAGATGATCCTTTCCCCTTATGACGTGCGTTATACCAAGAAGATGATCGTCTATAGCGACGGACAGATTCATCATAGGGTATGCGGAATACTTGTTCCCTGTCCTCGGATGAGGGTGATCCACCACTCTGAATGCGACAAAGTCCCTCACCGCAGGATTCGGATGCTCTATATCTGTCTTGACAACAGCTATCGCCTCCCCTTCGCTGTAACCTCCTGATATCAACCTATCGTATCTTTCCAGCTGCGTTTCGATGGGGAGATCCCTGCAGGGGCAGCCTTTCTTCTTTTCCTTCAGTGCCCTCCATTCTTCCCCATTGCATGTGCAGACGTATGCCTGTCCCATCTCCACGAGTTTCCTTGTATGATCATAATAGATCTGGAATCTGTCGGATTGGATCACATTCTCATGTATCTTGACGCCCAACCAATCAAGATCCTCCGGTATCATCTCATATGCGTCAGGATCTATCTTCTCTGGATTGGTGTCCTCATATCTGGCTATCAGTTTCCCGTTGTATCTCTTGGTATACTCATCATTCAGTATCGATACTCTGGTGTGACCGATATGCAGAGGGCCGGATGGCCCCGGGGCGATCCTCATGACGACCTTCCCATCAACGGCATCCTTCAGTTCAGGCAGTTCGTATATCCTTTCCTTCTTCTCTTTGGCCAACAAAGAGGGGTCAAGGTCCTGTAATGCCTTTGTCTGAGCTTCCAGTCCCATCTTATTTACATCATTCACAATGGATTCTATCAGAGGCGTCAGTTCTCCTGCCTTACTTCTGTATTCAGGATTCTCACCGAGCACTTTACCTACAATCGCCTTTGGATTGGCGGTACCTTTGAAGAATACTGCATTCTGCAGTGCATATTTCCGTATGAGTGACTCGATGTTGTCCTCTGACATGATTGTGGATTCGGATTCGTGTATTTATTGATAATCAAGAGAGATGTTTCATCCCCATGCTTTGCTCTTCATTTTTATCAATATTATAACGAAAAGCGGACATCCTACCAATGCACATATCACTCCCACAGGGAGTCCGAGGCTTCCTGCCACCTTTGCTATGGAATCAGCACACAATAGGAAAAGTGCACCGAACATCGCTGATGCAGGTATCAGATATTTGCTTTCTGAACCGACGAATATCCTTGCTATATGAGGCCCGACCAGGCCGATGAATCCTATCGTACCTGTAAAACTGACAACAGAAGCGGTCATTATCGCAATGACCACCATTCCGATCAACATCACATTCTTGGTATTGACACCAAGGCTGGTCGCGCTGTTCTGTCCAGTTGTCATGACGTTGTATTTCTTGTATTGAGACATCAGGAATGCGATCCCCAACAGAGTGATCGGAACAACTATCGGCAGAGCATCCCAACCTGATCGGGAAAGGGTACCTACTCTCCATGCATACACCTCAGCCAAACTTTCTGCGCTTGCGGTCACCATGAGCAGTGACGTGAACGCAGAGAATACGAACATGACCGCTATACCTGCGAGTATCATCCTTGTCGGAGTCACAGACCTGTTCCTTGAAATGGCCAGAATTATGAGTATAGGTATGAGTGCGAATATGAACGCATTTACCACGATCGATGCTCCCCCCACCAATCCCGGTAAAAGGGAGAACCCGAATATTATGGCGATAGAAGCACCCAATGCAGCACCGGATGATATCCCCATTGTATAAGGGTCAGCCAATGGGTTCCTCAACATTGTCTGCATGACCGCACCGCCTGCGGCGAGGGACGCACCCACAGTAACGGCCATTATGGCTTCGGGCAGACGTGTCTCCCATATGATATAATCGGCCTGTTCATTGACGATGTTGTTGGTAAGATGGTCGAATATCACAACGAATGTGTCCCACATACTTATCTCAAAGAATCCGATCGTGAGCGTCAGACCGAATGCCAGTATCGTTAATATTGTGCAGATGATGATGAATATCCTCTTTCTTCCGATCGCATGCTGATACTCTTTCTTGAGCACAGAGGTATCGGTCATCAATAGACCTCCCTGTCAGCTTTCCGCCTCATTACCAAATACAGGAATATGGGGCTTCCGATGAATGCCATGACCACACCTATAGGAACATATCCCATTGATGAGAAGGAACGCGATATTATATCCGCTATAACTAGAAGCAGAGCACCGATTATCATTGCCGCCGGAGTCACGAACTTGTTATCGTTGCCGATGATGAACCTTGCGATATGCGGCGATACCAATCCGACGAAACCAATGATCCCTGTGTAACTGATTATGGATGCGATGAGCACTGAGAGCAATACAAGGCATATCGTACGATATTGATCGACATTGAGACCAAGACTCTTGGCACTGTTGTCCCCCAATGTAATTATATTGAGCTTCCTCGCCGTCAGCTGAACGAATACTGAGGACAACACAACGACAACCAGCATCGTGGGGATATCACTCCATGATGCTCCGGAAACGGACCCTATCTGCCAAAGGAATGCTGCCTGAAGATTGTCTGTATCGGTGGTGATCATCAAAAAGGTCACCATTGCGTTGAAGAAGTAAGAGATGGCCGTACCAATTAGGATCATTGTCGATGGGGAATTCCCCACATATCTGGTCAACCAGATCACTATCACAGCGGGTACAAGAGCGCATATGAAAGCGTTGGTTATTATCCCGTATTCGCCGGCGACCGTTGAGAATGTGAATCCCATGATGATCGCCGTCACTGCCCCGAGACATGCACCCGAGGATATCCCTGTGGTGTATGGATCGGCAAGAGGATTCCCCATGAGACTCTGCATAACGGTCCCGCCTATCGCAAGACCTGCTCCGGCGATTATGGCGGTTACGATGCAAGGCATGACATTGTTCCAAATGTAGTAATCCTCCCACCATTCGGGTGATCTTATGGGATATGTCACCCCCATTATGTGATCGATGATTATCTCATATGTCCTGAAGAAATCGATCTTGGTACCTATTGAGCATGAGAGCACCACAGCTATGAACAATATAGAAAGGAAAACTACGATGAATGTGACCCTTTTTGCCACTGCCTTTTGATAATCTCTCTTAATATCTACTTCATTCATGCAAATACACAATTGGATTATATCTCCAACTATATTTTTAATATAAAAAATATATGTATCGAATACCAGCATGATAATGATCGACCGAATTGATCAAAGGTCAATGACGATTTTTAGTCTTATTTGGATATTAACATCCATTTGTTAGATGCACACCATCTAAATCAATAAATAGGATGACAGGGCATTAACAAAATGGAATATATATCCAAGTGGTAATAATGGCCAACAATAAGATAATCGCAGTCCTTGTTGTCGCTGTTGTCGTCGTCGCTGCACTAGGTGCATTCATTATTTTGAAAGGCGGCAATGACACAGTATCCAGGGATTCTGTTGAAACGGCTTTGCCCATAATGGGGAACGCCAACGGAGACTACACCATAGACAATGGTGATCTGGAGATAATAGAGAAAGTAAGAGATGGGGAACTTAACCTAAAGGACTACCCTCTTGCTGACGTGAACAACGATGGAAAGGTGGATCAGACCGATGTCGACCTTGTAAAAAAACTGATCAACAGGGAACCGATGACAATCTTCATGATAGATCATGAGGACAATATCGTGAGTCTGTCATACCCCCTCAAGAACATAATATCGATCAATTCCGATATGCTGCCTATGATCAACCAGGCAGGAGGGACCGATGCACTTGTAGGATTCATTGCGTCATCCTACCCCAACCAGCAATCCATTGTACTGAACAATGACAAGATAGAGAAACTCGTAGGTGCAAGAGCAATAGAGGAGGGTTCATACAGATCCATAATCGAGATCGATAGCAGACTCAACTCTCAGGGAGGTATCGGAGCGATACTCGCAATGAACGATTCCGCTCTTGGGAACTATAAATCCGATCTTGTCACAGCGGGAATACCGATCGTCAAGATCAAGTGCTCCGAACCGATGAACTACATCGATGGTGTGCTGACAATGGGATTCTTGATCGGTGGAGATTGTGAGATTCGTTCATTGGATTACACAACTGAGAGTTATGACGTTCTGAAGAACATCGAGGATAAAGTGGGTTCTGTTTCAAAGAAACAGACCTGCATATCATTGAGCATGGGAACATACCTGACACAGAAGAGGTCATCATACACAATGGTGACCCAACTTGCCGGAGGGAACAACATAATTGACCTAGAAGGAACATCATCCACCAACCTTAGCAGTCCTGAAGCAATAACGAAGTACGACGGCGTACAACATATAATCAGCTTCAGAACACTGGACTATGAGATAGTTGATGTCGTTACGTCATGGGACAGATATGCCAATACTCTGAAGGCCTCCTCATCATATGAGAACCTCGTATACATCAACGCTGCAATGCCTGTCATTGCAAGAGTTGCATACGCGGCGGAGGTCATGTATCCCGATCTGTTCCCCGGATATGGGAACGAGATATTCCAGAAGTTCGTGGACAAGTATGAGTCATACATGCATGATCTGGAGGATGACGGTTACTTCGATGTGAAGACCGACGTCACGACATTGATCACGTATGAGACATACATGAACGCGAAATCATAAACCGTTGGGACATCCCAACATTATTTTTTCTTTATTTCTTCGAATGATACCATCATGCTTACTCTGGCTAATAATATAAACATGAACAAACCTACAGAGGAACATGTCACTTAGGGACTCTCTGGGAGATGAGGTCAAGACCATAGATGAAAAAGTGGACCCTGATACGTCCACCGTAACAAAGATATTATCGTCGGATCAGGACGCAACTGTCCTGTTCAAGGACCTGAATGGGAAGGAAGCGGCCGGAAATCTATTCTCGACCAGAGCAAAGGTCGCTAAGGCCCTTAACATATCTCCGGACAAGATAGTTGAGCACATACTTTCAGCAATAGATTCTCCCAAAGATGTGAATGTCGTTGACAGACCTGAATTCCGAACTGAAAAGCTTCAGGTGGACCTTATGTCGCTTCCGATACCAAAATACTACCCGGAGGATGGAGGAAGATACATCACAGCCGGGGTGATAGTGGCAGAATACAACGGAAAGAAGAACGTATCATTCCACAGGATGATGATCATGGATAAGGATCACATCGCTGTCAGGTTGGTCCCAAGGCATCTTTTCACAATGTACAATGAGGCAAAGAAGGCAGGCAAGGAACTTGACATCTCCATATGTGTAGGGGTTCCTGCCGAAGTACTTCTTGCAGCCGCAGTATCCATGGATTACGGAGCCGATGAACTTACAGTGGCATCATCCATGTTCAATACAGGCCACAACAGACCTCTGGATGTCGGAAAGTGCGATAACGGATTGCTGGTACCGTCATCAACGGATTACGTCTTCGAAGGAAAGATAACGCTTGATACGACCTCGGAAGGACCGTTCGTCGATATAACCGGAACATACGATCATGTAAGGGAACAACCGATAATCAAGATCGAGAAGATGTGGTCCTGCAAGGATCCTCTGTTCCATCTGCTTCTTCCCGGAGGCAATGATCACTTCTTACTGATGGGACTTCCCAGAGAGCCCATGATCCTAAAGACAGTAAGGCAGGCTGTCCCAAGGGTCAAAGCGGTACGTCTTACCGAAGGTGGATGCTGCTGGCTGAACGGAGTTGTCTCGATAGCCAAGAACAAGGAAGGAGACGGCGTAAACGCCATACTTGCCGCTTTCACCGGCCACCCTTCAATGAAACAGGTCATAGTAGTCGATGATGACATCGATATATTCAATGACAGAGAAGTGGAATGGGCCGTTGCCACAAGGATGCAGGGTGACAGGATAGTGAAGATCCCCGGAGCGGCAGGATCATCGCTTGATCCGAGCATCGATGTGACCACATACAAAGTGGGATATGACGCAACGATACCTCTTGATAAGGACAGGAGACTCTTCGACAAAGCAAGATTGAATGGGGATTAACTCCACCAATCCTTTTTCCTGTCTATGGTCTCGTTCCTTTCGGGACCTATGCTTATTATGTCGGCAGGGACACCCAGATGGTTCTCGATGAATTCGATGTATGACCTCATCTCTTTCGGAAGGGCATCATAGCCTCCCTTGACGATGGATGCAGTATCATCCCATCCTTTCCAGCCTTTGAGTGTTTTGTAAACTGGTTCAGCTCTCTCTATCTTTGATATCGATGCCGGGAAGTATTTGGTCTCTTCACCATCTATCCTATAAGCTACACAAACAGGGAGTTCCTCATAATCATTCAGAACATCCAATTTCGTTATTGCCAGAGAAGTGAAACCACACATCCTTGATGCGTGCTCCGCGACCACAAGGTCCAACCAGCCGCATCTTCTTCCTCTTCCGGTCGTGACACCAAACTCCCCTCCTTTCTTCTGGAGTATCTCGGCCTCCTCACCTTCAAGTTCCGAGACCAACGGACCCTCTCCTACACGCGTGGTATAGGCTTTCAGGCAACCGACGACCTTCTCGATCCTGTTGGGTGCGACTCCCGCTCCGGTGCATATTCCGCCTGCGCATGTCGATGAGGATGTCACAAAGGGATACGTTCCGTGGTCGATATCGAGCATTGCTCCCTGGGCTCCTTCAAAAAGGACCTTCTTACCCTGATCCAGTGCCTCATTGACCAGAACGGATGTGTCGCAGATGTACCTGCTGACCTTATCCTTCCATCCTAGGAGTTTGTTGTATAACATATCGGTATCGCAACCGCATGGTTCCGCATCAAGCATATCCATTAGGTCCTTCTTGTAAGGGAGATTGAAATCGGCCTTCTCCCTGAGCAGTTCATCTTCAAGGAGATCGCCTGCCCGGATACCTATCCTTGCGATCTTGTCCTGATAAGCGGGGCCGATGCCTTTCTTTGTCGTCCCTACTTCATTCTTGCCGCGGTATTTCTCTTCGGCACCGTCAAGTTTCTTGTGATAGTTGATGATGAGATGGGCTCTGTCCGATATCTTCAGACCGTCTATGGACCCTCCGGCCTTGACGACCTGTTCCATCTCTTCAAGTAGATCGTCCATGTTGACGACGGTCCCATTCCCTATTACAGAGATGTTACCTTCCCTTACGACCCCAGAAGGAAGACCATGTAGCTTGAACACCTTGTCCCCGACGGTTATCGTATGGCCAGCATTGTTACCGCCCTGAAAACGTACGATCACGTCAGCGGACTCATCGAGATAGTCAGTTATCTTTCCCTTACCCTCATCGCCCCACTGGGCCCCAATGATCGCAAGATTTGGCAAAATCACACCTATTGCTCTTCATCCTGTTTAGCTCTATAAACGTTTTTGTCAATTCATTCTCTAATCAAGTGTGTAAACATGTTCACGGCACATCCAGAACACTGACGTCTTCAATATTACATCTACTAATCATTCTGACATAAAAGTCATACATCTATGAACACTATCATCATAATATCCTCTTTCCACCTTGGAAACAGATCTATAGGCATGCTTGCCATTTCCTCACTTATATCGAAATTACATCCAAATCCGTATTTCACTACCTTTGAATTTGAATAATCGGATTTCCCATCGAACCTTATACTGTATCTGTTTTGTTTTTCCATCATCTTTTTAATATGTGGATCCTGATCCATACGTATCATTTCCAAAGGTTTCACAGCGTGGTCATAATATTTCACTAACGGCCTTCGTGAATCTAGCTCTATTATCCGATCTTCCACTTCTTTGTAATTAAACACAAAGAATTGAGAGATACTGTTGCCGCCAATCTCCATAAGGCCCTTAAGCGTCATATCATCACCGGAGATGTAGGGGGTCTGTCCATTCTTTGAACCTTCGTGTGTTCCTATCAACCGCGTATGATCATAAAGGCCTAGGACTCCACCGGGAGAATTGACGCATTTTCGAGGGTCTATCATTCGAAGAAGGTCTGTATCGCGTTCCTTGGCCACTCCCCTGCTGTCATAGAACCAATACATGATATCCTCCGGAGGATCGTTGGTGCAATAGATGAGACTTTTGTTGAGTCCTATCGTATAAAGGTCCCTTTTCACAATAGGAACATGCACTGAGTATGTTGGTATCCTATTGGAATTGAATAATGCTATATCACCTCCCGATCTTAGATAGTCAACAACAAGCAACTGAAGGTACGCATACATATTGTGAGGCTGACCTCGATTGAATTCCTATGGTAGCAATCGATAACAATGGATCTCCCCAAATGTATCGGAAAGGATAGGATTTACATCGATCCCACTATCCTTATGATCACGAATCGGCCAATCCATATTCCTGAACGTCAAACACTCATACTCCACTATCTTGAATTTTGCCGGAACATCGTCAAGTTCAACAACATAATGTTCGCAAGTGTCCTCAAGAGGCCTGTCAGTGATTATCGATGTCATGTTGGTGTACCAAAGAATGCGTGGGAAGGCATTAATGTTGCTGTATGATTTGCACAATTAGAGTATGTTGGCCTTAACAAGACTAATATTAAAGAAGTATTGAACATCCATCAAAAAATGTTTCTCAGCTATAATTTTCAGGACTTATCCTGCGATACGTGGATAGCACATCCTGTGTATCAAGATCCGTTTTGAATGATGTCGGGCTCATGTGTGTCATGGTTGCATTGCCTATCTCATTCAATGCTTCCATCATATCATTCATCCTTGGAGGGGACATCTTTGTGAACGAGGATAGTTCACTTATGTCGTAAAGGAAAACCTCTGAATCCAATTCGTTCTTCCAGAGGTCCAGCATCTTAACACAGCGTTTCTCCTCTGCTGTATCACGCGGATGCATGTTCTCCAGCAATTGCTTGTCATGGAGATTCCCTAACCAGAATGGTCCTTTATTGTGTTCCTTATCTGGCATCTTGGAGATGGATCTGTTGAGTGTCTTCGGATCATATTGCATATAGCCTATCTGTTCCAATGAACGATCCGTTGCGTTCGCACCCTCTTCCACCTGCACATATGTTCTGAAATAGTGATCGGCATAGAATGACAGCAGAGGTTTCATACCTCTATCGAACTTGGCAAGTTCCTTTGCTATGTTGCACATAAGGATTCGAAGTCCACCCTCGTGGCACATGTATCCCCTTATCGGTTCGGATTGGTATCTTCTTCTGCATTTTCCAACCTGAGCGCCGGCAAGTGGTGCTGTATCTGTTGCGGTTATCGCCAATATGCCCTTCTTCTTACATCCTCGGATCGCGGATTGGATGAAAGGAGTAGGTGAACCGAATGGATCGATGTCGACATAATCGAACGAGGATTCAGAGAATAGGATGTGCATATCCTTGTTGGAGGGTGTACAATTGGAAAGTGAGTTCAAAGCAATGTTATGTTCGATGTAAGGTATCGCTTTGGGATCGACATCATTGGCGGTGACCTGAGTATTCCTGACCTCATTGGCTATCCTTACCGCTCTTGACCCTGTTGCGCTCATTGCATCAGCAACGGAGATCTCATTGCGTTCCAAAGCCCTAAGGAACATTATACTGACATCACGGCCAAAGGCCATCTGTTCGTTGAAGAATATGTCCCCGGTCCTTGTACCAGGACCGCGCGATGAATGTGTTTCTGGGACAAGCAGTCTCGTAGGACCTTCTGTTATCTCTACACCTGAGGGCATCAGACGTTTTCACCGTTCATCAATCGCAAGATCTTGTAAGGCAGGATGTTGCGATTAGTGGGCGTTACTTCGAGTATCCTTACATCATCCCTTCTTCTGATATCCTGCAGGAGGGGGTTTCTGGACTTCTTATGAAGGGTGAGGATCATCGGTTTGTCGACATCCAATGCTTCTTTGACGGCATCAATGAATGCCTGACTCTCTACCTCTACCTTTCCGACCTCGTCTATAACGATGATATCGCATTGCTCGCAGGCAGTCCTTATTGCAGTTATGCCTATCTCTTCGAACTTGGCAAGATCCACACCTATCTTTCCGATCATTATCTTGCTTTCAATATCAGCACTTGCGAATATCTGGGCCTCTCCAGTTAAAATATTCCTTACGGAGAATCCTACTCTTCGTCTACCATCGGTCAGCGGCTCGTCGATCATTCCCCCAATAACGAGTTCATCATCCTTCAACATCTCTATGACCCTCAAAAGGGCATATGTCTTTCCTGACCCGGGGAGTCCTGTGATGCCGATTTTAATGTCGCTGATCATTTTTTTTCCTCGGAGCTAGAGTCTCCTGTATGGCTTAAGAAATATAAATAATAACTTAAGATGGTTTAATGCTACAATCCGAAACATACATGAGAGGATATTTCAGTACGGGGTCAAATCTCATCTCTGCCGTGACCTGAACATCATCGATCAGTATGGTCAATACCACATCCAGCATATCCCCTGTGAGTGAAAGATACGAATACTCATCCTTCTTGGGACCGAATGCATCACGATCTATCCTTACCTTCACATCCTTGACATAAGGTTGTACAAGAACTCCCTTTTCAATGGCATCTTCCAACGATTCAACGCTGTCCAGATCAACAGGTACACCCACGAATTGATGATATATTGTGCCCATCTTGATACCTGCCTCGAACAATGCTCTGTCCTGAGTGGAGCAATTGAACTTCCTTGCTGCGAGATCCTCTCTGCTTTCTGTCATGATCGATCAGCATAATGGGTACATGATTTAAAGGATGTGCTGATTACGGTAGATGATGGATCCCATAGCAGAACGTATCAGACAGCTCAAGAAGGAAAAAGGGGCCGTGATACTTGCACATAACTACACTTCACCCGAGATACAGGATGTGGCAGATTATGTAGGGGATTCACTGGGTCTTTCGATAGAGGCTGCCAATACGGATTCTGACATCATTGTCTTCTGCGGGGTCTCCTTTATGGGTGAGACAGCAAAGCTCCTGAATCCGGACAAGACCGTTCTGATGCCGGAGCCTGATGCACATTGTGCGATGGCGGCAATGTGTACAAAGGAGCAGCTGCAGGAATTCAAGAGGCTGCATCCGGACCGTGCCATCGTGGGATATGTGAACAGCACGGCCGAATCCAAGAGCGAGATGGACATATGCTGTACATCATCCAATGCCGTCAGGATAGTGGAATCCCTTAGAGGCAGGAAGATCCTGTTCGTCCCGGATATGAACCTGGGTGCCTATGCTGCATCCAGAACAGGAATGGACATAATGCTCTGGAACGGTTTCTGTCCCATACATCATGGGATTACTGTTTCTCAGGTCAGGGAGCTTAAGGAAAGATATCCGGGCGCTTTGATAATGGCCCATCCCGAATGCAGAATGGAGGTATTGGAACTGGCTGACCATATCGGCTCCACCGAATCTATGGTCAACTTCCCTAAGACATCCGACGCAGAGGAATTCATTGTCCTTACCGAGATAGGCATGAAGTACAGGCTTGATAAAGAGAATCCCGGAAAGAGGTTCTATTTTTTGGACCATGCTATATGCACTACCATGAAGATGGCCACCCCGATATCTGTGATAAGGTGTCTAGAGGAAGGATCAGGAAAGATAGAGATCGATCCTGCGATCATGAAGGATGCCGCTGTACCTGTCAAAAAGATGATAGAACTGTCATAAACCCTTCAAACATCATCTTTTCAATCGGTATCTATATATGCATTCCATATGCTTTGTACTGAATATCCATAAAAGGAGGAAAATATTGTATGTGTGATAACGAAACAGTATTGCGTATGCCCCTAATCGGGGATAAGTGCCCGGAATTTGAAGCCGTCACAACCCAGGGAACCATGAAATTCCCTCAGGATTATAAGGGAAAATGGGTGGTCTTTTTCTCACATCCAGCAGACTTCACACCTGTCTGTACAACAGAGTTCATGACCTTTGCACACAGGTCCAAGGAACTCTCTGACATCAACGCCTACCTTGTAGGTCTGTCTGTTGACTCGATATCTTCCCACATCGCGTGGCTTAAGAAGATCAAACACCTCGAGTGGAAGGACATGAAGAATTTGGATGTCGAGTTCCCGCTTATCGAGGACATATCCATGAACGTTGCCAACAAATTCGGCATGATCATGCCTGGTCAGTCGAACACCCAGGCTGTGAGGGCGGTCTTCATAATAGACCCCAATGGAGTCATAAGGTTGATCATCTACTACCCGCTCAGCACCGGAAGGAACTTCGATGAGATCAAGAGGGCCGTCATAGCGCTTCAGAAGGCTGACGCAGACAAGTGCGCAACACCTATGGACTGGAAACCCGGAGACGACACACTGATCCCAGCACCAAAGTCATTGCCTTTGGCGAATGAGAGATGCACCAAGAAGGACGACAAGAAGTACTGTCTTGACTGGTTCCTTTGCTTCAACAAAGAATCTTAAACATAACACCTGCCGCACAAAACGGCAGGCCCTTAATCTTTTTTATAAATAGTGAAGGCAAAACCTATTATCTTCCAGATGTGTAAGGTCGGATGCAGGCATTGCTATGAAGGTAGTGATCATCGGAGCGGGAAATGTAGGATTCACCTCTGCTGAGGCCCTTTCAAAGGTACACGATGTGCTCATCGTGGAGAAGGACCCTGCCAAGGTAGAGAACGCAAAGGCATTGCTCAACGCATCCGTACTTCATGAGGACGGAAGCAATCCAAAGGTCATAGAGGCTGCCATCAACAGGATAGATGCGGACATCATACTCTCGGCGATACCTGATGATGCACACAATCTTTTCATATGCCTAATGGCCAAACGTATCAAACCAGAGATCATGACGGTCGCCTGTCTTAGGGATCCAGATTTCATCATCAAGACAAAGAAAGAAGGCGTTGAAGGTATAGATCTCCTGATATCCCCTGAACTCATTACAGCAGAGAAGATAGAGAAACTGGCGGTCCTCGAGAATGCGATAACTTACGATCATATTGCAAGTATGGATACAGATCTTGCAACTTTCCGAGTGGACAACGGACACAGTCTGGTCGGAAAGGTGGTATTGGACATAGAGATGCCGGATAACTGCAACATAATTGCAATATACCGTGGAGAGAACGTTATCCTGAGTAATGAGACCGCGGAGATACACGCAGGGGACAGGATAAGGATACTGGGCTCCCCGGAGGCCATGGTCTCGTTCAATAAGCTCATTGGTGTCGAGAAAGAGGCAAAGGAATTCGTTATCCTCGGTGCCAGCGTGGTCGGTATCGAGGTTGCCAGAAGATTGACGCAAAGCGGGAAGAGAAGGTTCGTAAAGATAATCGAACAGGATGAGACACTGAGCAGGAATGCGGCAAGGGAATTGGATGATGTTGCGATAATCAATGCTGATTTCATAGATCTTGGCGTACTGCGTTCAGAGAATGTTCAAAGAGCAGACGTCATCATAACCGCGTCATCCATGGATGAGAGGAACCTTCTTGCATGCATGGCGGCACTCAGATTCGGCACCAGGAAGATAATATCGAAATATTCGAATCAGGAATACGAGGAGATATTCAGATACACCGGGATAGAATCCATTATCGGATATCAGCGCATAATCTACAACGAAGTGGTCAAGAGCCTCATATTCGATGAGAGTGCAATATTGGCCATAGATCGTGACAACGAATACTTCTTCAGCGTGACCATAGATGATAGGTCCGCACTATTGGGAAACAGTATAGGGGACATCAACATGCCGGACGGCATAAGGATCGCAGCTATCCAAAGAGGAGAGGACATGATATACCCAAAGATGGACACAGTGTTCCATGAGAATGACAAGGTCCTTCTTTTCACTCATATGGTGAATCCTGTTAAATTGTCCAGATTGTTCGGCCATTATACCCCAGTGGAGTTGTGACGGATGTTCTATACACTGCGTGTGCGCATAAAGAACATGGCCAGATGGGAAAGTAATTCCATGAAGATGCTTGGTGTCATCGAGATCATCCTCGGGATCATGCTTCTGGCCCCCGTTGTGATAGCCTTTATCTACGGCGAGGATGCCACCGTTTTCATTTATCCCATACCTTTACTGCTTATCTCAGGTACCGCACAGTACGTTCTGTTCAAGAGCAACGACTCGATGAAACCTGCGAACGGTATGTTCATGATGTTCGTGGCGTGGTGGATAGCATTCTTTGTAAGCGCAATACCATTCTATCTTTACGGATTCTCTTTCATAGATTCTCTGTTCGAAGGCGTCAGCGGTTTCACTACCACGGGGTCATCGATAGCCGGGGATCTAACTGAATTGCCGTACAGCATACTGTTCTGGAGATCATTCACCCAATGGGCAGGAGGTATAGCCGTGGTCATGATCTTCCTTTTCCTCATACCTATGATGGGGCTGGGAGGACGTGCCTTCGTTAACAATGAATTGGCCGGTTCCCAGTCCTATAATTTCTCCATGAGGATAAAGAACGCAGCAAAGAACTTCCTTTCGATCTATGTGATATTGTCGGCAGTTGAGGTCGTATTGCTTCTTTTCAGCGGCGTGGAGACATTCGAGGCCGTTGCAATGACCCTGTCGACGATATCCACGGGAGGGTTCATGGTAAGCGGGGACAGCATAGCCAGCTATTCATTCCTGGTTCAGGCGATAGTGTTGGCATTCATGTTCTTGGGAGGAACGAACTTCTATCTTCACTACCGGGCGATACACAAGAGGGAATTCTCTGCGTACAGAAAGAGCCAAGAGTTTGTTTGGACCGTGATGTGGTTCATATTGGCATCATTGATAATATTCGTGATATTGATCGCAGGCACCACAGACCTATCGGCCATCAATGCCGAGACGGCCGCCGACACATTCTGGAGCAGCCTCTTTACCGTGGTCTCTATGGGTACCACCACCGGATATACGATCAGTGACCCTTCACTTTGGCCTCATGCGGCATTCATGGTTTTATGGATGGTGATGCTGTTCGGATCAATGTCCGGGTCCACATCGGGAGGTATGAAGATATACAGACTCCTGATATTGAAATCATACATTACGAACGGTGTGTACAGGATGTTCCATCCGCGTACGGTACGTGATGTCAGATTGGATGGTCATTCTGTCGATAACGACACTGTTGTATCGTCCATTGTGGTGATAATGATGTTCCTGGTAGCTCTGCTTGTGTCTTCGATACTCCTTCTCCTCACAGAACCCGGGATCGCAGTCGCTGAATCGGTGGGACTATCTCTTTCTGCAATAGGTAATGTAGGTGTCAACACAGGCGGGATACCATTCCAGGACCTATCCGGCCTGTCCAAGATTATATTGTCATTCCTGATGTGGGCAGGACGTTTGGAGATAGTCATGGTCATGCTCCTGTTCTCAAGGACATTCTGGCTGGATCTTGCATCTGGTGCAGGTAATTCGAATAGAAAGGTCAACAGGATCAAAAGATTCTGATACTCATCCCAGTGTACTGCACATATCGAGTATCCTTACAACAGCGGGATTCCCGGGATCCTTCTCATTTATCGCACCTGCGACTATCTTGGCCTCCTGTACCTTGCCTTTATCCACAAGACAATACGCCAGGATCTCCATTGCCATTATGTGTCCGGAATCCTCCTTCACAGCTTTCGATGCATATGCACCGGCACTCGTTGATTTGCCCTGGATCCATAGATAATATGCAGCCAACGCATTTGCGTCAGGGGAGGTCTTGTTATTCTTAAGATTCTCCTTTATGAACCTCTCTCCCTCTTTGTTCCTTCCGCTTGAAACAAGTATGTTGCAATAACATCTCTTGACCAGGATGTCATTCGGAGCCTCTTTAAGAAGATCGTTCACTATATTCTCTGCTCCTTCATGTTCCTTGGATGCTGACAATGATTCCGCCATGAGTATGGAATCCGATATTGTAGGTGTGGATATCATCCCATACATCCTTTTGACATCTAAATGATCCCTCAGATCGAAGAATGCTAACATCCTCTCTCTTATCACATCATCACTGTCATCCATCTTTGAAAGGACCTCTATCGACTCCTTTGGATACCCTATGCTTCTAAGGCCCTTTGCTATCTCTATGCCTTTAGGGCCATTACTTGTGTTCAACGATATCCTTCTGACGATTTCTGCGGTCCCTTTCTCATCCCCGATGGTCTTGAGAAGCGATGCGCATGTGAGCAGAGTGAATGGTTCATCAGAGAAACAATTTGCCAATTCTATTATCTGGGTGGATGCCAACTGATGGTTGCCGTTAGCGATGTTAGCCTGAATGCTCCTAAGAACCTGATCCTTATCCATCTGATCATCGTATCCTCTTCAAAAAGATAAAGATTGGTCCTAATGATGATTGATGGGTTCATATACCTTCAAACAGATTACAAAGGGTCTATGATGCTCAAAAGTTTCTCTATATACGGCCTGTTCGGAGAGTACGATTATAACGTGAATCTGAGCGAGGGTTATGTCACATTCATCCATTCATTGAACGGTTTCGGAAAATCCACGGTCATGAGATTGATATACGATGTGCTGAGAGGCAATCTTGAAGAGATCAAGAACGTCAGCTTTCAGAGAATGGACCTTAGATTCGATGATGACACCGCCATAATCGTCGAAAATAATGGGGATGCTCTACTGATACAGGCACAGAAGAATGAGCTGGAGGAAGAGATATCGATCGAGGAGCTCAGAAGCATACTGGATGTGTTGTATGTCTCTCCGGAAAGATCGGTCGTTCTCAGAGAGGGAGAATTGATACCTGCACTCTCAGCATACATGGAGGATCTTGCCGATGATCTCAGATCGGCAAAGGAGAACAACAATCTGAGACCGATACCTAAAGAGAACAGAAAGGAATACACCGATGCCGAACTCGAGTTCTGGTGCAAGGATCTTAAGGCAAAGATGGATTTCATGAAACGTGCAGGTCTTGAACCGGATATGCCTGCAGGATACAGGTTCCCTCCTTCCAGGTTCGAGATAATGGAACACAGGCAGGATTACGAGGACCTTGCATTCTCTGTGGAAGCATACATCAACGATTATTACGAATTGTCGGAATCCGCGATAGTCTATGTCGATATCATAAACGATCTTTTCATAAACAAACAGGTCTACATCAACGAAAGCAATATCCTAAGCGTAAGAATGGATAACGGCATTGCCCTTCCTTTGAGTAAGCTCTCATCCGGAGAGAGGCAGGTGTTGATAATGTTCTACCTCCTGCTGTTCAAAGCAGAGCACGGCGCCCTTGCCATAATTGATGAACCGGAGATATCGCTGCATGTAGCATGGCAGCAGAGTCTTGGAAAGACGTTCAGCGACATAGCAAGACTCCGTGACCTCCACATAATAGTCGCTACCCATTCACCTCAGGTCATACATGATAATTGGGACCTTGCTGTTGAATTGAGGGTCGATGATGATAGATAATCTTTCATCTGCTGACATAGCCAATAACATCTCGATGCTGAGATCATCCCATAAAGGTCCCATAATAGTTGTGGAAGGTGTCACCGACTGCAGATTATATGGTAAGTTCGTTGACAAAGATGATGTTAAAGTAATATCAGCTTTTTCCAAGGATAATGTACGTAGAGCCGTAACGGAGGTCTGGGGAAGAAGGATGGACCGAAAGGTCATAGGCATCCTTGATGCAGATATAGATCGACTCTGCGGGAAGACATACAACCCACCTATATTCCTTTCTGACAAAAGGGACCTGGAGACCATGATAATGAGCACCGGCGCTCTGGAGGATGTTCTGACTGAATATGCTGATCCTGAACTCCTTGACAGTTTCGAAGATAGATATGGCGAGGTCAGGGATGTTCTGGCAAGATCCACCTATCCGATCGGACTGTTGATGTTCATATCATCGAGGGAGAGGATGGGGCTCAATTTCAAGAACATAGATCATTCTTACTTCATCAACAGGAAGACACTTGCCATCGATATCAGGAAGATGATAGACGAGGTATTCTCACAATCGATCAACAAAGGGATAGGTAAGAAAGAACTTGCAGATATGATATCTGAAGAGGAGGAGGTACTAAACGATCCGTGGATAGCAGTAAGAGGGCATGATGCGGTCGCAGTGCTTGTTATCGGTCTCTCTGAGACCTTCGGATCATATAACAGCAAAGGGATCAAGTCCGGTCAGCTCAGCGGTTCCCTGAGACTTGCGTTCGGAAATGATTATTTCAAGGAAACGGATCTTTTCAAGGATACTTCGGCTTGGGCGGAGAAGAACAACTTCACCCTTTGGGTCATTCAATGATGAAGTCTTCCTTCTTTGTTCCCTCTGAAGTCTCTATCATCTTCTGAACCTTTCTGTCACACTCATCCAAGATCTTCTTGCAGTGGTTCCTTAGTACTATCGCCCTTTCATATATCTCCAATCCCTTATCAAGGTCCAGATTTCCGTTATCCAACTCATTGACCAGTTGTTCGAGGGTCTTAAGAATCTCTTCAAATGTCATGTTCTCTATATCTTCGCTCATCATCTCATCTCCACTTTCTTGACCTCGGCCTCCGCCTTGCCATCCTTCATCCTTACATTGATCATCTGTCCCTCTGAAACATTCTTTGCCGAGGTCAAAGGCCTTCCGCTCTCATCGGTTATCAGGGTATAGCCTCTGTCCAATACCTTCATCGGGTTGACACTCTCCAGTCTTTCCGAGTATCTCTGAAGGTCCTTTTTTCCGTTACTGAGCATGTTCTGAATATGAACATCTATGTTGGAATCCACACGTATGAATCTCCTGCGCATGACCTCTATCCTATCCTTCAACGCAGAGTTCATCCTTGAACCGAGTTCATCCAATCTCATTGAGTACATCGATACCTGCTGCTCTGCACGTCTGGGAGTCAGTTTGGCATCAAGCACCCTGAACCTCCCGTGCATCCTCTCGAGTATGTTCGATAATGCCCTGTTTATCCTGATCATGTCAGTGTCAAGATGTTTAAGCACCTCTTTCCTATCCCTTAAAGCAAGTTCAGCAGCCGCTGTTGGAGTTGGTGCTCTTACATCGGCTACAAGATCCGCGATCGTAAAATCCGTCTCATGTCCTACTGCGGATATTATCGGGGCATCGGAAGCCGCTATGGCCCTTGCCACGATCTCCTCGTTGAATGCCCACAGGTCCTCTATCGATCCTCCTCCTCTGCCGACTATCATGACATCCACGCCGATCCTGTTCAGAGCATTTATCCCTCTGACGATCGATTCGGCAGCCCCTTCACCCTGGACCTGGGCAGGATATAGGAGTATGTCTGCCGGGAACAATCTGCCGGAAGTTGTTATTATATCATGTATGACAGCACCGGTAGGAGATGTGACCACACCGATGGTCCTAGGATACAATGGAAGTTTCCTTTTCCTCTTTGTATCGAAGAGACCTTCTGCTTCCAGTTTTCTTTTAAGTGCCTCGTATGCAAGGTATAGGTCGCCTACACCTGATCTCTGCATCGTCTCGACTATGAATTGATATGATCCCCTCTCAACATACATATCGACCCTTCCGAAGGCTGTTACCTTCATATTGTCCATAGGTTCGAAATCGATCCTTCCTCGAGATTGTTTGAACATTACCCCCCGGATCTCACTGGAGTTGTCCTTCAGAGTGAAATAATAATGACCGGAAGGATATTTCTTCAGATTCGATATCTCTCCGATCACCCAAATATCATTGACGGCAGATGATTCCGAGAGTATCGATTTGACTCTCGTGTTGAGTTGTGTTACGCTTATCGTCTCCGCCATCATGGGGTTATAGTTATCGGACTTTAATCAACTTACCGTTGGTGTCGGATTAAATACATCCCCTGTATATACCCCAAATATGGACATCGAGACCCTGAAAAGTTTGGTTAGTTCCGAATATCAGGACAGATTGGATAACATACTGGAGATGTGCAATGCCCCATACGCTGTTGCCAGTGGTATAGAGCTTGTCAGCATCACCAAGGATTCGGTGAGGATGAGGAAGACCGTAAGGGAACAGGACCTCAACAGCAACGGTGTTGTTCACGGTGCAGTATCATTCGGTCTGATAGACCATACCTTTGCCGTGATAACCAACATCGATATCCCTACGGTAGGACAATCATGCAACATCATCTACCACAGACCATGCACCGGTCCGATCATGGAAACAGAAGCAAGGATACTCAACGAATCACGTTCACTTACAACAGTGGAGGTCCGTCTGAGTTCGAACGGTAAGTTGATAGCTTCTGCAACATGTATAGGTTTCAAGACAAGGAGGGATTGAGACGAGCCAGAGAAAATGTCCTTATTGTGGCGAGTATGTTCAAAGCAACAGTATAACATGCCCTAAATGTTTCAGGGATATACCGAGGGAAGAAACCGTCGATACATCACAATACACCATAAACGATGATGCTAAGAAAAAAGGAATGAAGAGTCCGAGCATCTCGGCCTTCCTTGCCATATTCCCTGCATTCGTCGGCATACTGGGATTGGGCATGATCTATCAAGAACCGAGAAGCAGCAGAGGATATTGGTTCCTTGTAGGAGGATTGATACTCTTCCTTCCTTTCCTTGCATTGTTCTTCACCATGCTGAATTCTGGATTCTTCTCAGCCATACTGCTGTTCATAGCCTTGGTTATAATATTGCTGATATACATCTCGGCAGCGATAGCAGCATTCGTAGAGACGATGTTCGGATCGATCTTCAAAGTGTTCAAATTTTAATATTTGCCTTTTGCCCTCATATGGAGCATGAGCTCCGAGGACATCTGTGCCAGATGGATCGCCCTTCTTCCTCTTCCCACATTTGCAGGGTCATCTTTAAGAAGCCTTCTGTAAGCTTTCCTTATTACCACAGGTTCATCGGAGGGTGTCTTGCATTTGAGGCTTATGGGCATCCTTGATGATATGGATGGCATCACGGATGATCTATAGGTTATGTCCCAAGGATCGCATATCATGTATCTTCCGAATTCCTGTTTTACCTCGAATGCGGATATGCTCTTACCATCTATTATGGCTGAAACATCCCCGGCCACCTTCTTTTCCGGGTCCCCTGCATATATCTCCTCTGCAAAAGGTCCTCCGATCTGAGAAAGATAATCCAATTTCTTCTTTCCAAGGTCTTTTGGATCATAGTAGATGACGTTGTGATACACCGTTCTGTATTCCATATTGTCCAGGTCCACACAGCAAACGGCAATGTCCACTATCTCATCATAAGGGTACCCGTCGGGTCCTGTTGGAAGTGCCTGTATAACGTAGATCTCCTCGGACATATGTCACCTGTTAAGAAGAGGGGATAATAGTACTTTCGCTATATTCGGTATCCTCTTCTCCTAACTATAAATATCGCGATGTCAGTGCTCAGGATATGCAAAGAGCGAAAAGCATCGATGAGATATACGAGGAGGTCAAGGACCATGACCTCGTTATCACCAACGATGCTGCTCTTGCGACCGCACTTAACGGCAGGATAGCCGTTCCAAGAATAGGCGGATTCGCTTATACCCCAAGACATATTGCCGGGAATGAGGCAGTTCCCATACTGGGTTCAGGTGTTCTCAGTGATCTTAGGATAATATCCGAGATAGCCAACGAGACCGGTTACAGCCTTAAACATATCCACAGCGAATTGGAGAACATCAGGAACATCCGGAGATACAAGAAGGATGTCGAAAGATACCTCTACTCAAGATCATCCAGGGAGATATATGATTCATTCCTGGGACTCAGGACAATGGAGAAATTGATGGATTCCTATGTCCCTGAGGAAAGGGATTTCTTCAAAGGAAAAAGAGTGGCAATAATCGGAATAGAACTGTTCGATGACCTTGATAAGCACTTCATACCTGTAGAACACGATGAGATCGAGATGTTCACCGACGATGATCATGAGATAGATGTGATACATGAGGTCGGCAATGATAGACAGATAGCCGAGAACATCGTCGGCCTCATAGATCCCGAGAAAGCGAATGATGTTGCAATTGTTATGGATACGACCGGCCCTATATCGGATGCTGTAAGGGCAGCCCTGTACAGAAG
>JAEXCH010000003.1 GCA_023402275.1 Methanobacteriota archaeon
ATGTCAGAGGACCGTGAACTGTTCAAGAAGACGATGGAGAGCATAGGCGAACCCGTTCCTCTCAGCAGAAGCGTCAATACGATACAGGAGGCCTTGGAAGCGGTCAAGATGATCGGCAAGTATCCAGTTCTGATAAGGCCTGCATATACACTGGGAGGGACCGGCGGAGGGATCGCATACAATGAGCAGGAGCTTGTTGAGATATGCGCAAGAGGACTCGCATATTCCCGTATACATCAGGTGTTGATCGAAGAGAGCGTTCTCGGATGGAAGGAGTACGAGTACGAGGTTATGAGGGATTCCCAGGATAACTGTATCATCGTATGTAACATGGAGAACCTGGATGCAATGGGCATACACACGGGAGAGAGCATAGTCTGTGCTCCGTGTCTTACACTTTCAGATAAGGACCATCAGAGGCTGAGAACAGCTTCTCTGAAGGTCATACAGGCCTTGAACATCGAAGGGGGATGTAATGTTCAGTTCGCATTCAATCCTGCCAACGGGGATTATAGACTGATAGAGGTCAATCCCCGTGTATCAAGATCATCAGCATTGGCATCGAAGGCAACCGGATATCCTATAGCGCGTGTGGCAACGAAGGTCGCAGTCGGATACACGCTGGATGAGATCCCGAATAAGATAACAGGCACTACATTCGCAGCATTCGAACCTGCGATAGATTATATTGTGGTGAAGATACCACGCTGGCCCTTCGATAAGTTCAGGACGGTGGACAGACACCTTGGGACCCAGATGAAGAGCACAGGGGAGATAATGTCCATCGGTCGCACCTTCGAGGAAGCCATATTGAAAGGACTCAGATCCCTTGAGATAGGGGTCAATGGATTGGACAGGATAGATATGAGCGATGATGAGATCACAGAGGAATTCATCAACGCCACCGACAGAAGGATATTCGCAATAGGCGAGGCCCTAAGAAGAGGATGGTCGCCGGAGAAGATAGCGGATCTGACAAAATGGGACGTGTTCTTCGTAAGAAAGCTGGAGAACATAGTCAAGATGGAAAAGAGGATCCAGGACGGACCTCTTACAGCGGAACTTCTGAAAGATGCCAAGTACATGGGATTCTCAGACGAGACCATCGCCGAGCTAACCTGTAGGAAAGAATCAGAGATAAGATGCGAGAGAAAGAACATCGGTCTGATACCTGTTTACAAGATGGTCGACACCTGTGCAGCGGAATTCGAAGCACAGACGCCGTATTTCTACTCCTCATACGGAGTATCAAGCGAAGTCAAGAATGACGATACAAAGAAGAAGGTCCTGATAGTCGGAGGAGGACCCATAAGGATCGGACAGGGCATAGAGTTCGATTATTGTTGTGTCCATGGTGTGATGGCCCTTCAGGAAGAAGGTGTGAGTGCAATAATCATCAATAACAACCCTGAGACAGTATCCACAGATTACGACATATCCGACCGTCTCTATTTCGACCCCATAACTCTGGAGGATGTCCTCAATGTTATCGAGGCGGAGGAGATAGACGGAGTTATAGTTCAATATGGCGGACAGACAAGTGTGAATCTTGCCGTGGAACTGGAGAACGCTCTTACCGGAACAAAGACCAAGATATTGGGTACCGACCCGGATATGATGGATGTCGCAGAGGACAGAAGACGTTTCTCTAAATTGATGGACGATCTTGGGATAAAGCAGCCGCAATCCGGTACGGGATACTCATTCGAGGAAGTGAAGGATATCGCCGAGACCATAGGATACCCTGTTCTTGTAAGGCCCTCATACGTCCTAGGAGGTAGAGCGATGGAGATCGTATACTCCATAGATGAACTCAAGACCTATGTTGAGACGGCGGTGAAGGTATCCAGGAATCATCCGATACTAGTTGATAAA
Source organism: Methanobacteriota archaeon (assembly GCA_023402275.1). Taxonomy (GTDB): domain Archaea; phylum Thermoplasmatota; class Thermoplasmata; order Methanomassiliicoccales; family Methanomethylophilaceae; genus Methanoplasma. Next base: position 1,876 of record JAEXCH010000003.1, read on the forward strand.
TATCTGACCGAAGCCATCGAGATCGATATCGATGTCGTGTCTGATGGAGAGGAGGTCTACATAGGCGGCATAATGGAACACATCGAGTATGCCGGATGTCACTCCGGAGATGCAACGATGGTACTCCCGCCGTTCACGCTTTCGAAAGAGATCGTCGATGAGATGGTGGAGATAACAAAGAAAGTGGCCCTTGCATTGGAGATAAAGGGACTTATGAACCTCCAACTCGCGATCAAGGACAATGAGATATACATGATCGAGGCGAACCCAAGGGCCTCACGTACAATACCGTTCATATCCAAAGCAACCGGGATACCGTTGGCGAAGATAAGTACCAAGATAATGTTGGGAAAGAAGCTCAAGGACTTCGGTCTTTCAGGCTATACTCCTATAGACCACTTTGCGATCAAAGCTTCGGTGTTCCCCTTCCTGAAACTTCCCGGTGTGGATTCGATACTCACGCCTGAGATGAAGAGCACAGGGGAGGTAATGGGTATCGACAACGATTTTGACATAGCTTGTTACAAGGCTTTGACCGCAGCAGGCAACAAACTTCCCACTGAGGGTGGTGTATACATAACAGTCAACAACTCAGATAAGGATAGGGTGCTTCCTGTCGCAAAGGAACTTCTCGAAATGGGATTCCAGATATATGCAACTAAAGGAACATCCACATTCCTGAGGGAGAATGGCGTGGAGACCACGACCGTGTTCAAACTCGATGATAACATGAAACCCAATGCTATAGGTCTCATGAGAGAAGGAAAGATAAATCTGATAATCAACACCCCCTCTCAGAAATCAGGTGCCATCAGAGATGGGCACAAGATGAGAAGACTTGCAGTTGAGTTGGAGATCCCATTCCTTACAACGGTCCAAGGTGCGGATGCTGCAGTGGGTGCCATAAAAGTAGCAAAGGATGAGAACTTCGAAGTAAGGTCAATGAAGGAATTCCATACTCTCTGATCACTTGGCCTTATCCTTCACTGATCTCACATGTCTGAGTGCCAGATATAGTATCGCAAGGACCACCAGTAATATTGCTAATATCACCAGTAGGGTTGGCATTATATCATTCTCAACCGGTGGTATGTTATTGGAGGTCGTAAATGTCACATCCCCTGTGACCTCGAAAGAGGTCCCTGGTGCGAACGGCACTCCCTCCATCTTCAGTGTCGGAAGCTCAGTGTAACCTTGGGCCAATCTAATACCTATGGTCATTGTGGCACCGTACACTCCCTCCTCCACACTTGAACTGCCTTTGGTTATGCCGTTGACCACCCATCTTATGCTGTCATCCTCGGTCAATATGATCCTGTAGACACGTTTTGTGACCTCTCCATACATGCTCTTGTATTCTGGAGACCCTATGGGGACCGACAGATCAGATGGAACTTTGTTGCCTTGGCTATCCTTCCAGCTTTCCAAGGTATAATCCCTTAAACTGGAGGCAGATGGGATCACAATGTTTCTATTCCCGGTCGTACCCATGTATTCAGTGGCATAAACATCACCCTGGATCATGAATTTGGAGTTTACAGTGGGATACCTGATGTTATTGAGGTTGAACTCAGATTTTCCGTAGACCAGAACATAGGCGTTATCGGTGATATTGAATATTCCATTGACGGAAGTTGTGTTGTTCAGTTCTGTAGTCAATGTCGGAATATTACCTATTGTAAGATTGTCAGATACACGGAAAATGCTGCCGTCGGATATTGTGATGCTTCCTGATATCGTGACTGTCATCAGGTCCGCATTGGAATTCAGCGTTCTGTATCCCAGAAACATGTCGCCGTCAATCAGGACCCTGCTGTTGCTGAAGCTCTCTATCTTGCTTCCACTTTTCAGATCCCCTATCGTCAATGTTCCTCCGCGGTAAACCTCCAATGATCCGAACACTGTGAATGAATGGCCTTCATTGTTGACGGAAAGCTTGCCTTCCGATGGTACTCCGATTATTCCTCGCGAACCGATCTCAAGGTTTCCTGAACTCTTGAATTCACCGTTTATGCTCAATGTGACATACGAAGGTATCTTCAGGCTGAAACCGTTATCATCCAGTATCACACCATTTTTGACGGTCGCATCTCTAGAAAGCCATGAATCCTCAGTCAGTCTGACAGTACCTGTCGTGGCATTATCCAAAAGATTGGCTATGTCGTAAGGGTCATCTGCATCTGTGTCTTCTGAATCCAATGATACGAAAGAAACAGCTGTTATGGCCAGAACTGCCAAACATGCTACCGTAAGCAAAGCCCCCTTCTTGAACATGTCAATCCCGCAGACAGGTAACCGTGATGCAGATATAAAATAACAACAGAACGGATCAAAGCATCTTAAGCTCGCCTGTTATCTTGTCCAATACAGATGATTCTGCCGGACCTATGCCAAGACAGGTGAATGTTCCAGGCTCTATCTGTGTCCGTCCCGCATCACATATTATGGAGTTGTTAAGCCCCTGAGCATCAGCTATTGCTTTGAATTCAAAAAGCTGCTCCTTGGAATCGATCCTGAGGACTATCTTGGCTTGACCACTTGCAGTCCATCTATCGAATGTCTTGGGATCCTTCTTCTTACTGCTCAATGCACAATTGACTGCAGCATGTCCCGCCTGCGCTGCTATCTTGCCCTTTGTCATCTTCAGGTCATTCCTCATAAGTATGACAAGTTTGTAATCCTCATCGCAAGAGCCTACCAAACGAAACATATCCTTCCTAATACAGTAATTGATGATAAAGATGTTAGTTTACAGTTAGTATAACTTTCATGTGTCCAAGCACCTATATCTGTTCAATTCGGTTCAAATGACCATACTATTTTAATCAATGATGGGGATTTATTAGAACATGGCTATGATAGATATCGAATACATTCACTCGGCAGAACCACCTGAGGATTATGAAATAAGAAGACAATCCATAGAGGAAATGGAGGATTATCTGAAGGAGATCGTGTTTGAGATGCAGATGGCGGATATATCCTCTAAGTTCACAAGTATGGAGGGGGAGGGACCCAATATGGTATTTGTGAACGGCAAGAGCATACCTGATATACTGAATGGACTTGAGATAAAACCCCTCGAGACCGAAGAAAGTTGCGATCAGGGAAAGACCAATATGATCAGTTTCGGAAGACCCACCCTCGATTGGAATAAGGATGTAATCGAGGATATACCAGATGTTCTTGTCAAGAATGCTATATCAAAGGCATATTCCGAAATAACAAAGGACAGAATCCTTTAAGTCCTCCATCATATCCCTGTTCGATGTTCGAGATAGTAAAGAGAGATGGTCTTGCGAGAATAGGTAAATTCGAAACAAGGTCCGGTACATTGGAGACGCCGGCGCTATTGCCTGTGGTCAACCCAAAGATATGCACGGTCACACCCAGAGAACTCCATGATGAGTTCGGTTTCAAGGCATTGATCACCAACTCCTACATAATCAAGAACACACCGGACCTCAAAGAGAAGGCTCAGGAAGTAGGTCTGCATAAGATGCTTGATTTTCCAGGTATAATTATGACGGACTCAGGGACTTTCCAAAGCCATATGTACGGTGAGGTAGAGGTCACCAACGAAGAGATGGTGGAGTTCCAAAAGAGCATCGGTACGGATATAGGAACTGTCTTGGACATATTCACAGAACCATATTGGACCAAAGAACAAACTGCTGATTCCATCGAAGTGACTCTGGAAAGAACACAACAGGCCTGCGATATGAAAGGGGATATGATGATCAATGGCGTGGTCCAAGGATCTATATATTCTGATCTCAGAGAGGATTGTGCCAGAAGGATGGGGGCAATGGAGGTCGATGTTCATCCCATTGGGGGAGTTGTACCGCTGATGGAACAATATCGCTACCTTGAACTGGTCGATGTCGTACTTTCATCAAAGAAAGGCCTCAACCCGAACCGCCCTGTCCATCTTTTTGGAGCAGGACACCCAATGATATTGGCACTTGCAACACTGATGGGCTGCGATCTTTTCGATTCCGCATCATATGCCAAATTCGCAAGGGATGACAGGATGATGTTCATTGACGGCACATATCGTCTTCAGGACATGCAATCTTTGGATTGCAATTGTCCTGCATGCCGCGGTAAGACGTTGGAATCCCTCAGGAAGATGGATAAGAAAGAAAGGACGAATGCAATAGCCAGACATAACCTCTATCAGATAACCGATGAACTTGCATTGGTAAAGAGATACGTCAAAGAAGGGCGTCTCTGGGAACTTGCCGAGATAAGATGCAGGGCACATCCTGCATTGCTTGATGCATTGAGGAGGCTTGAGGCCTATCAGGATTTCCTTGAGAGGTATGATCCGATAAGCAGGGATGGCGCCATGTTCTATACAGGAACAGAGACAAGAGGAAGACCAGCATTCAAAAGATATATCACAAGACTATGGGACAGATATGTACCGCCGACCGACAAGGCTGCGTTATTCTATGATCAGGGAAGCAAACCCTACAGCAGAGCCTTTGCAGCGGATTTCGATAGAGCTAGGAAGGCAGGGTACACCCCGGTGGTGATATCCCCATTCGGTCCGGTACCTGCAGAATTGGATGAGATGTACCCTCTGGCACAATCTGTATTCCCGAGGATGGAGGATACAGATACCATGATGGACTCTGAGTCATATTCCATAAAATTCCTTGAGAGCAAGTTCAGTGATGTGATCAAAGGCCAGGACATCCCCGAAGGGGGTGAAGAGGAGTATGATGCAGACCTGCTAAGGGCTGTGGCTGTATCGAGATACCAATTCGGTAAAGAGGCGACCGATTCACTTTTCAAAGGAAAGATAGAATTGGTAGTGAGCAGGAAGACAGGGAAGATAAGGAATGTCATATCCGATGGAGAGCATGTTCTGTCAATGCGTGCAGGGGATGGTCTTTATACCCTTAGGAAAGAAGGTGCGAACAGGATAGTTGCAGAAGTGCCAGCACCGCATATGAGGATATCAGTCATGGATGATGCCGTTCCATTCGTATCTGATGGAAGGAACGCATTCTGTCAATTCGTCATAAATTGTGATGAGGAACTCAGGCCTATGGATGAGGTGATCGTTACAGATCAAAATGACAAGGTCATAGCAACCGGCCGCGCAATGATGGTGGCGGATGAGATAAGGTCATTCAAGAAAGGTGTCGCCGTCAAGGTCAGGAGCGGGGCCGGAGACGAGGCCTGAGGCCTCCTCTGCGGTCTTTATGCATGCCATCAGATCATCGGCCGTGTTCCTGAGAGTGCCTGCATTGTCTGACGAGATGTGCATGACAATGGTCTTACCCTGAAGTTCGGTCTTCACATAACCCTCATTGTCGGGAAGGATCGAATCGTAGACCGCCTTTGCGGTCCTTTCATCATCATACTCGGCGCGAAGGTCCAGTGTGATCATCGATTCACTTCTTTTGGTTCAGTATGTAATCACAGACTGCTTTTCCAACTTCTTCGGTGGTAAGCTTCCCGCCAAGATCGGGGGTGGTCTTTCCGTTGTCCAGACAATATCTCACTGATTCCTGAAGCATCTTACCCTCCGTGGGATATCCTTGGTTCTCAAGAAGCATCTGTGCCGCAAGTATGGCTGCTATCGGATTCGCTTTCTTCTGCCCTGCAATATCTGGTGCGGATCCGTGTATGGGCTCGAACATACTTACTCCGTTGGGATTTATATTTCCGCTTCCACCCATCCCCAGACCGCCCTGTAACTGGGCGCCGAGGTCTGTTAGGATATCTCCGAACAGATTCGGAACTGCAACGGTGCCGAATGTCTCAGGTCTGACTATCATTGCCATTGCCATCGCATCGACGAACATGAAATCAAGTCCCATGCCGTATTCCTTTGCCTTTTCCTCGAATATCGATCTCTGCATCCCGTAGATGTGGGTACAGACGTTTGCTTTGTCCACAAGTGTTACCTTGTCATCGCCTCTCGTCTGTGCATATCTGAATGAATAGTCGGCGAATCTGGTTATTCCTTTTCTGGATAGAAGGCCGATCTCAAAAGCGAAATCATCGTTATTGGATGAGTTCGTTCTGAGATCGATCTCCAGATCATACATCTCCCTTTTGATCTTGACCTTAGCATCCTTATTCTTTCCGTCGAATGTGCCGCCTGCTCCCATGTAGAAGTCCTCGGTGTTCTCTCTTAGGAAGTGTATATCGAATGGTACTTCCCTTTTCAAGGGTACAAGAGGGAACCAAGATGTCACAGGTCTAAGATTGATGTACTGGTCGAACACAGCCCTCATCTTCAATAGTATACCCTGTTCAAGTATCCCCGGTTTGACCCTCGGATCGCCTATGGCTCCGAAGTATATCGCATCCTTCTTCTTCAGGTCGTTTATGTCCTCATCGGTAAGCAGTTCGCCTGTCTGCAGATATCTCTCTGAACCTATGTCGAACAGTTCTCCGTCGTAGTCGAATGATGATATCTCGCTCACAGCATCCAATACTGCCATTCCGACATCTATTACCTCTTTCCCGATGCCGTCTCCCGGAACTATGGCCAAATGCTTCAAAGCTTACCCTCCTTGATCATGTTCACCAGACCTCCGCATTCGATCAACTCTGTGATGAATGGAGGGTACTGAGGGAATTCAAACTCTTTGCCTGAGTCCAGGTCCTTTACCTTTCCGCAGTCGGTACAGACCTCTACGGTATCCCCTTCTTTGATGTCAGTCTTGCATTCCACCAATAACAACCCGATGTTCATGGAATTGCGGTAGAATATACGCGCGAAGGACTCCGCTATTATGCATGAGAATCCAGCTTGGATCAGTGACAGTGGGGCGTGCTCCCTGGATGAACCGCATCCGAAGTTCTTACCTGCGACAAGGATGTCTCCTTTTTGGATCTCATCCGCAACTCCGGGCCTTACCTTCTCGAATATGAAATCATTAAGGTGTGTCAGATTTGTGGAGACCAATCGCTCAGCGGGGATTATCTGGTCCGTATCCACATTGTCCCCGAACTTCCACACCTTTCCTTGTATCTTGACCATCAGTATCCCTCCAGTTGGTCGGGGGTTATTATCTTTCCAGCAATAGCTGATGCAGCTACAACCTCAGGACCTGCCAGATATACTTCTGAGTCCTTGTCGCCCATCCTTCCTATGAAGTTCCTGTTCGTTGAGGACACCGATCTCTCGCCTGCTGCCAGAATGCCCATGTATCCACCCAGACATGCTCCGCAGGTAGGACCCGATATGAATGCTCCTGCATCCAGGAATATCTGCATCAGACCTTCGTCCAGCATCTGTCTGTATACCTTTTGGGAGGCAGGTACCACCAAGAATCTTACGTCAGGGTGCACCTTCCTTCCTTTTACGATCTCTGCTCCGATGCGCATATCCTCTATGCGTCCGTTAGTGCACGATCCCAAGTATGCCTGATCTATCTTCACATCCGTATCCTTGACAACGTGACCATTGCTGGGGAGATGCGGGAATGCGACCATTGACTCTATCTTAGACAGGTCATATTTCAATACCTGCGAATATGTTGCATCCGGATCGGCTGAGACGGGAGTGTATTCTCCTTTGACGGTATCTTTGATGTACTCTTTGGTGAGATCGTCGAATGGGAATATGCCAGCTTTACCACCGGCCTCGATGGCCATGTTGGATACCGCCAGTCTATCGGAGACACCCATATTGGATACCCCATCCCCATGGAATTCGAACACCTTGTAGTTGGCCCCGTCAACACCGATGTCCGTGATGATCTTGATTATCAGGTCCTTTCCGCCGATGTTCTTCCTGAATTTACCTGTCAGTTCGACTTTGATCGTCTCAGGTACCTTGAACCAGAGTCTTCCGGTTGCGAATGCCACTGCAGCCTCGGTTGAACCTATACCAGTGGAGAATGCGTTTATGCCGCCGTATGTGCATGTGTGGGAATCCGCTCCGACGATCAATCTGCCGGGAGCTGCGAATCCTTCCTCGATCATGACCTGATGACAGACTCCTCCCTTTCCGACCTCGAAATAGTTGTCTATTCCGTGGTTCTTGGCGAATACTCTCATCTCCTTTGCCTGTTCAGCAGATGCGATATCCTTGTTAGGGACATAGTGATCGGGAATGAGGACCATTCTGTCCTTGAACATGTCCTTGGTTCCCATCTTGTCATATTCTCTGAATGCTATGGGTCCTGTCACATCGTTGACCATCACATAGTCCACATCTGCGACCACTATCTGACCTGCTTTTGCATCCGTACCGGATTTGTTGGATAGTATCTTTTCCGCTATAGTTTTCCCCATTAGGCATTCCTCTGTCTCGCGAAATCTCTGTTGATGGCTGCCATCATCGCATCCACTGATGTCTCCACTATATCTAAACCAACCGCTTTGCCGACGGCCAACGCACCATCATTCTGCACGTTCTTCACCATCACCGTGACCTCGCAGATGGAGTCGCTCTTGCCTGTTATAGCACTCAGTTTGTACTCTTCCATGGTTATGTTGTCGTTGATCGCTTTCTTTATTGCGTTTATAGCAGCATCCACCGGACCCACACCGACCTCTGCGGCGGTCCTCGGATCCTCCTCTCCGACGGTCACCTTTACAACTGCGGTAGATGTGGTGTTCTTCCCGGTCAGGACCGTCAGTTCATCCAATGAGACCGTCTTTGAGACGGTCCTCTTCTTCCACAGTATGTTGTCGACGATCGCCAACAGTTCGGCATCGTCGATCATCTTTCCTCCGATAGCTATCTTCTTGATCATCGCCAACAGTTCAGGCATATGGTCCTCGGGGAATTCTATCCCCAGACTGTCCAGTCTTCCCTGTACGGAATGTGCACCGGAATGTTTCCCTATGACTATCTCTCTATCGACACCGACCATTTCCGGTTTGAAGGGTTCATAGGTCAGAGCGTTGCTCATTACGCCGTGAACATGTATGCCGGATTCATGAGCGAATGCATTCCTTCCAACTATGGACTTATTGCCTGCGATGGTGAATCCCGTTATCCTCTCCACCAATTTAGAGGTCTGGCCGATCTTACTCAGATCCACTGTCTGTACACCATAATTGGCGAACAGGTTCACTGCGACCTCTTCCAAAGAGGCATTGCCTGCTCTTTCGCCTATACCGTTCATGCATACGTGACATATGGTTGCCCCGCCGTCGACCGCAGCGATCGAATTGGCAACTGCCAATCCCATATCGTCATGACAGTGTATGGATATGGGGACCTTTACAACGGTCTTCAGTTCCCTTATCAGGTATTCCATGGCTTTGGGTATTATCACACCTACAGTATCCGGAATGTTCACTGAATCAGCACCTGCATCCTGGACCGTGGTCAGTATATCTTTCAGGAAGTCGATGTTGGATCTGGTCGCATCCTCACATGAGAACTGAACCTCCAGACCGTGTGCCTTTGCATACTCCACTGTCTCCACTGCTCTGGTCTTGACCTGCTCAGGGGTCATCTTCAGTTTGTACTCCATGTGCAGATCCGAAGTTGCGATGAATGTATGGACGAAGCCTGCACCTGTGTCGATCACAGCATCGATATCTGATTTGACAGTACGTGCCAGACTGCAGACCTTAGCATCCATATTGGCCTTTGCCAGTTCTGTGATTATCTCTTTTTCGGTCTCTCCTGAAGCAGCAAATCCGACCTCCATTATATCGACACCTAGGTCGTCGAGGGCCATCGCTATGCGTACTTTGTCCTCGGGGCTCAATGCGATTCCCGGGGCCTGCTCACCGTCCCTCAGAGTGGTATCGAAGATCTTTACATCCTTGATGGGGCCCACACCGGAGAGCGCAAGCTGGTTGTACGGACTCACTGCCAACATTTTTTCCAAGTTCTTAGCGCTTTCACTGGTTTGTTGCTTTTTCATAAAAACCACCAAACCGTCCTAGCTTCCACTGATTACTTAAGAAGAATAAGTTCAGTCGTTAGCTCGAAGATCATTTTTTAGACCTCTTGACGGTATATCTTCATTGAAAAAACCCATATTTATAATTTGGCTAGTCAATAACTTTTATCCCAGTATGAATATAGCACATAATCTTTGTCAACAGTTATTGTGTCGCCAGTAAACAATATATCATTGGCGAACCATCCTCTAAAGTCTTCTATTGTGTAGTTTGTATTTTCTAAATCGAAATCAAAAAGAGGATTTATTTGAGAGGGATTCACAACCGTGTGGATGTTTCCTTTTGAGTAATAAAATCTTTTATCTACGCCAATAAAATTATCTTGATAATGAACAAAACATAAATCATTAAGAACATAATTTGATTTGACAAAGTAGTCGTTTCCTTTTTTGATAAATATTTCAGAAGGCATATATCCTTGTGGGATTCCATATCCTGATAATGCTTCAACAGTTATTTTGTCTTCAATTGTGACTTCCCAAGTTTTACTTTTTGTGTAAAATTCTCCATTAATTGAGTATCTTAGATTATTTCCAAATTCTAATTTGAATATTTTAGGAGTCCACGAAGCGTTTATAATAAGGTCTGATGAAACATAGTAATCCGATGCATACCATGCTTGGAAGTCATACCCTTCTTTAATAGGTGTAATTGTGGGATATGTTAGACGATCTCCACTAATTGCATATTGAACTCCATAGGTAATACTGTTTTCAAAAAATGTTACTTTGTATATCGAAGGTAAGATAATATCTGAATTAAATCGCAATGTGCTGGATATTCTCTTAACCCCCTCAATGTTTTCAATCTTTTCAAAAAAATGATTTGGCAATTGATATCCAGATGCTGAATTGACCGTGTTAGTATCATGAGAACATACGAAGAATGTGTGTCCTTTGGTTCCGTTGAAAAGAAGATTATCGCCTAAGGAGATCTTCAGTACCGAAGGGAATTCTGCATCACCTATTATCCTGTATCCATTGCCGTCCTTGTATATCGAAGTACCAAGACCATTGTCCAATGTCCTTGGTATTTCGTATCCTTCGGAAGGTACTATTATGATCCTATCCTCTACCGTTGCTCTATCGGATATCTTTCCGTCGACCGTCAATAATGTGTTCTTTCCTGCGATGATCCCGTACTCTATCGCTTCTATGCCGGTGACCCTTATGTGATGGTTATCCCTTACGTCATTTATGAGAAGTTTTCCGTTGGTCGGTGTTCTGAGATCCCCGTCGATGATCTGTATGCCGAAGCCCTCGGTCTCCCTGTATCCGGGAAGAAGCCTGTATTCCAATTCATAGGATTCTCCGTGGTGGACCCTGATTTCTGATGATGTCAGGGAATATCCTCTTTGATCATTCGGTAAGTTGATTGTGTGCTCACGTACGTCATGCACCCCTTTGACCGTGACTATCTGATCCTGGGTGATGTTGTTCAGATGTATCCTCTTCATTGCGTTGAGTTTCATCGGATTCCCATTGACGGCGATTACAAGGTCCTTCTCGATACTCCCCGGAAGCAGCGAGAACGAGATTATAGAGCTGCCTCCGCTGGGAATGAACATCGGATCCGCTGTCAAGGTGAATCCTTTCTGTTCATCTGGGAGTAATATAGCATAGAAATCATTCCCGAGGATCAATGCATGCAGGGACACATTCCTGTCCATTACTATCATGTTACCCGGATAATGTATTCCGCCTTCACCGTTCGGGTCCTGACTCCATCCTATGAATCTCTTGCTCCTTTCAACGGCATGGTCCATGAGGACGGCCTCGGAACCTTCGGTGAGCACATACTCTTTGATTATGTCGCCCTCACTGTAATACGTGAGTTTGAATGTTCTTTCATCTTCTTTGTTGTCGATGAGCATCATTGCGGCCGCTGCGCATATGATGACAGCAACGACAACGCCGACAGTGATAGCTATTGCGGATCTGCTGGCCATTTCCCCTCCTGATCCTTGAGGGGATGGTGGCCCCGGCACTGATCTGTACGGATGTGCCGCATTATATTATGGGTTCTTTAAAACCCTCCTGAATTGGATGCTTACTTCTCTTCCTCACCGGAGTTGACGACTTCCTCTGGATCGCTGTCAGATACAGTAACCATCTCCTCCTCGATGACGATGGTCTCCTCACCATCATCGTAGATTATCTGGACCTCCTCTATCTCCACTACGCATTCCTCGCCGGCAGGTTCGTCTGCAGATCCTTTGACGGATGGGGCGGATATTGTCTTATCCGCCTTCTCCTTCTTCTTGCCGCCCTTCACCCAAGCATCCTCATCGAATGGTTCCTTGCCGAGGTTCCTCTTCTCCTCTTTCTCCTCGTGCACCATCTTGCGGAGTTTCTGCTTGTCCCTTTCCTCAGCTTCCTTCCTCTTTGTTATGTGCTCTTTGAGTTCTTCCTTGGCGGCCTTACGTTCTTCCTTGGGAAGCGCTTTGATCTCGGTCCTTCTGTTGGATTCGTATTTCTTTGCGAGGTACTTGTCATTGCTTATGCGTTTCTTCAAGGCCTCTATCTCTTCTTCCCTGGTCTTGACTATCTTGGCATGTCTGGCAGTAGCCTTTGGCTGATATCCCTTATTGCTCTCTTTCTGTTTGGTATTGTTCTTTTTCGATGCCACTTTTCCACGCTCGCAAAATGATTCTTTTGGAAGATATTGCCATCTTTCAATTTAAAACTAACATGGTTGGAAGGGGTTTGATGCCCGCCTGAGCGGGCATATTGATCACTGGTTGCATTTCCAGTATTTGTGGACGTTGCAGAGTTCCCATGCAATGATGCTCTTTGCATCCGTCTTGAAGAATGCTTCAGGTTTGTCCCCGGGTTTGAGGTATTTCCTCATGAGCACTCCGTCAGCGCAGATCTCGATGTACACTATGTAATGCTCAGGGAGCATCGGGTGTGCCATCTCCTTCCCCACTTTCACAAGTACTCCTCCGTCCTTCCTCTCAACGTAGGGGACGTGTTTCTCTGTTGCGAAATCAGCGGTCTGAGCTTCTAGTTTCTCCATCTCCTTTCCGCAGCATATCGGTATCGGGCCTCCTTCCGAGTAAAGTCCCTCAACATAGTTCTTGCACGTGGAACACATATACACTGCTCTTTTCTCTATCTGTGCCATTTTTAAATCACCGTGTCCCAATCCATGTACAGAGTATATATGCATTCGTTTAGGTCAAACACTATTATACTGCTTCTTTGATGTAACCGCATGGAGATACCTGCGATATATTCCGCCTACAAAAGCGGAGAGATAAGAACAGCGGCCGCTGCATTCGATGGTGATGTTCTGTCATTCACGAATGAGCCTGAACCATTGTCCTATTCCTTTGAGGATAAGGAAGAAAGGGCAGAGGCTGTCGTCGTTGATGTAAAAGGTATCAACAAAGGTGAGTTGGATGATCGCCTTCTTACTAATGTCAAGATCTCCGGAGCTGATATCTGGTTCCTTACTTACATCAAGGATGTAGAGGATGTCTTCGACAGTTTCATGGGAAACATAACAAAGGTCCTTATCCCGTATCATACAACCAGGAACGATCTTGTCATGATTGAGGCCTATGACGTCTCCGACAACTGCATACCTGTCGCCTTTGTATCTCAGGGAAGGGTCATGGCAAGAGGCGGAGAGACCAAAGAGGTCCGTAAGGTCATTGAGGAAATGATATCAATAGGCTTCACAGAGATAATGGTCCTGGACACGGATTCTATGATGACAAAGGATGATTGGATATCCATCAATGAAAGGTTTTCCGGAATAATACCTTACGTAAAAGGAAAAGGGCCGGAGTTCCTTGATGGTATGAGTTTCTCAAACATCATCTATGACATAGATCCCTGATCTTTTTGCCGATGATACTTCCGAATTCTGTTGAAGGCCCCTCAACATCCTTCAGTTCCAGTTCGTCCGTGCCGGATATCCTAAGATCACCTGCCCACTCCATTCCAGTTGTAATCGAGAATGCCCTGAATATGGATTCTGTGTTCTTGAAGTTAGGTTCACTCCCTCCTCCTGACATCACTGCCGCACAGAATGCGGGATGATCCTTTTTGCTGAACCAATACGGTTGGAATCTGTCGATCACTGTTTTTATAACGGATGACGGACCGCTGAAATGTATTGGCGTTGTCAGCACCAGAAGGTCCGCCTTTCCGAACTTATCGTATATGATGTCCATGTCATCATCGATGATAACGCATTCTCCTGTTTCTGAGCACTCTCCACATCCTGTACAATGGGATATGTTCATATCGATCGGGAAAATGATATCTGACTCTATTCCTTCCGACATCAATCCGTCTGAGATGGATGTACAGATCTCGGATGTGAAACCACCTTTTCGGCTTCCGCAGATCACCAATGCCCTCATGTATGGAACATTGCAGTGTATTACTTTTATATGTTCTGAGTCGATTCAGACATCGGTCGGAGGGATATAATACGACTTTTACCAAAACCAGATCGATGGATTTTCCAAGAACGGTGCTTATCGGCCATGATGTCATAGATCAGGTCTCCGACGTTTGCCGGTCACTGCAGTTCGGAAAGAACGGGGTCATGGTAACCGGTTCCGACACATACAAAGCAGCCGGTAAAAGGGTCGAGGACCTAGTGTCTGAGAGACATGATGTCAGAGAGGTCATAACAGGCAATGCAACCCTTGAGAACCTGAATCAGATAAAGGGGGCTGCGATCGATCATGATGCATCCTTCCTACTCGCTGTAGGAGGAGGGAGCAAGATAGATCTCTCCAAGATGGCGGCCAAGGACCTCAACATACCGTTTCTCAGCATACCCACCTCAGTGGCTCATGACGGGATAGCGTCCGATAGGGCATCCATGAAATCAAAGACCGGTTCACAATCGGTGAATGCGGTATCTCCGATAGGGATAATCGCCGATACAAAAGTGATAAATGATGCCCCATTCAAATATCTGGCAGCAGGTTGCGCAGATGTGATATCCAATCTTACTGCATTGGAGGACTGGGAGTTCGCCAACAGGATGAGAGGGGAGGACATAAGCAGCTCTGCATTCCTTATATCGAAGTATGCAGCAGACAATCTGATCGCAAACAGCAGATCCATAAGACCCAACTTCGAAGAGAGCGTATGGTTCGTTCTTAGGCCGATAATAGCTTCCGGGGTATCGATGTGCATAGCGGGAAGTTCAAGGCCGACAAGCGGTTCCGAACACATGTTCTCACACGCTCTGGATCTGATAAGACCGGATACGGCCCTGCACGGTGAACAATGCGGAGTAGGGTCCATAATGATGATGGAGCTGCAAGGCGGTAACTGGGAGGTCATAAGGAATGCACTCAAGGACATAGGTGCGCCTACCACCGCAAAGGAACTTGGGTTCACTCCCGATGAGATAATCGAAGCATTGGTCATGGCAAAGGACATCCGGAAGGAAAGATTCACCATATTGGGGGACAGCGGCCTGACCAGGGAAGCGGCCGAGACGGTGGCTAAAGTGACCGGGGTAATATGAGGGATCATATGGCGGCCATAACACTGATAAGCGGATCCCAGGCAAAGGTCGGTCACAGGTTCTATTATGTGGGGCCGCAGTTGGAATGCAAGGAATGCAAACTGAAGGCGGTATGTTTCAATCTTGAACAAGGTTCACAATACGAGATAACCGCACTTCGCGATCAGACCCATGAATGCTCACTCAACGAGGATATGGTAAGGGTTGTCGAGGTCCAGAAGGTCCCGCAGAGGACCGCGGTCCCTAAGAAGACGGCCATCGAGGGAAGTGTGATGACATTCCAAGAGGTGGAATGCGGAAGGATGGACTGTTCCAATTTCCGTATATGCCACCCTGCATCAATGGAGAACGGCAGGAAATACTCCGTGATAAAGATCGAAGGGAGCGTCGACTGCCTTATCAAAGAGAATCTGGTGTATGCTGATCTCCTTTGATCAGAATCTCTCGCCGGTTATTCTCTCGAACATCTCCACATACAGTCTGCTTACCCGATCTATGATATCATCAGGTAAGGCGGGGATAGCAGGTTCCTCCTTTCCGGCATCGCGTGCCGTCACGAGTTCCTCGTGGTATCCTATCTCCCGGTAATGTTGGCGTACGAACTCCTTTGATAGTTCGACGATGTTCCCCTTTGCATATTCTTCCGAATCCCACCATCTGTCCTCATCCAACGTTCCGAATGTATCAAGGACCATGAGCTTTCTTTCTTTGTCGTAGCCGAACTCCTTCTTTCCGTCACAATGTATGAGGTTTCGTTTCGAAACCTCCTCACCTATGATATCATCGATCCTGAGAACGGTGTCCAGTATCTCTTGGTACTCTTCGTCTGTGAGGCCGGCCATCTCCTTCGCCTCCTCTTCCGTCAGATTCATATCGTGCTCTTCCAACTTCGTGGTGGCCTCGAGGAATGGTCTGGGGAGTTTCTCGCCATACTTCACTGTATGGTCCTTGGGGAAACCAAGCTGTTCAGCGGTTATCTTTCCTGCTTTAACGCGGTCAAGAAGGGACCCCGCGACGTAATGTCTGCAGATGATCTCCAAAGGTATCAGGTAGTTGGTCGTGGAATTGTCGATCTTGCTGTAATCCCTTATGACATTGACCTTCCTTACTCTCATCCTATCGGGTGCCGGCTCGTCTATGTAGTGGTTGTATATCCCTTTCTCCGAAAGAAGTTCGAACCAATACTTCGCTGTTCTGCACAGGGTCTCTCCTTTATGCGGTATCTGAGATGGGATGATCTTGTCGAAAACAGATATGTTGTCGGTGTATGCGAACTCAAGGGTATCGTCATCCACTTCGTAGACCTCTTTGACCTTTCCGGTCATTATGTGCTTCATAAGGGGCCATCGAATGGATGGTATTAAAAATCAGTGAATGGAGATCTCGGAGAGAAGCATTTCGATGGCAGAACGAACAGCTCCTTTCCTGATATCATCCCTGTTGCCCTCGAATCTGAATTCCTCTGCAATGGTCCTTTCCGGTGTAGATATTCCTATGAATACAAGACCCACCGGTTTTGTTTCTGTTTCTCCGCCCGGTCCTGCTATGCCGGTTATGGATGCGGATAGATCCGAACCGAAGACATCCTTCACACCTATTGCCATTTCAATTGCGGTCTCCCTGCTGACCGCACCATGTTCGATGAGTGTTCTTTCCGAAACGTTCAGGATCCTTTCCTTTGATAGGTTGCTGTATGCTACTACTCCTCCAAGGAATACATCCGATGATCCCGGCACCGATGTCATCTCAGAACCGAGCATACCTCCTGTACATGATTCCGCGATAGATAATGTGAGGCCCCTTATTCTCAACTCATCGTTGATATCGATCGCCGAGAGCAGTTCACTCCCCTCCCGATATCTCCCTCAGGCGTCTGACCCCGTCTATCTCGTCTATTATCTCTGCTACTTTTCCGGGGACAAGCTGACGCCAGTCCTCTCCCTCTATCATCTTCTTCCTGACCACAGTGCCGGAATACATCTCACGATTATAGAGCGGAGGGTCACGGACCTCATAGCCTGCTTCACTGAAAAGACGTCTCGTCAAAGGATTATTCGTGTAGACCCTTGAGAAGGGAGGCGACATGGAAGCGACCTGCGAGACCCAGAGGGAGTATCTGTTGAGATCCTCGATAGGAACTATGCAGTAGTTGCTTATTCCCTCATCCTTGAGGACCTCATCCATCATGAGGTATCTCTCACCTGCAGTGAAGGGGTTGTCGCATTCATGAGAGTATTGTGCACTGCCGATACCAATGGTCAGATTCTCAGATTCCTCTGCGCATTTACGTATGACCTCCATGTGTCCGTTGTGCAGCGGCTGGAATCTACCGATCATCAGCGAGTATTCGCTGAAACAGCGTTTGACGACCATGATACCCTATTCACATCATGGATAAAATATTCTTTCCGAAGAAAAGATAAAAAAAGGTTGGTTTTTAAGTTGTTTACAAGGGACAAGGTGTGTTGTCCTTTGTGTTCTTCTTGTCGGTGATGGTGGCCGTATCCTCGGTCTCATCCAGTACCATTTCGAGCTCGGAAGGAGGGTCTGCCTTCTTCTCTTCCTGCTTCTCCACATGGACATGCTCCGGAGGAGCGTCTATGTGGTGGGCAGAGGATTCGCCGTTCTCCGTCAATGGGAGCAGTTTATCCATCAGTGCCTTCTTCTTCGGTCCATCGACGAACGCGAATTCGATCACGTCACGGAAGTTCTCAACTGTGTAGATGTCCATGTCCTTGTAGAACTTGTTCAGGATCATCACGTCGTTGGTGTTGGCCGCAGGTATGAGGGCTATCTTCACCCCTGCTGCCGCTGCCGCTTCCAATTTGGCCGTGACCGCACCTACGGGGAGCACTTTTCCTCTCACGCTAAGGCTGCCTGTCATTGCCAAATCCTGTCTGATCGGTATGCCTTCCATTGCCGATAGGATCACGGTAGCCATCGTTATAGATGCGCTGTCACCTTCCACTCCGTCGTATGTTCCGATGTATTGGAGGTGTATGTCGTAATCAGCCATCGACTTCGAGGTATAGTTCTTGATGACAGCGGATATATTGTCCACCGCTTCCTTGGCTATATCTCCGAGACGGCCTGTAGCTATCAGTCTGCCTGCCTTCTTCACCTGAGGAGGAGCGACCTCTGCCACTATCGGAAGTACTATTCCTGAGTATTCTGCCATTCCTGAGTCACCGCCGAGTGCGGCAAGACCGTTTATCATACCGACCGCTTCACCGTCGGTGTTGAACATGGAGTACTTCTTACTGTTCTCTATGTGGCGGTCAGCTATCTGCTGCTCAAGGCTGCGTGCTGTTGCCTTTGCTGTAAGGACATCATCTGCAGTGACGATGTTCGCACCCTTCTCGACAGCAACATCGCCTGATACACGGACAAGACCTCCGAGCTCTCTCATCCTGAGTGTGAGCTCGCCCTTCCTTCCTGCACGGCGTTGCGCTTCCTTGATTATCTCTCCTACGGCATACTTATCGAAGTGAGGGATCTTCTCGTCCTTTATCACTTCCTGCGCGACGAATCTTGCTATGTCGTAACGGTTCTCATTGGTGTCGGGCATAGTGCTGCGCATGTACACCTCGTAACCGTATCCCCTTATCCTCGATCTGAGTGCGGGGTGCATTCCCTGCATAGCATCCAGATTCCCTGCGCACACCAATATGAAGTCACATGGTACAGGTTCGGATTTGACCAACGCACCGGATGATCTCTCGGATTGTCCGGTTATCGACATCTTCTTCTCCTGCATTGCGGTAAGAAGAGCCTGCTGGGACTCCATCCTGAGCATGTTTATCTCATCTATGTATAGGACGCCCTTGTTCGCTTTGTGTATCGCACCGGATTCCAATCTGTCGTGTGACGGGGTCTCAAGACCTCCGCTCTGGAATGGATCGTGCCTTACATCTCCGAGCAGTGAACCTGCGTGTGTTCCGGTAGCGTCTATGAAAGGCGGCATATCATTGGGTTCATGACCTACCAACACCTTCGGTACGATCATCACTTCCTGTCTTTGTCCGCCGGGCCTCATGAACATCATTATTATGAATATGGCCATGACCGCGATCAGCAGTATGGTCCAGTTGTTGAACATGATCATTCCGAGGAATCCCATTAGGATGATGCCTACGCATGCGTAGATGTAGAATGTGCTTTTCTGGTTCTTCATCGCCGCTGCTTGTTGTTTCTGTTCTGCGACAACCGCTTTACCCCTTCCCGCCGGGAAGGTGCGTACACGCGGTTCGTTGACATCTTCCGGATTATGATATGAGACTATGTCCTGAAGATCCTCCTTCGGAAGATATTCAACCATGGAGTTGGCCAGCATGGACTTACCAGTTCCTGGCTCTCCTATTAGCATGACATGCCTTTTTTGGAAAGCAGCCTTCTTCATCACTTCCACGGCCTTATCCTGTCCTATGACACGATCCGACATCTTATCTGGGATCTCAATGTCCATGGTAGTACGGAAAGTCTGCTGCTCTATCCAATCCTCGAGAGGTACTAGCGTCTGTTTCTTATTGACAACTACTTCCATTCATTCCCCTCTTGCAACTAAACATTAGTTTGTACTTGTATATAATATTTTACTATCTAATAGTATTATTTCGATCCTCTTGCGAATCTTATCAAAGCTATGATCAATATAGCTGCTATGACAGCTGCCAGTATCCATGCGTAATTGCTGTAGTCGCGTGGGCTGGGGTCATATTTTGTCTTATTGACAGGCGGGCTGTCAAAGGTGTATGGGGTAATCCCATTCTCAAGGAACACTCCCTGCTGATGGGTCGCGAAGAATGTGTCCGATCCCAATAGGAAGTAGGAGTTGCTGGTGTTATCGTTCCATGTGACATCCATGGCATACCAGTTGCCATTGTCCATCTTAACATAGTTCCATGCGTGGCCTATTATGTTGGGTAATGCGGTACCCAGAACGACGACGCAGTCTATTCCCTCTTTCTCGCATAACAGTAGGAATGCCTTGGAATAACCGTCACATACTGCATAGTGATCGGGATCGACCAATGCTCCGTACGCATCATGGGCGAATCTGCTCTCTTCCGAGGTACCCATGTTGGGATCGTATGTGACAAGACCGGTTATGTAATTGTTGATGTCCATCACTTTGTCTCTGACAGATGTGCTCTCGGTCTTGAAATCATCAACTGCCTTCTTCAGATCATCCAGCAATGGCTGTATGCCATCGAATTCTCCTGTTTCGGGATTATTGGGATAATATCCGAGTTTTACTGTAAGCTCTATGCTTGTCAGGAAGACGGTATTACCGGAGGTCTGGATATCTATGCTCTTATCCACTATGCTTGGCATCCAACCCCAATATGACATCGGCGAGGAAAGTCTGAGAGCGAAATATGCATCATTGACCATCACGTTCACCGTATCTCGCAGATACTTCTCTGCGATGGCGACATCATCCGAACTGAACATGAGTGTGACAGGAAGATCGACGCTCAAAGCGTGGGTCTCAGCGTCCGCTTCCTTCATTGCATCATAGACGGCCTTCCCGTTCTCATCAAGTTGATCGTAATACGAAATGAAGCCATCACCCTCAACATCAGAGGACGCAGCTATTCCGATGATCGGAAAAGCGAATATTGCAACAACAAACAAAGCTGTGATTATACCAGAGGTTCTGTTCATCTCGATCGTTTCCTCCATGCTCGTTCTGTATTTAAAGTACTTTGTGTCAACGTCCAACGAATGCATAAATAAACCAAGACCATTGGAGAGTTGAAATGAGAGTCGCAGATCTTGATATCGATCCGAAGGTGAAGGATGTACTGGAGGAGAATGGATTCAAAGAACTCCATCCGCCTCAGGCAGAGGCATTGCCAATAGCACTCTCGGGAAAGAATCTCATAGCAGCGATACCAACTGCCAGCGGTAAATCCCTTATCGGATTCATTCCTGCGATAAACACCGTCCTTAGGAAAGGAGGAAAGGTGTTGTATATCGTACCGCTCAAAGCTCTGGCTTCGGAGAAGAAGGATGACCTTGAGAAGTTCTCATCGCTCGGGATAAACGTGATGATGAGCTCAGGGGATCTGGACTCCGATGATGGAAAATTGGCTGATGCAGACATAATCGTGGCGACTTCAGAGAAAGCGGACTCGATGATGAGACACGGGAGCAAATGGATCGATGGCGTGAAACTTGTTATCGCTGATGAGATACATTTGATCCATGATCCCGGAAGAGGTCCCACACTTGAGATAATACTGACCAAACTTATGCGAAGGAACAAGGATGTTCAGATAATAGCATTGTCAGCAACGATATCCAATGCAGAGGATCTAGCATTGTGGTTGAATGCGGAACTTGTGACCAGCGACTGGAGGCCGATCCCGCTCAAGGAAGGCGTATATTACAACGGAGAGATAAGTTTCGATGACTGTTCCTCTATAGAGGTGCCTCTCAGCAAGGATAACATCTGGGATATGATCCAGCAGGTCATAAATGACGGAGGACAGTGTATGATATTCGTCAATACCAGAAGGTCCACTGAATCCCTTGCGGTGAAATACTCTGATAAGATGAAACAACTTGCAGGAAGGGAGTTGTCCGAAAAGGAAATGGAGATCCTGGAGGGAGACGCGGAATCAACATCTGTCGGAAAGAAGCTCTCCGCATGTGTGAGATGCGGAATGGCATTCCACAATGCAGGTCTCACATACAAGCAGAGGAAGTATGTTGAGGACAATTTCCGCAACGGGAACATAAAATGTATCGTTGCAACACCCACTCTAGCGGCAGGTATAAATCTTCCTGCCAGAAGGGTCATCGTAAGGGATACTCATAGATTCGAATCCAACGCAGGTAACGTTGCGATATCCGTAATGGAAGTGAAACAGATGTGCGGAAGGGCCGGAAGACCCGGATACGATCCTTACGGGGAAGCGGTACTTGTTGCTAAGAATTACAACGACTACGAGCATCTGATGGAAGACTATGTGATGCATGATACCGAGAGATTGACATCAAAACTCGGCAATGAGATGATACTAAGGAGTCACATACTCGGTCTGATAGCCACAGGTGATGCTGATACCGAGGAAGGCATCGTAGGATTCATGCATGATACGTTCTTCGGGAACACGTCGCAGATGTATGGCATCGAGAGCGTTGTAGAGAATGTTGTGGACTTCCTGGAAAGGGAGGAGATGGTGAAACGAGAGGGAGAATTCCTTCGTATACTGCCATTCGGCAAGAGGATATCCGATCTCTACATAGATCCGAAATCCGCTGTCATCCTTAGGGATGCGGTAAGGAAGATAGATGATGATACAGAGGATCTTATGATACTTCATGCGGCCGCATCCACTCCTGACGTCATGGGATTGTATCCTAAAAAAGCAGATTTCAATAGACTGTCCCAGATAGAGATCGATTATGAGGACGAGTTCATAGTGGAACCCGTTGATGAGGATGATGATTTCATGTTCGAAGGATTCATGAGCGACCTGAAGGTAGCTGTTCTCCTGAACGATTGGATAGATGAGGTATCCGAAGAGGAGATAACGTTATCGATGGGAGTAGGCCCCGGAGACATAAGATCAAGAGTTGATATGACCGACTGGCTCCTTTATTCCATGAATGAGGTAGCTTACATATTCAAACCTGAAGCAACCAAGAAGATCAAGCCCCTTCTGACACGTGTTAGATACGGAGTTAAGGAGGAACTGTTGGGATTGGTATCATTCAGAGGTGTCGGGAGAGCAAGGGCCAGAGTACTCTTCGATCATGGGATAAAGAACAGAAGTGATGTGATAGCCGTTGATGTGGGGCAGTTATCGAACATGCCGAAGATCGGACCTGCACTTGCCAAAAGCATGAAGAAACAGGCCGGGGGAACCACTGAAGCATACGTCATTCCGCCAATGAGCGAGGAAGAGGAATACATGCTGGATAAGATGGCCGAGGAATATTCAGGAGAAAAGATAGGTCAGACGGATATCCAGAAGCAATCCCGGATATCCGATTTCTGATCACTGGGAAAGTATCCTCTCCACGTCCTCTATTGAGTTCTTACACTCAATGGGTGAAGGGGAGTTCTTTATTATCGTGTCGGGGTCCTTAAGTCCGTTGCCTGTGCATATGCACACGACCTTCTCGCTCTTGTCGATTATTCCCATGCCGATAAGTTTCTTCAGACCGGCTATGGAAGCAGCTGACGCAGGCTCGACGCATACGCCCTCCCTCTTTCCGAGGAGCTGCTGAGCCGCGATTATCTCCTCATCGGTGACGGTGGTGGAGTATCCTCCAGTGTCGTATATTGCGTGAAGGGCCTTCCTTCCGCTGACCGGGTTGCCGATGCGTATGGCGGTGGCAACGGTCTCTGGGTTCTCCTCAGGTATAAAATCCTTCTTCTTGGCAGCGAATGCCTTTGCCACCGGAGCCGAACCAGATGCCTGTATGCCTGTCAGCATGGGCACCTTATCGATCCAACCGACCTCTTTCAGCTCCTGTATCGCTTTGTAAACAGCCCAGATGTTCGCCGCATTACCGACAGGCAGTATGATCCTGTCAGGGATATCATACTCAAGCTGATCCATTATCTCGAACAGCACCGATTTCTGACCTTCGGGTCTGTATGGATTGATCGAATTCAGCAGATATAGCTTTCTTGCATCGGCCATCTTCCTTGCAAGGTCAAGTGCATCATCGAAGTTCCCATCGATGGAAAGTACCTTTGCTCCGTAGAATAGGGCCTGAGCCAATTTTCCCGCTGCGACCTTTCCGGAAGGGAGGAACACAGCACATTTCATGTCGGCCTTTGCTGCATACGCTGCAAGGGATGCCGAGGTATTGCCTGTAGAGGCGCATCCGACAACGGTCGCACCGAGCTCTTTAGCATGGGACACACCCATGGTCATCCCCCTGTCCTTGAATGAACCGGTGGGATTCAGGCCTTCGAATTTAACATGGAGTTGTGAGACACCCATATCCTCAGCGAGTCTGTCCGTTTTGTATAATGGGGTCCCTCCCTCCTGTATCGATACCTTGTGTGCCGGATCCACAGGCATGAAGGGATAATATCTCCAAACACCTATCTGTTCCTTCCTTAGGTCCTGCGGTCTCATCTCCTTCACAGGTTCCAGATCCATCTTCACAGTCAGAAGACCTCCGCATTTAGGACAAACATTAACGTAAGGGTCCTCTACATCCGCACCGCAATCCCAGCATATGACCTTATGATTCGCCATTTCAAATCCTCTTGCAACCGACACCGCAGGTGGTCACCCATGTGTCGCATTTAATGTTATTTCTATTGTAAACCTGTTTGATACTGTCGGCAATGGCATCGCCTTTGCCTGTGTTGATATCATAGAATGACATCACACAAGGTCCGGATCCTCCCAGGAAGGATACGAATGCCCCATTCTCGACCGCAGCCTTCTCCGCATCCTTGAGACATGGGACCAATTTTGTCCTCGCGGGCTCGAATACGTTGTCCCTGATGGACCTGCTCATTAGTCCCAGATCCCCTGCCATCATTGCATATACAAGCGAGGAGGAATGACCTACATGGAACACCAGGTCCTTTATGGGGACATCCTTCGGCAGTACCTTTCTTGAATCGACCGTTGCGACCATGACATCAGGCAAGGCAACAACTATCCCAAGATCCTTTGGCGGATCTATCTTTATGATTTCCAATGGATCATATGATCTTATTATCACGAATCCGCCCATGATACATGGGGCGACATTGTCCGCGTGTATCCCTCCGGATATCACTTCCTCGGCACGGGCGGCACACATTATCATATCTGTTTGTGACAGTTTCTCTCCGCAGAGTAGGTTGGCCAGATATGCACCCCCTGCTGCGCTGGCACCAGATGAACCCATGCCGCTGCATGGTCTGATGCCCTTCTTTATCTTGATCTCCAGACCGAAATCGGCATTGCACATCCTCAGCACTTCCTCTGCTGCGATGCTGACGGTATTGACCTTCGGGTCCTTGGGTATCTTCTCGGCACCGGGTCCTGTTATCTCCGTTATCCTCAGGCCCGAATCTATCTTTCTGCCTTCGATGATATCACACGGTTCGTTCATTGCAAGACCGAATGTGTCGAACCCCGGACCTATGTTCGAGGTCGTTGCCGGAGCCGCTATCCTTACCCATTCATCAGACATGATATGCTATCCCGTTTGCCTGTACCGCTATTCATTTGATAAAGTTTTGTTAAAGGTCCTGAGGTCAATGATTAAAGGACATGATAACATAACGATGTTGATGAACGTTCAAGTGATAGGCATAAGGGGAGATGCCGATTTCGATACTGTGGTGGGACACTTCACTTCATTGGGAGGGGAGGTTATACTCCTTGATCCAAACATGGTGTGCGGAAAGGATCATATCCTATCATCAGTGATGCACGCAGAACGTTTGTTCGTCAATGGTACGAATCGTTCCAAGACCCTTCTTACAGAGATAATACTCTATGCAGCCGGCGACCGACAGATCGGAAAGGCAATGGGAAAGATGAGGCCGAAGGACGGATGCAGGTCCATGGTGGCAGTTCTTTTGGATGTGGATGACCCTCAACTCGAAAGCATATGTATGGAAAGATGCGATGAGATCATAGATGCATCCGAGGAAAAGGCAAAGAATCTTGGTATTGAGATCTTTGATGGTATATCCGTTGAGGATTCCGTATTGGAACATGTTGCCATGTTGGATCTGATGAAACAGTGATCTACGACTTGTTTCTTAACGGACATCATTGTTACGCATGACCTCCCTCTGGCAGCAAGATATTGCGACAAGATAATAATCATGGAGAATGGGAACATAGTGGATCTCGGTAGTGCAGAGGAGACCATGACCAAAGAGAATATCGAGAATGTGTTCCACATGGGATCAGTTATCGAATACAGGGAAGAGATACAAGGTATCAGCGTGTTCCTGTTGGGCAAGATAAAATGATATTTCCAAGATAAATAGAAAGTGAGGGGGCAAAGCCCCCAGATAGAAATTGTTTATTGAATCGGTACGAACTTGAATCCGTAATGGATCACACCAGCTACTCCATCCTCATCGAGTTTTCTGAGGACGGCGCGGACAGGCATACCTATGGATATCGTCTCAAGGTCGACATCCACGAGCTGTCCTGCGATGACCACTCCGTCAGTTGTCTTGACCAGGGCAACTGCGTAAGGCTTCATGAAACTGTTGCATTCCGGGGCCTCGTGTATGATCGAGAAGGAGAATACCTCTCCTTCCCTTGCGACCTTGTACTTCTCCATCTTTCCGATCCCTTCCCTGCGGCACTTCGGGCAGAAGTCACGTCTTGGGAAGAAGATAGTGTTGCAGTTACCGCATTTCGTTCCTTCCAGGTTGTATTTTCCCGGGAACTCCCTCCATGCTCTTGCTACGGATGACATCAGATCGCCTCCATTATGCTGACGGTGACAGCTGAACCGGTTCCTCCGACGCTCTGTGCGAGTCCGTACTTTGCGTTGGCGACCTGTCTCTTGTCCGCCTTTCCTCTGAGCTGTTCTGCTATCTCAACTACTTGAGCGACACCCGATGCTCCTATGGGGTATCCCCTTGCCTTCAGACCGCCTGATGTGTTGATGGCGACCTTTCCGTTGCCTACCTGGGTCTCTCCGTTAAGGAATGCCTTTCCCGCCTCTCCTTTCTTATAGAATCCGAGATCCTGGAGTGCGAGTATGCCCGCTATGCTGTAGTCATCGTGTATCTCTGCCACGGAGATGTCCGCAGCGGATATCCCGGCCATTTCGTATGCTCTCTTTGCTGCCGCTGAGGTGGCTCCGAATGTTGTTATGTCCGGCCTCTGGAACAGGGAGAGGGTATCGCTCCCCTGTGCCACTGCCGAGACCTTTACGTAACTGTCTGTGTGTTTCTTTGCCTCTTCCAGAGGACAGAGTACGACAGCCGCCGCACCATCCGATATGGGCGCACAGTCGAACATTCCCAAAGGTTCCGCAACAGGTCCTGATCTGAGGACGGTCTCCAGAGGAACGGCCTTCTTGAACTGTGCTCCCGGGTTCAGTGCACCGTGGAAGTGGCTGTTGACCGCTACGGAAGCGATCTCCTCGCGTGTTGCGATGCCGTCATGCATGACCCTTCTTGCGATCATTGCGTACAAGGATGCGAGCGTGAGTCCCATTCCGGCTTCCCAGTCAGCATCTGCTGTGGCGTCCATCACGGTGTTGATGGAGGTGTCGTCAAGATCGGTCATCTTCTCCGCTCCTCCTACGAGTACTGTATCATGTATCCCGGATGCAACGGCCATGACAGCCTGTCTGAATGCCACTCCTCCGGATGCTCCACCGGCCTCTACCCTTGTTGCAGGTATGTTGTTGGTGGCCATTCCCGAGTAATCCGCTATCAGAGCGTCTATGTGCTGCTGGTTGATGAAGCGTCCTGCGGACATGTTCCCGATGAACAGGCCGTCTATCTCGCTTCCTGAGAGGTTCGCATCCTCTATTGCTTTCATTCCAGCTTCTATCCCGATGCTCCTGAACGATCTGTCCCAAAGCTCGCCGAATTTGGTCGTTCCGACCCCTATTATTGCTACGTCTCTCATCTTGATCACTCCGGCATTACTATCATTCCTCTGTACTTGGTGTACAGTCCGTAGTCAACATAGACGGTGTTCTCCATCACTTTGTCCACGGTCGGAGCGTTGTTCCTCTTGTATTTCTTGATCTCATCGGTCACGGTAATATCGAAGGAATCGCTTCCGGCACCTGATCCGTACGATGTAACGAATATCCTGTCTCCAGGCTCTGCTTTGTCGAGAACAGCGGACAACCCCAATGGTACAGCACCGCTGTAGGTGTTGCCGATGTTCGGTGTAAGGAGTCCGGTCTCTATCTGCTCAGGTGTGAAACCAAGCATTCCTGCGACCCTTGTCGGGAATTTACCGTTGGGCTGGTGGAATATCGCATATTTGTAATCTTCCGGTTTGGTTCCCATCGCTTCCAGCATCATCTTTGATGCGGATGTTATGTGTTTGAAGTATGCCGGATCGCCTGTGAACCTTCCTCCGTGAAGGGGATACGGCTGACCCTCTCTTCTCCAGAAGTCGGGGGTATCTGTGGTGAAACTCATCGTCTTGTTGATCTTGGCGATGATATTCTCGCTTCCGATGAGGAACGCGGCCCCACCGGCGGATGCGGAGTACTCCAAGGCATCCCCCGGAGCACCCTGTGAGGTGTCTGCCCCGATCGCAACACCGTACTTTATCATGTTGGATCCGACCATTCCCATACATGCTTGTATCCCGGCGGTACCTGCCTTACATGCGAACTCCATGTCCGCTGCTGTGAGGGCAGGTGTTGCTTCGATGGCCTCAGCGACTATCGTTGCGGTCGGTTTAACTGCATAAGGGTGTGATTCCGATCCGACGTACAGGGCGCCGATGTCCTTGGGGTTGATCTCAGGCACTCTTGCCATCATGTATCTTGCTGCTTCGGTGGATATTGTTATTACATCCTCATCCACTCCGGGAACGGATTTCTGATGGATCATCAGACCCTTTCCCATTCCTTTACCGTCCACTCCCCAGATCCTTCCGATCTCCTCAGGTTTTATCCTGTAGCGGGGAATGTACGCACCATAACTTACGATTCCTACATCCATTTATTTCCCTTCCTTCAAGGTATTCATTCTTTCCACTATCTCTTCCACGCTGAGCTTTGTGATCACCAACGGTATCCCTTCCAGTTTCGCCAACTTGATCGCAAGAGGGTCTGTCTGTTCAGGTTGTTGGTAGACCACCATGGCAGGTGTAAGAGGATGTGCCCTTATGGCGACCATCGGAGAGCGTCCGAAGTGTACGTTCGTAAAAATGAGAGCACGTTCTATGCTCCAACCGTATATCTTCAGATAATCCTCCGAACCAAGGCTGAGGATGGCCTTCACTGAATCAACGATCGTATAACCGTAGATCCTCTTAGTAGGCATCTTCTCTGTGTTCAGATTCTTTCCGTTTATCGCTTCCATGAACTTCTGTTCATCGATCCCCTCGGAGAATTCATCCATGGCGATGATGCATTCGAGTTTCATATCGGGCAAGTAACGTGAGGCCACAGGAGAACCGTTCTCCGAATCCAGTTTTATGAAGGCATCAACCATCTTCTTTATCACATTGACCCCGGGGGATTTCCTTCTCCCGGATTCATAATCGCTGATAACAGAATGTGATATTCCCATGGCATCCGCAAGCTGGTGCTGGGAGAGTTTGAATTCCTCCCTCCATTTACGGATGGCCTTCCCAGGGTCTGAGGACAGGGTTATCTCCCCTGCGATCTTCTCCTTGAACTCATCTACCATTAGGTGAGCATCGAATGACATTATTTAATGATGTCGAATATACCTATCGTCAATCGACGTAATATACTCAATCTATATCCTTGCCAAGCTCTCTCTTCAGAGTATCCACGACCGTTTTGAGGACCTTTACTCTGGCATATTTCTTGTTGTCCGACTCTATCACTGTCCACGGGGCATCTTCCGTGTTGGTAGTTTCGATCATAATATCGACATGCTTGTCGTAATCATCCCACTTCTCACGATTGCGCCAATCCTCATCGGTCATCTTCCATCTCTTCAGCGGATCGTTCATCCTCTTCTCGAATCTCGCGAGTTGTTCATCAGGACTCACATCCATCCAGAATTTGATCACGATCGTACCGTTGTTGGTAAGGGACCTTTCAACCGTGTTTATCTCATTCGGCGATCTTTGGTATTCTTCCTCGGTGCAGAAGCCTTCGATATGTTCGACCATCATCCTTCCGTACCACGTCCTATCAAAGATCGATATGTGTCCTTTCTTTGGAATGCCTTTGCTGAATCTCCACAGATATGTGTGTTGTGACTCCTCGTCGTTGGGTGCCTTCGTCTGGTATATGGTGTATCCCCTAGGGTTCAGAGCATGACACAGATGTTTTATCGATGAGCCCTTGCCTGAGGCATCCCACCCTTCGAAGCAGACGGCCATCGAACGATCGCTCAGGGACAGTTTCATCTGCAACTCGCTCAATTCTTCCGAAAGGTCATTGAGCATGCTCTTGTAATGGTCGCAGTCTTTATTGAGTTCAAGCCCCTCTCTCGGATTCGGATATATCAATTCCATCTCAGGATATACGAAGACGGGTTCTCCGTTGATGCGTTGTTCTATACGTAGCGCTATTGTTTCTGCAGTCTCTTGAAAGGTATCCTTGAGTTCTCTCACAGGGATATTATTCCATGGACAATCGGAGGTGTTGGTCCTCTCGAACACATGGTCGAACATGACCTCTCTGTACTTCACCGGATCAATGTGGTCCATGGACAGGAAGGATCTCTTAGGTCCGTTCGGTCCATATTCCGAACCGTATTCCTTCACGGCAGATTCTGATGCCCTGAGGATGATCTTTATCAGATGCACACCGTTGTGAACGAGATACCTTTCAAAATCGTTGCACATGTCAAGCATGCGGTCGAGGTCCTTCTTCTTCTCGTCCTCGTTGTATCTTTCGATGATTGCGGAATACCAGGACCTGTCATACAAGGCTATGCTTCCGTTACCGGGGGTATGTTTAAGGAAATCCAGTACAGATCTTGGGTCCGTGGATTCTGAAGGGTCGAAGTGATGGTAGATTATGCCTCTAGGTTCAAGGCATCTGATGAGTTCATTGATCACCCTTCCTATTACGCGTCCGCTGCTTCCTTCGAATATTATCAGGACGGGTATCTTCTTATTCAGCAGTTCATGTTGAAGCTGGTTCAACCGCGATATCATTTCGTCCGAGATCAGTGCATCCATGGAATTCTGTATAGTAATATGATATTAAATTAGGTCATAAATGAGATTTAGGATATACTAAATTTAATTACTTAGTAGTTCATATCCTCTGTCATAGTAATGGGATGGTCTTTATGGAGAAGGTAAGGATAGAGGAGAATACTGTTCAAGAGACGCTGCTGCTTCCGGTATGGGGACGTGCACAATGCACGATGAACTATCCCGAACTGTCGATGGACAAGGATGCCGTCGATATCGTGGACAAGGTGGATTATGATTTCTCCAAGATCAAATTCCCGAATGATTCCCAATTGATGTATGGAATAAGGCACAGGATGCTTGTGGAAAGGGCAAAGGATTTCGTCAATAAGCATCCGGAGGCAACGATAGTGAATCTGGGCTGCGGTCTGGACACCTCATTCTCGCTTGTGGACAACGGAACATGCAGATGGGTGAATCTAGATCTTCCCGATGTCATAGATATGAGGAAAAGACTATTTGAGCCAAAGGACAGGGAACAGGATCTGGCACATGACGCATTCCAGATGTCATGGATGGATAAGGTAGTATCCGAACCCGGGGAACCGGTATACGTGATAAGCGGCGGCGTATTCTATTACTTCCAAGAAGAGGACATCAGGAGATTGTTGACAACACTTGCCTACAAATTCCCCGGAGGGGGAGCGTTCTTTGACTGTGAGAACAAGATGGGAGTAAAACAATCCAACAAGATGGTCGTAAGGTCTGGGAACACAGGTTCTCCGATGTATTTCTACGTGAACAACGCAGAGAGGACTTTCCGCTCATGGTGTGATGATTTCTCAGAGATAAATGAGATGGATTATACTCCTCCGTACATATCGAACATGAAGGGGATATCGTCAAGATCGAAGCTCATGCTCAAACTGATGAACATGATGGGGATAGCGAAATTCGTTGAGATAAGGTTCAAGGATAGAGAACCATCCGATCGAATGTAAAAAGGGTCCCAATTCTGATACTCCTATATACTCTCAACACAATCCGAAGGGTATGTCATGCAATGACCCGGAGAAACATTACTGCGCAATGTGCAACGATATGGGAGGGTTCGCCCCCGATACACTGAAGATGATCAGAGAACTCAATCCGAGTTTCATGGAGAATCTTCACGTCATGGATAAGTTCATGACCGAGGACCTTGCTCTTGACAAGAAGACCAAGAGACTCATCGCATTGGCTTGCGTTGCAGTGAGGATGTGCGATGACTGCATATATCCTCAGGCAAAGGTCGCAAAGAACTACGGAGCAACCAAGGAAGAGATATTGGAGGCGATCCAGGTGGCCGTCCTAACAGGCGGTGTACCGTGTTGGTCCACTGCCAAAGAAGGGATCGCCAGACTCTTTGAGGAATGGGAAGACTGAACTCTTTATGAAACATTGACCAGCTCTTTAGCTGGTCAAACTTGATATATCTTATTTTATTTAGTAATCTAGAGTGGTTACTATGACAGACATCGGCGATTGCAGGAAGAGGTTGGAGACAGAAGAGGGGAAAATAACCATCTTCAGTCTCAGGGAGCTTGAGAAGAAAGGTATAGTAAAGGACCTCAGCAAGATGCCGTATTCCATCAAGGTCATAGTCGAATCGATGCTCAGGAACAGGGATGGGGATGTCATCACCGATGATGATGTCAAAGCCATATCATCATGGAGCCCGAAGGGAAACGATGATCACGACATACCTTGGATGCCTGCGAGAGTACTTCTTCAAGATCTAACAGGCGGAGCAGCCGTCACAGATCTGGCCTCCATGAGGGAGGCCGTATCGATGATGGGCAAGGACCCGGAATCCATCAACCCACTCGTTCCTGTAGATCTTGTTATCGACCACTCGATACAGACAGATTATGCAGGATGTTCCGAAGCACAGGACCTCAACGAGAAATTGGAATTCGAGAGGAACAGTGAAAGGTACGCATTGTTCAAATGGGCTCAGAACGCATTCAAGAATTTCAGGGTCGTACCCCCCGGTAACGGGATATGCCACCAGGTGAATCTGGAGTATCTTTCCCCAGTCATCCACGTTAAAGAGGAGAAGGGAGAACTCTTAGCATATCCGGACTCATGTTTCGGTACTGATTCCCACACCACACAGATCAATGGATTAGGGGTTGTCGGATGGGGCGTTGGAGGAATAGAGGCAGAAGCGGTCATGGTAGGGCAGCCCAGCTACATGGGGATCCCGGAAGTTGTCGGATTCAAATTAACGAACAAGCTATCAAAAGGAGTTAACGCAACAGATCTTGTTCTGACGGTCGTTCAAATGCTCAGAGAAAAGAAAGTGGTCGGAAAGTTCGTGGAGTTCTACGGACCAGGATATCAAAACCTTTGTCTTGCCGACAGGTCAACAATAGCCAACATGGGCCCGGAGTACGGAGCGACAATGGGATTCTGTCCTATTGATGATAAAACCATAGAGTACCTAAAACTCACAGGAAGGGATCCGAAACATATCGATGCCATCGAGAAGTATGCAAAGGAACAGACCCTTTGGTATGATGGGGAGCCTGAATATTCCGATACTTTGGAACTAGATCTTTCGACCGTAAGACCATGCCTCGCAGGATACAAGAGACCGCAGGATAGGATAGATCTCTCAGACATGAAGAAAGAATTCACAGACGTCCTCAAGGCTTTTGATATCAAAGACAAAAGAGAGCCAGAAGGAGAGAGGATGGGAGACGGATCGCTAGTCATAGCATCCATCACTTCGTGCACCAACACTGCTAATCCGTCCGTGATGATCGCAGCAGGGTTGGTTGCAAAGAAAGCGAACGAACTTGGCCTAAAACCAAAAAGATTCGTTAAGACATCCCTTGCTCCGGGTTCAAAAGTTGTTACCGAATATCTCAAGGATGCAGGATTACAGGATCATCTGGATGCAATGGGATTCCAGTGCTGCGGATACGGATGCATGACATGTATAGGTAACAGCGGTCCGCTGTCCGAAGAGGTAAGTGAGGAGATAAGATCGAACGATCTCGTTGTTGCAGCGATAGCATCAAGCAACAGGAACTTCGAAGGAAGGATACATGCATTGGTGAAAGCGAACTATCTGGCATCGCCCCCTCTGGTCGTTGCATTCGCTATCGCGGGTCGTGTAGATATCGATATGGACAATGAACCTCTGGTATCAGTTGACGGCAAGGACATCTACCTGAAGGATATCTGGCCGACGGATGAGGAGATCGATGCCCTCACAGAGAAATATGTGACTGCTGAGACATTCTCATCGCAGTACAAGGACATATTCAAAGGATCGAAGAGATGGGATGACATTGAGAGTACGGATTCACCGTTATTCAAATGGGATCAGAATTCCACTTACATAAGGAACCCACCGTTCTTTGATGAGCTGTTCGAGGAACCCGACATAAAGAGCATAAAGGGTGCAAGGTGCCTCGTAATGCTCGGGGATTCGATAACTACAGATCACATCTCACCCGCTGGATCATTCGGCCCCAAGTCAGATGCCGGAAGGTATCTGATATCCCTTGGCGTAGAGGAGAAGGATTTCAACTCATACGGATCAAGAAGGGCAAATCATGAAGTGATGGTAAGAGGGACATTTGCCAACATAAGATTGAAGAACCAACTTACTCCCGGAAAGGAAGGAAGTTCATCCAAATACTTCCCTGAGAACAAAGAGGATACCATATTCGAAGTGTCAAGACTTTACGAGGAGGATATGACGCCGCTGGTCGTCCTCGCAGGAAAGGAATACGGGACCGGAAGTTCAAGGGATTGGGCCGCAAAGGGTCCGAACCTGCTTGGAATAAAGGCGGTCATTGCAGAATCATTCGAGAGGATACACAGGTCCAACCTCGTCGGAATGGGAATAGTCCCCCTTCAATATCTTGATGGTCAGAACGCATCGACTCTGAAACTAAATGGTTCTGAAACCTTAGATATCGATCTGGATGATCTTGAACCTAAAGGCATTGTAAGAGTAACAGCGTACAGGGACGGAAAGAAGCTGGAGTTCGACACCATATGCAGAGTGGATGTTCCGATCGAAGTGGAATATATTGCGAACGGCGGCATACTTCAGTATGTGTTGAGAGGAATGATATGAGTCAATCTAGATCGATCATGATCTCTTGACATTGCTCCAAGAGATCTGGTACGATATCATTTACCGTGCTCCATACAATTTTCAGGTCTATCGTTCCATATCTATGTGCAATGATATCTCTGAACTTTGCAAGCCCCCTCCATTCAGTATCTGGATAATTTGATAGTATGTCAGAAGGCATACGCTTTACTGCTTCACCGATCTGTTCAAGACTAAAAGCACAAACTATCTGATATTGTTTATTACTTAGGAATTCATCTTCATCATTGCCGTACAATTCAACGGTCTCAATGATAGTGTTGCAATAATCGATAATTGTCCGAAGATTATTCTTATTAGGTGTCGTATATAAGCACCCCTTCTTTCTTTGCTATTCCAACAAAATCCTGATCCGTAGAATTATCACTAACAACATCAACGTCACAATCAAGTGCTTTCGAAAGATCATCTATGAAACAACCTAATTGCACCATATTCTTTATTTCACCAAGTGTAATAAGGAAATCATAATCACTCAAATCGTTATGATCGCCACGAGCTCTGGATCCAAAAAGATAGATCCTTTCGACTCCATATTGTGCGGCAATAGGCGAAATCCTTTGACATATTTCGTCGAATGATAGATTCATAGGCTCACTTTGATCCCAACGCTCTATCGAAATCTAATGGTATAATAGTTGCTATTTTTCTTTGTATGTTTAGTTCTGGCAATCACGGAAGGAAAATATCCGATACCTTTAATAGCAGGATGGAAATCATCCATTAAGGGCCCGTGGGGTAGCTTGGTATCCTTGTAGCTTCGGGAGTTACTGACTCCGGTTCAAATCCGGGCGGGCCCACTGATTTTCACAGCCAGACATCGGTTTTAAAAACGGATCAAAGTTTGTGGTCAATAAATTAGGAATTACAGGTTATTCGCGTCTGTATTTATGCTCTATTCATTATTCCAATTGTATCCTTTGTAAAATATGATTTTCGTCTGATTCAATATTAAATCCGCCGCATAAAGTATTCAGTTTATGTAGTTTAAGTGCTGATGAAAGTTTTGATAAATAATTAAATTAATGATGTTGATTCAAATACTAAACTAAGTTATATTAATTGTAATTATAATGTATATTAATTTATATAATATTGTATATACAATGTATGGATATAATATGTCAAATACGACAATTAACATAAGATTGGACTCTGAAGTGAAAAAGGCAGCACAGGACCTTTTTTCGGAGTTAGGCATGGATATGACCACTGCCGTGAACATATTCCTACGTCAATCAATAAGAGAACAATGTATACCATTTGAGATAAAGCTTGATAAGCCTAATCATTTGACGACAGCAACATTATATGATGCTGAGAATAAAAAGAATGTATGTGGCCCATTCGATTCTGTAGAGGATCTTATGGAGGACCTTAATGCTTAAGATCAATTATCAGGTGCAATTCAAGAAAGATTATAGGACGACTATAAAAAGGGGACAAAGGCCAGAACTACTTAGAGAGGTCATCGGTATATTGGCAGAAGAAAAGACTTTGCCTGGCCGATATCGTGATCACAAGCTTGCAGACTCCAAAGGATACAAAGATGTGAGGGAGTGTCATATTCAGCCAGATTGGTTATTAATCTATAAAATTCAGGAAGACCAAGGTATATTGTTATTGATAAGGACAGGATCACATAGTGACTTGTTCAAAGCATAACAGGACGTCCTATAAAAAATGGCGAATTGTTTCGACTACTATCTTCATTCAATGAAACAATAATAAGTCACACGATCATACAAAGGTAGGTCAAATCATGAAATGTCCGCATTGTAACGAAAAGATGGAAAAGGGAAGTTCATTCGGTAATCAGAATACTCCTTTCATCTTTATATCAGATGAAAAAAGGAAGAAGAAAGGATTGAAAGGCTACGCTATGAAAGATTCAGTGATGGCAGTGTCACTCTCAGGTAATGAACAACCTTCTTGGTATTGTCCCAAATGTAAGAGGATGCTCATCACCGTGATAAAGAACTGATTATGTCATGAGGCCCGACCTGATCATGGAAGCCTATGGCGTGGAGATATCACTCGAGAACATATGCGGTAGAAAAAGGGTCATTGTGATCTGAAATCACTTCTTTCATATTTCGATATGGATCATGTCTCTGCTAAGGGTGAATGTCTGGTCAATGACATATCCCGATGGCATATGGCCTACGTTTGCGTTATTCAACCATTTTGTGCCAGCCTGTGCAGTGGCCTCGCAGTAGTAGTAATTCACTTCGTCAATCGTAACATGCGATCCGGAACCACCGGAAACGTTCACTCCTGCGGCCACGTGGGCGGCAACAATGTCGTTGCCGTTATAGCAGTAGATGTAGTGCAGGACGGTCTCGTACCCCATTGCTTCCATGATCGATGCGAACAGGAAAGCATGATCCTCACAATCCCCATTGCCTTCCCATAGTGTCTCGGCAGGAAGTTTCCAATAATCCTCCACTCCTTTGCTGTCTTCATCCGTTTCGTATGAGATGCTTTGTACCATCTTCAGTATGCAATTGACGCGTTCGATATCACTCATACCCGCTGTCAGTTCCTGAAGGGATACTGCGATCCTATCAATAAGGGGATCATTTTGAAGAACGTATCTGTCCATCTCACCATAACCGCCTGACCGAGGAACATCCGCGGTCAAAGCCTCATAGTATTCCGAGAATGTCATGGTTATGTCCATGACGGCGGCTCTGTTGTTCAGTTTGAGTATGTTCGTCAATGCAGAGTACCAGGTCACTTCTTGGTATTTCCATGCAAATCTCTTGTCTGTGACCTCTTCAACGATCTCGACAATGTTAAAGGTCGAGGTCTTGCCGTCGGAATATGTCATGGTATGTGTGATCGACAAAGCCCTTCCGTGATCCATCTCCAAAGAAACAGTATCCAAACCTATGGATCCCGTTTTATCAAGAAGGACCTCCCCGGTGATCAGATCCTCGACCATCCATTCTCTTTGTTCCACTCCTAAGTTATATGTCGAACTCAATGTGAGGGTCGTCGGAGTGGTCAACGATGATGATATGACGGTGAATGATGCATCATATATTGGTTTGAATCTCCCCTCAAAGATGGCATTCTCTGTCACTTCAACGGAAAAGACCTCTTCAGAGGAGATGAACACGTCATCATCGAACCATCCTATGAATTCATATCCTGCTCTGGGCTGAGCGGACAGTGTTGCAATGCTGTCAGTCGATATAACACAACTTCCGCTAACGATGCCTCCAAGGGTACTGGAATATACATGAACGAAACAAATATCGTCTGTCTGATCAATTGCCAGATCATCATTTGATAGTACAACTAATCTGTAAGCCTCAGTCGATGACAGAAGTTTACCGAGTTTGTACCAACCGCTAAGGGGAACGTTGGTCTCGAAAGGTGTATCAGCGGTTGCGTATTCCACATCCAGCGAATCGAAAATATCTGTAAGATCATCATTCATCGATGGGTGGATGGATTGGTCTTTACCGTAATCGGTTGACTGTCTTCCGTCGGTATCATTTCCATTGATAGGTCCGAATACCATTGTCAATCCTACGACGAGTGCAAGAATGAGTAAGGCGGACAACAAGACCTCTCTTTGTAAAGATGGCGTCAATCGATCACCGCTCAATGATATATAGTCTATATAACAGATAAATCACTTTCGTATGAATCATTTCATTTTCGACAAATGACTTATATCGATCTGAAGCAGACCGACGCCCATAGATTTTCAAAATGTTGGAAGAATAAGATCGAAAATTGTTTTATGAAGCATCTCTGCAGACCCTCAGGAAGTACTCGTGGACCCTTGTATCTCCGCTGATCTCCGGATGGAATGTCATTGCTAGTTGATCATCATACCTCGCTGCCACGATCCTGTTGTCCACACTGGCGATGGGGCGTACATCCTTTCCGACGGATTCTATGACAGGTGCTCTTATGAATCTCATGGGTATTCTTCCGCATCCTTCGAATTCCGATGAGACCGTGAAACTTCCCAATTGTCTTCCATATGCGTTTCTTTGGATCGTCATAGGTATGGTCGCCAAACATGCGTCATTTCCCTGTATCTCCTCTGCAAGCAGGATAGCACCCGCACATGTACCCATGACTGGCAGTCCACTCTCTATCAATGATCTGACTGGTTCTACCATCCCCATATCATTGAGCAGTTTTCTCATGGTGGTGCTCTCCCCACCGGGTATGACCATGCCATTCATTGTATTGTCGAGGTCGTTCTTCTTTCTGATGTAGAATGTATCCGAATCTAAAGACCTTAACATTGTAGAGTGTTCTGCGAACGCCCCTTGCAACGCAAGTATCCCTATCCTCATACGCCACGCTCTGCCATTATTATATCAATTTCCTGTTCATTGATCCCGACCATGGCCTGACCGAGATCCTCTGATAACTCAGCAAGGATCTTTGGATCATCGAAATTGGTCACTGCTTTGACTATGGCCTCAGCCCTCTTCTCGGGATCACCGGATTTGAATATCCCCGATCCGACAAAGACCCCCTCGGCGCCTAGCTGCATCATGAGGGAGGCGTCAGCAGGTGTCGCTATCCCTCCTGCGGCAAAATTGACGACCGGGAGTCTTCCATTATCTTTGACATCAAGGACCAGATCATATGGGACCTGCAATTCCTTTGCGACTGTGTAGAGTTCATCCTTTCTCATGGAGACTATCCTCTGGATCTCGGCGTTCATCTTCCTCATGTGTCTGACTGCCTGTATTATATCCCCTGTTCCCGGCTCTCCCTTAGTACGTATCATGGATGCTCCTTCGTTGATCCTGCGGAGTGCTTCGCCAAGATCCTTCGCACCGCACACAAAAGGTACTTCGAACTCCCTCTTGTCAATATGATTCACATCATCGGCGGGTGAAAGGACCTCACTCTCATCAATGTAATCGATCTCTATCGCCTGGAGTATCTGGGCCTCCGCGAAATGTCCGATACGGACCTTTGCCATCACGGGTATCGAAACGGTGTTCTGTATCTCCTTGATCATCTTCGGGTCGCTCATCCTGGAGACCCCTCCTGCCGCTCTTATGTCCGCAGGGATCCTTTCCAGCGCCATTACCGCACATGCGCCTGCTGCTTCGGCTATCCTTGCTTGTTCCGGCGTCGTAACATCCATAATAACTCCGCCTTTCAGCATCTGTGCCAATTCCATATTGAGATGATATCTTTCATTGTCCATTTTGATCTGAATCCCCATACACGATGTTGGATATAAAGCTATTGCAATTTTATACATCAATGTATATTATAGTACATTATATTTGTCGGTCCAGATCGGAATCAAAAGATATGTCATGCATGGATCCTTTCTTGTTCTACATATGGTCAAAAGGACAAGCTGTACGAGGTAACTTGATATAGGGTCCACTTTTATACCTGTTGCATGGAGTCATACGATATCACAAACAGCGAGATAATCGAGCTCAAACAGACAATGGGGTTCAGAGTGACCGATGACCATTGGTCAGAGTTCGTAAAATCCCACCCGAACGGATGCACAAGCGTCGAGATGATCGATTTCGTCAAGAAATGGATGGACCCCCCGTACAAGGTCGATGGGGATCTGGATCAATATCTTGAGAACATCTTGAAAGTGTTCGTCAACTTCGTAAGAGGCTGATCACAAACTCGATCGGCAAACGCCGATCATTTTCTTACACATTCGTCGGAAGGGGAGATCTTCCCGCGGATATACCAATTATCTATCGCGGTATCCAATCTTTTCCTTACGGTATCCTTGTCTGTAACAGGATCATCAACATTTGCATATTCCTTCAGTTCTTTGATAGTATCCGAGTTGATCACAAAATCGCTGACCGAGCCGCAACATCTTCTTTTTATATTGATGTTCGAAGGATCATCTGACATCAACTCATGTATGATCGATTCCAATACGCCCTCGTATT
Organism: Methanobacteriota archaeon; assembly: GCA_023402275.1. Taxonomy (GTDB): domain Archaea; phylum Thermoplasmatota; class Thermoplasmata; order Methanomassiliicoccales; family Methanomethylophilaceae; genus Methanoplasma. The sequence continues at coordinate 43,146 of JAEXCH010000003.1, forward strand.
GAAGGCTCTCATAGACCCTTTCTTTGTTGGGATATGATACAATGACCTCGTAGATCATGATGCACCATTATCCATGTCAGTAGATAAAAGGGTCACAGTCTGACCGATTATATTATACTCTTTTCAGGATATTATGGGATAGATGGATATTGTCAAGATAATCGTAAGTTCGATCCTTGGCGGGATACTGATAAGCATCGGAGGCATGGCCTGTTTACTTTCTGAGTATAAGTTCATCGGTGCGTTGATCTTCGCCGTGGGGTTGTTCGGTATAATGACCTATAAACTGGGCCTTTACACCGGAAAGATAGGTTATGTCCTTGATAATCCACCTGTTTTCCTTTTGGATATCCTTCTTACCATAATCGGCAACTTCATCGGATGTCTGATGATGGGTCTTGCATTCCCGCTTGAGGAAGCTGTAGCTGCATGCGAGGCCAGATTGCTGGTCGACCCTCTGACAGTTCTGTTCAAGGGTATATGCTGTGGTATATTGGTGTTCATCGCAGTTGATCAATATAAGAAAAAGGGAAGTTATCTCGCATTGTTCATTTGTATACCGGCGTTCATAATCGCTGGGTTCGAACATTCAATAGCAGACATGTTCTTCTTCTGTTCGGCAGGCATCTTCACTTTGGATTCGCTTATATTCATTCTGATAGTCATATTGGGAAATGCGATAGGATGTCTTCTCCTTCCGGCGTATAACAAGTATATCGTAAAACCTGAGCCCGATGTCTGAACTCAGAATACCTGCAGGAAACCGGATATGATTATTCCTAAGACTATGAAGAAGAATATGAAGAATACGACCCGGTATATCCTGAATCCAAGGGACAGTTGTCGAGTGTTCTTAGGTTGTTTCCTTTCCTGCTCATCTATTTTTATGCCGATATCGTTCGAACCGCAGAATATGCAGTGATCATTCCCTTCCAATATATCGGCGCCGCATTTTCTGCAATATCTCTTCTCGATCATTGGGTATCCCAAAAGAAAGATGGGTTTTGTAAGATGTTTATTTTTTGGTGATCAGCATTTCTTGACGGATGCCTTTGCCTTTTCGACGTAGTCGTTCCATACCTTCTCAAGGTCGGGTCTCTGTATCGTATCCATTACATACTGAGCGAATTCGTCACCCGTTGCTCCGGTATCTCTCCCGGTCATTACGAGCTTCCTCTCGAACTGGACACAGACATCCAGTGCCATATCCAGCTTCCTTCCCTTCTCGACCTCTCCGATATGGTTCATCATCAAAGCGACAGCTTTTATCATGCTGCATGGGTCTGCATATTGAGCCCTTCCCTCATCGACCATTCTGGGCGCTGATCCATGGATGGCCTCGAACATGGCATATCTCTTTCCCAGATTGGCGCTTCCAGCTGTACCGACCCCGCCCTGTATCTGAGCCGCCTCATCTGTAAGGATATCTCCGTAAAGGTTAGGCAGTACCATGACCTTGAAATCGCTCCTCCTCGCGGGATCGATCAGTTTTGCCGTCATGATATCGATGAACCAACTGTCCCATTTCACCTCTGGGTAATCCTTCGATACCCTTTCTGCTATCGAGAGGAACTTACCGTCCGTGGTCTTGACGATGTTGGCCTTCGTCACCAGGGAAACATAATTCAATCCGCTCTTCTTTGCGAAGTCGAATCCTGCCCTTATGATCCTTTCCGTTCCCTGGGTCGTTGCTACACAGAAGTCCATTGCAAGATCATCGGTAACATCTATACCGTTGCTTCCGAGAGCGTAACTTCCTTCCGTGTTCTCTCTGAAGAACGTCCATCCTATTCCAAGTTCAGGGACATTCACGGGTCTGACATTTGCAAAGAGATCGAGTTCCTTCCTCATTGCCACATTGGCACTCTCTATGTTAGGCCAAGGATCCCCTTTACTGGGAGTGGTGGTGGGCCCTTTAAGTATCACATGGCATTTCTTAAGATCCTCCAGAGTATCATCGGGTATGGCCTTCATGACCTCCACCCTTCTCTCTATGGTGAGGCCGTCGATCACTCTGACCTCTGCCTTTCCCGCTTTGATCTTATCCTCCAGCAGGAATTCCATCACCTTCTGTGCTGATGCGCATATATACGGACCGATACCGTCGCCGCCGCATACACCGATGATCAATTTGTCAAGTTTCGAATAATCGATCCAGTCCCCTTCCTTTTTGAGGTCCTCGACCCTTTTTAGCTGCTGTCTAAGAAGTTCTCCGTACCTTTCCTGTGCGGATGTTATCGCTTTTTCGTCAACCATTCTTATCGTTCTGAAATCCCTGTTCAGGTAATAAATATAATGGTCTGTCTGAGAACAGGTAACAATGTTATTATTATATCCTAAATGATTCGGGTGCTCATGATATTCGAACGGCTTGCGAACGTTATCCTGAAACGTTCCAAATTGATCGTTGCCTTATGGGTCGTGATCCTAATCTGCGCTGTTCCGCTGGCATTGAAGGCGGGAAGTGTTCTGGATTATGACACCACCAATATGGCAGGTCCCGATGCCGAATCCATAAGAGGTGCGGAGATCGTAAGCGAGTATTTTCACGAATCCGATGTGAAGATAGAGTCTGCGGTACTCCTGGTCGCTGGGTTCGACAGTTCTGAGGGCAAGATGCATGCATTGGGCATGTACAATATGATCTCACCGGAATTAGAGAACTATCTGGATGATCAAGGTAATCCGAAGATAAGTCCGGATCAGTTCCTGTTATACGGTATCTTCACGGATGAGGTCAATGAGAATGAAGGTGTTGTGATCTACGCTATGATCTACAACGACCATATGACAGAGGAGAACCTCGTTAACGGGGATACCCCGGAACTTAGGAATTTTATAAAGGATGTACTGAGCGACAATGACGTCTCGGGAGTGAACGTCTATGTGTCCGGTGCTCCGGCAATAGCTTACGATACGGAGGCAACAGCTGCCGAGGATGTGTCGAAGATCGACGTGTTCTCGATATTGATGATCCTTATATTGGTCGGATTGTTCTTCAGATCCTTCGTGGCATCCGCAATGCCGCCTATGACGATCGGTGTGGCATTCGGTGTGGTCCTGTGTCTGATGTTCCTGATAGGTTCTGTTCTGGATATCTTCTACATCACAGAGATGTTGTTGTTGGTATCCATGTTAGGTGCAGGTTGTGATTATTGTATATTCATTCTGGCCAGATATCGGGAGGAACGCGTAAATGGCGCCGATCATCCCGATGCCGTCAGAAGTGCGGTCACATGGGCCGGCGAATCGATAACGACATCAGGTCTTGCCGTTATGATAGGATTCGGCGCTATGTCGATCTGTTCATTCTCTTTGATAAGCACAATGGGAATAATGTTGGCCGTAGGAATAGTCGTTGCACTTCTGGCAGCTCTGACTTTGATATCATCACTGATAGCAATATTCGGCGAACGTCTGTTCTGGCCTACAAAGGTGGAATCCCTCAGAGAGGGCGGAAAGGCCATGAAGGGATGGTATGGTAAGGTATCGAGAGTAGGTCACAAGTATTTTGTGAAATCCGCCCACGCATCGATAAAGCATGCGAAGGTCATAATCATCGCTGCGGTCCTTTTCACGATACCGATGGCATACATCATGAGCACATCCGATTCCACGTATGACATGATCGGTGCGATGTCCTCAGGAGAGGCCATAAACGGCCTTCATGAGGTCGAAGAGTATTCCAACGGCGGTATGATAATGCCGGACTATGCAGTCCTGGAATTGTCGGAGACCATCGGTACAATAACCAAGATAACCGACGATGTCGGAATATTGATGTGGAATCCCACTCAGAATCCGGCAATACAGGATTATCTGGATAGTTTGTCCACTTTATCGTCCACTTTGAGTGAAGATGAGAATGTCGGAGAATCATGGGGGATATACGATTGGAACGTCCTTGCAGAGAATGTAAGACCTCCACAGGATGGAATGTCCGATCATGATTACACAATGCTCGTGTACTCACTCGTCGCAGGAACTCTGCCTGACACACTTGGAAAGCAGATAGGTGCCTTCCTCGAGTTCATAGTCACAACCTATGAATCTACAACAGGTACGGAAGCGGCATACAACGATCCGATCCTGAATGGCATAATGAACTATGAACTCAACTATGTGATGGCCACATCCGTAGGAGGGGACAGGACAGAGACAGGCGTACCTTCAGAGATAACATTCGTCAAGTATACCGTGATAACAAAGGAAGAGGCGATGTCCGACCGTTCCATGCAGACGATAAACTTCGTTGACAAGACGATATCGGATTTCGAAAATGCCAACTCCGATCTTGTCACCAAGACATGGTTGACCGGAAGCGCGGTTGTCATGTACGAGATATCAGAACTCGTCAACGAGGAGTTCCTCAAGGTGGAGTTCATAGCGATACTGCTGATATTCATACTTCTGTTCGTAGTCATGAAATCGTATGTGACACCGATACGTTCCATACTCACGATATTGATGAGCGTCGTTTGGACAGTGGCGATAACCCACATAATATTCGGCAACCTCATGGGAGAGGGTGTGATATGGATGATCCCGATCATACTGATAGTGGTGTGTCTGGGGCTGGGTATGGACTATGATATCCTTCTTACCACGCGTATAAAGGAGAACCGTATGCATAAAGGAATGACAAATGATGAGGCGATAACTCATGCCGTCACCCATTCCGGTTCCGTCATAACCATATGCGGGCTCATAATGGGTGGTGCATTCGGTACCCTCATGCTCTCCAGTACGACCATGCTCCAGGAGTTCGGATTCGCATTGTGTTTCGCGATAATCGTGGATGCACTCATAGTACGTACGTACATAGTGCCTGCGGCAATGCACCTTCTCGGGGATTGGAACTGGAAAGGTCCGAAGTTCATGCAGAGGAAGAAAAAGGACGTTGAGGATGCCGAATAAGCATCCGTCCTAAACCTTTTTAAAAATTCTTTACATTTTTTCTCTTGCATCCTTGAGTACAAGGGATGGTTTCTTCGAGGTCATGAGTGCACTCCTCATGCATACGCCCTTGCAACCTGCATCAAGAACAAGATCCACATTGCTGGCATCTATGCCTCCGATACCAAAGACAGGGATATCCACTGAATCGCAGACATCTCTCAGATCGAGAAGTCCTTTTCCTCCCAGACTTGGTTTGCAGCTGGTCTCGAAAACATTACCATAGATCAGATGAGTGGCACCGAGTCTTTCCGCCTCCATCGCCTCATCCTTGGAATGGACTGATACCCATATGTTCTCGAAAGGAAGATCGGCATTCTGTCTGAGATCGTCCATTGATATCTGGATATCATCCAATTCCAGAGCATGTGCGGTCTTGACGAACTTGTTGACGCAGAATCTTATACCACGGTTACCACACAATCTCGCACATTCAACAGCAAGATATCGGTAATTGGGTTCAGAAAGGTCCTTCTCTCTGAGGATTATCATATCCGGTAAGGCATCCGCTACATTCTCTATCTGTTCCAAGAAATCATGACGGGTGCTTATCTTCCTATCTGTGACGGCTATTATCATACTCTCACGTAATCATTAAATACTGGCTGCAATCCTTTCTTCACCAGTGCTTTCCTTATCTCATCAACATCCCTGGGATCGGATATATCGAATTGTTCGTCGCCCTTCTTCTCTTCTGCATGGCCACCTATTCCAACTGATACCCCTGCGGAGATCCTTGTGGCGCTCAGACCGACTATGTTATCCCTGAACTTAGGACTTTCCCTTGATGATATGGTCTGTCCCGCGAATGGCATGAACAATCGGTATGCCAATGAGACCTGAAGCAGGTCCCTTTCCGAAACCGTCTCGACATCATATCTTCCGTTTATGTACGGTCTCAGTCTGGGAAGGGAGAACGATATCTCCGCATGAGGGTATTTCCTTTGAATGAAGTAGGCATGGAGTCCGCATGCGAAAACATCCTTCCTGAAGTTCCCCAATCCAAGAAGGGCACCGAACGAGACCCCCCTCATCCCCCCCATCAAAGCTCTCTCCTGTGCGTTGAATCTGTATGAGAATATCCTTTTCGGGCCGAAAGGATGAAGTTCCTCGTATATGACGGGATCATATGTCTCTTGGAATACTGTCACATAATCCACTCCTTGTTCGTGCAGGTGTCTGTATTCATTGGAATTAAGGGGATATACCTCGACACCGATGCTCCTGAAGTATCTGGTTGCTATATTCGCACATTCTCCTATGTATCCAACATCGGAAGCGGATCTGGATTCACCGGTCAGTATCAATATCTCTGTAAGGCCGGATTCAGAGATCTTCCTCATCTCTGTATCGACCTCTTCCAAGGACAGGCGTGCCCTGTGTATCCTGTTATCCTTTTTGAATCCACAGTATAGACAACCGTTCTCACAGTGGTTCGATGTGTACAGCGGCGTGAATATGCTCACTGAGTTACCGAAATGTTTGAACGTCTCCTCCTTCGCCCGTTGAGCGATATCCTCCAGATGTCCGGATGCAGACGGAGAGAGGAGAGCAGCGAAATCATCGAGACCCAGATGATCCTTTGCTATAGCATTCTTAACGTCATTTTCATTGAAAACGGCATTCCCATATCCTTTTGTGAGTGAGAGGACCCTGTTCATTATCTCCGGGTCTATGGATTCCATGTGATCATGGTACCCCTCTGCATCCACAGGTTCTTTGAACATTCAATCATCCTCAAGGAAACCGGTTAGGGGGCTTGAGGCCTCCCCTCTGTTCTCCAGGATCCTGCCGGGTTTAGATAGATATGCCAATCTTCCTGCTTCTATCGCCGATCTGAATGCCTTTGCCATCATCGGTATGTTGCCAGCAGTGGCTATGGCGGTATTGGCCATGACCGCGGCACATCCCATTTCCATCGCTTCGCATGCCTGAGAAGGTCTGCCGATCCCTGCATCCACGATGATGGGAAGTTCCAATTCATCGACAAGTATCTTGATGAACTCCTTTGTAAGGAGACCTTTATTGCTGCCTATCGGAGCGCCTAGCGGCATGATCGCAGATGCTCCTGCATCGGCCATGGACCTTGCTGCTGAAAGATCGGGCATCATGTAGGGCATTACTATGAATCCATCATCCGAAAGTATCTTGGTGGCCTTTATCGTCTCGCAGTTATCTGGAAGAAGATATCTAGAATCCCTTATGATCTCTATCTTGATCATATCCCCGCATCCCAATTCTCTGGCCAATCTAGCTATCCTAACGGCCTCATCTGCATTCCTGGCACCTGATGTGTTGGGCAGGAGCGTCAGACCATCCGGTATGTAATCGAGTATGTTCTCTTCGCCTCCAACGTTGGTCCTCCTTATTGCTAAGGTGGCGATCTCAACTCCTCCGTTCTCCATTACACTCTTGGTCATGTCAAGCGAGAACTTACCGGATCCAAGTATGAATCTCGATGTGAATCTTCTTCCTCCAATGATCAGTTCATCATTCATTCAGAGTTCTCCTTTCATCAATATTGCTATCACTGCATTTGCCATATGCCCTGCACATATGTTCACTCGTGGAGACATCAATCCTCCTTTGACATCCTCCATGTCCACACCGTCTCCGCACATGTAAAGGTTTTCGAACACCTTTTTGGTGGTGATGCTGTTGGACCTTCCGAATCCCGCCATACCTGACCCTGATATCACTTTGACATCAGGACACTTCTCCAATATGGTGTTGATGAGCATTGCCTTCTCGCTTGGGACATCGAATGCTTCGCACACTATGTCCACGTCCCCGAATATGTCAGATGCGTTATCTGGATCTATTCGAACATCATATTTTGTTATTCTGATGTATGGGTTGATCCTTTTCAGAACATGCTCAGTGGCATCTGTTTTTTTGATCCCTATCTGATCCAATGAATAGTTCTGTCGATTTATGTTGCTGATATCCACCGAATCATGATCCGCAATGGTAATGTCCCCTATACCGGACCTGACAAGCATGGCTGCAATGTTGGATCCCAATCCACCCAATCCGGCAATACCTACCCTAGCTGCCTTTATCCGTTCATGAACTTCGGGTGTGTGCCTCAATGAAAGGGCAGTATCCAATTCATCATGTGTCGGAGGGTTCATCCGCCACCTACCAGACCCACTATCTCTATGGAATCTTCTTCTTTCAGTACTGTTGTGGGATATTCACTCTTGGGAACTATCATGCCGTTCAGTTCAACAGCTATCCTGTCCTCTCGGAAACCCTGTGATGATATCAGGTCACTGAGACTTATCCACCGACCTTCCACGTACTGTCCGTTAACTTTCATTCGTCCTACCTTATGGATTTCAGATATTAGGTCTTACTTTCAGTATCATATCCCTGAGTTCGTGCGTAGCTGCGGATATATCCTCCTTTGATACCACGGCAGAGACGACAGCAACGCCATCCGCTCCGGCCCTTATGACATCTTGGATATTCCCTCTGTTGATCCCGCCTATTGCCATGACCGGGATATCGACCGCATTCTTAACAGTGAAAACCGCATCCAGACCAAGATTCTGTTGTGCATCCTTCTTTGTCGCTGTTGTGAAAATGGTTCCCACGCTTACGTAGTCCGCACCCCTTTCCTGTGCATCAACGGCCTCTTCGACACTGTGAACACTTATGCCAATCAGCTTGTCATCCCCCAATATGGATCTTGCATCCTCTATGGGTATGTCCGATTGTCCCAGATGTACCCCGTCGGCATCTGATAGGAATGCTATATCCACACGATCGTTAACAATGAAGAACTTGGTATATTCATCGGAATGTTCCTTTATGAGTCTGGCCTGTTCAAGGAATTCCTTGCCGTCCTGACATTTCATCCTCAGTTGTACGACATCGGCACCGCCCTTGTATGCCAATCTGGCAATCTCCGATTCGGGCAATCCGTTTGATAATCCACGGTCAGTGACCACACAAAGATCGAACATATGACGGAATCGGACATTATTCTATTTATAATATCCAAAAGAAAATGTAAAGGGGTTGTTCGAATGGGTTTCAGAACTCGCAGCGTTTGCTGAGGTCGGCAGGCATGTTCATGGGACGTACCGGATAGCCTTTGCTCTCTTCCTTGATCCTCGATGCGAGTTCATCGAATGTCATATCGATGTCCTTGTTCTCCGATCTCACATAGACCTTCAGTTTCCCGCTCTGCAGTTCGTTCTCACCGATGACGGCGCTGAATGAACACCAGTCCTGCTTTGATTTCCTTACCTTCTTGCCGACAGTGGCATCGGTATCGTCGACGGACACTCTTATTCCCTGTTCTCTGAATCTAACTGCCATGTCCTTTGCCGCAGGCACGAAATCCTCAGACATAGGCATCAGGCGTACCTGATCCGGCGTTATCCACGTCGGAAGGTATCCGGGAACACCCGTCTTCTCGATCTGGACTGCAGTGTCCAGCAATGCATACAGGAACCTCTCTATGGATCCGATGACCGCACAGTGAAGTATTATCGGATACTGTTTCTCGCCCTTCTCGTCAACATAGGTTATGCCGAATCTCTTTGCATTGCCGATATCGATCTGAACAGTCCCGATCTCCCTAGGCCTCTTCATCTGATCCAGCATGTGGTATTCGATGTTGACCGTCCAGTAGTAGTTGATGCCTTCGGGGTATATGTGTATCAAAGCATTCTTTCCGTGTTTCTCACAGAGTGCTCTTACTATGTCCTTGTTATCTTCGAATGCCTTTCTGGATGAGAAGTTCACGAGCATGTCGTAATCCCTTCCGATGTTCTCTATCTCGTCGTATATCTTACCGTCCAAGAGAGTGAAATATTCGTGCGATTCAGGCATCGTTGTGCACATGATGTGGAAATCAGGCATGTTCAGCCTTCTTGTTCTGAAACAGAGCATGGTCTCCCCGGACTGTTCCAATCTGTATGAGTCGGCGACCTCGAACGCTCCGAGCGGCATCTGCTTGTAGCTGATGTTCCAATTCCTGATCATTGCGAACTGTTGGTGGCATGCAGCATATCTTAGTACGAAGGTCTTCTTTCCTGTGTTAACACTGTAAAGTCTATCTCCGAAAAGTTCTGCATGTTCCTTCACAGCAGGTTCGTCCAGAGAGAACATGTTCGTTCCTTTGACATTGTATACGTTCACTCCTGAATTGTTGACTATGTTCGTTGCGTAATCCGATATAAGATCGAACATGAGTGCACCCGGAGGTGCAAGGCTCATGTGACCCACATCGGACATCGTCTCCCATTGTATCCCGAATTTCTTACATAATCTCAGGTACTCCGGTTCACCGCTGGAAGCAGCCTCCTTTCCGAGTGCTTCCTTGTCGATCATGGACCTGAGGCAATCCGACCCTCCTTTGTATTCGGATATGGGTATCTCCTTGCCGTCGATAGAGAGTATGAAGTAGGTGTCCTCGCCTTTGGCGGCGGGTTTCTCCTCCTTTCCCTTGAAGTCCCTGGAGAGTTCTGACAACGGGTGCCCTTTACATTTGATGTCAAAGGCCTTATACCATCCGAATGGTGCACGTGTTACCTCGACACCAGCGGACGAGACCATATCCTTGATCATGTTCAGAAGTTCAACGCTGGCCTTCGGTTTCGCAAGGTCGCTGCTAAGGTGAGCGTAGGGATACAGCATTATACGCTCCGCACCCACTCTTTCCTTTGTTGCCAGGATGTCCTTTGATGCTTCGGTGGCAACCTGGACTATCTTGTCCTCATCATCACTCTCTACTGTGATGAATACCACCAGTACCTCCTCCATCTTCCCGTTGTGGAGTTCCTCGGGTATTTCCTCTGCAACCTTCGTTTTGTCCTTTGCCTCGAATTCCATCGAATCGGCGTGAATGTACAATGCTCTCATGAGACCAGTGTTCCTTTGTTCTCGCAGCTTCTCCACAGAAAGAGAGCCACTCTTGTTTTCTTGCATGTTAAGGGTAATATTAAAAAGGTTTGAATGAAAAGTCACTGTTATATGGGCTATACTACCGCATATGTTTTTATAATGCACATACATTGCGAGAATCGGTATAATGGCTGAAGACGAGATCAAGGTCAAAAAAGACAGAGACCCCATTCTGATGGTCTGTTTCGTAGTGTTCTTGCTGACCTCATGTGCGATAATTGGTGCAACGGTCTACAATGACTTTTTGAAAGCTGACAACACAATGGCAGTCACTGGAAGTTCTGTTGAAGTGAACTACACCGGTACATATTACGCATACTACGAAGATGATAACTATGTCGTCTTCGACACAAGTTTCTGGTCGATCGCCGACAATGACGATATCCTCAAGAGCAATGATTTCACGGCAAGGTCCCAAAATTCCTACTCTCCTCTTAAGTTCACCGTTGGTGGTACTGATGTGTTGACAGGATTCGGCAATGCAGTGATAGGACACAAGGTCGGAGATAAGGTAAGGGTCATGATCCCTGCCGGGGAAGGATACAATGCAGCGAACACCGAGGAGAGGATAGCCTCATCCCACGTATTCGCGATACCTTCATCCGAGAATCTGACCACAGCTCAGTTCAAGGAGATATACGGATACGAACTGAAAGGATATGAGGAGATAGAGGAATCCGCATACGGATGGCCCGCATCTGCATCATACAACAGCCAGAACGATACAGTCACGATCACATATCACCCGATATCAGGTCAGAACTACACAGTTGTCGACAATGATTTCGGCAAGGTTGTGGCTAACGTGACATCGGTGGGAACACAGATCAACTACACTCTCACAGTATCGGACTATGTCGTGGTCAACACCGATGGCGACAACAAGGAGATACAGATGATAATGCTGGACTTCGGAACCGAGAAGCATTACATCAAGTCCGTTGTGGATTCCAACAATGACGGGAACTCCGATTCATTCGTATGGAAGACGGATGGAGAGAGATACAACCAGGACCTCTACTTCGAGATAGAGATCGTATCCATAAACTGATTAAAAACCTCATCATTTTATTAGGTCGAGCATGACAGCGATGTCCTCGGCCGTCATTTCACTTTTCGATCTCTCTATCTGAAGATTTCCGCCTGTTATGATATACGAGGGGATCACTCTGATCCCTTGATAGTGGATCTCCGTATTGCGTAGTTTGTATGTTGATACGGAAGGGACGGCATTCTTTTTGGTGGCCCTCTTACTGATCATGTTGAAGGACTTCTTTGCAACATCTCCCAGAAGCATTATGACCTTCACGTCAGGGAACAATGAGATCTCCTTCTCCAGGAAGGGTATGCTGTTCTCGATGCTGTCCTTGTCTATCGTGTATTCGGACTTTGGGGTCTTGACAGCATTCGTTATGTAGATGCCCATGTTCAGCACATCCTTGATATCTGACACTTCTGCTCCGGCCATTTGCATGATGTTCAGCGCTGATCTAAGGTACTCAGAATCATCACTGCCATAGAAATCATGGGAAGGATCGGACGGAACGACCTCGTTGATAAGAATTGCCTTTATTCTCAAAGGGTCCAGATCTACATCATTAAGCTGAATGCTGTCGGGATCTCCAAAGTATGATACCAATTCTCTTCTGATGTTTATCATATTGCGCCCATCAAAAAAGAGAGGTGTCGTCTCATATATGTATCGTTGATATCAATCCAGTATCGAACTCAGTTTAGACAGGACATCTGACGGATCCGTTCCCAATATCTTCACTGTTCTGCCGTTCTTGTTATCGACATCGGATATTGCATCCGGAACACCTCTGTTCTTCTCGATTATGTTCCTGGTCACAATGCTCCATTCCGGCTTTCCTCTGCGTCCGGAATCAATGGCATTGAGCCCTATCTCCTCAATGAGGTCCAAAGTGTCGGTCGCAGGGGTTATGCTTATCACACATCTCATCTTGGGATCCACTTTCATGACCTCAAGGAGAATGTAGGACAGATGACCTGCCGCGCCGAACTTGGCAGGACCGTTCTTGACAAGCAGTCCGTTCTTCAGGGATATCTTTCTGTCAATAGCGGCTATGTCCTCCGGTCCGGCAGCGTTAGGCACCGCGAATGCGATGTTCACTCCATTCTTGGGAACAAGATTGTGCGGTAATCCGTCGGTTATCCTGTCGCCTGCTGATTCCAGAGCATCCAGTACCTTGAATCTTACGTCATCACCGGTCGATGAGCAGTTCATCGGGTTCACAATGAGCTCTCCTTTGCCCACAGCATACTGGGTCTCTATTGATCTTTGGATAAGATCCCTGGACTTGAGGACAGCATTCACAAGATAGGACCCCTTTGCGAGATTCGCTGTTATGTATGACGAAAGGATGCATCCGCTGCCGTGTCCTGCCTTGTTCAGGCGGGGGTTGTTCATTATTGTGAATTCCGATGAAAGATAGAGATAATCGATAATGTTCTTGGAATCCATGTGTCCCCCCTTCAGGAGAACGGACGACCCTTGTTTGCCTATTATCTCGCAGGCGAACATAGCATCGTCCTCATTACGGATCTTCATTCCAGATAGGATCTCAGCCTCGTATCTGTTGGGAGTGACCAATTCACACATGGGTAATAGATCGTTCTTTAGTGCTTTTGTAAGATCATCTTTGGAAAGGGTATCCCCTACCGTCGCCACCATCACCGGGTCTACAACAAGAGGCATATCATGATCTTCCAATATATCTGCGACCACTCCCACGATATCTGCACTGTATAGCATACCTGTCTTCACAGCCTCGACCCTGGAATCTTTTAGTATGGCTTCCAACTGACCTTTGACTATCTCTTCCGGTATCGGATGGATATCGCTGACCTCTCTGGTGTTCTGGACGGTGACGGCAGTGATGACCGTGGCAGCATGAACTCCTATGGAACCCATGGCTTTGACATCTGCCTGTATGCCTGCTCCTCCGATTGAATCTGAACCAGCGATGGTCAGTGCGGTCTTCATAAAGCGGGTTATCATATCCTTGTATATAAAACAAAGATTTGTTTTATTGTTGGATAAATGTATCCTTTCTTAAGAACAAATAAATAAAAGCTATGCCTAAACAGACTCGATGAAGGTCTTCAGCACCCATTTTGTCCTGAAGGGGAAATCTGATTATAAGGATCTAGCTCCTGTGTTCCCAGAGATACTGAAAGAATTGTTGGAAGAGATCGGACAGATGCCTGAGGAAGAGGAGATCCTGCAGATGTTCATTGACATGAATATGATAGATCTTGAACGCAACAGAAAACCCGAAGGATATAACAGGAAAGGAAAGATGAGACTTGTCTTCCCTACCGACCGCAAGGAATTCTACCTCAAGACATACAGCAAGACCACCGACATGTCCAAGATGGCTGACATCATAAGCGGCATACTTACAGCTGAAGGAATCAAGTTCGAAGTACTTTACAATGACAGGACAGATTTCGATTGATCCTGTCAAGACATAAGTTCATTAATCCGGATGACCCTTCATGCTGATCGAGAGTGATCAACATGAAGGATTCTGCAGAAAACATACCGTCCGGTCCTACGAACAAGAACAAATTGAGATTTGAGACACTCCAGTTGCATAAAGGCCAAGAGGTCCCCGACCCGGTCACAGATGCAAGGGCAGTACCCATCTATCTTACCACGTCCTATGTGTTCAAAGACTGTAAAACGGCAACAGAAAGATTCGCTCTCACGGACCCGGGAAACATATACGGACGTCTCAACAACAATACGCAGGCTGTTCTGGAAGATAGGATAGCAGCATTGGAAGGTGGATCGGCCGCAATAGCAACGGCATCGGGAGCAGCAGCGATAATGTATGCCCTGCAGAATGTGACCAAAACAGGTGATCACATCGTTGCCGCCAACAATCTATACGGCGGGACATACAATTATCTGGCACACACATTCTCGAAATTCGGGGTTGAGACGACATTCGTTGACCCGATGGACCTTAATAACTTTGATAAGGCAATAAGGGACAATACCAAAGTGGTATTCATTGAAACATTTGGAAATCCCAACTCTGATTTCTTGGATATCGAGAAGGTCGCTGAGATCGCACACAAACACGGCATAATCCTGATGGTGGACAACACATTCGCAACACCATTCCTTTACAGGCCTCTCGAACACGGTGCAGACATAGTTGTGGAATCCGCTACCAAATTCATAGGCGGTCATGGTACAGTACTCGGAGGATTGGTGATCGAAAGCGGCAAGTTCGACTGGGAGGCCAGCGGGAGATATCCTCAGATCGTAGAGCCCGATGTAAGTTATCACGGGATAAGTTTCTACAAAACAGCCGGTCCTGCGGCCTTTGTCACAAGGATAAGGGCAGTACTGCTCAGGGATACGGGAGCCGTGATCTCGCCGATAACAGCATTCGTTCTTCTTCAAGGATTGGAGACACTCTCCTTACGTGTGGAAAGGCACGTCCAGAATGCTCTGGAAGTCGTAAAGTATCTTAATGAGCATCCAAAGGTCGTTAAGGTCAATCACCCTTCGTTGAAGGACCATCCATGCCATGCTCTGTACGAGAAGAACTTCCCCAACGGAGCGGGATCCATATTCACATTCGATATCAAAGGCGGTGAGGCCGAGGCAATAAGGTTCATCGACAGTTTGGAACTCTTTTCATTACTGGCGAACGTCGCCGATATGAAATCCTTGGTCATACACCCTGCGACCACCACACACTCCCAGCTGAACGACAAGGAACTGAAGGAGCAGAAGATCAACCGCAACACTATACGTCTGTCGATAGGGACAGAGAACATAAAGGATATAATCGCAGATCTCGAACAAGCGTTCGAGAAAGCGTGATCAATCCTTCAATAAGGAGTCCCAACAATTCTCGATGAGTTGGGTCTCCTGTCTTACTCTTTCATCCCTTTCCATAAGTGAGCCAATGGCTTCTGTGAGCTGCATGTCGGTAGAACCGGATGATGTTCCGCCGTATGATATGCGCCTTTCCACACATGCTCTTACCGGCAGTATGTCATAGACATCCTTATCTATTGCAGTGGAGAACTTCTTGAATTCCTCTATGGAAAGATCCTCGAGTTTCTTGTTATTCTCGATGCAGTATCTTACTGCCTCCCCAACTATTCCGTGAGCATCCCTGAATGGGACGTTCTTGGTCACAAGATAATCTGCAAGATCGGTAGCGTTGATGAATCCCTTCTCAACTGCGGAAAGCATCACCTCTTTATTGACCTTCATTGTGGATATTACCTTTGACAGCATGTTCGAGCAGTCGGACACGATCCTCATCGAGTCCATCACCGGACCCTTATCCTCTTGAATATCCCTGTTATATGAAAGAGGCAGACCCTTCATCATGGTCATTATTGATATCAGATCACCTATCACGGCGCCCGTCCTTCCTCTTATCAACTCCGCTATGTCCGGGTTCTTCTTCTGGGGCATTATGGAGGATCCTGTCGTATATGCATCATCCATCTCTATGAAGTTGAATTCCTGTGAGGACCAGATTATGAGTTCCTCGCACATGGAGGATAGATCGACGGATGTCATAGATGCACAGAATATCGTCTCGGACACATTATCCCTGGAACTCACGGAATCCATTGAGTTCTGGGTCGGGGCTTTGAATCCCAATGCTTCGGCGGTCATCCTTCTGTCTATGGGATATGTTGTTCCTGCAAGTGCCGCGGAACCCAGCGGGCATCTGTCCATTCTATCAAATGAATCCATGAATCTGTCTGCATCCCTTGAAAGTCTGAAAGCATGAGCAAGCATATGCTGCGCAAGCGTGACAGGCTGAGCGTGCTGCATGTGTGTGAATCCGGGCATTATCGTATCGCCGTGATCCTCCGCGACCTTCAGCAGGCTCATGATCAAGGTATCTATGTCGGTCACAGCCTCGAGTATCACATCCCTGAGATACATCCTCAGATCGGTTGCGACCTGATCGTTCCTGCTTCTGCCTGTGTGAAGCTTACCGCCTACAGGGCCGATCATGGAGGTCAGTTTGAACTCTATGTTGGTGTGTATGTCCTCCAAAGAATCATCGACCTCGAACTCACCGTTCTCCATTAGGGATACGATATCCCTCAATCCTCTGATTATATCGTCGGCATCCTTGGCAGGTATTATCTTCTTCTCCTTGAGCATCCTGACATGAGCCAGCGAACCCATGACGTCATAGAATGCCAATGCTGAATCCACATCAAGTGATGATGTGAATCTGAGAGTGGATTCATCCATGCCCCCCTCGAACCTACCTGACCAGAGTGCCTGTTTGGTCATGTTATCACTTCTTTGTGCGGGATCTCGCCGCTGTTCTGTCCGGAAGTCCCCAGCAGTAGATGAATCCTATTGCCGAAGTGTGATCGAATGAGTCGTCCTTTCCATATGTTGAAAGTCCGGTGTCATACAACGAATACGGTGATTTGCGCCCTACGACCATGCAGCTTCCCTTGTGGAGTTTCACTCTGACGGTACCTGTGACGTAATCCTGTGTCTTCTCAACGAATGCGTTGATTGGCTCGCGGAGACCTCCGAACCAGAGTCCGTTGTATACCATCTCGCAGAACCTCTGTTCGATACCTCTCTTGAATTCGATGACATCCTTTGTTACCGTCATGGATTCCATTGCGCGGTGAGCAGTTATGAGGACGATTGCAGCGGGACATTCGTATATCTCCCTGCTCTTGATACCTACAAGACGGTCCTCGACGTGGTCGATACGCCCTACGCCGTTCTTCCCCGCTATCTTGTACAGAGCATCTATCAATTCAACGCCGCCCATACGTTTGCCGTTAAGAGCGACGGGTATCCCCTTCTCGAACTCTATCTCTACATATTCGGGTTCATTGGGTGCATCAATTGGATCGACCGTATGCTCCCAAACGTCATTCGGAGGTTCTGCCCAGGCATCCTCGAGTATTCCTGCTTCACATGATGCCCCCCAGAGATTCTCGTCCCTTGAGTATGGACTCTCCTTCTTCACGATTATCTCGATGTTGTTCTTATTGGCGTATTCTATCTCATCATCACGGGTCATCACCCATTCCCTTATGGGTGCGATGATCTTGATGTCCGGGTCCATCGATACTATCCCGACATCGAACCTTACTTGATCGTTGCCTTTTGCGGTGCATCCGTGTGCTATGTACTTTGCGCCCTCTCTCTTAGCGACCTCGACAAGTTTCTTTGCGATCAGGGGTCTTGCGAGAGCGGTGCTCAAAGGGTATATGTTCTGATACATGGCATTGGCCCTCAAAGCCGGCCAGATGTATTCATCGACGAACTCATCCTTGGCATCGACGTATTCAGCACTGAGAGCGCCGTTCCTCATTGCACGTGCGATTATGTCATCGCTGCTGGGAGGCTGTCCGACATTGATCGCGACAGCGATCACATCCAGATCGTATTTCTCTTGGATCCAGCGAATAGCTACTGAAGTATCCAGACCGCCTGAGTATGCCAGAACGATCTTGTCTCTCTTATCGTTGTTGTTTGACCCGCATTCTTTGTTTCCGCTTGACATGTCGATCGCTTCTTGATAGTTGTTCGTTATTTAAATCGTTGTTCATTACATCGATGGATGTCCAGATGAAGACGGTAAAAGGATGTATTACGAAACATTGTCATTTTCTTTTATTCTCTGTATGGAAGTAGTGTATTATCAATGATGTTGCTGTAGCCACAATACGTTCTTTTAGGAGGTGTCCGGGTCGATTGTTCGATTTATCCGACAACTATTGTCGTGTTTCGAACAATACATATATATCGCTGTTCAATAGTGTGCTAAATCCACATTTGTGGAGTAGGAAGTACGTAAATGGACAAAGTAGGAATAATCGGAGGCACGGGATACACAGGAAGTGAACTGTCCCGTTTGCTTTGCACACATCCTGATGTTGAACTGTCAGTATTGACGTCTCGTCAGAATGCGGGAAAGAAGGTATCGGATGTACACACTTTCCTGAAAGGTTATTCGGACATATCATTCACCGAGAAGATCGAACATCCCGAAGATCTGGATCTGGTATTCGTTGCCACACCGCACGGTGTTGCGATGAATGAGGTCCCGGGATTGTTGGATGCAGGTGTCAAGCTCGTAGATCTCTCCGGCGATTACCGCCTTCACGATGTGACGAAATACTCCAAATGGTACGGCCACGAGCATACTGACATCAAGAACCTGCAGAATGCGGTATACGGACTTCCTGAACTATTCCGGGATAAGATAAAAGGAGCGGACCTGGTAGCGAACCCGGGATGTTATGCTACGTCGGCGATACTCGCATGCGCACCTTTGATGAAAGAGGGCGTTGTTGAAAAAGATGTGATCGTCGATGCTAAGAGCGGTACGTCAGGGGCAGGAATGGTGCCCTCTCCGCGTCTGCATCATCCTTTCTGCGGCGAATCGATAATCCCTTACAGCGTAGGGACGCACCGCCACACACCTGAGATAGAATGCGCAGTGGAGATGTTCTCGGATATGAGTACGAAGGTCACAATGGTGCCTCAGCTCATTCCGATAGTACGCGGCATACTCTCATCATGCTACATGAGATTGAACAAGGACATGAGCAACGAAGAGGTTGCCAAGATCTATGAGAAACAATATGGGAAGGAACGTTTCGTTCACTACGTGAAGGAACCGTCGATACGTGCGGTGGTAGGTTCCAATCATGCACATGTGTCATCCGATGTGATCAATGGGAATGTGGTCGCATTCGGTGTTCTGGACAACCTTGTCAAAGGTGCATCCGGACAGGCCGTACAGTGTATGAATCTTATGCTTAACTTAAAAGAAACAGAAGGGATAGACACTCCCGGACTGGGGGTATGAAGATGATAGAGGAGATAGAGGGCGGGATCACTACCCCGCAGGGATTCAAGGCGTCAGGCGTTCACAGCGGTGTCAAATACCGTGCGCTGGACCTTGGGATGGTATATTCGGATGAACCTGCATCAGCATTTGTCGGATACACATCCAATGAGGTGAAGGCTGCGCCTGTACAGGTTATGATGAAGGAGAATTCACCTAAGCTATCGGCAGTGGTGATAAACAGCGGTAATGCTAATGCACTCACAGGACGCCGCGGGATAGAGGATGCCATAGCAATGAAACAGGCAGTGGCGGCCGAACTTAATATCGATCCCATAGAGGTGGGAGTGATGTCCACCGGCCTGATAGGACGTTTCGTGGATATGCACAAGATACGTTATGGGATAAGCCGTGCAGCACGTGAATTGGACATCGGACGTGAGACGGACAATCTGTTCGCGGAAGCGATAATGACGACCGACACGATCAAAAAGGAATGTGCTGTACGTGTGCGTCTCGAGGATGGGACGCTGGTATACATAGCAGCGACATCCAAGGGAAGCGGTATGATCGCCCCGCACATGAAGGTCCTGCATGGTACCACACTCACCATAATAACAACGGATGCAACACTATCTCCGAAATTCAATGATAAGTGGCAGGAGATACTCGATAACAGTCTGAACATGGTGTCGGTAGATGGGGATCAATCCACAAATGATACCTCGATACTGATGGCCAATGGAAAGGCAGGAGGTGCCGTTGCCGACGACGACCCTAGTTTCATTGAGGCCTTGGAACAGGTCATGACCAAGATAGCCAAGACATTGGCGATGGACGGAGAAGGCGCCACCAAGCTCATCGAGGTACAGGTGACCGGAGCAGAGACAAAAGAGGATGCCCGCAAGGCCGTTCACAAGATAATCAATTCTCCCCTGGTGAAATCAGCCATATTCGGATCCGATCCAAATTATGGGCGTATAATGATGGCCCTCGGTAACAGCGGGTGCAAGTTCAATCTTGAGGATGTCCGCCTTACGATCAAAGGAGGAGACATGGAGGTCCCCATACTCGATTCCGGTGCACCTGTGTTCCAAGAGGAACGTGCCGTCGAGGTAGTACGTATGGCAATGGATAACAAAGAGGTTATCATCGCCGTGGACCTGGCACTCGGAAAGGAAAGTGCCACAGGCTGGGGATGTGATCTAACTTATGATTACGTCCGCATCAATGCAGAGTACGCAACGTGATCACATGAATGATGTATATGTTGTGAAGTTCGGCGGGAACGCCATACGTGGAAAAGAGGATATGATGCGTCTTTCCAAAGAGGTCGCTGAATTGGTCCGTAAAGGGATCAAGATAATACTGGTACATGGCGGAGGTCCGGAGATATCTGCTGAGATGGAGAAGAGAGGCCTGAATCCAGAGAAGGTCGCAGGTCTTCGTGTAACCGACGAACAAGGACTGGAGGTCGCAGAGGAGGTACTGTCCTCTCTGAACAAGGACGTCACCGAATGTCTGGAGGAATCATCTGTGAAGACCATAGGCATGCCGGGGTATCTATGCACCGTTTGCAAGAAGAAGGACCCTTACACCATCATGGAGAACGGAGAGACCATAACGGTCGATCTGGGATTGGTAGGAGAGGTCGTGGAGGTCGACGAAGAGATGCTGAACGACCTTCTTGAGAAGAAGGTCACGCCTGTGATCTATCCTATCGGAGCAGATGCAGAGGGGAATCATCTGAATGTCAATGCAGACACAATGGCAGCAGGGATAGCATCCGGCATCAAATCAAAGGAATTGATCACCATAACCGATGTTCCCGGGATACTGATGGATATCAACGATCCGTCTTCCAAGGTGGACAAACTGACACTCAGCCAAGTGGATGAGCTGATCGCTGACGGAACTATATCTGGCGGGATGATCCCGAAGGTGGAAGCCTGCCGTAACGCTTTGAATGCTGGTGTCAACGCTGTTCGCATGGTGAACGGCAAGGACCCACGCAGTATATTGACCGATATAATGAAGGATGTCCCGCATGGGACAGTGATCGTGAAGTGATCGAATGGAATTCAATGAGATAAAGAAACTGACATCGGAATACCTGTTCCAGAATTATGGCCGCATGGATATAGCATTCACTCACGGTAAGGGCTCATACCTCTATGATACCGAAGGCAAGGAGTATCTCGACCTTGTGGCAGGAATAGCGGTCAATTCAATCGGATACGCCCACCCGGAATGGGTGGATATCATGCAGGAGCAGGTATCGAAGCTGATACATGTCTCAAACCTCTATCATATAGAGGAACAGGCCAGACTCGGGGAGGAGGTAGCATCGGTCACCCCAAAGGGATTGGACCGCTCATTGTTCGTGAACAGCGGCGCAGAGGCCAATGAAGGTGCAATGAAATTAGCTGTACGCGCGACCAAGCGCAGTAAGATCCTCTCTGCATACAACGGATTCCACGGGCGTACATCTGCATCTCTCGGAGCTACCGGTCAGACAAAGTATCAGGAGACCTTCGAACCGCTGATAAGCAAAGCATTCCAATACTATGACTTCGGAGACCTGGAATCCATAAAAGGAATGATCGACAAGGATACAGCAGCACTACTGATAGAGCCTATACAGGGCGAAGGAGGTGTGGTGACCGCAGGGGCCGACTTCTTCAAAGGGGTTCGTGATCTTTGCGACGATAACGGTGTTCTGATGGTGGTGGATGAGGTCCAGACCGGCGTAGGGCGCACAGGAGAATGGTTCGGCATCAATAATTTCAATGTTGTTCCGGACATCATAACATTGGCAAAGGGACTCGGAGGAGGAGTTCCCATAGGCGCAGTCGTCACAACAGATGAGTTATCAAACATCATGACCCCTGGAAGTCACGGTACCACATTCGGAGGAAATCCTTTGGTATGCGCATCGGCGTGTTCCGTCATTGATATAATCAAGAAAGAGAGACTTGTTCAGAATTCAAAGGACCTGGGATCGAAATGGATGAAGGAACTCAGATCATTGGATTCAGATAAGATCAAGGATGTACGCGGATACGGATTGTTGATAGGTATAGAGATGGCATCCAAGGATGATGCATCTGACATGCAGAAGAAGATGATGGATAGAAATGTCCTCATCAATGTGTGTCACGGCAATGTCATACGTCTGATGCCGCCTTTGATATTGAGCTCTGAGCAAAAAGATACATTCATGACCATTTTCATGGATTTATTGTGAAAATAAACACTTTTGTATTTTCTTATATAACCTACTCCGACATGATGTTCAGAATAGGACATATATACTCAAAGAACAATTTAGGTTCATGTCCAATAATGTGTCAAGGGAAAGTCTTGCGGAAAGGACCAGAGCATACATAGATGCTCATCCCAGCGTAAAGGATTGCGTAGCAAAGGGGTTGATCAACTATTCCTCCTTGGCAAGGATGATAATGAAGGATCTGGACGTCGATAATGAGGAGGCCGTCATGATAGCCTGCAGACGTTATGCAGGAAAACTCAACACCACCAGCGATCACGAGCTCAGCATACTCAGGATATTGAAGGACAGCAGACTGGAGATGAGGACCAAGACCTGTATCGTAACAGCAAAGAACGATTGGACCGTTCTTCATAAGATGGACAATCTGTTCAAGGACCTCTGGAATGAGAATTCGATCATGCAGTGTGTTCAATCCGCTTCGGCAGTGACGATAATCGCCGACAGCATGCTGAAGGAGAGAATAGTCGACACTGTAGGAAGATTCAATATCATAAAGATCAGGGAGAATCTCGTGGAGATCGCAGTAAAATCTCCGGAGAAGATAGTGGATACAAGCGGTGTGATAGCGTACCTGATAACGAATCTCTCGGATGCTGGAATAAACATAGAGGAAACGGTCAGCTGCCACACGGATACCATATTCATTGTCGGTGAGGAGGATATGATCGATGCATATTCCGTCCTGACCAAGTGCATACAATCCGCTGAGGCCCTGATAAAGGACTGATTATTAGTAAACGCTATTCAATTTCCTTTTTTATTGGCATTTGTGATTTCTCTGCATATTGGATATGAGAATAAGATTCAATTGACAGTTTGATTAATGAAATTTAGTTATTCATAATTAATGATTCAAATTTTATGATTACTAATATTTATTGAAACATAGATTTCATATTTTTAAATGTGTAATTTTACAATTTACTTATTTACGGGTCCTGTTTTTGAAGTACTTCATTTAATTTACTCCGCAGATATTAAAAATTATACTTAATAATTTAGGATTACCTAAATATTTATATGTTAAAGGTTCTGTTATATTATAAGGAGATGATCCAAAATGAAAAAAATTACATTCATTGTGGCGGCGGTAGCTATTATTATGATTTTCGTGTCAATTTCTGTAATCATTACAAATAACAATGATGAAAATACAATCTTAGATAAAGGATATTATGAAATATATGCAATTGAAAAAGCACAATTGTTAACAAATGGCAGTCTTATAATAGTTGCGGACATTGAAGAAGATGAAACTATCATTCTTCCTTCAAATGTAAGGATACAGGATAATTTGGAATCAATAGAAAGGAATGATACGGTTATGATTGATGGAAGTTGGGCCAGATTCGTGGAAAAAAAAGGACTATATGAGGCTATAGATCAGTTGGCTTATAATAATAACCCAATCATAGTGATGGACGGAACACCATCAATAATAAAGGGAGCAATAGGTAACAAATATGCAACATCGTTCACAGATGAAGGAGAAGTGTTCTGTTTCTTCTATGATGGCGTAACATCTCATTGTCATAGTATTGATGCCGATAGCATAGAAAATTCCTTATTCTTTGCGTATGAATGGTCAAATGAGGTGTTGAGTAATTATATTTATCCTTATAGTATGGTCTTATGTTTATAATTCTGTTCATTAATTGATATATCTGATAAAATATTAATTTAGGAAATCCTAAATTATATATTCTATTATTTCAATATATTATTCAAAACCTATTGGGGGTTAATAATGAAAGAAATGAAAATATTTACATTAGCAATCTCAATAATACTGCTCACTATAACAGTAATTTTGCCTTTTGGATTTTTCGATGGAGATAGTTTTAAAAAAGAAATTAATGAAAAATATACAATTGAAGATACCTCTATCAATTCAATTAATGATATAGTCTTTGTATCTATCGATATGGAAGAAAACCAACCTTTCGATCTTTCAAAAAACATAAGGAAACAAAGTGATTTTGGATCAATAGGAAAAAACGATGTTGTGCTCATTGATGGGGCGATAACAAAAAATATGAAAGAATTGAAAACATCGATATTGTATGATAATATCGATACGTTGATTGAGAATTCAAATCCGGTAATAGTAATTGCTAATGATCCCGGTTTAATTACAAATAGAGATAATTTACGGTTTGCAACGGCTTTTACAGATGAAGCGGATGTTTTCTGTATCTATTATGAATCTACCACAGGTGCAACACATAGTCATAGTATTACGGGGCGAACAATAGAAGAATCGCTATCAATTGCATATAAATGGACAAAAGACTTATTAATTGAAGATAAGTCGCTTAGTTCTGGAAATGATATTAATTTCATATCTCCTCCCGGGACATATTGGGCGCTTGCTGCTACGTCTAATGTGACTAAAACATGCGAAGATTTTGGTATGATGAGTGTCAAATCATTCCATTATATGCTTATGGGTTACCCAAGAGGAACTAACTATGTCATGACCTCATACCAGCTACAGGGTGAGCCCTTTGATATATCTACCTATTGGGATCGTTACAATGCGGTTGCAGACATGGGTATTGCAAATAATCTAAGTAATAGGCAAGAACTGATGACTTATTCTCCAACAGCTAGTGGCGGCAATACTACAATAGGAGTGAATATGAATATTGGAGTTTCTGGAAATGGAGTTTCTGGAAATATAGGTGGCACCTGGTCATATACTGTACCAGATATCGTATTCCATAATGATACTAGTTATTCAAGTAACAAGTTTGATGTTTGGTATGATTTTAATGAAAAAGGCGTGAATAAGACAAATACTCAAGAAATAAGGCCAGGGATGCTGACTTCGGGATATATAGATGGTAGATGGCCTTATTTATATGAATATAATGAAACTGATGTTTACAAAATAACATTTTATAGGGATCGTCATCCATCGTTAATGGATATGATGGAAACGTTTACCGAAAGTGTCAGAGTGTACATTCCTTTTTAAAACCTTCTCCTCAAGGAGAAGATATTTTTTTTCCTTTCAACGAATATGATTTATTTTAGTGCATAAACACAAATATTCTCTGGGCTATTTCTTTATACTATCTTTATATGATTTTTAATGGGTCATAGACAGCTGCCAACCTCTATGTGATATTCGTCCAAATTGATTGATTGAAACCGGTGTGCTTGACGGGTTAAGTGCGCACTGGTGTGTTATTATATGCTAATCAATATATTTTGCGATTTATCTATACATTGAGTATCCAAGATCTTGTTATGTACATTTTAAACATTGATAGGTTTGGATTTGACGTAATGTTATATACATATATACTTGATAAAATTGGTTAAATGATACACTATAACTGTACACTATTAGTAAAGATAAAACGATATTTCTTCCATGGCATTACGTAAAGTCGAACGTACACAATATTTGGATCAACTTGAGATGTTCCGTGATAGAACGGATACTATAAAGGTGATCACCGGGGTCCGGAGGTGTGGTAAATCGACCCTCTACTTGATCAATATGTCAACAGGCTGATATCTTCAGGCGTTCCAAAGGAAAGGATATTCCGAATGAATCTCGAATCAGCTGAATTCTTTGACATAGTCGATCACAGGGCATTGACCGATCATATCTATTCAAAGGTACCATCCGATCAAAGATACTATGTGTTCTTGGATGAGATACAAAGGGTCGATGGATGGGAGAGATCGGTGAATGCACTATTGGTGGACAGGGATGCCGACGTCTACATAACTGGCTCGAACTCCCATCTCCTTTCATCTGAATTAAGCACTTTCTTGACAGGCAGATACACAACTGTGAATATGCTACCTCTTTCTTTCAAAGAGTTCAGAGAACTCCATTCAGATAAAGGAATGACCGATGCGGAACTTTTTTGGAAATTCTTGACCTATGGCGGATTCCCTAGTGCAGATCCCATGGAAGGGGATGCATTTGCAAGAAGGAATCTGCAAGACCTTTACTCTTCAATTGTATTCTGGGATGTCATATCGAGAGGGGATGTAAGGAACACAGGCGAACTGAATCGTTTGATAACGTACATGATGATAAATGTCGGAATCCCGTCTCGATACGCAGTATCGTTAATGGCATGGGGGACATCCACAGGGAGACCGTTGAGAGGTATCTTAATATGGCCGAGCAAGCATACATCCTTTATCGTGCAGACAGGTATGATCCGGCAGGAACATCTTTACAACCGAATCCAAAGTACTATTCCGTTGATCAAGGTCTTAGGAATATGTCGCTGGGATTCGACCTTTCGGATATAGGAAGGATACTGGAGAACATAGTATATCTGGAATTGATAAGACGAGGGCACAAGATAACCATCGGTAAATGGAACTCCAAAGAGATCGATTTCGTAACGAATATGCCTGACGGAAACAGACAGTACATACAGGTGTGTTATGATATAAACTCGGAAGGCACAATGGAAAGAGAGTTATCTCCTCTCAGGGAAGTTAAGGATTCTTTCAAAAAGCTGGTGATAGCAATGATGCCTCCTGGGTCATATTTCACAAATGATGGGATAGAGATCAAGAACATACTGGAGTGGTTGTTGGAGTGACCCCTAGATACAATGTCTTGTAAGGAACAATTTTTCGACCCACATGTATCGAAAAATGATCTGTGAATAACATACACTTAAATACAACGATTGCTACACGGGATTAGAATATAGAGGTCCCATTCACTTTCGGGCTTTTGGTATTTGTGGAATGAGGATCATGGTCAATTTTGAGGACTTGGGAATTAGGGATTGTATAGTGAAAGGCATAACGGACATGGGATGGGTAGAACCAACACCTGTTCAGATCGCAGTGGTACCGGAAGGACTCGGCGGAAGGGATATTTTCGCACAGGCACAGACCGGTACCGGAAAGACGGGAACATACGCAGCCATCGTTCTCGGAAGGATACCCTCCGGTTCAAAGAGACCGACAGCAATCATTCTTGCTCCAACAAGAGAGCTTGCAAATCAGATAGATGCTGAGATAAGGAAGATGTCCAGATATTCAGGGCATAAGAGTGTTGCGATATACGGCGGAGCAAGCATAAGCGACCAGATCTACAAATTGAGGAAAGGTACGGACATCATAGTCGGTACTCCCGGAAGAGTAAAGGACATGATCACAAGGGAAGCCCTTGATCTCTCCCAGATAAGGGAGGTAGTCCTTGATGAAGCCGACCGTATGCTGGACATGGGATTCTCTGAGGAACTGGACTTCATAATGGATGCCGTTCCTAAGGAAAGGCACACACTTCTGTTCTCGGCAACAATGGCACGCGAGATCAAGAGCTTGGCACTCCGTCAGATGGACGATCCCATGGAGATGATCGTATCAAAGGATGAGCCGTGTTCCGATCTTACCACACAATATTACGTTCAGGTATCAAGAAGCGGAAAGAAGGACAGACTCCTTTCCATAATAGAGAATGGCAACCCTAAAACGATCGTGTTCTGTCAGACAAAGAAGATGGTCGATGAACTAACATCGGATATCTCAAGGGGACACAGAGTAGGATCCATTCACGGCGATATGCCCCAGGGAAAGAGGGAGAAGGTCATCAAGAGCTTCAGGAACGATAGCATAGATGTCCTGATAGCAACAGATGTTGCAGCAAGAGGCCTCGATGTCAACAATATCGATATCGTTGTCAACTACGATGTACCCGCAGACCCTGAGACCTACCTTCACAGGATAGGCCGTACAGGAAGGGCAGGTAAGGAAGGAACAGCGATATCCTTTGTAACTAAATCCGAGGATCACAGGGTAAGGAATTACGAGAGAGCCACCGGAAAGAGGATCGAGAAGATCAGGATCGAGGACATGGCACGCGTTGAGAGAGTGCATGTTGAAAGACCTCCAGTAGAGTTTGTAGAGGCATCGATCGTTAAAGTAGCAAAGACAAAGATACCTAAAGCACCTGTGGCGGCCCCTAAAGTATCCAATAAACCTAAAGTTGTGCCTTTGGCGGTCAAAGAGATCAGACAGCCTGTAAAACAGGGCCCCAGTGCTCCGAAAGGAACATTCATGCTTCAGATAAATCTTGGAAAGATAGATGGCCTCAGGAG
>JAEXCH010000011.1 GCA_023402275.1 Methanobacteriota archaeon
TCCAGGTCCTTCTCCATCTGAGGGGATATCTCCTTCAGACCCTGGAGTACATATTTCCCTCGATATACTGCCATCCTACCACTTCATCCGACCCATGTAGCAAGGCCGAACATGAAGGATATGACCGATGTCAATATCCCGATCCCGGACAATGCCATGAACTGTACCCTGTCATTGGTAGGGAAATGGTTGGACAGGTTTATCGCAAATCCACCAAGCACCATTCCTATAGCTCCTATTATGACCGATATCATGGCCTGTTCCGAGAACATGAACACAATGACCGTTCCTATCACTCCTAATATCAGGGATATTATCGCATAACCCGCGGGATTGCGTGGGACCTCGTTATAATCGTCATTCATTTTACTGACTCCTCTAACACCGATTATCATAAGCAATAAAGATGTTTTCCTCACTGACAGGGAAGACGTAAAAGACACTCTATCTTCACTCTGACCGCTCCGAAACGCATTGTCTCATCCTTCCTATCGCATCTGATCATCTCGAACCCTTTGAAGATCGATGCCATCTCTTCCTCAGTGTAGTATCGGTATTCTATCCCATTCCCCCTGACATTCCTGTTCTTACCTTCGGACCTTGAATCCCCGACAGCAAAGACCCTGACGAACACCAGACCACCTGGCATCAGTACCCTGGACATCTCTCCGACCGTTTCCTTCAATTGTGTCTCGTTCAGATGCTCCAATATATGTACCGCCGTTATGGCATGGAAGGAATCATCCGGAAATGGCATGTGATTGCATTCTGCAATGGAGAACTTCGCCTTATCGCCAAAAACGCTTATGCAGTGGCTTACCGCTGATGGAGAGAAATCCAATCCAGTTACATCCATTCCTATCTTTATCAATGCAGATGTGGTCTTTCCGTTACCGCATCCGATGTCCAATACCTTGGAGTTCGGATCGATATCAAGACCATTGATCTTACCTACGCCTCTCCACGGTCGTTTGTTCTCCTGATAGAATCTTTCCCAGCAGTCGATCTGGTCCTCGCAATTATCACAATCGGGCGGGGTTTCCATACAACATGATGTAAGCATTCCATAAATAATAAAACCAACATAAGGTCGCAAAGGGTGGTAGATGATGTATTGGAATGCTAACATCGAATGTATGCCTGTTGAAGAACTGAGGAAACTCCAGTACAGGAGTTTTAAGAATCTGATCAACAACCTATACAGTTTTAACCAGTTCTACCACGACAGGATGAGGAAGGAGGGCGTCCATCCCGATGATTTCAGATCATTGGATGATGTCAGAAGACTTCCTTTCATGTACAAGGAGGATCTGAGGGAGAACTATCCCACAAAGATGTTCAACGTACCGAACACGGAGATCGTGAGATTCCACGCATCGTCCGGTACCAGCGGTAAACCCACTGTTATGGGGTATACTCAGAATGACCTTTCGTATTGGACCGAGGCATTGGCAAGGTCCCTAACTTCCATCGGTATAGGAAGCCAGGATATCCTTCAGGTATCTTACGGATACGGACTTTTCACAGGCGGTCTTGGCCTCCACTATGGTGCAGAGAAGGTGGGAGCCTCGGTCGTTCCCACAAGTACAGGGAACACAGAGAGACAGTTGGAGCTGATGCAGGACCTCGGTGTGACTGTGATAGCCTGCACCCCGTCATACATGATACACATGAACGATGTTGCCGCAAAGATGGGGATCGATTTCAGAAGGGACACCTGTCTGAAGAAAGCGATACTCGGAGCTGAGCCTTGGACCGAGAGCATGAGGGCTAAGATGGAAGAGTCAATGGGTATCCGCGCCTACGACATATACGGAACATCCGAACAGGCAGGTCCGATGTTCACCGAATGCGAGGAAAGGAACGGGATACACATAGGTGGTGACATCATGTACGTCGAGGTCGTGGACCCGGACACCGGAGAGCCTTTGGAGGATGGACAGAGGGGAGAGATGGTAGTTACCATGCTCAAGAAGGAAGCCCTTCCAATAGTAAGATTCAGGGTCAAGGATATAACCACAATTTTAGAAGGAAATTGTCCTTGCGGAAGGACCTCTCCTAGGATATCAAGGATAACCGGAAGGACCGATGATATGTTGATCATACGCGGAATCAACGTGTTCCCCTCACAGATCGAGTACACACTCATGAGGATACCTCAGATAGGCGATCAATACATGATCGAGGTGACGAGGGACGGTGCCTTGGATAACATAACGATAAAGGTGGAGATCAAACCCGAGGTCTTCAGCGACAAAGTAGAAGATATGATAATGCTTAGAGCACATATAGAATCGGAATTGAAGAAATACCTTAACATCGGCGCAACCGTGGAGTTGAAAGCCCCGGGAGAGTTGCCGAGGTTCGAAGGTAAGGCTAAAAGGGTCATAGACAAGAGGGTGATGTGATGGATAACGAGAACATAATCACGCAGCTTTCGATATTCGTGAACAACGAGCCGGGACGTTTGGCATCCGTTGCAGAGATATTGAAGGATTTCAACATAAATGTAAAGGGATTCAATCTTGCTGAGTCGACGGAATTCGGTATACTCAGGGCAATAGTGGACGATCCCGACAAGGCATTCGATGAGATAAAATCAAGAGGCGTCATTGTAAAGAAGACGGATATCATCGGAGTTGCAGTGGAGAGTTCCCCGGGCTCGCTGTTCGATGCAGCGGATGTACTC
>JAEXCH010000017.1 GCA_023402275.1 Methanobacteriota archaeon
GGGCAGCCCTGTACAGAAGAAGGATACCTTTTAGGAATACCATGTCCGTCAAGGACCTGTCACAGGTAAGGGATTATCTTCAGTTCCTTTCACTATCGCTATCATATGAAACACTGAGGGTGAGGCATGTCAGGGAATTATTCTCTGGATACATGGGTTACTTCAATCAGAGGGATGACGAATATCTTCTTCATAAGATAGAGGGCCATCTGCAAGACAGGACGAAGATATTGGCCGACGTTATGAAGAACGTTAGGGAGCTGACATTCCAAGAGGTATGCGACATAGTTGTAAGGGATGTACACAAGCCTCAGATAAGGATCCTTATCGAGGATATGAGGATGGGGGATTCAAAGGTAACATCGAAGCTTGTCAATGAATTGACGTACGCTGTGAACAACATAGATGACCTTCATCACAACGAAGAGATACCTGACGACGAGAAGAAAGGCGTACTTCTTGCCGACTGCTTGAAATCCGTATATGTCGATCGTCCGTTCGTCATCTACTTGGGTCTGGGACCCGAATGGTCAAGGACCATAATAGGAAAGGAATACATCGACAGGGAGAACGAGGCAGAACTCGATATGTACAGGTTCTCAGCCCTTCTTCAACAGGGTACAAAAAGACTCTATGCGGTCAATTCCATGAGGAACGGTAAGGAATCATGCCCCTCACCTGTCTTCGAACAGATGAAGGAGTATGCCTCACCGGAAAGCACTCCCATATCAGGATTCGCTGATGTTGCAGAACTGGTGGTCAAAGGTCAATGGATATCGGATTATGTGAATACGCCCATCATCACAGAGGAGGACAGACCCGATCACGTGGAGAACGATGATTGGAGATTCTCGAAATCCACATACAACAACTACTACGCTTGCCCGCGTGCATACATGTACGGGAAATTCATATCGGTACCTGACTCCGAGAGCACGATGT
Source organism: Methanobacteriota archaeon (assembly GCA_023402275.1). Classification (GTDB taxonomy): domain Archaea; phylum Thermoplasmatota; class Thermoplasmata; order Methanomassiliicoccales; family Methanomethylophilaceae; genus Methanoplasma. The sequence goes on from JAEXCH010000017.1 coordinate 943, forward strand.
TCGGTAACATCATACATGAGTTCGCAGAGTTCTATCTCTGTTATCCTGAACTTGTAGAAGGCAGGGTTGAAGATTTCATGGACATGATACAGGAAAGATATTCAGGACTGTCAAGTCAGCAGATGGTGGATATCGACAGCAGCCGCATCCGTATATGCATGACCAACATAATCCGATTCATTGATTCTTTGAAGATCGGCAATGTGCCCCTTGACAGGGATTATTCAAAGAGGAAACGCAGGAACATGTTCATGGACATGTTCCACTGCGAAAGATACAGCAGCATGATGGAGACGGAATTCCGATCCAAAACACATCCTCTTTTCGGTAATTTCGATCTTGTTATCGATGGAAGGATCATAGATTACAAAACAGGGAGATCCTATCCCCACAAGGACATAATGAACAAGATGGATGTCAATATGGAACAGGACTTCTATGAGTTCCAGCCTCTCATCTATCTTTCATTATTAAGGGACAATTCCCCTCCTCCATACAGATTCAGCCTCGTATATGTTGCCGACAACGATATACGTTCTGTTACGGACGATAGGTTCAGCATCGTTGAGAATGTCCGTAACGTGATACTCACGAATGACACGATCGAGGAGTTCCTTCTGGATCCCGATTGCCCCATCAAGGATCAAATGGTCGATTCATACAACATTGTGAAGGAACAATGGACCCTTTTCGTTTCTAAGGCACTTGAGAAGGGCATCGACAGATGTTCCCAATGGAGAAGTGATGATTCGTTGGTGGATGGTATCATCAACTCCCTATGTATAAAACCGACAAAGGGGAACAAGGATACTGTTGCAAAGGCACTGGGAAAATTGGCCGATGTAGCAGGCACCGGAATGTATCATGATGACAGGGAGGTAGTGGTACCTTCAGATACCTTGGAGAGATTCCTTTCCATTGTTGACAGGGATCATTCCTCTGCATCGACACAGACATACACTGAATTCCCGGCAGCACCGAGACGCAACTGTTCCAGCTGTGATTTCTTCAAGGCCTGCACCAAGGACATTATCGATCTGAAGGAGGATGAGAACGATGAATGAGCTCAACCCCTCTCAGAGAAGGATCGCCGATGAATTGGAAGGAATGATCGTTGTGGATGCCGGACCTGGTACCGGTAAGACACACACAATAGTGGATAGATTCCTGAACATACTTCGTAAGGAGGACATCGATACAATGGATGTTCTTCTACTGACCTTCACGAAGAATGCAGCAAGCGAGATGGAGGAAAGGATACGAAGCAGGATGGCCGGTACCGAGTTATCGAAAGTATCCAAGTTCATCCAGACCAGCACTTTCGATTCGTTCTGTTTCTCTGTTGTCATGGAGTCCCCGGAGACGGTTAGCAGATTCTTCAGGATGGACGAGGTACTCACAAGAGGCGCCACCCTGATAGAGAATGAGACCCTGAATCTGGAATATTTCACGGATTTCTTTGACAGATTCATGTCCTATCATCAGGATGAGTACGGCATACAGGGGACGATAGCCTCGCAGAACGTGCCTGAACTGTACAGGATGATCAACAGATTGATGTCGAGAGGGGTCGTTCCTCTAAGAAAGGGATGGTTCGGCGGAGACGACGGAAGGATATTGAAGGGGGATATAGACGAGGTCTACTTCACACTTTCAAGGATGAATGAGGAGGTCAGCAGCAGAGGCAATTATGCCCTGGCATCCTCCCTTTGCAAGAAGTTCTCCGATGATCAGACATTCTTGGACCTTGGTCTGACGACCACCGAACCTCTTCCCGACAGTATGCTGAGGGATGCTGCCAACGACAACAGGGATGATCTGATCTCCCTCATACACGATGTCTATTACGATTATGTCAGGAGCTGCATAAACGATGACAGACTTACATATGGATTAGTGGCATCTTTCGCCTTCATCGTTCTATACGATGACAGGAAGACCAGAGAAAGGATGTCCGTAAGATATCTCATGATAGATGAGTTCCAGGATACCAACGAGAACCAACTAATGATATCCCTCATGTTGCTGAAGGAACCAAATCTTTGCGTGGTCGGGGATTGGAAACAAGGAATATACGGATTCAGACATGTCTCCATCGATAACATAGTCCATTTTGAGGAACGGGTCAGAAGATTGAGGAAGTTGTTGAACGATGACAGCACAAGGGTCCCTTTCCAGATACCTGAGATAAAGAAATTGTCATTGGACATGAACTACAGGAGTTCCCAGATCATAATAGATGCTGCTTACGACAGCCTTTATATACCAGCAACAAGCAAGGATGATGTCGGTAAGGGATACCTCGACGAGAATGTAACCAGGATAACCGTAGAACGTGACGACATCGGGAACGATACCCATATGGAATACGTCTCGGCACCTTCAAGAGAAGAAGAGGTCAACGAGGTCATAAGGACTATAATACAATATGTGCGGGGGGACCTGATCATCCATGAGGACGGGACCTTAAGAAGACCTGATTTCGGAGATATAGCTGTACTTTGCAGGAACACTAACCTCTGCAGAGCTGTCAATGATTCCGCCATCGCCGCAGGCATACCTGCATTCCTTCAGGGGGATGTGGAGGTCATGAGCACTCGCGAGGGGAAGCTGGCACTTGCCTGGTTGAAATATATTAACAACAAGAACGACGACTGGGGGATAGGGCCCATCATGGCCGATGCCGGATATACCTTGGACGACATAATCAGAATGAGGAACGACCCTCCTATGATATTCACTGACATGAGAAGATCATTGATCAGGAAGAAAAGAAGGATCACCGATCTCCTGTCATCGATATTCGCATTCTACAATCTGAACAATGACATCACTCAGACCATAATCTCCGTGATATCGTCATCACACCGAAATTCCCTGTTGACCATATCGGATGTCATAGGCATGATAGAGACAGATATAGAGACGAACACGAAATATCCCGTGGACGGTATGCTGGACAGAAAGGCCGTTACGATACAGACAATGCATAAATCAAAAGGTCTGGAATATCCGATCGTGATAATAGCGGGAGTGGACTCCCATGTCATGCCCAGCACATCCGCGGACAGGTCATCATACTCTTTCAACGATCTTACGGGAATAAGATGCAGGAAGGACGTCTCATCCTTTGGATTGGATTATTCGAAGATGACGCGTTCATGGAGATCATATCTCGCCGAAAGGTCCGTTGTCAGGGATTACAGCGAGGAAAGGAGGCTGATGTTCGTTGCTTTATCACGTGCAAAGCAATATGTCACGTTGGTGTCCGGCCCTAAACCTTCCAACTTCTTCACCTATCTGTCGAAGGGAAAGGAGAGGGACATCAGCGATCTTGATGTCATAGACCTCGATATCAACTCAGCTCCAGACCTGATAGATCCTCCGGAGATCGGTGGCCTCATTCCCAGAAGGATGAATCTCGGAGTTCATGATATAATGAGGTCCATAGGCGATCTGCGTCCCGACCATGACAATGACGAATTCTCCGGTAAGGGAAAGGAGTACGGCACGGAGATACATGAACTGGCCCATGCCCTTGCCGTAGGTCATAAGATAGATGATGAGAGGCCGGAGATACCTGTGATCCAGGATATCCTATCCTCGGTCTCGGATGCCGATCTGATACTGCCCGAAGCGGAATGCTACCTTCCGTTCAATGACCTGAATGTGACATTGAAGGGGATAATAGATCTTCTCGTTGTCTATCCCGATCGGATAGAGATACATGATTACAAGACCGATGTCATCACATCATATGAGGAAGAGTACAGGATACAGCTCAGCGTGTACGCACATGCCGCATCCGAATATTATGGAAAACGTGCGAAATGCATCATTGACTATGTCTCATTGGACAGGTCGGTAGAATTCGATCCTAAGCCAAAGGATGAGATCGCTGAAAGGATCAGAGAGTATATTGATTTATAATCCTAAGTAATCTGGGTCCTCATGAACACAGGGGGACTCACTGATAAAGAAGTGAAAGAGAGGGTTTCCACCGGAAAGGTGAACCATTTCGAGTCTCCCGTCAGCAGAAGTTACCTTGACATAATAATCAAGAACGTCTGCACCACATTCAACCTGATCCTTCTGATATTGGGTGCTGCACTGTTGTATTTTGACGAGCCGATAAGCGCCTTGTCCGCTACAGGTGTGATAGCCCTGAATGTCCTGATATCAACGATACAGGAGATGAGGGCAAAAAGAAGGCTCGACAAGATCGCTCTGCTCCTTAGGCCCACGGTACATGTGATAAGGAACGGCAGGGAAGAGGAGATCGATCCCTCAAAGATAGTGATGGATGATGTCATCCATCTGTCATCAGGCGATCAGGCCCAGGTGGATGGGGAAATAATAGAGGCGGTCTCGCTTGAGATGGACGAATCCCTTCTTACAGGAGAATCCAGCACCAGGAGGAAGCGTGTAGGCGATACCGTCTATTCAGGCGCATTCTGTGTAACAGGCGACGGCTATTACAGGGTCACGGCACTTGGGGAGGATACATTCGCATCCCAGATGCTGGTGAGTGCCAAGAAATACAAAAGGAAGAATACCCCGCTTCAGAGGGAGACAGCGACCGTCACCAAGATGCTGATGGTCATAGCCTTCGTATTCCTTCTGATCCTGGCGATAATAAATGTGCTCACAGGAGAGGGGGCTAAGCTCTTCGCCATAAAATCCGTGCTTGTGCTGGATATAGTACCGATAGCACTCTTCTTACTGATAACCATAACATACATGATCGCCGCAGTACGTATGGCGAATGGCGGCGTCCTGCTTCAGAACTCCAATTCGGTGGAGTCAATGAGTCATGTGGATACCGTGTGCATGGATAAGACAGGAACGATAACGACCAACGATCTTGTCTACGAGGACATGGAAACATTCGTTGATCGAAATGATGCTATAGACACCATCAAAAGATTCGTTTCATCCACTGGCAGCAAGAATCGTACTGTCAAAGCATTGGAGAAAGAATTCGGCAGCAGCACGGCCGATCTTGTCGAAGAGATACAATTCTCATCCGATAGGAAATACAGTGCAGTGAGGATATCTTACGGGAGTGGCTCGGAGACCATATTCATGGGAGCATGGCCTTCTCTAAAACAACACGTTAAGGGAAATGACATAACGGACAAGATATCCGAACTATCCAAGAAAGGATTGAGAACTGTAGTCCTGTGCAAAGGCAAGGACACACCCCTTTACAAAGATGATGAACCTTCGATCCCCGATCTTGAACTCATCGCCTTGATATCCATAAGGGATGAGGTAAGACCTGACTGCAGGGAGATAATAGATAACTTCCAGAAGAACGGAATGGACCTGAAGGTCATATCCGGTGATAATCCGGAGACAGTGGATGCATTGTTCTCTTTGGCAGAGATACCGGGGGACAGGAACATAATATCAGGTGACGAACTCGAAGGTCTTTCAGGAAAGGAGTTGGATGATACCATCCTAAGAACGAACATCTTCGGTAGGATGAAACCTGATCAAAAGGAATTGATAGTTGATAGTCTCAAGAAGAGTGGAAGATATGTCGCAATGGTCGGGGACGGAGTAAATGACGTAAGGTCCCTCAAGGCCGCTAATGTCGGTGTCGCACTTCAGAGCGGAAGCGGAGCGGCCAGAGGGGTCGCGGACATGGTCCTGGTAAATGACCAATTCTCGGCATTGCCAAAAGCGATAACCGAGGGAAAGAGAACGGTCACTGGTATGAGGGACATACTCCGTCTTTATCTCACAAGGAATTTCGTACTTGCGATATTGGTTGGGATACTTCTTCTGGCCTTGGGAAGATTCCCTATGCTGCCTGTACACAACACGATATATGCCCTGACCTCAGTTTCGTTCGCAGCATTCCTAATGGCGATATGGGCCAAACCTTCCAACAATAAGGCGCTCATACTTCCTGGAGTACTTAGGTTCTCGATACCGATGGCAGTGATGATAGCCGGATTCGGTCTTGCGATATACGCCCTTTTCCTATTCGGTACGGGCAGCGGACTGTTCGATCTGGGAGAGAGTTTCTACCATGGCATGTATGAAGCATACGGCAATTCACCTCTCTGGGAGAACTGGGAAGGATTCTGGGGGCACATGTCATTCGGCGATGAGAGCTTCGCGGACGTCACCGCCAGGAATGCAATGCTTATATTCGTGATGCTGGCAGGTATATCCCAGCTGTTCTTCATCTATCCATTGTTGAAATTCTATTCCGTGGACGGCGTTGTATCGAAGGATCTGAAACCCACGATATTGGCAATACTCCTCTTCGGACTTGTCGCCTTGATATATGAGATACCTGAGGTCGCGGTCGGCATAGCTTCCCTCGCCATATTCCCGACGGAGTACTATCTGCTGATCCTTGGATTCGTGGTGCTTTGGTTCTTCTTTGCGGTTTTCTTCCTCAAGAGTCCAATGATGCAGAGGATGTCCGATGCGACAGAGAATGCTTACAAGAGATCACTGGAAGCAGAGATAGAGAAAGAGGACGATCACGGGAAGTAATCCCCGCATCTGTACATACCTATCATCACGAATGATGCCATCCTTGCATCCGATAGGGCGCGGTGATCCTGCTTATCCCCGATGTTTGCTGGGTCGTCCTGAAGTACTGTCTTGTATGCATGATCCAGTTTTGGGAATCTGTAGCTGACCCCATAGAATTGACTGGGGAGTTTACAGACATTGGTCGCAGCCTTCATTATATCCGTGCATTGAGTGAACATACCTCTTAGGTTCCAAGGCTCCCTGTACAGGAACTTATCCATGTCGAAAGGTATGTTGTATGATGTCACGGCCTTTCCCTTCAGTATAGATATGACATCACTCCTGACCTTTGACATGGGAGGGGCTGCAGAGACCATATCCAGAGTAAGATCGGTGTTCTCGAATATCCATGCCTTCTTCCTTTCATCGCTCCAATCGGTTATATCATGGCCTACCACTGATGAATACACATCCCTTACAGTACCCGCTTCGATGTCAACAGCACATATACCTATGTCCACGACCACGTCCTTTGGAGCTCCGTCAAGTCCTGTGGTCTCCGTATCTATGACATATATCTCATCAGGAACATCGAAGAAATCCTCAAGTCTCATTGCCCATCACCCGCATGATATGTTTCAGTCCTCTTTGCCGTTACCATCAGGAATACGAACAGGAATACAGCAAAGATCGTTATTATACCAAATAGTGGGGCAGCCTTATCTTTTATTGTTATAGGTGGGAGATCTTCCGTATGAAAGACATCGCCCGGGATCAATGGAACAGGGTCGATGAAATACATCTGTATATCTGTTGATATTCCTTTGAAATAATGGACCATCGTATTACCTTCCGCATCGAACTCATGTCTTGGCGTAATTGAAGAGGATCTGTCCGTTTCACCATTGATGTCCCGTTCAAAGAACACGATATCGGTCTTGCTCATATCATAGATATCTGAAAAGGTGACGATCCTTATCTCCCCATCTGGATCCGTAATTTCTCCGTCAGGGAATGTTACATCTATCCCTTGGACCTCCTCATAGTATATCCTGAATGTTTCATCGGATGATGCCGATAATGAGGGTGACATCAATATAAGAGCAGAAAGAATACCGATCAACAACAGATGAGTATATGCTCTCATTGTTACATCGATGTGTTTGCTGTATTTAGATTCAATGTAAAAACATCAATATAACTGTAGCAGGATTGATATCCATGGGCTCCAAGATCACCATCAACAACAATACCTATGAAATACCGCCTGACACCACTATAGCTGATGCGGTCCACTCTTTGGGGTTCTCTCCGGATACTTTCATTTTTATGATCGATGGGCGCCCGGTCCCAATGGATATGATGATAGGGGACGGGTCAGTAATCCTATCGATCAAGGTAGCATCGGGCGGTTAATCCTTAGCGATATCATCTATGGCATCAAGGTCCATTCCGGACTCTATCGATCTATCCAGAAGAGTATCGAGATTCTTCATGAATGCGTCCATTACGGTGGGGCCGTCAAGTTTTCCGTCATGATCCGACATGGAATCCTCTTCGGGGAACTTAAGTTCCATATGTGGTATGGTGCCGAGGAATCTCATTCCTGTCAATTCCTCGATCCTATCGATACCGCTCCTCAATATGGACGGGTCCCCTCTGAATCGATTTATGATGAATCCTTTCAAGAGAGGGCGGACATCGTCAGGCATAAGGAGCCATGTTCCATAGAATGCTGCGAACACGCCTCCTCTCTCAATATCGCCGACCAATACTGCAGGTATGTTCCTGGCCCTCATTATCCCTTTATTGGCTATGTCGCGGTCCATGATGTTCAGCTCTACCGGAGATCCGGAACCCTCACATACTACCGCATCATGTCTGCTGGACAATCTGTCAAATGCTTCACATGAATGGGTAAGCATCCTTTTGACATCCAAAGGATTCACATTGGAAAGATCCTCTGCCGCCTCCCCATCCAACACCAGTTGTATCGTCCCATTGCCTGATGGTTTCAGGAGTATCGGATTCATATCGCTTTCCGGTTCAATGCCGGATGCCCATGCCTGGAATGCCTGTCCCATCCCTATCTCCTTACCATCCTTTGTCACGAATGAATTCAGCGACAGGTTAGAGGCTTTGAAAGGAGATACCTTTATTCCCTTTCTTCTAAGATATCTGCAATACAACGCTGTGATGGTTGTCTTGCCGGCACCTGAGGAGGTTCCAAAGAATATTATCTTCAATCGTCTTCCTCCAATATGTCCATCAATCTACTCATGTCAATGTTATCCTCAAAGACGGATGCCAACCTCTGTATGTTCTCCTCGATGAGAAGGTCGTAATCCTTTGGCTTTATGTCGTTCAGTTTGGCCCTATCTTTTTTAACGTGTGAAAGGAAGAATCTCCTGAACGCTGGTTTTTCGAACGCACCATGCAGATATGTTCCGAACAACATATCCTTCTTGTTCCATGAGCCATCCATCTCATCTTCCTTGAATCTTGATATCTTGAAGAGCGGTTCCTCATTGGTCTCGGTCATTCCCATATGTATCTCATAACCTGTTATGGGCTCTCCGGTGGGGATCAGTGTTCCCTCATCCTGAGTGACCTTCTTCTTATACTCATCCCATCTGGTTATGTTGTCGAACAGACCAAGACCGCTTACAGATCCCTTTACACTTCCCTCTATTCCATTGGGATCCTCCAGACATCTGCTCATCATCTGATATCCTCCGCATATTCCCAGTATGGGGATCTTTCCTTTCATATCGACTATCGCCTTGTCGATCCCTTTCTCCTTCATCCACAGAAGGTCGTTGATCGTGTTCTTGGTCCCGGGGATTATTATCGCATCCGAACCATCAAGCTCATCAGGATCGGTGACGAACCTTATCGTCGTGTCTTCCATGTAAAGAGGATCGAGATCGGTGAAATTGGATATCCTCGGAAGTCTTATGACCGATATTACGATGCTTCCGGTACCTTTGCTCTTCATCCCTCTCAAGGCCTCTGAATCCTCGGAAGGGAGTTCGAGGTCCATGTGTGGTATTATACCGATCACCGGTATCCCCAGCATATCCTCCATCTTCTTTGCCCCGGATACCATCTTCTTGGCATCCCCTCTGACATTATTGAGTATTATGCCCTTTATCCTGGACCTATCCTCTTCAGGTATGAGCTTCACGGTACCAACGGCATATGCGAATGATCCTCCCCATTCCACATTCACGACCAATATACATGATGCATCAGCTATCCTGGCAGCACCCATGTTCGCAATGTCCCTGTCATAGATGTTGATCTCTGCCGGGGACCCTGCGCCTTCCATCACAACAAAATCATAACGTCCTTTCAGGAATTCTATGTTCCGTCTTACGATCTCTGCGCCGGGACCTGGAACGAATTCCCCATAGTACTCCTCGACCGTATAATCTCCGAACGGTTCTCCCTCGACTATCACCTGTGAGGTGGTATCACCTTTCGGTTTCAATAGGATAGGATTCATGAAATGATCCGGATTCTTCAGACCCGCAGCTTTGCTCTGTATGGTCTGTATCATTGCTATCTCAGAGCCTTTCCTCGTTACTCTGGAATTAAGACTCATATTCTGGGATTTGAAGGGAGTTACAAGGAATCCCCTATTGTGGAGTATCCTGCATATTGCAACGACGGTTATGGATTTCCCTGCGTCTGATGTTGCTCCCAGCACCATCATTGCCTTACCCTTCGTGTAGAATCTCGCTTTCGCCTCTTTGAATATATCCATCATCCTAGGGTCGTTGGGATCGGTGATGTTCATCCTCTCTATCTCGGACATAGTGAACTTCCCCACCTCGGGCCTGTGTATGAAAAGACAATAGGTGCATTCCCAAACATCTTTGCCTCTTTTTGAGATTATGTTCCTGCCGAGATCGTCATCGTTGCAAGGATAGAAGGGACAATAACAGAAGGTACAGTCCTGACCGATGAAGTGGCATGGGTGATACTCACAGTTCGTATCCGGGCCTATCCACCCCTTGTCTATCTCCTCTTTGACCTTTTTGGTGATATTATCCATCCTATCTCCTGCCAGTGATTATTATGTTCCAATAAGAACTATTGCCTGATCCTGATCGTTATTGTACTTTCGGTGACCTTCTGGACTTTTATTTAAAGATGTAAGGACATTCGATCCAAGATGGGAGCAGACCTCAAATTCATTCATTGTTCCGACCTTCATCTCGGAAGTCGTTTCACCGGCATATCGGAAGTATCCCCAGAGCTTGGAAGAAGACTCAGAGGATCAATACTTCGCTCATTCCAACGAATTGTCGATCTTGCTATCGATGAAAAGGCAGACCTTATGGTGATATCAGGAGACGTATTCGATGAGGAGAATGAATCCCCTTCGACAAAATACTCCTTTGTCAAAGAGCTTGAACGTCTTTCAATACCCTGCTTCATATCCCTTGGCAATCACGACCATAAACACTCTTGGGATGCCAGCATACCCTATCCATCCAATGTGCATGTGTTCTCCGATAGATCTGAGAGCATTATCATCGACATGCCCGGAGGAAATGCCGAGATCACAGGAATAAGCTTTCCTTCCCGTCATACGACCGAGAACCTTGCCGCATCACTAAAGGGGTCAGTGGATGCATTCACTATCGGTGTTGTACACTGCAGTCTTGACTCAACGTCGGAGGATGACAGATATGCGCCGTGCAGATTATCGGATCTTCTGGGCAAGAACATAGATTATTGGGCCCTTGGCCATATCCATAAGAGAATTGAGGTCTACTCCAGACCACATATCGTATATCCCGGCAATATACAGGGCAGGAACAAAAAGGAATCGGGCGAGAAGGGGGCATATGTCGTATCAGTGAGGAACGGTTCTGTGTCGGATACTAAGTTCGTTCCTACACAAGATATCCTTTGGCAGGATATCACTGTTGATATCACAGGTAAGGATTACAACTTATTGATAAAGGAAATATCCGATTCCTCAAAGAGATCGTCCATCATATCCCTGATCCTGACAGGAAAGGGGGATCTGGATCCCGCGATAAGATTGGACACGAAAGGGTTCATCGATACCTTATCAGCTGCAACGGACTGCACCATATCATCCCTTGACATCAGGACATATCCTTCCATCGACCTGTCCTCCCTTGAAGAGAATGACCTCATGTCCAAGATCGCGGATTCAGCGGGATCTTTGAAAGGGCTGAGCAGAGAGGAGATAATTGACCAGATATGTTCCACTCGTATGTCATCGGAGATAAGATACATCTTTGATAGGATGACAGATGATGAACTCCATTCCATGGTAACTGATGCAGAAATGCTTCTGATCGATATGCTAAGAGGTGGTTCCCAATGAGGATCCGATCCATAATGATCGGATCCTTCGGGAATATAAAGGACCTTGAGATCCATGACCTATCCCCAAATCTTAATGTGGTATACGGAAAGAATGAGACAGGCAAGACCACGATAATGGAATTCATCAGGAGTACTTTATTCCCGAACAGACAGAGGAAGACCTATCCAACATACTCAAAGACAGATTCAGGAAGATTGACCATAGAGATGAGCGACGGTTCTGTCGTATCATTCGAAAGAGGTAAGGACCCGATATTGAAAAACATCGATCCCTCCACCTATCGCAGTGTCTTTGCAATGACACCGGAGGACCTCCGCGATTCAACAATCATCTCATCGGGGGACATAAAGAAACGTTTCCTTACAATACCGGGAGGAAGGGACCTCCCGCTGGTCTCTGAAAGCATTGAGAAAGAGAGGCTCGAGCTTCTCACAACGGATCGGAGATCATCCAATACCGTTATCGGTAGTAAGATGTCTGAACTTGAGGGCATCAGATCAGAGATATCATCCCTTTCGGAAAGGAATGATGAATATGACAGACTCTTCGAAGAAAGATCCAAGATCGAGACGGAGGTAGGAGAACTCAATAAGGAACATAGGAGACTTGAGGAATCCGAAAGGGTCAAAGCCCTCCAACTATCACAAAGGGAGAATGTTGAAAGGCTTTCGACCATCAGAGAAAGGATAGCACAGTTATCAAGATCGGATCTGGTCAAGGAAGGGGATAAGGGCATATACGAAAGAAGGAAGCAGAAAGTTGATGATCTTACCAACCGTTCAAAGATCCTGGATGATAAGGTCTCAGAGTTAAGAAGATCGCTGGATAATGTGGATCCCGATACCATGATTATGAACCGGGCCAGGATACGTGATCTGGCAGGAAGTACAGGATTGATGAACGAACTTAGACAACAACGTCATGATCTTGAAAATAAGATAGATGAACAGAATGTAAGAAAGGAACAGGTCCCTAAGGAACAGAATACCACAGGGAATAGGAACATCATACTTGCTGCCTTGTTGATCGTTGCTGGATCATTACTCACTGCACTCTCATTCGTTGTGGATATACCTGCTCTCATTGCAGGAATCATTGCCATACCTATAGGGGTATATCTTGCGTACAAAGGGAGAAGAGTTCCGTCCGCAGGGACTGTGATCATAGACGAAAGTGCATCACGATCATACTCCGCATCCCTTAACTCCATCAACGGCAGGATATCATCCCTGACAGGAGAACTTGACAGACTGGCCAACCCCATTGGTATGGAAAGAGTATCATTCGATCATGATGTGCATGTTCTATCGGACCTTCTGGATCGCAGCATATCCTACAAGGAAGCTGTCAAAGAGGCATCCGAATCAGAGATGAATCTCAAAGAAGCCAACTCGGACCTGAGAGAATTCCTTTCTGTGTTCGGAGGAGAGGAGGACTTCTTAAGATTGTGTTCCATGAGATCCGAGAAGATACTTCTTGAACAAAGCGCAAAGGAACTAGATAACAGCATATCTTCCTCGGGATACGATCCTTCCGTTGTTGTGATACCGGATGGAGACGATCCATCCAGCATAATGTCAAAGATATCCGAGAGGAACAAAAGGATCGGAGAGATCAAGAGCGAGATGCTGTCGATCATGGATGACTCATTGCTGATGGAATTGAAGACCAAGGAATCATCATTGGAATCGGAGATAGAAGCGAATTCAGAAAGATGGGGCATACTATCACTTGCATCAAAGCTCATAGATGATGCCTGTCTGAAAATATACTCTGATGTTCAACCCGATGTGGTCAGAACCGCGGACGGGTACATAGGACTCATGACCGAAGGAAGATACGGATTGAACATAGACCCTAAGAGGAATGATATCTCGGTCACATCTAACAACGATTCAAAAACAGAAGGTCAATGGAGTTCAGGATTAGGGGATCAGATAAATCTATCGTTGAAATTGGCTGTGGCCAGAGAACTATCCTCAGAAAGATTGCCTATACTTTTGGACGATGTACTCCTGATGTTCGATAATGAAAGGAAGAAGGGCGGATGCTCCGCCCTTATTGACATATCAAATGATATGCAGGTCATATTGTTCACATGCGACAGGGAGACCCGGGACCTTGCCGTACAGGCAGGCGGGAACCTTATCAACCTGTGATCACTTCATGTGTCTCAGCATGAACCTTTCGAGTCTGTCGTAACCCTCTTCCAAGGTCTCCATCGGAGGGAGCAGGATGGTTCTGAAGTGCCCCTGTCCGTATTTTCCGCAGAATCCGGACCCGTGAACGAATACCACACCTTCCTCGTTTATCAGATCGAACACGAATTCCTTATCGGTTTTCCAATCAACGAGTTCGACCTTAGGGAACATGTAGAATGCTCCTTTGGCCCTATTGGTGGATATCCCGGGGATCTCATTCAATCTCTTGTATGAGTAATCCCCTCTTTCCTTGAGTTTACGATTCATGTCCACAATATAATCCTGAGGTCCCTGGAGGGATGCTCTTGCCGCCTCCTGACATGGGACGTTCGGACATATCCTGGCACGTAACTGTTTCATCATGCCTTCACGAACCTCGTCCATCATTCCGGACTCATCCATGAAGTAACAATACCCCTCTCTCCATCCCGGCATAAGGTTGACCTTGGAGAACCCGTTGAATATCACCCTCGTTATATCCGAAGGAAGTCTTGAAGCAGAGAAATAATCCCCTTCGAAGACCAATTTATCATATATCTCATCAGAGACCAAAGGTATCTGATATTCTGCAGCGATATCCCCTATCTCGCGAATGGTCTTCTCATCATAGACCGCAGATGTTGGATTATTTGGATTGATCACGATCAAAGCTTTGGTCTTTTCAGATATCCCCTTCCTGATCATATCCACATCAGGCTTCCAGTCATCCTCTTCCATTTGTCTGTAGGGTACTCCCACTCCGCCGTAGAATCCTATGTACTGTGCATAGGACGGATAGCCTGGACCTGGTACCAGTACCTCATCTCCGGGTTCCAAAATGGATGCCATCAGAACATTGATGCCTTCGCTCACACCGCTTGTGACATACACATTATCGGCGACTATCCTGGCACCGTGCTTCTCATACTCTCTTTTGACGATGGCTTCTCTAAGAGGAAGATCCCCTTGGGAGTCCCCATATCCATTATCGGTGTTGTCCACAGCGTCCTTCAATGCAGCTTTGAAGTACTCAGGGGTCTCGAAGTCCCACTTGTTAGGGTCGCCTATGTTGAAGTTGTAAAGCTTCATGCCTCTCTTTGCTGCGGCTGCGGCTGGAACTGTTACCTCGCGTATCGCGTAATCCATAGCCATAGACCTTTTCGAAGCTTTCATCTTCTTCATGTTTGTTTCACCAACCTCCACACGTTGGTTTGGTTATATAAAAAATATTATTGAACAACGATCAACCATGGCGAAATACTTGGCATGATGCAATGATGATCTTCGTTTATCTTGAACACTTCTTATTGTTTTGTGAGACCTTTGTTCTTTAACATCCCAGAAGCTCAAAATAAATGGATCATATCGTTGTAACCATCTGATTGAATGTCTCATCCCTATTCTTTCCAATCGATATGAAGCCACACGACTCATAGTACCTCAAAAGCTTAGGCTGATCCTTACAGTCCAGTCTGATCAAACGGCATCCAAACATATCATTACCTCTGGCAAAGATATCAAGAGCGCCATGGATCATCTCTCTGCCAAGTCCTTTTTTCTCACCATCTGTTTTTGCCAATTGACCGAGAAGATATGATTGTGCAATGCCTTTGTTCACATTCATCAACTCATATAACTTGAATGGGATCTTGGACGGATCCGTTAAAGATAGACATTTTATGGCTATGGAGAAATAACCATGGATATGATAGTGATCGAGCTTTTCATTCTCTGTTACTAACAAATATGTTCGGGAAACATCTTTTTTCTCAAATTCTATTGATCTATTCTTTAGAAAATATTCTGCGTCTGGATCTGTTGAACACCTGAACTTCGAAAATAGATTAATGATACTGCCTTCATCCAGTTCAAGCATCATATCTTTGAGGCTGAAGATGAAAGGGTTCACTCCTTATTTCCCCTCAGATGTCTTCTCCCTCTTTCTAACTCCTCAAAGATGTTTGTCTTATACTTATACGGACCTCTCTTTTCTGCCGCTTCGAATGCTTCGAGAAGTTTTTCTGCCTTTTCGAGAGTATCGATCTCCATTATTTCTTCAAAGGAACTTGTTGCCATTTCATAACCTATTTTCTTAAACATTGAGTGATAATATATATCTCTGCGATTACAGTTATTATAACCCTTAATTTTTCATTCCCATCACAATGATAGACCGTAAGTTACACAACCTTAGTATCCTAGATTGATCTTCGGCCCCTCTTACCTTTTCATAAGCATCTGCGACCAATATCTTGTCAAGTGAACCTATCGTCATCTTATCCTACCGTTATCCTTTACGTATTAAAGATATTAATCACTTTTCAATTGAACTAACATCCAAATGAACAAAAATATTGAATGATCGAGATCCATTATATTCAAACATTTTAATAGATACAACGAGTTCTAACATCAATATGAAGAACATATTGATCATTTCTGCTACACCTAGGAAGAACGGCAACTCTGACGTCCTTTGTGATCAATTCATGAAAGGAGCTGAGGAATCAGGAAACAAGATAGAGAAGATCCGCCTGAAGGATAAAGAGATCAACTACTGTATTGGGTGCGGAGTGTGCATAAAGACGCACAAATGCACACAGAAGGACGATACTCAGGAGATACTTGAGAAAATGATAGATGCCGATGTCATAGTTCTTGCTACACCTGTTTACTTCTATACGATGAATGCACAGATGAAGACCCTTATCGACAGATGCTGTTCGGAATACACAAGAATGGATGATAAGGAATTCTACTTCATCATGACAGCCGCGGATCCCGAGGAAAGGTCCTTTGATCGAACTGTTGAGAGTTTCCGTGCATTCACTTCCTGTCTGAACAACCCTCAGGAGAAAGGAATAGTCTACGGTGCAGGCGCTTGGCATGTAGGCGAGATACAGAACACTCCCGCCATGGATCGCGCTTACAAAATGGGTCAATCCGTCTGAACCAAAACACTTTACAACAACCGCTTTATTTTTATCTGCGTCAGATATAGCTGTTTCCATGGGTGCCATAAGACTCGGTAAGAATCACTTGAGATGGTGTTATTCGTGTAATCTCCCCATAATGGAGAGTGAGAATTGTCCGGTCTGCGGTTCCGATACCCGAAGCATAGAGTTGACACCTCCTGCGGATGCACGTCCAGCATTCCAGCACGATATCGATCTTGTCAGGGAATTGGTCGATAAGGATTTCGGTCAGGAAGCAGGCCGAGCATTGCTTCCTGATGGCCACATCGTACTGATGAGCAAAGCTCCCGCGATAGACAGGATGGATGAGGTTATCGTTGACGGGGCGATCGTTGGTGCCATAAGATATGACCTCGGAATAGGATGGAAATTCATATCCAGAATGCAAGGTGCATTACGAATAGGCAAAGGGCTCTCCAAAGGATATATCGTCTGCGACCCGTCTGCTATAAAGTTCGTTAAAGAAAGCAAGAACCTGATGGCCCCCGGAGTGATAGATGCCCATCCCGATATACGTTTTGGGGATGAAGTGATGATAGTCGATCCTCAGATGAACATCGTCGCCACCGGATCAGCAAGGATGTCATCACAGGAAATGATAGAGAATGACAAAGGTGTTGCGGTCAAAACGAGATGGTACAAGGACGAGGACTTCTTCGACCTTGACACTGAACATAATTGGGATGATGTTGTTGAAGCGAACCAAGCGGTCATTGACAAGAGGGTCAAAGAAGCAACAGGATTCATACACAATACAATAGAAAGGAATCAGCTTCCTGCGATAGTGTCATTTTCCGGAGGCAAGGACAGTCTGGCTTGTCTACTGCTCACACTGGATGCTGGACTTAAACTTCCAATACTGTTCGTTGACACAGGATTGGAATTGACCGAGACCGTTGAACATGTCCATGACATTGTCAAAAGGCATGACCTCACACTTATAGAGGAGAAGGCACCAGTTGATGCATTCTTCGGAAATTTGGATTTCTTTGGACCGCCTGCAAAGGATTTCAGATGGTGTTGCAAGACCAATAAGCTTGGTCCAACTGTATCAGCGATAACCAAGAATTTCCCTGATGGAGTTCTCTCTTTCATCGGACAACGCAAATATGAATCCGAAGCAAGGAACGCCAAACCTAGAGTGTGGAGGAATCCATGGACCCCTGGTCAGTTAGGCGCATCCCCGATACAGAATTGGAGCGCAATGCATGTTTGGCTCTACATATTCTCTAAGAAGGAACCGTTCAATGTCTGGTACACAAGAGGATTGGATAGGATCGGATGTTTCCTTTGCCCCGCATCCGATCTTTCGGAATTCAGCATAATATCGAATGAGAGCGATAGATTCCCTCAGTGGCAGGAATTCCTTGACAGATATGCTGAAGAAAGGGAATTACCTCCGGAATGGAAGGAATTCGGACTCTGGAGATGGAAGAGTGCTCCGCATTCAATAAGGGAAGAGGTCAAGAAAGTGACAGGGAAGGATGTTCCGGAACTGATAAAAAGAAGACCTAACACGAATAAAGGGCCAGTATCCATGAAGGTACAGGAGGGTCATTCTCCCTGCGTAATGGGTTACAGTGTAGAGGCTGCACTATCAAGGCCGATAGATCTGGTAAGATTGAAACCATTCATGCATGCCATAGGGTGGTCGGTAGAACTCGATGAGGAGAACAACATCCTTACAGCGGATCATCTGACCATTTATGGCGAAGGATCAATAATATCGAAATCCAACGTGGAAAGGGATGCTAGGGTCAGAATAGACGAAGCATTCCAGCTGATTGTGAGATCCGAACAATGCATTGGTTGTGGATTGTGTGTGGCAAGATGCACCCCCGGTGCATTGTACATGAAGGATGGTAAGGTGGAGATCCATGAAGACGAATGTATATTCTGCAAGGATTGCTTCGGACCTTGTCCTGCCGTGAAGTTCGGATCGAATGATGTGGAAGAGGATCAGTTCTGATATCTCTCCCTTTGACAGGTCGATATTTAAGCATATAGTAATGAGAATTCTTCTCTCAAACGAGACATGTGCTCACTCTTACCAAAATATGAACCATCGATTGAGTCTTTACTCATTTTTGCCAACATCCACAATGAAAATACCGCCAACATCCACAATAAACATATATTCAGAAGATATATTTTCCATTAAAGGATGAATAAATAAAAATGGCAGAATATAGAAAGAGAATGGTCGACGATCAATTGAAAGAAGAACTAGAAGCGTTCGGAGCAGTTGTGATCGTTGGACCAAAATGGTGTGGAAAAACAACAACTGCCAAGGAATTCTCGAAAAGTATTATCTATATGCAAGACCCCAAAAAAAGAGAGACATATATTGAAATGGCTCAACTGAATCCATCCAATCTTCTCAAAGGTGAAAACCCAAGATTGATCGATGAATGGCAAATAATACCACAACTATGGGATGCAGTAAGGTTTGAAATAGATATTCGAAATGAGAAAGGATTGTACATACTCACCGGATCCACAGCCATTAATGAAAACTCCATTATCCATTCTGGTGCTGGCAGAATAACAAGAATGAGAATGAGGACAATGAGCCTATATGAATCGGGCGACTCCACCGGAGAAGTGAGTCTCTATGATTTATTTTCAAATGTAGAGAATATAAATGGGCACTCGAAACTTGACATAGAAGATCTGGCCAGATCCATAGTGCGAGGTGGATGGCCTGATTCCATTGGTATGGATGATAGAATTGTGCATAAACAAATTGCAGGATACTGCGAAACCATACTGAACTCGGAAATAACAACCGTTGACGGGAAGAAACGTGATGCACAGAAGATGAGGGCAATATTGCGGTCTCTTTCTCGTAATGTATCAACATCTGCGACAAAGATCACTGTGTTGAAAGATATCGCCACTGATGAGACTGCCAATATGCACTTAAACACATTAGATGACTATATTGATGCATTGAGAAAAATATTCGTTGTGGAGGATCTTCCCGCGTGGAGTCCCAAACTTCGATCAAAAACGGTCATAAGGACATCCGATAAAAGACAGTTGACAGATCCTGCCATAGCTGCATATTTCTTAGGTGCCAATGCCAAGGATCTGGAATTCGACCCCAATACTTTCGGATTATTGTTCGAATCACTTGTGATAAGAGATATAAGAGTGTATGCTCAGACACTCGGAGGTGATGTGTACCACTATCGGGATAAAGAAGGATTAGAGGCTGATGCGATAATACACCTGCATGACGGAAGATGGTGTGCATTGGAAGTAAAACTAAGTTCTGATAAGATCGATGAAGCTGCAAACAATCTGAATAAACTGAAACGTATCATTGATACGGACATTATGAACAAACCATCATTCCTTGCAGTTATAACTGGGACAGAATTTGCCTATACTCGCAAAGATGGAGTACATGTGATTCCGATCGGATGCCTCAGGGATTGATTTTCATCTGCCTTGATCATATGTTGAAATATCGTATATCATCATTCTAACGTAATTCCTATCTATGTCTTCCCCGTTGAATAATAAGTTTCCATATTTCTCATAGAAACTATGTGATATTGATTTTAAGATCGCCCCAATAGACATTTTACATATCATATCATATACAAATATAGGATATTTTATTAGCATAAAGCCCTTTGACAGGTCGATATAAAATGAAGATAGAACCGGGCGACCTTGCCGCAGTCATGGAGAGGGATCCCGCGATCATCGATGAGGATGACGCGAAGAGATACCACACAGGTTTACATGCAGTCTCCATGTACAGAGAGAGCCACAGGCTTTGGAAAGAAGGGAAGTTCAAACAGGCCAGAAAGCTCAATTACAGATCACACCAGCGTACAGGCTGCGATATACACCCCGGAGCTACCATTGGTGAAAGATTCTTCATAGATCACGCAACCGGAGTAGTGATCGGTGAGACCGCGGTAATAGGCGATGATGTTACGGTTTACCAAGGAGTTACATTGGGAGGGGTCTCGTTCGAAAAGGGAAAGAGACATCCCACTATCGGCAACAGAGTGGTATTCGGTGCCAATTCAACTGTTCTTGGTAACATAACCATCGGCGATGATGTCAGGGTCGGTGCAGGGTCCGTCGTTATCAAAGATGTACCGCCTAACAGTACGGTCGTCGGTGTCCCGGGAGAGATCATAGTCAGGGACGGAGTGAAGATCGAGAAACAGAATGTTCTGAAGCACAATGATATTCCGGACTGCATGAATGATAAGATACACAAACTGTTCGAAGAGATAGACAGACTGAACGGTGAATTGGAAGAGATACGCTCTTCCCAGACGAATATAACAGCGGTCAAGGTCACCTCGGTGACCAAAGAGATCAAGAAATGCAGGGAATGACACTGTGATAAGATGTCTTTTATCATAAACAACAACCTCACAAATGAGAAGGAAGAATTCATATCGATCGAGCCCGGAAAGGTGAAACTCTATGTCTGTGGGGTCACCGTCTACGACGATATACACATGGGACATGCAAGAAGCATGATAGTCTTTGATACTCTGGCAAGATACCTAAGAGAGCAGGGTTACGATGTGACGCATGTGACCAACTTCACAGATGTTGATGACAAGATCATAAACAAAGCCAACGAAGAAGGGATAGATCCTTTGGAACTGTCCTCCAGATACATTGATAGATACTTCGAGGATGCCGATAGACTTGGAGTAAAGAGAGCTGACCTCTACCCCAAAGCAAGCGAGAACATGGATGCAATAATCCAGATGATAAAGGATATCATCGACAATGGTTTTGCGTATCCCACACCGGATGGCAGCGTTTACTTTGAAGTGGATAAGGTGAAGGATTACGGTAGACTTTCTAATCAGAGACTTGAGAACATGGAATCCTCAGGCAGAGTATGTCTTGATGAACAGAAAAGGAATCCTATGGATTTTGCAATATGGAAGGGAGCCAAACCTGGAGAATGCTCGTGGGACTCGCCGTGGGGGAAGGGTAGACCCGGCTGGCACATAGAATGCTCTGCAATGATCAAGAAACATCTTGGCAATAAGATAGATATCCACGGAGGAGGAAGCGACCTCATATTCCCTCATCATGAGAATGAGATAATCCAGACCGAAGCAGTTACTGGTGACATCCTGGCAAATTACTGGATGCATAACGGCATGCTTCAGGTGAAGAATGAGAAGATGTCGAAATCGATGAACAACTTCTTCAAGGTAAGGGACGTGATCCAGAAGTTCGATGGGAACACCATCAGATTCTATTTCCTCAATACACACTACAGCAGCCCTTTGATGTATGGCGAGGATATGCTTACAGAGGCTCAAGCCGCCCTTAGAAGGATAAAGAACAATTATGCTGAACTCAAGGACTACTCGAAGAACGGTCCGGAGTTGAACGATGACAGATGTGATCTGTTGGAAACAGCAAGATATGATTTCTACAATGCAATGAATGACGATCTTAACACAAGTGCTGCAATAGAAGTGATGTTCCAGATGGTGCATTCCACAAATAAGATGATGGCAGACGGGACATTGTCAAGAAGGTCTGCGGCAAAGGTCATCGAGATGATCGATGAATTCAATGGGATACTTGGTATACTACCAGAGGATGATGATATGGGTGACGATACAACAGAAGCTGTCATGGATGTTCTTATAGAACTCAGAAAAGAGCTTAGGTCAAGGAAACAATATGATCTTGCAGATATGATCAGGGATAAACTTGCGGATGCAGGCATAACTCTGGAGGATTCTGCGGATGGTATGAAATGGAAGAAGATCTGAACGTACGGAAGAAGGCTGAACTCACATTGGGCGGCAATATATTGTTGC
The DNA here is from genome assembly GCA_023402275.1 of Methanobacteriota archaeon. GTDB lineage: Archaea > Thermoplasmatota > Thermoplasmata > Methanomassiliicoccales > Methanomethylophilaceae > Methanoplasma. Next base: position 23,801 of record JAEXCH010000017.1, read on the forward strand.
CAAAGGACTTTGTTCTTCCATACAGAGTATCCAGATCGACCGCCGGACCCGGTGCTGGTTCCGCTTCCACGGTTTTCTCGTTTGGTGGTCACAGAGTAAAGAAATCGATCTCTTACGAAACGGGGGACTTCGAGCTTATCTCTAAAGACGGAAAACTGTCGCTTCTTAAAGACGATGAAGTATTTCTGGAAGAAGTGGAGATCATACCTGTGGTTTTCCATTGCCCGGAACAGGCGTTCTTCAATCTTGATCAGAGATGCATATTCAATTGTGCATTCTGCGCCTCACCCAGACTTGAACGGGATACAGCAAAGGGCCTTACTGATGAGAACATCATCCAGATGATCAAAGATGCCATACCTGACCAGAAGATAGTGTCCATATCATTGACCAGTGGAGTGGTCGGAAGTATCGATGAGACGGTTGAAAGATTCATCGGTTGTGTATCAAAACTCAGAAACGAATTCCCTGATCTCCCTATCGGGGTCGAACCTTACCTTTCTTCAAGGGAGCAGATAGTCGCATTGAAGGATGCTGGTGCAGATGAGATCAAACTGAATATCGAGACCCCGAACAAAGAGATATTCCTGAAGGTATGTCCGGATCTCGATATGGATCTGACATTAAAACTTCTGGAAGATGCTGTGGATATCTTTGGAAAAGGAAAGGTCACGACCAATATAATATTCGGAATGGGTGAGACGGATCAGGAGATGGAGGATATCGCAGAACTGCTTTGTTCAAAGGGTATAATCCCGACGTTCAGAGCATTGAGGGCCAATTCGATTAATTCGACAGCGTTGAGGGATGCAATAGGGGAACATCCTCCGGTGGATCCTGAACGGGCCATACGTCTTGCGGAGATGCTGAGATCCAAACTCATAAAATATGGTCTGGATACGAGAGACTGCCATACCATGTGCAATGAATGCACATGTTGCGATCTTATACCTCTCAGGGATCTTTGATACTTTTGTTCAATTTCTCTTGAAGCTCGCATGCTTTGCATCTGGCACCAAGAGTAGGTTCTCCACACTGGCACATATGCAATTCTGCAGATGGTATATTATTTGATAACATTGGTTTCAATGTGTCGTATGACGAAAGGATGCTGAATTTGGATCCGGGCGACCTATCCTCGAGTTGGTCTACAATATCCCTATACTGATTCCTGAGGGCTTCCATATAGTAAGGACATTCACCATCCCAAAACGGTATGTCCGAAACCATAGCGTATAATAAGGACTCCTTCTCGGGTATCAGTCTAAGAGGAAGGAATCTGGGTATCAGTCCTGGTTTGACGTTTGTATGCGGACCTAACCTAGCAAGTCTTTCTATATCGCCTCTTACAAAGTTCATCATTATCGATTGTGCCATATCATCAAGATTGTGGCCGGTTGCAAGATATCTGGCACCGATCAGTCTTGCTTCATCGTTCATAAGTTTCCTTCTGAAAACTCCGCAGTATGTACATGGGCTGCTGTCACCCGATAACTCTGCTATCCTATCCATCTCGACATCCATCTCAGAGAATGATCGTATGTAGATGGGTATATCCCGTTCGTCACAGAACCTCTTGACTATGTCCAGACTGGGAGGGCGGTATCCTTTTATCCCTTCATCGATGGATATCGCACATATGGGGACGTCACCTCTCTCCCGGAATATCATATCGACCATGTGCAAGGTGACCATGCTGTCCTTTCCACCTGAAACAGCAACTGCCAGTGTATCGCCTGGTCGTACATTTATCTGTTTTCTGATCTCTTTCTTGACCCTTTTCTCAACATATGTCCTGAAATGTTCATCGCAAAGGTGTGTTCCGTTGTATCTTATCAACGTAACTGCTTCACGTGAACAGAGGTCGCATTTCATATCATCAGAACTCATATTCATTGCCTGAGGTCGGTGACTCCAATAGGTATTCCAATTTCTTGGCCAATTCCTTAGGAGGGATGTCCGGAATGGAGATGTACGTGACCCTGCCGCCTTCCACCTCACTCTTCACAACGGTATCCAATATGTTCATCTTCTCCATATCCTGAACATATGTCCAGAACTGAGTATGCTTCCTTGCGACCTGTCCGTACTCCTCACATACTACGGCATATGTCTTCTCAGCACGGGTTATACTGACATACGGATCGCTTTTGATCGCTCTTGCGATGGACAGCAAAGCCAATTTCCTTTTGAGATCGAGATTTGCCAGCTTGTTCTCCGATACATTACTGTATATCATCGCATTAGCGGAACGCACATCATCGGCCGTTATCTTTCCTGCAGTACCCTCCTCTGCGATCGTTGCAGCCTTCTCCAGCATCTCGATCACCAGTCTCGCATCGCCATATCCTTTTGCTATGTCCGCGAGCAGGTCCATTACTCCGTCTTCAATGGTTCCGTCCACAAGTGCTTCTTCGGATCTTATCTTGACTATGTCCTTCAATTCATCCTTGGAGTAACGGTTGAACTTGATGACATTGGCCCTTTTGAAGCTTGATAAGGATGCATCATCGAGCATTTCCGATATCTGCTCCTGAGAGATCATTATCATCGATATGGATGACTTTCCTTTGATGTCCTCAGTGAATCTAGATAATTGGTATATGAGATTCTTATTGTTGCTCTTAAGGAGCATATCGACCTCATCCAGAACTATCACCAAGGGTCTTGATCCCGATTCTATGTGTTTCTTAAGGGATCTTAACATCTCGTCAGCAGAGAATCCTCTGTCTGGGAATCCAGGGTCATAGTGTCTGATAAGTTGTATTATGATGCCATGTTCAGTATTCCTTATCCTGCAATTGATGAACACATAATCCATCTGTTTATCATTGCTGGCACAATATCTCAGCATATCCTCGCAGAATCTTTTGGCTGTTACTGTCTTCCCTGTTCCCACACTTCCGGTCAGGAATGCTGAACAGGGTATCCCGTCCATTACCATCGGTCTGAAGAGCGTCTCCAGCCTCTGCATCTGCTCTTCTCTGTGGACCAGTCTTTCCGGAACATAGTCGAAGGAAAGTTTCTTTCCATCCTTTATTATCGTGGAGGATCTCTCGAACATCATCAATTCCTGCTGAATCTCATGAATCCTGAGCAACCGAACACTTCTACCCCTTTCTTCTCCCAAACATCGCATATCATGTTTATTCCCAGGGAATCTGATGCCATGTGTCCGGATATTATCATGTTGATATTGTGTTTCCTTGCTTCCTCAAGATGGTTCTCAGGGAAATGCATTCCAACAACAGTACCTACGCCTGCCTGTGCAAGCTTCTCGTATATCTCCTTTGGTCCGGAAGTGCCGCCGGTCATCTTAGCTATGACCTTTCCGCAACGGCTTTTCTTACCTCCGACCATTATCTTCGGAGGGTCATTGTATCTCGATGCCTGTTGGAACTCGGGTTCCTTCATCAGGATGTCGATCACATCCTCCAAATACTTTGGTTGTTCCTTATCGATAATATCTTCAAGATACAGCTGTACCATGTTATCTGCCGGAGAGTGTATGTTGAACATCAGTACGTTCAGAAGTTTGGCGGCATCCACAGCTTGGTTGTAGTTGGATCCCATCACGTTCCTCGAGACTTCCTCCATCCTTCCTTTTATCAACCCTTCCGTTATGTTTATCGGTATACCTACGTCATGGAACATATCGGTCTGCATCCACATTACCTCTGGGAAGGGCGTACGGGATATTCCTGTGGGATGGTGGGATATCACTGCCGAGACCTTCTTGCCTTTATCTTTAAGACGGTCTGCAAGCATGATCTCTCCCGTCCCTATGTCTATGCCCCACATGAAACTCTCCGCATCGGTCTCCTTGGCAAGTTCGGTACCCCAAGAGAACCTTGAATCCGCATAAGGGTTCCAGAGTCTTTCCTGATCGAAGTATTCCTTCTTCTCATCAGGGAGTTTATCATACTCCTCTTTGGCGTTATTCAGGACAAGTTCGACCTCTTCTTTTGGTCTAGGGTCGTTCTTTATTCCTGTCTCTATCGCCATTTTGTAGGCATCATAGACTTTCATATGTTATAAGGAAAGATATGAGCGTATAATTATCTTATCTGATAACTTAAAATCATCTTACCCCCATTTTGACCCTTATTGAATCATTATGGATGTATTGTTATGTGGATACCTTACGGATATCACAAAATATCCAATGCTATGGATATTGCAGAATATGTTGCGATATTTGGGTCGCTTGCTCCGCTTATTATCATGACATCCCCCTCATTCATGCCCTTATCACGCAATTCTTTAGCAAAATCGGGATCCCTAGTGTCCATATCCCAACTTTTAGGCATTATGAGTTTTCCTTCCCTCAACATGAACACGGAGGCTCCGTTGGCACCGGCTATTATGCCCCTATCCCTTTGGTACATACCATTCGTTATCCTGTCGGCCACCCCTCGTATCAATACACCTTGTTGATAGACCCCTATGACATATTCTGATCTCTTTATGTCGACCAGCTCGAACGGTATGGAATGTAGTAGTTCAACACCATAATCAGCTATTGTTATTCCGGTCTGTCTTAGATTTATGGCGCCCCAGCCTTTCAAGATGGATATTATCTTCCTTATGCTGCCTTCCCCGATACCGGTCATCTGAGAAAGTGTCAGTCTGCTTATGGGCCTCTCCTTATCAAGAAGGTTGAGAACATAGTAGATATGAGTATCGCTGAACCTACAGGCCGGGCCACATTCCGGATCGTCAATAAGCCTCATCAAACAATACCCTCCTCGGATCTTATAGGTTCAGTGACCTTTATCACCCTGTTGAGGGAGACGTCCATCTTCCTTGCTATCTCAACGGGATCCTCTCCATTTTTGAACCTTACGAGGATCTCTGCGTCCGAGAAGTCCAGTTTTGCCTTATCGACTATCTCTACTATCTTCTTAGTATCATCTACCTTGGATCTCAATATCGATTCGACTATCGGGTATGCTTCCGGCCCTGTGCTTACTCTTGTGTGTTTAGTTGTCTCCTTATGGACGACGGGGGATGTCAACTGGCTTTCAGGGTCGCATATCGAGAGCGTTGTTTTGCATATCGGGCATCTTCCGGTGCTGTTGGCCTTGAGTTTACCACTGTAACCGCACCTCTTGCATATGCACTCTATGAGATCTGTTGTCCAGTTCTCTGATCCACATTCAGGACATCGTTTTGGTGCCTTCTCCGAACGACAGTTCCATGCATACCCACACCTCTTGCAGCTATACTTCTTTGTTTCCTTGTTCCATGTTTTCGATTTACAGCTGGGGCACATAGATGGATCACTTAGCTTGCTCATCCATCTGTGGGAACATTGTTTGCATTTGTGTCTGTGCAACTCCTTATTGTTCCATAGAATACTATTGCATGCAGGGCATTTTTTCGGACCTTCTCTTTTATCAGGATTCAGGTCCCACATGTATCCACATACTAGACATACATGCTTGGTGGCAAGTGAACTATTTGATACCGGATCATCATCTTCATCAGGTATGGATGTAACAGAATTCTTTCTCACTATAGTCATTAACCTCTTCATTCCGTCCAGATAATGATCGTTAAGTGGGTCAGATTTTACTTTCCTCAATTGGTTCACCTATTGGATGCGACATCCAACTGCTAAATGATAATAAATAGATTATGAGTAAAAAAATAGTGAATAAGGTAAACTAACAATAAATGACCTTACTTAATAAGGATGTTAATAGTAGTAAAAGTAAAGTAACTCAATAATAGGATATGGGGTCATCAGTGAATATCGAATCATTCACAACGATCCCATTATCGATATATGCCTCCATTATCCTGTCGAATGATCTCCTTACCTCATCCAGAGATATTCCGAATTTGACAGCTATGGCTTCAGGGCCCATACCTGTGAAATGTATCGAAAGGATCTTTGCATCAGATTCAGAGATGTTTAGGCGTCTCATAAAATAGGACACATTCTGCAGATATTCATCCCTGCGATCATATATTAGATCGGAGAGTTTTTTCCATATACCACTATTGGAATTATCTGATATCAGAGAAGTGAATTGATCTGCAGTTATGCTCAATTCCCCAAGCAGATCGTGAAAGTACATTGTGGCAACCGGATCCTCTCCTTCCCAAAGATATATGAAACTGAAATCATCAGTATATACATACTTCAAAGAGAACCTTCCATCAGACCATATCCCCAAGGTCTTCTCATCGTTCTCATCAGACTTAGATTTACCGCATCTGGGACATATTGTCCATTCATCCGTTGTAGTGCTCCAATTCGCATTGCAGAACTCGCATGTGTTCTTGAAGGACTTCTTCTTTGATGTGCAGGATGTACATCTGCAGCCCGGCTTATCGATCCTCCCGATATAATATGCTCCGCAGTCCTTGCATATCTTCAAATTCGGTGTTTCATTCCATTTTCTGGATTTACAGGAGGGACACATGTTGATCTCTTCGGAGGTCCTACCATTCTTGGTCATCCATTTATAACCGCACCTTCTGCATTGAAGCTTATATGCTGGAACATCCCACTTGGTGGATTGACACTTGGGGCATCTTTCAGGCCTCTTGGACCTATTGCGCCATACGTGGCTGCACCTGTGACAGGTGAACTGAGAAGCTTTTGATTCCGACCATTTTAGTGATTTGCACAGAGGACATTTCTTTGGTTTTGACTTGAATCTCCCGGCCCATTCATAATCACACTGATTGCAGTGCAGTATGTTATCAGAAGGTATGCCGTCTATCCTGGAACGATTGCAGCTTGGACATGGTTCATCAAGTTTAGACATGTACCATCTTTCGCCGCAGAATATACAGACCGTGTCCTTTTTCACAGGGGTATCCCACTGTGAGGATTTACACCGGGGACAGGTCTTCGGCATACCATCCTTCCTCGATGACCAAAGATGCCCGCATCTGTAGCAATAGAGCTTCAGAGATATCTCTGAAGATGGTCTTCTTACCTCTGCCTCAGAACTCTCCATCATTCGCCCTCAACATACTTCTTAGGTAGGACGTATATCTCTCCGTCGATATCAAGACCCACCCTCGCATCGACCTCGTAGACCTCTCTGATCAATTCCGCATCTATGACCTCTTTTGGATCCCCTATCGTGACTATCTGTCCATGTTTCATTATGATACAAAGATCACAATATCTCGCCATGAGTGATATATCATGCTCTGCTACCATTACCGTCATATCGGTCTTTGACATGGATTTCAGGTATTCCATGACCTGAAGCTTGTATTTCATGTCCAGATGTGCGGTCGGTTCATCCACCAACATCAATTTGGGCTCCTGGACATACGCCTTGGCTATCAATGCACGCTGTTTCTCTCCTGATGACAGAAGCGAGACCTGCTTCCTTCGGAGATGATCTATGCCAAAAGTCTGAAGTGCCTTCCTTGTTATGGCCTCGTCCTCCGGATCCTCCCACCATATCTTGTCCACGAAAGGGTATCTCCCCATCATGACCATATCCATAACGGACAATCCGAAAGTGGGTCCTGCCTCGGCGGGGACATTCGCCACTAAACGGGCCACTTCCTTTGGCTTCATTACCGACACATCATCACCATTGACAAGTATGGTCCCCGATGACGGTTCGTAAAGTTTGGATATGCATTTCATCATTGTTGATTTGCCGCACCCGTTGGGTCCGATAAGACCTACCAGCAACCCTTTCTTTAGTTCTAGGTCAATATCCCGAAGTGCTTGGAAATCATCAAAGTATTTGTTAAGACCTTTTATTGTGAGTACAGTCTCATCCATCGTACTCACGCCCCTTACGGATGAGCATGTAAGCGAATATCGGAGTACCTATCATTGCAGTTATTGCTCCAACAGGAAGCTCTATCGGGGACATGGCGGTCCTAGCCACCAGATCCGCGAACAACATTAACATTGCACCAAGGATTATGGAGGCTGGCATGATCAGTCTGTGATCCCCTCCCAGTGCCATACGGCATGCATGAGGTATCACAAGCCCCACGAATCCGATTATACCGCAAAAGGCGACACAAACAGCTGTCAATACCGATGCCACGATCATAACGATTATCTTGAATCTTCTTACATTGAGACCAAGTTGTTTGGCCTGATCCTCACCCATCATAAGCACATTGAATTCCCTGGCCCATATCGTGACTATTGCCGCCAGCCCTAATGCAGGTATGAACACTAACCATGCGTTCTCCCAAGTTATGCTGGCAAACGATCCGTAGAGCCACCACATTACTTCGGAGAATGTATCCTTGGCCATGGATATGAATATTGTCTGGATGGATGAGAATGCGAATCCCACTATAACTCCCGCCAGAATGTAATTGACAGCGGATCCTCCGGATCCTTCCGCAACGGTCATCGTTATTCCGTACGCGATTAGACCTCCCACTATAGCTACGATTGGTATGAAGTAAAGGGAGTTGGTTCCTATCGAAACGGTCATCCCAAGTGCTACAGCGGCTACCACAAAACAACCTGCACCTGACGATACACCTGTTATGTACGGATCAACCAGAGGATTCCTTATCACGGCCTGATACATGCAGCCAGCGATGGCAAGACCTGCTCCCACTGCTATTGCAGCAAGTACTCTTGGGAGTCTTGATTGATAGATATACAACTCTATTTGATTGAGTCCCTGACCGCCTTTCATTATGGCAGATATCATGGAGGATATCGCTTCGCTGACCGGTATTACCCCTCCCGATGATATCGAGATGGATATCAGGAATGCAACAAAGGACATTATTACGCCGAATATGCATATTATCCTGAATCTCCTCTTCTTACGGGCGATCTCGCTCTCATCGTCGGGAAGCGGTTTCTCCATATCCTTCTTCATCTTCCCGTAACCTTTCTTCAACGTTCGGAAGAATCCTTTTTCCATGGGATCCCTCTCTTCTCCGCCCGATACATCTTCGTTGTAACTATGACTCATGTAAGACCTCAGTAGAATCTTGCTAGTAGGATCAAGGAACCTATGATCACGACCGCAACAACGGCCCATGACCAGTGACGGAATCCTTGTGTCTGTAATGCCAGTATCTGTTCCTCTTCTGTACCTGCCCCTGCAATGGTGGATAGACAGTATATCGCACCGAAATCATTCGCCGCATAGATCTTTCCGTCTATGACGGTGGGTTGTACCATTGAATATGAGCTTGTGGTGTATGGGGACAATAACAATCTCCATAGTTCGGACCCATCCTCGGCGCTTATCGCTGTAATTGCACCCCCGCTGGGCCAAAATGAGCCTGCAGAGTAATCCATTGCATATAGGACGCCGTCGGCCAAGGTCAGAGGGGCTTTTATCAGTTGATAATTGGTGGATTTCCATACTACCTTCCCATCCCAATCGAATTTATAGAATGCGGATGTGGCATCTATCCTTTCCCCTTCTACAGATATGAAGTATTCGGCGCCTATCGGTGAGACGAAAGAATAGAAACCTGAATCAGTTACCACAGGGGATGAAAGCAATATTCCCAATTTCCATTCATCGCCATCCGTTGTCCTCAGTATATCCCCGGTCTTGGGGTCCAAGGCCAAAAGATATCCGTCCAGTGTGAACAGTCCCCCATCGGTACATGATGCCAACAGCATCTTACCGTCGGGACTTATGGATACGGAACCAACGGAACCTGGGGTTCCGGGTACGCATCTGTTGTTCTCCCTGAGATCGATCAGGCGTTTGACCCATATCGAACTCCCATTCGTTATATCAACAGCGTGGATATAACCTTCATAATTTCCTATGAATAGGATCTTCTTACCATCGACCTCGGATATTGTCGGGGCATGATAGTAGAATGATCCTTTGGATCCTGTATATTTACCGCCGGAACTTGTTGAGGGGGGATCATAACACCAGATCTGAGTGAGTTTTCCTGATTGTGACACAGAATAGCTATATACCCTGCCGTCTGCGGACCCGAAGAATATTGCCCCCGAATCATAGACGGGGGTGGTTCCTCCTGTAACGAATGTCCTCCCATCCCACAGTACATCCCCGTCAGGGCCGACCGGGGGTTGGAAGGGAATATTGACCTTATCCAGAACATCCCCTGTGAATCTATCGAATGCATACATGTCGCCGCAAGTGGTGGTGACTATGAGTATGTCCCCAACTATCAGCGGGGTGGTGACCTCATATCCTGACCCGTATGTCGCATGATACTTCCACTTTACCTCACCAGTGAATCTATCTAGACAGTATATCCATGGGTCCTTGTCGCTGGTGGTCACACCGTACGACCCACCAGTGGTGTGATATATCAGATCGCCTGAAACAACAAGTCCCGAATCAACATATCCTGTCGAATATGTATTATACCATTCAACGGGAAGGGCAGGCTTATCAGGACCATATGAAGGTGATGTGTTGGAAGCACTGGAAGAACCTCCGAATTGCGTCCAAACCGTAGGATGTATGGGGCTTGCAGAAGGTACCAGATCATTGTCCGGGAAGAATCCGAATGCCGTCGTTCCGGTGCAACGTGATGTAGGATCGGATGTAGAGTAATTCCATTTGGAACCGTCCCAAGTATAGATCTTCCAGTCAGTAGTTACAGTCGAACTTCCCGATATTGTCGTTCTTGAAATGCCGTCGATATTCAGCGATGATCCCTCATAGCTGACACTACTCTTACATTTCCTTAGAACATCGAGATAGGTCCCGCTTGTATCGACGGAGAACCATTCATACTCCCCATTCCCATAATCTAACAGGAGATCATTACTATCAACATCAGCACTGGATACCGATATAGGTAAGATCAATAACGCTACAAAAGCGACCGATAGGATAGATACTGATGTCTTCATGCTGATGACTCCTGATATTTCAGATATGTTTTGTAATCGTTACCGAAGAACTTCGGTACAACATCCAGCGGGTCCCTGTTAGTGAAGGGTTCCGGATGCATCACCTTTGCAAGTAGTTCTGTTGCCTCTGCCAATCTTGGTCCCGGCCTAGATAATATATCGGCAGAGCTTCCGGTGAAGAAGAACACATTCCCATTACGATATGCGGGGGTCTCTTTCCAAACAGGGTCCAATCTGTCGATCGCACTCTGATACTCCTCCATCGTCGTGATCTCCATGGCATCATATATTATCACTATTACACTCGGCTGTTTGGTGTGGATCTGTTCCTTTGATACCATGAACCATGATGATGATTGCGTATCGAAAACATTGATCCCTGATATCTTCGATATCATATCCGAGACGAACGTGTGAGACCCAGAGGTCCATGGTGAGGGGTCGGTCGACAATGCGAAGAAGGTCCTCTTTGCAGCTTGTGTACCTATAACTCCAATTATATTGTCTATCGTTATCCTTGCAATGTTGATGGATTTATTGGCATTCTCCTCAAGACCCAATGCGGAGGCTGCGATCCATATGTTGTTGTAAAGTGTTTCAATGTTCACAGCATCATATAATACAACGCAATTGATGCCGGATTTCCTAAGCTTGTTGGCCATGCTGATGTGTTCTCCGGTCCCTCCGTCACAGAACACGATATCGGGATTCACCTTTATGATCCATTCATAGTTCGGATCTGTATATCCCCCTATTACAGAGATCTCACCCTTGTTCTTCTTATCCACTATCTCTTGAGGGTAGTTGCTGTAAAGATCCGTACCTACGATCATATCCAATCCCCCTACCGATGTGAGTATCTCTGTAACAGATGGGGCCAGTGATACAACTCTCAATTTCTCTCCAGTCGATGACGAGAACCCGTCATTCGCATATCCGTAATATGTGAAACCGGTGGTATCGGTCCCAGGGACCACTCCCTCCTCTCCGGAGGCCCTTCCCCAGCAAATGAAACCTATCTCAGAAACATCTATCTCTTTCACATCCTCAACGGCCTTCCATGAATCCGATTCCAAGACGTACATGCCCCATTCCATTCCATATAGGTTGACCTGTCCATCTATGGAGAATACTTGGGTCTTTTCCTCATCTAGGAAAACGATATCATATCCGGCGATATCACAGGCTTTCTCCAAGGCATCATTACCATCCATGCCCTCCTCGAAGGACATCGGCACCCATACCACATTCCAATATCCAAAATCAATGACAACGCCTTCAGCATCATCGATCTCGGCAGTGGTAAGACCTATCAGAGGTATGGAGATGACAATAAGTACAGCGACTATAGCAGATACTGCGATCTTTATGTCAGTGGAATTCAGATCATCAACTCCCTTTGGAGGACTATCGAGTTCATATCTGTAGGACAATAATGTGATATTGCATTGTTATGGCATTCATCTTCAAACATTACTTGATGGTTCCTACCTTTTGTATTTTTTATATAATCGAGGAGGATATATGCACCGATACTGCATTGAATATCTGTTCCGATCATATCAATAAACATAGATTGGATCATCACTGTCATGTCTCCCCCCAAGGACCTGATGGTTGTTCATACAACCTCCCATAATAAGGATGCCTCTGGCTGTATCCATGGGAACGATATTTAATTTACATCGTTAATTTTTAACCTTGTTGCATCCAATGCTATATATGATAGTGGAAATGTACTATACATTATCAGCAAAAATCAATATTTACTGGAAAAACAATGTAAATAATCATCAAATGTGCAACAATTTTCCACTTAAAAGCATGTCAATGTGTGATCCTGTTTATTCGGGTTATCTGTTATATTAAAATAAAAAAGGGGAGGATCCCCCTATTTAAACAATTATAAGGCGTGTTTCTCCATATTCCAGAGTGAACTCATTTTGAACAAAATTGAATCCATACATGTTCAACTCAGATACTTCATAGAGTGGACTCATCCAACCTAAAGTAAAGGACGAATGATCTTGCCACGATGTACTAGACCCATGGAATAAGTTCCATCCTGATTGCCCATCCTCTGGCCACCAACCAAGGTCCCCAAACATAAGTCCAAATAAATTTAAAACATAACCATAAAGGTGGTTTAATCCCCAACAGTAAGTAATGTTTTCACTGGATTCCAAACCCAAAAATGGGGCCCTATTATAAGCATCAACTAATGCAAGAGACGTATCGGATCCATATCCAACAACAGTTATTGGGTTTGCAGCTAGATATGTTATCAATGCATCATTTACTGGAGACTTGCCTATATATGGTATGTTGTTGGTCAACAGATCCATGTTAGCAGTAATGTTGAATGTCACCTGAAAATCGGTTGTTGCTGTAACCTGCTCTATAGGCATAAGACCACTTGTAGGCAGTGACGGGTTGGTCACATTTCCGGGAACTATTGCTATGTTTGCTGTCCTGAGATCGTCGCTTGCTGCTGAACTGTAGTCACTGAACGGCTTGTAGAAACCGAGTGTGTAGTCTGCAACTTCCCATGTCTGAGTCTTGTCGCTGAAGTAATATGCAACAGGGTTCTCTATGGAGTATGTGCGCTCGAATGTCAAGAGGAACTTGGTTGTGTAGCTGAACGAGTCAAGAAGTGCCCCATAGTTCATGTTGATGTCATACCACCCCCAACCTAACAAATAATCCATGTCTGCCAGCGGGACCACCTGGTTCACTGCTATCGCTGCGTTATATCCATAAACCTCATGAAGGGTTTTGGATGATGCACTGGTGTAGACGTACACGTTGAATTCCCCATAACCTGCGGGAACTGCTGCATCGGATGAGTCATCGGCAAAAGCAAATGCCGGGACTGCTACAGCGAGCATGGTGACTACGACCAGTGAGGCCATAATTTTCTTATTCATTTTTTCACCTTTACTATTAAATACCAGGCCTTGACATAAACAATTTAAATCGGAATGGATACTCTATCAGTCATACATTGCTAATAGCCATACGATAGTCTATATTCAAAGAATCCAGCATACATATAGCATAAAATAGAATTATTTAATGAAAATCATCTTTTTTAAACCTTATTGCATCCAACTTTATTGTTCAAACAGAACAAAGGATACGAATGATTTTTTTACCTTTGTCTATAATCAATCTATTATAATTTTTTAATAAATACAATCTAAGGATGAATGTATTACCTTTAGTTCGATCGATTTATTACATCCTTAAAAATAGTATGAAAATAAAATCCATTGCCCCTTGGTCAAAATGTCTTGAATGTGTTTATGAATGATGACCCCTGATCTGAAAATAATAATTTATCCAAATATCATTTTTCACCAAACATGCAGATGTGAAACCGTTGATCAAAATAAACTATGAGTTTAAATATATAATAAAAAAGAAGGGGCATTGCCCCAGTTTGTTTACTCAGCAATATTACGAGTAGGAGTACTGGAATGTGAATACGTCTTGGACGAAATCAAATCCAGCCATGTTCAACTCAGATGCCTCATCAAGAGGGCTCATCCATCCAAGCAACCAGCTTGACATGTCCTGCCAGTTTGTGCTGTTACCCAGGAAGAGTGACCAGTAGTAGTACTGAGTGGCGGGATAGGGCTGACCATTGTCGCCGTACAGCAGACCATACATATTCTGAATGCTACCATATCCTGTATATATTGCACCACTGTCAGTAACATATCCCTTGGATGTTACAGCAAGTGATGGCATTCTGTTATATGCATCCATGAGTGCCAAGTATGTATCAGATCCATATCCTTTGACGACAATAGGATTGGCTGCAATATATGTTATCAATGCATCAGTTACCGGAGACTTACCTGTATATGGTATGTTGTTGGTCAACAGATCCATGTTGGCGGTAAGGTTGAATGTCACCTCATATGCGCTGCCTGCTGCATAGTCAACCTGAGCGATGTCCTGAAGTCCCGAGGTGGGCAGTGACGGGTTGGTCACATTTCCGGGAACTATTGCTATGTTTGCTGTCCTGAGATCGTCGCTTGCTGCTGAACTGTAGTCACTGAACGGCTTGTAGAAACCGAGTGCGTAGTCTGCAACTTCCCATGTCTGAGTCTTGTCGCTGAAGTAATATGCAACAGGGTTCTCTATGGTGTATGTGCGGTTGAAGATCAAAAGGAACTTGGCTTTGTAACTGAACGAGTCAGGAAGTGCTCCGTAGTTCGTGTTGATATCATACCAACCGGATGCATTGGTTGCGTAGTTCATGTCTGCCAGCGGAACCACTTGGTTCACTGCTATTGCTGCGTTATATCCACTAACCTCGTGAAGGGTTTTGGATGATGCACTGGTGTAGACGTACACGTTGAATTCCCCATAACCTGCGGGAACTGCTGCATCGGATGAGTCATCGGCAAAAGCAAATGCCGGGACTGCTACAGCGAGCATGACGACTACGACCAGTGAGGCCATAATTTTCTTATCCATTTTTTTCACCTTTTCGTATTTTAATCAAAACAACTTGTTCCGACCAAACGAGATCGAATCCTGTTTTGAACGACATCTCTATCATTCTCGAACATTCTTCGATCATGTGTTCGCCGCTATCTATTGACAGCGACATTAATTGAGAGGACATGGCCCTTATTTAAGAAAACTCGTTTATTTTCAACTATGTCGCATCCAACGGTTCTAGTAGATAAACATTGTGTTGGGGATATATTGGATCATATTTCTTACTTATCTCCAAATATATTGGGCTATGGGATCCACTTGAACAAAATCATCATATATCTCGCCCGGACCTACGCCTCCAGAGTATGATAAGTGAAGATATTACAAGTATCATAACGATGGCAGCAACTATGTAGGTAGTTGGCAATGAACCATCGGGATCCACCACTAGTTCTCCATCGAACCCGCTCCACGATCTCTTGTGGGATTCAGTACAGTGGACAAGGACCTCCGTGCCTCCAAAGACATTCGATCCGAATTCAGGCATGTTCCCGGCGAAGTAAATATCTGTCATATCACGTGCATTGAAGAATGCTGAATCGCCTATCTTCTCCACGGTATTGGGAAGATGCAGGGATTCGATGCTTCTGCAGTCATAGAATGCATATGCACCTATCTCCTTTAGGTTGTCGCCCAAATCCACATGGGCAAGTTCTATACTACCATGGAATGCATACTTACCTATCTTTTCAACATCCGGGAAGGATATGCTCTTCAATTTTGCCATATTACTCAATATGTTCGAAAATGCATTGTCGCCGATCGATCTTATTTTCCCTCTTACCTCTATATTCTCTAAAGAATAGTAATAATCAAAAGCAGAATTCGGTATATCAGTTATTCCTGCACCTATGGTCAATGATACCACAGAGGTACATACCCTGAATGCTCCCTCATGCATTATGGTCACCGAATCTGGGATGATCACTTCTGTGAAGGAATAACACATCCTGAATGATTCAAATCCGATATATTCTGCATTGTGTAGATCAACATTGTTTAGTTTTGGACACAGCCTGAATGCTTCATCGCATACTACCTTCAATGAACTTGGCATTATTGCATTGACCAATTCACTGCATCCATAGAATACCCTTACCCCTATCTTAGTTACCGTGTCGGCCATATCGATTGATGTTATCGATGTTCCTCTGAATGATTCATTCCCTACGGTTGTGACAGTGAACGTTCCGTTACCGGTGTTGACGGTGGACGGTATCGTGATCTCCTTTCCACTTTTCAGTGAATTAATGACCGCCTCGCCATTAATTATGTAATATCCGATGGAATGACCAGCTCCATTATACGTATACTCTTGAAGTACACTGGTTTCTGAATCCCATCCTGATGTTCCAGAGAGATGATACAACTCGACACCAGAAGGTATGGCCGTTGCATCTATATCGGGTCGGTCTCCCAAGAAATAGATCCTTTCCAATGTTTTACATTGAGTGAATGCTTCCGGACCTATCCTCTTCAATGTCTTTGGTAATATAAGATCCGTCATACCATCGCATTCGGAGAAAGAATTCGATGATATCTCGACCATGACATACCCTTCCAAAGCAGGTTGTATCGTCACATACTTGTCCGATGTTCGGAAACCTGTTATGTTTGACCAATACTCATCACCAGCTACTCCGGTCCCGTGTGTGTTGTATGTGTACTCCCCATTAGGCGAATCATATGATGCGGCTTCAGTACTGCTGTCTGACGGCAGCATCAACAAAAGGAATGACAATGATAATGCTGCAGCAACTAGGATATATCTCTTCATGATCCACCTTTTTGAGTTCGAATAAGTATTTTTTTCTTACGTTTGGTATTAATTCACCATCTACATCATACTTATCATATGTATAGAAATGAAATTAAAGGGTTTATGAATCCGTTTAAGAACTTGCAGACTGTTTATTCCTCCAAACAAGTGCAACAGCTATCACAACCACCGCTATCACCGCTATTATGATACCAGCGATCATAGTGGTGGATATACCTCCGGAGGATCCGCTCTCGACCCCTATCTTGAATATCGAGAAGTGGTCGGTCTCGAATGTTATGTATCCTCCCCTGTAGGTGAATTCCATCTTCTCAGTTGTACCATCCTCTGCAAGATACCAGAGTGATATCTCACTTACAGATACACCGCTTGGTATGCTGTATTTAACAGACACTGTGGCCTTTCCACCCAGTTCATGTACATCGGATCCAGATGAATTAGCGGTTATCCCAATCAGGATATCCTTGTCGCCCACCTGTTCCTTCTGTTCCTCATTGAGATCGTTCGGGTTCACTCCCTTCATATCAAGAGCGAATGAATCAGAGCTTATATTGGACAGGATCTCGTTTGTGAGTGTTACATCACCTGATGATGACCTTATCACAATATTCGCACCTGCATTTGCAACACTGGAAAGATTGGCTATATTCACTGTATCTGACGAACCACCATCAATGATAACGTTCATGGTTGCATTGGATGCCAGTTTCTTGACCTTGTCAAGCTGGGTTATGAGTTCCCTTATGGCCTTGTCATCCACAACATATCCTGATTCATCAATGCTCCCTACCACCAAGGATTCGGAAGTGACGGAATTGGAATCATGATCCACCGCATATGCCGTATTTGACATATTGCCTGTGAAGATATCTGATGACGTCTCGCCTCCTGAACTTCCCTGGCTTACGGATACCAAACATGTTGCTGTGTTTCCGGAGGATGACGTTGCGGTGATGACCGCCGCCCCTGCCTTCACACCTGTGACCCTGCCGTTACTATCGACCGTTGCAACACTGGTATCGGAAGAACTCCATGATCTGACAGATTGGTTGGCATACAGTTGTACCGTACCATTAATGGTCAATGTAGTGCTGGATGCACTGAGCTCAAAGGATGTCGGTGATGATTGCTTCTTCACCGTTACCGAACATATTGCGGTCTTACCGCCTTCGGCTGTAGCTGTTATTACAGCATTACCCTCTCTGATAGGAGTGACATTACCATCCGAATCTACCGTGGCAACGGATGAGTTGCTGGTCGTCCAATTCACAGTCTTGATTGCATTGGCTGGCGTCAGTGTTGCAGTCAATTTCTGACTGCCGCTGTTCTCAAAGAATGATAAAGATGTGGTGTTGAGTGTTATGCTCGTTGGTTTCACTTCCGGTTCGGGATCTGGATCATCTCCTCCCCCTGGTTCGCCGTCCCATACTGAGTTGGCAGAACGTACGAGAGATGGGACATTCAATCTCTCTGGATTGAATGAGATACCGGAACTTGCACTGCCTTCCAGAGTGGTTTGTCTGACGATCCCATAATATGGATTTATACCAGGATCAAAATACCCTAAAGCATTTTGATTATAGTTCCATGTGCTTCCATTCCATGTGAATTGACTCCAGTATCTATATGTTGAATCCTCTGGTGCACCAATGGTTTCATCCCCCATCCTCATGAAACTTCCTAGCCATCCCTTCAATATTGCTTCATGTCCCCCGCTCCCATCACCCATGTTCATGGTAAGGTCGAAAACATATCTCTGGCAAGCCTCATATAATGCTTCATCAGCACTGCTTCCTGTTCCGGATATCCAGAATCCGTCCCTTCTTTCTTTCTCGGTCAACAGATTCAGAACATATTTATTATCATATTGTTCAGCGAACTTTATGAAGAAATATGCTGTTGATTGTGGTTCAAAATCCGGAATGCTATAGGTTGTTTTGCCTCCCACAGTAGTGATCTTTGACAAATGTATTGCGAATGATGCGCCGTTATCCAGTACACTGTTGTTAGTTAATTGAACCACTATCCAATCAATTGCAGGCACCACTGTTGTATCGCCCATTGGCACCCATTTGAAGAACACCCATGCGTATCCCGCAGGTGCTTCCTCCCCCTTGTATGAGGTTATGTTGCCATTTGCAGCTACAACAAGATCATCACCGGTTACGCTTTTGACGACATTTAGCAAATTGTTTCCGGTTCCCTGATGTTCCTCTCCATCGATGAATATCCTGGCGTTATAAGTTGCAGCATCGCTGTCATCTGATGTTAGGACTAGTGCCCCAGTTGATACAACGACAAATGCGAAAAACAGCGCTATCATCTTTTTATTGTTCATCTTCTCCCTCCTATTCTATCAATATCAATCCGCTTCTTTGCTTACCGATATCGCCTTTTTTCAGTTTTAATTAAATGTAAATGGTTTAAGGCCGTCCGTGAACGGCCTTTGCTATCATCATGCCTTCTCTTCCTTAGCCCTCCATGCTAAGAACAGCGCTGCGAATACCAGTGCTACGATCACTGCAATAAGGACACCGACCGCAACAAGGTCCAATCCGCCATCCTCACCATTGTTATATCCAATAGCAAAGTGGGAGAAGTGGTCAGATGACACGACTATGTGTCCATTCTTGTATGTGAACTCCATCTCATCCACAGTACCGTCGTCCTTCAGGTGCCACACGAACATATCATCTATGTTCGATCCGTTGATGATCGTGTGAGGAACTGATATCTTCACATCTCCATTGAATTGGTGTATGGAGGTGCTCCCTACATGGGCTGCGAACTCCACTATGACATCATTGGAGCCCAAACGGTCCCTGTGATCCTTCATCAGTTCATTCCTGTCAACGCTTCCTACGGTGATCGTCAGATCCCCTACCTTACCGGATACCATACCTCTCAGTACACTGTTAGGTATATCCACGGATCCGTGGGCAGACATTATCTGTATTCCTGCTCCGGCATTGGCTATCTTTGATGGTGAAGGAATGCTAAGTTGTCTTGCGGATCCGATATCAAGATTGATCACGGATGAAACTCCGTTTCCTGCGGTCTTCTTTGCCTCCTCTATCTGTGAGACTATTGAATCCACATTGGAGGATGATACACGAGCGGAATCCCTTGATATCGATGGTTTGACCGTTGTTTCAACGATCTGTCCATTTACGCCATTCACTATCTCGGTCTTTACCGTTGATTCTTCTGTCTCTCCCGACTTGTCTTCAACGGTCACCATGCATGCAGCGGATGTTATTCCCATTCCTTGGGATGACATCAATGTTGCAGTTATCGTAGCAGTTCCCTTACCTGTTGCGGTGACTATTCCGTTTGAATCAACCATTGCTATGGCAGAGTTACTGGAGGACCATCTTATTGTCTTTCCTTCCAAACTTCCTGAGCTCAAGGATGCGACCAACACATTTGAACCGCCTACCGTCAATGTCAGAATATTCTGATTCATTACCAGAACATCGGTCGTAGTGCTTCCGCTTCCTTCAACGGTCACAATGCAGGTGGCCACTTTGCTTCCGTCGGATGTTTTTGCGAATATGATCGCAACACCAGCAGATAATGCAACGACATTCCCATTCGTGTCCACAACTGCAATGGCCTCATTGCTTGATTCCCACACGACATCCCTGTTGGATGCATTCTGAGGTGTGACTGTTGCTGTTAGTTTCTTTGTTCCGCCAACATCCAATGAAACTTCATTGGAATCCAAAGTTATCTCTGTGGCTGAACTTGAACCATGCTCAACCGTCACGATACATTCAGCAGTAATGAACGGATTCCATACAGAGATCGCAGTCAATGTTACAGTTCCCAGCTTATTGGCGATGATATTTCCATTCTCATCGATCTGAACTACAGAATCATCACTTGATTTCCATATTATCTCTGTGTTTGATGCCGACATGGGGTTAGCATATCCCTGAATTTTCATACTTGTACCAGGAATAACACTCAATTGAGTATTAGACAAGACGATGTTAGAAACAGGCACATCATGTTCATATCCAATAACATAGACATAACACACCGCATTGATAAGTGGGTCTTCAACAGATGTCGCCGTTATCTTTACCAATCCTTTGTTTACTCCTTTGACATTGCCATTTTGGTCGACTGTTGCAATATAAGTATTACTGGAAGACCATATAACACGTGAATCTGCGCTACCGGGATTTATTGTCGCAGTTAATGACAACTTTCCATATTTTTGTATTATTGCATCTTCCATGTCAATGGATATTGATGTAACGGGAGTTGGTTGCTCCTTAACCAAAAATGATCCATAAGGAATATCAGAATTGATTATCTCGTTAACATTGTATCCGATTATTTTGGAATTGTTATCCTCATAATACCATTTTGTTGTTAGATTGGGTCTGCCTTCAGACAATATTATAACGGTTTCAGTGAAATGTCCATTGACGTTCACTGTTGCCTCCCATCTAGACGATTTTTCAGACCAACGGTAGGCATATATTGTTTGACCATCTAGCGATATAGACGTTTGACCATCTTCCTCCAAAATAATACAGCCCATTGCTGTCAGAGCCTCGCCAAGGGTCGAACCAGATGTTTCAGTCCAATATCCAATGCCCTCCATCTGGATGAATACCCCATATTCTTTTACCCATTCATCCGGTTTGACCGATACACTGAAGACAAGGCCAGTATCATTGTACCATAACAACTCTCCATTTGGTCCAGCCCTTATGGATTGGGATCCATATTGTGGTTTTACCAGATCACTGTATACTCTGTATTTTCCTTCCTCTTGTCCAGGTCTATCTGAGAAGATGTAAAGGTCCCCATTTACAGGCCTGTATGGTAAAAGATAGATGTATACATCTCCTTTCCCATCTTCTCCTGCATGGCTTGTATCAACTACGATTCCACCGTGCGTGTTATCACTTATTGTAGTTCTATATGCAAGTTCAAAACCATTATCGATTTTTTTGTAAACATTCAGGACATTACCATCTTGAACATATGCACGATCATTGAACACTATGAATGCAGACGTGTGAGATTTAGTTGTTAATTGGAGGTAACTCTCATTAGAGAACTTTCCTTTATTGACCTCCGCATAAGCCACTTTTGAATAAGCATCACCAGATGAGAAAAGACCAGCTGTATACGCTGTCATGTATATTCTTGAACCATCTGTGCTTACCCACCCATCATCCAACATATGGCCTTCGATACTATTGAATACCATAGTGTCCACAATTTCTCCAGTTGCGATGTTTATCGAACGTAATGCACGCATATCCCCAACTGAACCAGAAGTAGTTAGATCTACAGATATCCAATAGAAATAATTATCCAAGAATACCCCATTCTGAACAGCATATGGCCTATAGAATGCCCCGCCAATATCAGTTTGCCAGTATGTGGTAGATAGATCAGCACTGCTTTTAATAAAATATTGATGAGATATTCCATTCTCTATTACATTGCGGAGAGTATAGGTGAATTCTCCATCGGGCATAACGACTTGACCTGCCCATTTATCCACATAGTTCAGATCAGTATCGTACACATTCTGAGTGTATGTGTCAAATATTAATCCATGCGAGTACTGCAGATAATGGTAGAAATCTGTTGTTGATACAGATGGGCATGTTGCCACGGACATTCCTGTTGAAAGATCCACCTTATATATCTTATCAAGAACCCTAGTGTAGAGATAATCTCCAACAACCAGAGGTACAGATGCGTGTCCGGTCCAACGCATTTGCCCTGGATCAACTATCCCAACTCCGAATGCCCAATTCATAATCAGATCATCATCCAGCGTAGGTGTTCCAGAGTTGACTATATACTCGGGAGTCGCAGAGAGAGAATAATATCTATAAGAGACACTGATTGCTGTATCCTCTGTTACACCTTCGAGTCTGATAGTGTGTGTGTCATAGTATTGTGTTCCTTTTGAATTTTTAACTACCCACTCTACAAATTCAAAGCTGGTGGATTCCTCATATTTCAGAACTAGTACATCAGTACTCTTAACCTGTCCGCCTTTTGTGAAAACATCTCCATTCAATTTTGCATGTACTGTCCCAACATCAGAATCAAAGGTGACTGTCCCCCCAGATATACCAGACTCAACTGTAACATTATAAGTGGCATTGATAGTCGGATCGGATAGTAAACTAACAGTTATGGTCGCGGTTCCGGCCCCTATAGCTTTAATCACTCCATCATTTACAGAAACAACGATGGGGCTGGATGAGGTCCATTTTAATTCTCTGTATGTAGCATTGTTAGGTTCTATCAAGGGATATAGGATTTTTGTTTCACCAAGCCTAAGTGTTCCTTCTGTCTCAGTAAGTGATATTCCTATTGTATCTATATCATAGACACTAAGCGTATAATTAACTGCATATCCTCCATCAACCGTAGTACATGTGATGATCGTTGTCCCCTTACTGATCGCTGAAACCAGACCAGTCTGTGAGACCGTCGCAACATTTTCATCACTTGATGACCATATCAGCCTTTTGTTTGACGCATTCTCGGGATTAATAATGGGTTCAAGTTGTATGGTTTCTCCAACATATATTTCCCCTTCTTTTGGATCGATATCTATTCCTTCCACAGGTACATCTGTGACTCCACTGTAGGCTGGTATCTTGACCATCCGCCCCATATCATTACAGATCCATCCACCATCATCAACATAAAGTGTGGACCCGTCCATAAACACCACATCTTTGAGGTTGGGGCAAGAGTCAAAAATATCTGCGGAAAGATGATTTATCGTGGATGGGAATACTATTGTCTCCAAATTTGGATTATTGGACAATTCTAATGACAGTACACCATATGGAAGGATTAGATTCTTAATCAGAGTACCTTTTAAACTCACACTTACAACTGCCTGATCATAGGAGTTTCCTACGTAGGTAGCCTCTACTATTCGTGGAATTTGCAATGAATCTGATGCAAATACATCTCCTTCTGCATATAGCTGAACTGTAGTAATCATGGATCTATAACTATACCTTGGATCCGACTTTAAAATAACGTTAGGAATGTATATTGGAGGGTTATTAGGTATGGTAATATCCACACTTACATTATCATCATTGACTTCAACCACGTAAAACATAGTAAGTATTCCCCCGAATACATACAGATTATAGATTCCAGACGGTATGTTTTCAAAGGTGTATCTATCTCTTGAATCCAAGTTCGTACTTTCAATAAGTTTACCACCTTCAGAAAGCAAAGATACCACTATGCTCTCATAAGTATCGTTTGCATTTGTCAATTCCACTCTACCTGAAATAGAGTATTCGCCCACAATAATCTCTTCTACTACAGATATTATACAATATGCTTCTTCATATTCTTCTGCATTATTGAATACTTTAGCAGATATCTTTGTCTGCCCAATGCCATTCGTAATTATTGATCCGCCTGATGATATGGTTGCTACCTCAGGATTTTCGCTTGACCACTCTACTTTTTTATTTGTTGCATTGGCAGGGAACACACTTGCTTTAAGTGTGATTGAGTTTGAATCCTCAAGGTACAATTCTATAATTTCATTATTTTCGATCGGAACTCCATTATGAATAAGTGTTACTACCAAAGCATCTACTATTTTCTTTTCAGTAACTGTTATGTTGCATTCTACTCTTTTGCTGATGTTATTGGAATCGTCTCCAGGATATGCATAGATAGTAACATTACCCTGTCCTACAGCTTTAACATATCCTCCTAGTACTGTTGCAATATTATTGTCGCTTGATTCCCATTTTATAGTTTTATTAGCGACATTGGCAGGGAGGATTACTGGCCTTAGCAGTAGCGACTCCCCTTCTTCAAGATTTTTGACTGATGCATCAAATGATATTGATTCTACATTTGTGGATGGAGCTGTCCATGCAGGAATTTTTTGTATTGCTCCTATCTTCCCTTCGTTACCAGATATTGCATCTCCCTTACCTTTTATGAAACCCTCTGCATCGATATAGAATGGCGACCCCTCTTCAAATATCACTTCCTCAACGGTGATATTATAGAACATTGGCGCGCCAGTCATCTCATACAATTCGAATGATCCAAACAAACTTTGGATATAAATAACAGAAGCAGGTATATAGAGTGACTTTGTCTTATCTCCAACACTTTGTAATTGCAAATTAAGTGTTGTTATGCCAAATGGCAACTTAAATGAATCCAGCGGATTAGTTGCATCATGCTTACCTAATGCAGGATTAGCTAAGACAGTAACGGCATAATCTATATCCTCATATGTAATCAATTCAGGTACATCTACGTTCCCAGATGCTACAATGGCCGAAATCCTTGCGGTTTGCGTATTTGGATCCAAATATGCTAGAATATTTGCATTCTCACTAGTATCGCCAACAGCAACTCTTATTTCGATAGAATCCTTTCGCTTATCCAGTTTTATCTCTTCAATTTCAATATCATTGTCTGAAACCGTTACATTCCTGAATATAGTGTCTGTCGTTACTAGTCCAAACACATACACCCCATATTCGCCATTGGGAACGTTACTTAGAGAGAATATGCCCGAATCATCCACATGTGTAATTGATAGTGTTTTTTTGCTGTCGTTGTCTCTCAAAAAAATTCTGAGGTCACTTAATTTTGTACTCTCATCCGTTCCATTGACTATCGTACCGGATACTTGGTATCCATCCCCATTACTGGTGATACCGTTGGTCACAGTCTCTTCCGCGGACACAGGATTCCAAAAACTGTTGTCGTTATCCTGTGATCCTCCTACGCAAACTGTGAAACTCACAGAAAGCATCAATGCTACAACTAGCACTGACATGATTTTCATTTTACCCAAGTCTATTTCCCCCCTATGCTTCAGACATGCTGTGCAACGATCCACTCCATCCGGCATATCAATACGAAGTCTAGTCAGTAATAGCGTGATTGTAGTATTTAACAAGGGTCGACTTTTTTCAACCTTATTGCATCCAACATGGATTTATTTAAATAGATATCAAACCAACTCGATTTTAGGAATTTCTACAAAAATAGATCACTTTTAATCAAATATGGCGTTGATACCACAATGACGATCAATAAGAGATCTATCTTTTTTGTAAAAGGCTGAAATATATCTGGATGATGTCTGACCTATTACTCTCATCTTAAAAATGAAGATCGGTCAGATACATCGGCAATATTTATCTTATTTCCATTACATTTCCACAACACATTGTTACAAAACACCATATGGATGGATATAACTTGTCGGCAATTGTTGTAAGTTCATCCAAGGCAGATGGTTTTATCTAGTTGTAAGTCTAACACAGTATTGGTCAATTGCATCCGCCCCCCTGGTATGATGCCTTTGCCCACCTTTATTTTTCCATGCCAAATGGTCTTCAATCTCAAATTTATGTGATTTGGAAAAAATATACCGAACAAATATTCATTACAAGATTAAAGCGTTTGAAATAGAAGAGGAGTTTTCACTCCTCTTCATCAACATCTTCGATACCTTCACGGATCGATGCATCGATCGCTGCCAATTGTGAGGCTATATCCTTTCCCTTTTCAGTAAGGGTGTAGATGTGTGTGAGTTTTGGCTTCCTGACCACTTTGATCTCGACCAAACCTACTGCCTTCAGATCCTTAGCAACATTCTTTGCTGTGTCGTAATTCTTTATCGCTCTTCTGAGTTGGCCCGCCTGAAGTTCGCCATCCGCTTCGTGCAGGACGATCAGAAGTCTGTATCCATTTCCAAGACCCCTGTACGTCATATTACTTTTTAGTAATGACGAATTAAGATATATAATTTTTCATCATATAC